>CAWCNZ010000019.1:0-3370 GCA_963797045.1 uncultured beta proteobacterium | reverse complement strand
CGCATGATGATCGTGCATAGAATGTTCGTGTCCGGCGGCAAAAGCACGTCCGGCGGTTGCGGCGGCGGCCATCGCGGCAGCGCCCAAAAGTAGTTCTCTGCGGTTCATGCGGTCTCCTCGATAAAAGGTTGGTTGTCAGCGATTGCGCGGGCAGTCTAATTCAGCCATCGTCACTTGGAAAGCGTGATGAACGACAGCTTGCTCACCCCCGCCTTCTGCGCCAGCGCCATGATCTCCGCCACGCGGCCGTAGGGCACCGCGCTGTCCGCCTCGATCTGCAGCTGGAACTGCGGGTCCGCCGCGCGGCTCTTCAGCGCCTCGGCCAGCCCCTGGTCGCTCACGTGCATGTTGTCCAGCTCGACGTTGCCCTGCGCGTCCACCACCAGACTGACTTTCTGCGGCTTGTCGTTCTGCTGCACTGCGTCGGTCTTGGGCAGGTTGATCTTGAGCGATTGCGGCGCGAGCAAGGGGGCGGTGATGATGAACACCACCAGCAGCACGAGCATCACGTCCACCAGCGGCGTGACGTTGATCTCGCTCATCATGCCGTCTTCTTGCGAGGAATTTCCGAAAGACATGGCGACCTCAGAGTTTGTAATCGTGCTTCTGCGCCAAGCGCAGGAAGTCGTGGGCGAAGTTCTCCAGGTCGGTCACATGCACTTTCAGGCGGCGCAGGAAGAAGTTGTAGAACAGCACAGCCGGCAATGCCGTGGCGATGCCGATGGCGGTGGCGATCAACGCCTCGCCGATGGGGCCGGCCACCACGTCCAGCGAGGCCGAGCCGGTCTTGCCGATGTCCTGCAGCGCATGCATGATGCCCCACACCGTGCCGAACAACCCGACGAAGGGAGCCGTGGAACCGATAGTCGCCAGTTCCGCCAGGCCGCGCTCGTGGTAGCGCTGCAGGTTCTGCAACTGCAGGCGCAGCATGCGCTCCAGCACGTCGTGTGGTGCGCCGGAATGTTTCAGATCCTGCTGCGCGGCATTCAGCGTCTTCAGCTCGGCGAAACCGGCTTGCGCCATGCGCGCGATGTCGCCCTGGCTGCCCTGCGCCACTTTCCCGGCCTCGCCCCACTCGCGCACCGACCAGAAACTGTCGTTGAATACGCGGTCGTCCTTCTTGGCCTGCCATTGCTTCCACAGCTTGAACAGCGCGATGGACCAAGTCGCGACGGACAGCAGAATCAGCAGCAGCAAGGTCCCCGAGACGATGGGCGAGTTGATGGAGAACAGATCGTTCATGCTTCGTTATCCTCTAAAGAAAATTTGATGGGGACCAGGAATCGTTGCGTCACCGCTTGGCCGAAGCGGCGTGCAGGTGTGAAGCGCCAGGTCTTGACCGTCTGCACGGCAGCGTTGTCGAGAATGTCGTATCCGCAACTCTGGTGCAGCTTCACCTCCCCCGCCTTGCCTTCGGCCAGCACTTCGACGTCCAGCACCACTTTGCCGTGATAACCCATGCGCCGCGCCACCATGGGGTAAGGCGGGCGCGGATTGTTCAAATAGTCGGCACGGTAGTCCGGCTCGGCATCCAGCACGATGGGGGACGGCGGCGTGGCGTCCTGCTGCACGGACTGCACCTCTTCCTGCTTGACCGGTTCTTCGGCCGGCAGCGGATCGGGTTCGCGCGGCTTGGGTTTGGGCTGCGGCACGACATCGGCCTGCTGCATCTGCACGTTGGCGAACGACACCGACATCTCGTTGACCAGCACGGCCGGGGATTCCGGCTGCAGCCAATACGAGGCAAACAGCAGGACATGCAGCATCACGACCAGCGCGACCACGCTGATGCGCTCGTGCAAGGGAGAACGCTCCGGCTTGGATGGATAGGCGTACGACATCGCCATGAACGGGTTGAATGAGAATTCGATGGCAGACATGCTACCAGCGCCCTTCCAAAGTCGCCACGAGCGAACGGTATCCGCCCTCCACGGAATTCAATTGCCAGGTGTTGCCGCCGCTCATGTATCGAGTACTCCGCTCGGTATCCGCCGCCAGCAGGTTCTGTCCGCTGAAGCGCAATTTGAATTGGGCATTGATCCTGTATAGCCAGAATGCATCCACTGTCGTTCTGGCTTTGGTATGACCATATTTCTCGCCGGGAATATCGGTCACGCTGCGCCCGGACAGTTGCAGCGTGATGCCGTAGCTGGACTGCAGACTTGGCAAAGTCTCATCCAGCCCCGCAGAAAATACATAGTTGGGCGTGTCTTGCGCCATGCGTGTGATACCAAGGCGCTGGTCGTTCACCCTGCCATGCGGCAGAGTCAGGTGAGACTTCAGTGTCGCCCCTTTCCAGCCAAAGTTGTCGGTGCGGATTTTGCCATCCAGCTCGAAGCCCCAATGCATCGACCGACCCTCATTCTGCGGCCTATCCACCCAGCGCGCGCCTTCCAGTTGCACGCGGCGCTCGGTGAAGTCCTGCGTGGAGCGGGCATAGAAGTTCGCCCCCAGCACGCCCGCCTCGGCATCGAGGTAACGCTCCACCACTGCTTCGAAATTAAGGCTGCGTTCGGGCAACAGGTCGGGATTACCGCGCTTGTCCGCGTCCACGGGAGTATTGGTACCGACGCTGAGCGTCGCGGCATTGCTGATCTCGTCCAGCTTTGGCATCTTCAGGCCCGCCCCCAGCGACGAGCGCATCACCCATTTATCCGCCGGCTCCATGCGTATGGCCAGGGAAGGCATCACTTGCCCGCGTTGTTGCGATACGCCCGAGGAATCCAGGGCAATGGTTTCTCCGCGCAAACCGTAGGTCAGCGTCGTTTTGGGTCGTAGCACCCAGTCGTCCTGTATCCAGGCGATGCTTTGCCGCTCATGCGCCGCGTATGACGCTGCACTGCCGGAAAAACTCTGGTCTTGAGTAAAGCGCAGATTGATATATTCCAAACCCACTGCCACGAGATGTTCTCCGCCCAGCGGCTTATCCAGCCGGAAAGCGAAGTTGGATTCGACTTCCCGGCTCTCGTTATGGTCGGTCGAATTGGCCAAGCCGGTGCGGACGGTATCCGTTGTGTTCTTCCTGTTGCTGACAGAGGCCCGGCTGGTCAGCTTTGAATCGCGGACATGCTTTTCGCCTTCGACCCGCAAACGGGTCATCCGCACCAGACCGTTCACGGTGCTTACGCGCACGCCGTTGTCGGCCGGTATGGCGGAACCCGACAATGTCGTCTCGCTGCTCGAATCTTGCGGGTTGAAAAAGTACATCGGCGCAACCGTCAGACTGTCGTTGCCATCCTTCCAGGTCATGCGCGGCGTGAGCGTGTGATGGCCCATCTTTCTCGCGCCACGTTCGCTCTCATAGGTATGCGATGTGTTGTCCTGCTTTTCGGCGTTATTGGAGATGGGGAAATTGTTCCACATCAATCCG
>CAWCNZ010000018.1:0-91811 GCA_963797045.1 uncultured beta proteobacterium | reverse complement strand
TTGGTGTAGCTAATCCAATATTGGAGACCGTCATGCTGAATTATGCGTACTACCCGTTTGGCAATAATCTTGACGAACTTCAAGCTCGCGACTTATCGGAATTATCCGCTGTTTCCGAGGGCTGGTATATCGACTACAAATCCCAACCAATTAAAACTAGCGATTTCGCAAAACATCTTGCAGCCTTCGCAAATCAACATGGCGGTTTTCTTTTCATCGGAATTAAGGAAAATCACGACACAAAATGCGCTGGTGAATTTCCCGGGATTGCTCTTTCGGCCATCCCAGCTCTTTCCATTCAAATTAGGGAAGCATCGTCTGCCCACATAAATCCTCCGGTAATGTATGAAGAGAAGGTAATACAAGGGCCATGTAGTGAAATTGGATTGCCTGATGGCAATGCAATTTTAGTTATCGGCATCCCCAAAAGCCTGAATACTCCGCACATTCACTCTAGTGGAAGAATTTATCGAAGGCTTGCAGATCATTCGGACCCGAAGCCTGAGACAGATAGACACATTCTCGACGAATTATGGAGGCGTGGCGAAGAACATAAAACTCAGATTTCAAAATTTCTCTCCATTACGCCCCCGCTCCCTGCCAGTCTAGATAAGAGTGCTTGGATATACATCTATTTCAGACCAGATGAGAACCGGCCAAGTCCAACTAGAAAATTGTCGTTCGAAGAATTTTGTGAAGCGGCCACAAACTCCTCAAAGAAATCCGGCTTGCATATACCTATGGAGGCAATCCACCGTACACAAGATGGCTTCATAGCTAGGCAAACTGGAACAAATAGCGACAACACTCAACCAACTCTGACTTTACGATGGTGGCATGGTGGAACGGCCAGATTGGATATCCCTGTTAACAAATTCACTCTAAATGATTTCTTACAAAAGACGGATTTGAAGTATCTCCGGGCATTTCGTGATGCATTGCGCACACGCGGAATTAACAATGCAATGATTATCGACTATTCAATGCTTGTTATGATTTGTAGTGGATTAGCAAACACGTATCTTGAATTGTTGAGAAAAATTGATGATAAAAGAGATATATATTCGTCATTTATCCTCAAGAATTTTTCATACACTTCTCCTTACTTGAATTCAGAAAGATTCGTATCCAGAGTTAGGGAATTTTCCCTACCTTTAGTAGCTGAAAATGAAATTCATGTACCAAATGAACCAAATCAATCGAATATGTTTAAGCATAGATACACTATGCGAGAAGAGCTCTCTGGCGAAGATCCATATGCACCGAACACAAGGGTTGGACTACCTATTGTCTTTGCCACACCGCTTTTCGATGGAATCTTAAAAAGTGTTGGCGCTGTAAATAGTGAAGAAGATTGGTTAAATGATTCAGAAGTAATTTGGACTACCAAATTCAGTGAACTTGACCTGAGTCAATCAAAAGGTAGCGATTACATTTCGATTAGCGGATAAATCTGAGCTAAAGGGGCTAGGCTCGAGCACCAACAAAAAGGGTCAGCCTCGCATTTCCTTCAGCCAGCCCCTCACTCCAGAATCTGATACGGCTCCATTGAGAACTATTGGGGGCGGGTTTGCATTTATTTTTACAAGTGGGAGCGTACTGCGCTCTTCAGTTGCCCTCCCCTCTTCTCCGGTGTAAATTGCTCTCATATCATCGGTCAAGGATTCACGAAATGAGCACTGCCACCGTCACCAGCGATTACAAAATCACGTTACCCAAGGAATTGCGCGAGGCTATGCATCTGCAACCCGGCCAGGAGTTCGAATTGATTCAGAATGGTTCGGGCATACAGATGATTCCCAAGCTTACCGTCGAGCGGTTAAAGGCGGCTGTCGCACAAGGTCTCGCAAGCGGGCCTGGCATTTCCGCCGACAAGGTCTTTGACCGTTTGGAAGACAAATACCGCAAACTCGCCACGGGCAAGTAATCGTGGCGCATTACCTTGTTTCACCGCTCGCCGAACAAGACATTGAATCCATCGGCGACTACATCGCTTCCGACAATCCTCACCGCGCTTTGACCTTTATCGCCGAGCTGCGCAGCCAATGCGCCAAGATCGCGGCCTCTCCCAAAGCCTTTCGCGCCCGCCCGGAACTGGGCGATAGCATTCGTTCCTGTGCCTATGGCAGTTATGTGATCTTCTTTCAAAAAGAGCCGACGATTTGCATCGTGCGGGTGCTGCACGGGGCGATGGACATTGAAGCACACTTTGTTGAAAAGCAGTGATCCGCATCCTTTTCTATCCCGCATATTTGGAGAATTGATGAGAAGAGTATTCATATCTATCCTGCTGCTGTTCTCAGTCATATCGACTGCTCACGCATACGCACCAAAAGACGGCGACATCGTCTTTCAAACTTCGCGTTCAAACCAAAGCCTTGCCATACAAACTGCCACTTCATCCCCCTACAGTCACGTGGGCGTCGTTCTCTTCCGCAACGGGAAGCCTTTTGTGCTTGAGGCCGTGCAGCCTGTCAGGTACACGCCGCTGAATGCATGGCTGGATCATGGATTGAAGGGGCATTATGTCGTCAAGAGAATGAAGCAGCCGCTCACCCAGGCAGCCATCGCCCAACTCCACCAACATGCAAAGGATTATCTCGGCAAACCCTATGACCTGACCTTTGAATGGTCTAACGATCGCATCTACTGCTCGGAGCTGGTCTGGAAACTGTACAAACAGGCTGCGAATATCGAGTTAGCTCCCTTATCCAAACTTGGCAGCTTCAAACTCGATGTCCCGGTGGTACAGCAGAAACTCAAAGCCCGTTATGGTAATCACATTCCCCTAGACGAACCCGTCATCCCGCCATCGGCTATATTCGATTCGCCACAACTCGTAACAGTGGCTGTAAGAGGACGTCTCTGATGTCTTGTAAGTCAAACAAGTAACAAGGGCTCAGGTTCGCATTTCCACCAGCCCTCTATCAACTTTCCCTCACTCCAGAATCTGATAAGGCTCCATGCTGACCGTCTCGACCCGGTCGCCAAGCATGACCACTTCCCCTTCCCGCCTGCTGTTGCCCGTTTCGCTGAATTCGAAGCGATAGGTTCGGCGCAATATCCTGCGTCCGTTCCTGTCGCGCGCCAATTCCAGGCGCGTGCTGGCGACAGTGTCATCCAGAAACTGGACGTCCGCCATCGCGCAGGCTTGTCTGCCTGCCTCGCGGGCGAGTTCCAGAATGTGTATGCTGTGCAGCCAGAACCAGAACAGCACACCCATTGCCAGCAGAAGAAGCAAACTCGCGTTATCCACCATGAATCCCGTTATGAAAAGTGATTGACTGGCCGTGGCCTCAGTTCAGGGGAGCGAAGCGCGGCACGATTTGCCCTTCGTGCTGCACGGTTTCAAAAAACACATCCTTGGGCCGCGCCCAGATGAGGCCTTCCTCGGATTTGTAGATCATCATGATGACATTGGGGTCGGCTTCCAGTTTTGCCTCGCAGACGATCTCGTAGATGCCGCCCTTGTAGTGCCGATATTTCATTGCCTGTTCTCCTCGCACTTGTTCATTGGTGGTACAGCATTCGCCCCTGCACTATTGTGCCCGATTGAGACCGCAAATTATCGAGTCGGCATCCAACAAAATCAAAGGGGGGCGAATCGTTTTTCGATAAACTACCGTCATTGGCGGTCAGGGATTTTCTCTTCCACGTTGGCAAGGAGTTCTTATGAAAGGCATTGCTGTTCTGTTGTTGGCATTCATGGTTACCCCCGCTTACGCCGGTGATTTGTGGGAGATTGTTTCAACGTCGGCGGGGCCGGATGGTTCGCCCCTGTCTGATACACAAAAGAAATGCCTCCCCGAGAACGCGGCTGATGCCACGCGAATGCTGGATGACCTCGGAAGCTGCACTTTCGACCAAAAGGACGGAACTGCTTCGGCGATGACTTTCGCCATGACCTGCAGAATTCAGGGCATGCCCGCCGATCTGGCCTCCATGAAAGTTGCAGGCGATGCCAAGTTGAACGGCGACGAATTCGATATGCGCTACACCGTCACGGTGGGCGGCAACCAGTCCGTGCCGGGCGGGGATTTCAAAATGACAGGGAGCCTGGAAGCGCACAAAGTGGGACAGTGTAGCGAGCGCTAGCTGAAGCCCGAGGATATGAAACGTAGCGCGGACGGTTTCATCTATTACCCACCGCTCGCCTCAACCTTGATATTTCATTGGCTTCACGGCAGGATGCGGCCATGACCGATCTGTTTCCGCCCTGGCCGCTGTTCTCCGCATTTCTCCTCGCGAGTTTCGTTCTCGCTGTCACGCCCGGGCCGGGCGTGTTCTACATCGTTACCCGCAGCGTCGTTCAGGGGCGCCGTTCCGGATTGGTGTCGGTCGCCGGCGTCGCGCTCGGCAACTTGGGCAACGCACTCGCCGCCTCGTTGGGGCTTGCCGCTTTGTTTGCGGTCTCTTCGCTGGCCTTTTCCGTGATCAAGTATGCCGGTGCGCTCTACCTTGTTTACCTTGGCGTGCAGATGCTCCGTTCCGCCCCGGCCGAAAACCCATCCGCATTGCCAGCCGCTGAGCCGCTGGAACGCGTATTCCGTGATGGTTTCATTGTTGCCTTGTTCAATCCCAAGACCACCATCTTCTTTGCCGCATTCCTGCCGCAGTTCCTGAGTGCCGACGCCCGGTTCATGCTGCAAAGCATGTCGCTCGGCTCGCTCTTCGTGGCGATCGCGGCTGTGACCGACAGCGCCTACGCCTTGGCCGCCGGGACAATCGCACCTGCGTTGCATGCTGGAAAGATTCGCCGCATCGGCCGCTATCTCGGCGGCGGCGTGTTTGTCGGTCTTGGGGTGTTCGCCGCACTTGCCGGATCGCGCGGCCGGATAGGTCAATGAGTAATCGGGGATGCGATTTCAGCCCGCTTCGCATCTACCTGTGCCCCTAGGTAAAAAGACGGCATAATAAGTGCGTCAAATTCCGGTCATGACCAATGAAACCCTCCGAAGCACTTCACACCCATCGCGCCGCCATTCGCCGCGTGATCGAGCAAAGCAGAATGCGCAATGCACGCGTGTTCGGCTCTGTGCTGCACGGAGAGGACAACAGCGACAGCGACCTCGACCTGCTGGTCGATCCGCCACCCGGTGCAACGTTGCTTGATCTTGGCGCTGTTCAGTTCGAGCTGGAAGAGTTGCTCGGCGTGTCGGTCGAGGTGCTCACCCCCGGCGATCTGCCTGCCAAGTTCCGCGACCAGATACTCAAAGAGGCAGAACTGGTATGAATTCCGGGAAGCCGTTGCGCCACAACGACTATCTAGACCACATGCTTGAAGCCATCAGCCTTATCCGTAGCTATGTGGAAGGTTTTTCCAAGGAAGGTATTGATTCGTCGCCCGCTATCCTGATGTGCAATGGAAGAGCATGCGAGGAATGCGCAACCGGATGGCGCACGGCTATTTCGACATCAATCTGGATATCGTCTGGGACACGATACAGCAATCCATTCCCGTTCTTGCACGGCAAATCCAGCAGATTCGGCTTCAACAGAGCTAAGCACCGCCTTACCCCACCCGCAGCAGCGCCGCAGGAGTTGGGCCAGGCTCGAATTTGGGAGCCAAGTGGGAGCTAAGGAGAGGTTGATGCTGTTTCCTGATTCTCTGCACAAATGGCTGATTTGTGATATGGTTTTCCGCGCATGACTATTGCCCGGGACCATGACTCCAGGGCTGTTGGCCAAGGAGGCTATGAGAGATGCGGACGATATTAGTGATCAACTCGAAAGGCGGCGCGGGGAAAACCACCCTGACCACCAATCTCGCCAGTTATTACGCCAGCCAGAAGGTACGCACCGCGATCATGGATTGCGACCCGCAGGGTTCGAGCCTGCAGTGGCTGCGGCAGCGCCCCCCTCATTTCGAGCCCATCCACGGCGCCAGTGCCGCGCCGGCCAGCGGAGGCACGCAGTTGCGCAGCCACCGGATGTGGGTGCCCGAGAACACCGAGACCTTGATCATCGATGCGCCCGCCGGGACCAATGGCTTGCTGCTGAAGGAGCTGGTGCGCCGCGCCCGTTTCATCCTGATCCCGGTCTCGCCTTCCCCCATCGATATCCACGCCACCGCCGATTTCATCAAGGATCTGTATCTGGTCGGCGGCGCACGCAGTTCTGGGGCGAAGATCGCGGTGGTCGCCAACCGGGTGCGCCATTCCTCGCCAGGCTATGAGGCGCTTGAACGTTTCCTCACTGCGCTGAAGTTGCCCTTCCTCACCAGCATCAGCGATTCGGACAGTTACGTCAGCGCCGTTGGCAGCGGCGTGGGGGTGTTCGAGATGGAGGAGACGGCCACCTATGTGGAACGGATGGAACTCGCTCCGATCTTCAAGTGGCTGGACGGGCACGCCGTGTCGTCCGCTCAGGGCTCAAACACTAGCGATAACGTCGTCAGTATCGAGAAATCGGGAAAGTTCTCTGCGCTACGCTCGACCGGAAAGACATTGGTTTCCAACCTCATCAGCGCCACCGGCAGGTTCAAGATCGTTCCCTGAGGCCGGACCGCCTCGCCACAGACTTTTCGAGTGGCGAACCACCTTACGCGGTTGCCTGCGACACCAGTATTTTCGCGAATGACCGCAGCGCGACGACTTCCCGCAGCACCAGACCACTTTTATCGAACAGCCGCTGCCATTCGGCCAGCGTCCTTTCGCGGCCTTGCGTGGTCGCGAACATTCGGAGTGCAGGTGACGAATGCAGAAACCGCTATTCAATCGATTCTCAAATCGGGACGATGAGGGAGAGACAGTAGACGTCATGCGGAACGAGATGCTTCACACAAGGATCAGTTAATGGAAATATTTGCTTGGGCGTTTCTCGGCGGCATCGTCGGTGCCGTACTCATGGACATCACCGAAACTTACGCAGCAAAGGTTGGCATCACCAGCGGCGTCAACATCGCTTTGGTTGGGCGATGGTTCCTGGGCTTGCTGCGCGGGCAGTTCAGCCATTCCAACATCGTCGATTCCAGGTCATACCCATACGAGGTGAAGGCCGGTTGGGTCTTTCATTTTCTGGTCGGTGGCGGCGGTGTGGCGCTGATCTATCCATTCTTTTTCCTGGCCACGGGGCTGCCTCTTCCCGGCAACCATTTGCCTGGCGGAATGTTATTCGGCCTGGCTACGTCAGCGCTTCCCTGGTTCATTCTGTTGCCGTCGTTCGGCTGGGGAATGTTCGGACGGCGCGGACCGCAAGGCTCGAATGCCTTGCTTGCAAGTACGCTTTCTCACCTGGCTTACGGGCTTGGCATCGGCGCAATGATCACACTGGGAGCTTAGAAGTTCTAGCCCAGCTAGCCTCCTTCAACACCCTGCCGACACGATGCCCCGTATTCTCGCCAACACAACTACTGTCTAGACTGCCGCCGAAGATACCGGGTATTGCTTATGTATCTCGTACGCATAAGCAGATACCGTATTTCCACGGGCACGCTTGGTGCCACAGGAAAGGGAGGTGTGTCATGGCTACCATCGTGATGAATATCGACGGATGCGATATCGCGCATGAGGCGCTTATGCTGGAAGAGTACGGCGAGGAAACGAATCGTGAGTGGAAACCGCAACACGTGAATGGCCAGTATCCTTCTGCGTCGGAGGAAGAGATCGAGAGTCTCGTACTCATTCCATCCACAGCCTTCCCTCAATGCCCGTAAACATGCGGCCTCAGAAAGTCATCGCTGCAAGTGCCTGCTGATACATCCAGTGACCGAAGTCATTGGGATGATTGATGTTGTTGCCTGGCGGAGAGGGCTGGTCTTTACGTTGCAGGATCATCGCCCAGGTATCGAATACGTTCACATAGGCACAATTGGATTGTGCCGCAGCCGGCCTGGTCGGCAGACCTCGTTTGCGACATATGCCTGACACATTTCACCAGTACGCTTTCCAATGCCAATGCTCAGACATTCGATTTGCGGATTCATCAGGCAAGTCGTAAGATGCATTAGGAATTACTAATATACGAGGAGGCGGTGATGGACATGGAACAGAAAAGCGCGCTCGGCGAACAGGCTTATGCGAAGGCCCTTCAATACGAACTTGATTACGGCTGTTGTCCGCAGTGCGTGCTGGCAACTGTGCAGGAAACCATCGGGATCATCGACGATCAGACGGTGAAAGCCAGCCACGGCCTTTCGGGCGGCGGCGGCCTGCTGGGCGAAGGCGTCTGCGGCGCGCTCACGGGCGGGCTGATGGCGTTGAGCGCGAAGTTTGGCCGCGACCGCGACAAGCTCGATAGCGGCCGCCACATCAACAACTTCAAGAAAGCGAAAGAACTCAGCGAGCGTTTTCGCGAGGAATTCGGCGGCGTCACTTGCCGCCAGTTGCAGCAGCAGTTCACGGGGCGCACCTACGACATGTGGAATGCGGAAGAATACAAGGCCTTCGACCAGGCGCGGGGCCAGCAATGTGCCCGTGCGACCGGAACCGTGACGAAGTGGGTCGTCGAGATGCTTTGATGCATAACGCAAGAGAGACATTGCAGGAGAGCATTGCGCAACAGCGCAAGGAACTGCTGGAATCCATGCAGGAGCCGCTGCAGCAGCTGGCGGCGCGCTGCCATCGGGTTTGGGCTGACCGGGCGAATCTCGATCTGGCACTGAGTGCGGGCTTGAGCACGCTGCCCTACGGCAAAACGCTATACGCGCTGGATACCAACGGCATCCAGGTCAGCGGCAATGTCAGCGCCGAGAGCGTGATGCTTGCATCTGTCGGCAGGGATCGCTCGCGGCGGCCTTACATGAGCGAGGTCTTGCCGATCTCGGGGACATTGCTTTCGGAGGCTTACATCAGCCTGTTCGGGCGGCGTCCTTCGCTCACTGCCGTACAGATCGTGCGCAACTCATCGGGTACCGTGCTGGGATTCATCGGCACCGATTTCGATCTGCGCGACCTGCCGCTGACGCGCAAACTGTACGACGAGCCGGTTGTCTGGCGTCAGCTCAAGGGAGACCCTTCCATTCGCGCCACGGTCTTTCACCAGCAGCGGGTGGAGAGCGCCATGGACCAGCAGATCGATACCGTGCTGGGCGTGATCGAGGAATTGATGGTTTACCACGGCGTGTACCACGTAATCCTGCATTTCTCCAGCAATCGCGCAGTCCTCTGGGTGATGGGCGACCCCTATCGCTATCGCCTGCTCGATATCGACGCCCTGATCGACCCGGATATCTGCCTCGCCTATCCAAAAACGCCTTATCCGGCCGACGCTTTGGTGGCACGTGATCGGATACGCGCCGTGCTGGATCTGTTTCGCGAACTGCGATTCATGGACGACATGTTCTACCTGCGCTCGGGCACTTTGAATCTCTTCAACGGCATCGTCGGCCTCACATTTTCGTGCGACGGTTCGCATTACATCCCCCACGACGAGTTTCTGGCCGCGGGCTACGATTTCTGGGTCAACAGCAAGAAATAGCACAGTACAGCGAAGCTACCGCTTGCACAGTGCCGTGCAACTACGCACCACCGGGTTATCAAGACTCAGACGATCCAGCCTGCCCTGATCCACACCACAACTTTTTAGCGTTCATGAAACCGCAAGGATGCCGCGGTGTCCTAGTTTTTCCATATCGATCATTTCATGTGATGAAGGAGACGATCATGAACACAGCAGACGTGATGATTCATGTGCACCCGAAACTGGATGCACGGGCGAGAGCAGACCTGGAAAGAAGGCTGATGGGGCATGCCGGAATTGGTTGTGCAGAATTCAACAACAGGGCGAGCCTGCAATCGCTGGTCGTGACCTATGACGCCGATACCGTTGAGCGCGAGGAGATACTGGAGGAGGTGCGCATCACCGATCCGGATGCAAAGACGATGGGATGCTAGATTCGAGCAGCAGGCCAGTCAGGCGTCGCTGACCGTTTTCCCCGCAGCGGCGAGGCCGGAGATCTTGCCGAGCAGTGCGGACAGGTCTCTCACCTTGGCTTCCAGCGCAGCCGTTCTGTCCGCCTCCCCGGCCGATCTTGCCTGTTCCTGTTTGAGGCTTTCCTTGAGTTGCTCGATCGTACTCATCAGCTCGATCGATCTTTTCATTTCCGCTTCGAGTTGGGCATTCTTTTTGGCGAGCTGATTATCTTCCACTGCCGCCAGCCGGTTCAATTTGGCTTCCAGGTCAGCCGCTTTCGCGTGCTCCTGCTTGAGGCTTTCGCGCAACTGCACGATGGTTTTCAGGAGTTCGAGCGTCTTGCTCTTTTCTTCCTCGAGTTGCGCCTTTGCCAGTTCAAGCGAGCTATCCTGTCCGTCCGCAGGTTTGGTCTGGGGCGCAACGCTCTTCGCGGGTTCGGGGTAAGCGCGAAGTTTTAGTGTCTTGTCTTTATCATCCATGATGCCCATCTTCTGAGTTCTGCATGCAGAGGCAACGACTGACTAAGGTTGAACGTTGACCGGGTCTGCCGCCTGTTTGTTCCCGTCAGGCGCTGGGACCGGCGCGTCTTCCTGGGTCGAGGGAACTGCCAGCGGGGCAACAGCTGCCGAACTGCTGGCTGCAGACTCTGTTACGGGCTGCGTGACGCGAGGTTTCGCAACAGTCACGGGCTTCTTTGCGGGCTTGGGCGGCTGTTGCGTATCCGCCGGATTCCTGGCCGGAATGTCGTTTTCGCCAAGTGGCGCAGGCTTCTGGCTGATCGGGGCGTCGTTGGTCCCGGCTTGCGGCGGCGTGACCGGCTTGCTCTCCACCGGCGCCGGGGCGACAGGCTGGGCGAGATATTCAGGCTGGGGGACGGGCACGCTCTCCTGCACATTCGTGCTCAAGGCGGGCGCCGGCTCGGTAGTCTGCACCGGTTCGGTTTGGTGCGCTGCCATCCAGCCCTGCCAAGCTGCGGCCGCCACCACGGTCACGCCCAGTAGCGCCACCAGCCACAATGTGCGGCGCATCTTGTCGTGTTTGCGGATGATGCGCACCTTGGCCCTGCCGAAGATCGTATGGGTGACGATCGCTTCGCCAATCTCGGTCGACAAGCTCGCTTTCGAGCGCGCGCTGGTCGGCAGCAGTTGACGGTCAGGAACATCCAGTTGGCTGATTTCGTAAGTCATTAGTTCCACTCTCCGAATGTGGTGCAGCTCGACGGCACATGATAGCAAGTAATGGGCGGGTTACAACCGCGGACGTAACAGCGGCCGGCTGTTCCGCACCCACCCCGCTATTCCAGCGACAACTGGAGCTTGTCCAGCTGAATCGCCGGCTGTGACAACTTTGCTTCCTGCGCACTTTCCTGTTGCGCCTTTTCCTGCTGTTCTTTGGCGCGCTGCGCCGCCTCGAACTGGCGCTTGTGCTCTTCCTGCGCCGCCAGCTCGGCCTGCCGTTCCGCGTCCAGTTCTGCCGGACTCTTGTATTCATGCAGCGACAAATCAGGACCCGAAGAGGCCGAGGCAGGTTCGCCGCGCTGGCTCTTGAGCTTGATGTTCAGGCGCAATTCGTTGGCGGAGTCGGCGTTGCGGATCGCTTCCTCGTAGGAGATGTGGCCGTCGTTGTACAACTCGAACAGCGACCAGTCGAAGGTGCGCATGCCGAGCTCGCGCGATTTTTCCATGATGGGCTTGATCTCGTTGAATTCGGCCTTGAATATCTTGTCGGCGATGGTCGGCGTGTTGAGCAGGATCTCGATGGCGGCCTTGCGCCCCTTGCCGTCCTCGGTGCGCACCAGGCGCTGCGAGATGAGCGCGCGCATGTTGGCGGAGAGGTCCATCAGCAGCTGGTTGCGCCGCTCTTCCGGGAAGAAGTTGATGATGCGATCAAGGGTCTGGTTGGTGCTGTTGGCGTGCAGCGTGCCCAGGCACAGGTGGCCGGTCTCGGCGAAGGCGATGGCATGCTCCATGGTCTCGGCATCGCGGATCTCGCCGATCAGGATCACGTCCGGCGCCTGGCGCAGGGTGTTCTTCAGCGCGTGGTGCCAGCTGTGCGTGTCCACGCCCACTTCGCGGTGGGTGATCAGCGACTGCTTGGACTGGTGCACGTATTCCACCGGGTCTTCGACCGTGATGATGTGGCCCTTGGACGTGCTGTTGCGGTAGTCGATCATCGCGGCCAGCGAAGTGGACTTGCCCGAGCCCGTGCCGCCGACCACCAGCACCAGGCCGCGCTTGTTCATGATCACTTCCTTGAGCACCTCGGGCAGACCGAGTTTCTCGAAGTTGGGGATTTCGGCGGCGATGGTGCGGATGACCATGCCGACGTTCTGCTGCTGCACGAACACGTTGACGCGGAAGCGCGACACGCCGGGCACGGAGATGGCGAAGTTGCATTCCATCTCCTTGGCGAATTCGGCGCGCTGGTCTTCGTTCATCAATGCATGCGCGAGCTGGCGCGTGATCGCGCCGTTGAGCTTCTGCGCGGTCATCGGCTTCATTTCGCCGTGCGACTTCATGCTGGGCGGAAAATCGTTGGAGATGAACAGGTCGGAGCCGCCTGCCCTGCTCATCGCAGTGAGCAGCTTGATGATGTATTCGTACGCTTGCTGATCGGTAAGGCCTGATGACATCGAATTTCCTCGCAACGGTTATAACGATAAAAGCTGGGCCGCGCATTCTAGCAGCAAGCCTGCTCGCAGATTTCCTGCTGCACTACCTTGATCGCATAACTGCAAAGATTCTTTCCAGTTGACCAAAGCTGCCGATCACACCCATTACCTCCGCACGCCGGAATTTGATGCAAATTTTACGTTAACCCGTTGTTTAACCACACCATCAATAAGGTGGCACGGGAATTGTTTATTGCAGCGCAGCTTTATGAAGGCGAATTTCATGTTTTTTTAGTCTGGTTTTTTGCGTTGCAGACAATAACAAAGGGAGAGGATATGGAAGAGAACACCATTGAAAACGATGAAACCATGGCAGCGCTGGAAGATCGGCTGGGCATCTCCCGCCGCAGCTTCCTGCAACTGATCGCCGCGATGGCGGCCACCATGGGCTTACCTAACGATGCGGTCGCCGCGATGACCAAGGCCGTCGCCACCAAGAAACGGCCGTCGGTGATCTGGCTGCATTTCCAGGAATGCACCGGCTGCACCGAATCGCTGCTGCGCGCCGAGCATCCCACGCTGGAAAAACTCATCCTCGATGTCATCTCCCTCGATTACCACGAAACGCTGTTCGCCGCTGCCGGGCACCAGGCCGAAGCCGCGCGCCGCGCCGCGATGAAGGCGAACAAGGGCAAGTACCTGCTGGTGGTGGAAGGCGCGATCCCGACCAAGGACAACGGCATCTACTGCAAGATCGGCGGCCAGACTGCCATCGAAATGCTGAAGGAATGCGCGGCCGATGCGGCCGCGGTGATTGCCATCGGCAGTTGCGCATCGTGGGGCGGCATGCCCGCCACGCCGCCCAACCCCACCGGCGCCAAGAGCGCGGGCGAGGTGCTCGGCAAGGTCATACCCAACATCCCCGGCTGCCCGCCCAACCCCTACAACTTCCTTTCCACCGTCGTGCACTTCCTCACCTTCGGCAAACTGCCTGACGTGGACGACATCGGCCGTCCCAAGTTCGCCTACTCGCGCCTCATCCACGAGAACTGCGAACGCCGTCCGCACTTCGATGCCGGCCGCTTTGCCATGGAGTTCGGCGACGAAGGCCACCGCAAGGGCTATTGCCTGTACAAGCTCGGCTGCAAAGGGCCGGAGACCTACGCCAACTGCCCGGCAATCCTGTTCGGCGACGTCGGCAACGCGAGCTGGCCGGTCGGCACGGGCCACCCCTGCATCGGCTGCACCGAAAAGGGCATCGCCTTCACCAAACCCATCCACGCATTGGCCGACATCAAGACCATGCGGCCGCCGGTCGGCTTCCCGCGCATCGTCGAGGAGCAAGGCGTAGGCGCGACCATAGGCGCAGCAGTGCTGACCGCCGCAGTGGCAGGCGCAGCATTCGGCGCGGGTGCGCAACTGGCGAAGAACCTCGGCAAGAACGTTCCGCTCGACGAGAGCGAGCCGGCCAGGAAACATGAGGAAAGGAATCCATCATGAGCATCAGCCGGCGCGATTTCCTGAAAGGAGCGCTGGCCGGAGGCGCGATGCTTGCAACGGCTGCACCTGCCGAGGCGCGCGAAAACAAGACCATGCCGGACGAGGCGCTGGGACTGCTGTACGACAGCACCCTGTGCATCGGCTGCAAGGCTTGTGTCTCCGCCTGCAAGGACGTCAACGGCATGCCTCCGGAGTTCTCCACCGAAGAACAATTGTGGGACACCCCGCTCGACATCTCCGGCAAGACGCTCAACGTCATCAAGGTGTACCAGGACGGCAACAGCGCGACCAAGGACAGCGAGAAGGACGGCTTCGCCTACATGAAGGTGTCCTGCCTGCACTGCGTCGATCCGTCGTGCGTGTCGGCCTGCCCGGTGTCGGCGATGACCAAGGACCCGGTCACCGGCATCGTCGGCTACGACAAGGACGCCTGCATCGGCTGCCGCTACTGCGTGGCGGCGTGTCCGTTCGGCGTGCCGCGCTTCCAGTACGACAAGGCGCTGCCGCAGATCAGCAAGTGCCAGTTGTGCAAGCACCGCATCGGCGAAGGCAAGTATGCCGCCTGCGCGGAAGTGTGCCCGACCGGCGCCACGCTGTACGGCAAGGTGAAAGACCTGCATGCGGAAGCGAAGCGCCGCGTCGCGCTCAAGCCCGGCACAGAGACGGTCTTCCCGCGCGGCAATCTCACCACGCACGACCAGTCCCCGCACACGGCGCCGGCGGCGAAATATCTGCCGCAGATCTACGGCGAGAAAGAGATCGGCGGCACGCAGATGCTGAAGCTCTCTGCCGTGCCGTTCGAGAAGCTGGGCATGCCGGCGCTGCCGGAACGTTCCTACGCCGCCACCTCCGAAACCATGCAACACACCCTGTACGGCAATGCGCTCGCGCTGCCGCTGGCTTTCCTCGGTGTGTTGACCTATGTCGCCAAGCGCAACGTCAAGCACGACGACGACGCCGGCGACAAGAAAGAATAAGGAGATCACGATGTGCTCCCATAATCATCCCGCTCCCGCCCCGCTCGGCGGACCGCTGTGGACGCCAACGACGCAGATCCTGGCGGCGTTGGTGGCCATCGCCGGTGTCATCCTGCTGGTGCGTTTCTTCTTCGGCATCGGCGCGGTGACCAACATCAACGACGGCTACACCTGGGGCATCTGGGTGGTGTACGACGTGGTGATCGGTTCCGCCTTCGCCTGCGGCGGCTACTCGGTGGCCTTGCTGGTGTATATCTTCAACAAGGGCGAATACCACCCGATGGTGCGGCCCGCGCTGCTGGCCAGTCTGTTCGGCTACACGCTGGCCGGTGTCGGCGTCATCTTCGACCTCGGCCGCTACTGGAACTTCTGGCACATCTTCTGGCCGGGTTACGCGCAGCCCAACTCGGTGATGTTCGAAGTGGCGCTGTGCATCTCGGCCTACATCGTCGTGATGTGGCTGGAGTTCTCGCCCGCTTTCCTGGAGAAGTTCGGCAAGCACGACGTGAAGAAGAAGCTCAACAAACTGCTGTTCTTCATCATCGCGCTCGGCACCGTGCTGCCTTCCATGCACCAGTCCTCGCTCGGCTCGCTGCTGGTGGTGTTCGGCTATCAGGTGCATCCGCTGTGGCAGTCGATCCTGCTGCCGCTGTTCTACCTGATGACGGCGCTGACCATCGGCTTCGCCATCGTCATCTTCGAGGCGTGCCTGTCGTCGTCCGGCTTCAAGCGTCCGCTGGAGATGCACCTGCTCGGCAAGCTCTCCAAGGTGATGCTGGGCATGCTGGTCGCCTATCTGGTGGTGCGCTTCGGCGACCTGCTGGTGCGCGGCGCGCTGGGCGGCATGTTCGTGCCCGGCATCGAGGCGCTGATGTTCTGGGTCGAGACCGCGCTGTTCGTCGCCCCGCTGGTGCTGCTGTGGAACAGAAGACGCACGCAGCGCAACCCGGCCAAGCTGTTCGTCGCGGCCAGCAGCCTGATGCTGGCGGGCTTCATCCTGCGCATCAACTCCTACCTGGTCGGTCTGGAGACCGGCCCGGGCTGGCACTACTTCCCCTCGGTCTCCGAGATCATGGTCTCCATCGGCATGATCGCGCTGGAGGTACTGGGCTACATCGTGCTGGTGCGCTACTTGCCGATCATGTCGGGCAATTCCGAATCTGCTGCCGTTGCAGCGAATAAATAAACAGAATCACCGGGAGAATATAAATGAGCAAAAGAATCACGATTGATCCGATCACCCGCATCGAAGGCCACCTGCGTATCGATTGCGAAGTGAACAGCGGCAAGGTCTCCAAGGCCTGGGCATCCGGCCAGATGTGGCGCGGCGTCGAGCAGATCCTGCTGGGTCACGATGCACGCGACGCGTGGGCGATCACCCAGCGCATCTGCGGCGTGTGCACCACGGTGCACGCGATCACCTCGGTGCGCGCGGTCGAGAACGCGCTGCAGATGGAGATCCCGCTCAACGCGCAGTACATCCGCAACCTCATCATCACCGCACACGCCATCCACGACCACATCGTGCACTTCTATCACCTGTCGGCGCTGGACTGGGTGGACGTCACCTCCGCGCTCAAGGCCGACCCGGGCAAGACCGCGCAACTCGCGGGCGGCCTGTCCAACTGGAGCGGCAACAGCAAGCAGGAATTCACCAAGGTGAAGGAGCGCCTCGCCGGCTTCGTCGGCACCGGCCAGCTCGGCATCTTCACCAACGGCTACTGGGGCCACCCGGCGATGAAGCTGCCGCCCGAAGTGAACCTGCTGGCCACGACCCACTACCTGCAGGCGCTGGAGATCCAGCGCTACGCCAGCAAGATCGTGAGCATCCTCGGCTCCAAGTCGCCGCACATCCAGAACATGGCGGTCGGCGGCGTCTCCAACCCGATCGCGCTGGATTCGCAGTCGGTGCTGACCATCGAACGCCTGATGGCGGTCAAGGAATGGATAGACAAGCTCAACGACTTCATCAAGAACGTGTATCTCGTGGACGTTGCCGCCATCGGCGCGTTCTACGCCGACTGGACCGCCATCGGCGCGGGCGTGACCGACTATCTGTCGGTGCCCGACCTGCCGCTCGACACCAAGGGCACCAGGTTCGCCCTGCCCGGCGGCTACCTGAAAGGCGGCGACCTGGCCGGCATCAAGCCGATCAAGTCGTTCAACGATGCTTACTTCCGCGACGGCGTGCAGGAGAGCGTGAAGCACTCCTGGTACAAGGGCAAGGGCGCGCTGCATCCCTACAAGGGCGAGACCGTGCCGCACTACACCGACTTCCAGGACGACGGAAAATATTCCTGGGTGAAGTCGCCGACCTTCTACGGCAATCCGGCCCAGGTCGGTCCGCTGTCGCGCGTGCTGGCGATGGCGGCGCAGAACCACGCGCCGACGCTGACGTACCTGAACGGCGTGCTGGATACCGCCGGTTCGCTGGCCAAGACCAAGATACCGCTGGCGGCGGTGCATTCCACCATCGGCCGCCATGCCGCGCGCGCCGTGTCCTGCGCGGTGCAGGTGGACGAACTGGCCAACCAGTGGAACCTGCTGGTGACCAACATCGGCAAGGGCGACACCGACACCTTCAACAAGCCGGTGTTCCCGAAAGGCGAAGTCAGCGGCGTCGGCTTCCACGAAGCCCCGCGCGGCGTGCTGTCGCACTGGGTGGTCATCGACGACGGCAAGATCACCAACTACCAGGCCGTGGTACCGACCACCTGGAACGCCGCCCCGCGCAACGAAGGCGACGTGCCCGGCCCGTACGAGGCATCGCTGCTGAACACGCCGGTTGCCGACGAGGAGCGCCCGCTTGAAGTGCTGCGCACGGTGCACTCGTTCGACCCCTGCCTGGCTTGCGCCGTGCACGTGCTCGACGCCGATGGCAAACCGGTGGTGCAGGTGAAGGCGCTGTGATGCGCATCGTCGTACTCGGCGTCGGCAACACCCTGCTCTCCGATGAAGGCATCGGCGTGCGCGCCATCGAGCAGTTGCAGCAGGACTACGACCTCCCCCCCGAGGTCGTGGTCATCGACGGCGGCACCACGGGCATGGAGATGCTGGACGACCTGTCCAATGCCGATCACATCATCATCGTCGATGCGGTGCGCAGCGGCAAAGCGCCCGCCGCCATCGTCAAGCTGGTCGACGAGCAGGTGCCGGTGTTCTTCAAGACCAAGCTGTCGCCGCACCAGATCGGCCTGTCGGACGTGCTGGCCACGCTGGAATTCATCGGCGAGCAACCGGGAGGCGTGACGGTGATCGGCGTCGAGCCGGTGTCGCTGGACACTTCCATGTCGCTGTCGCCGCAGGTGGAAGCGCGCCTGCCCGAAGTGGTGGAGATGGTGGTCGCGGAATTGCGCCAGCTGGGCGTGGCCATCGGCAACAGCGTACCGGAGCCGGCCTGACATGTGCATGGCGATCCCCTCCCGCATCGTTGCCCTCGCCGGCGACATGGCCACCGTGGAATGCTTCGGCGAGCAGCGCGACGTCAGCCTGATGCTGATCGACAATCCGCTCGCCTTGGGCGATTACGTGCTGGTGCAGGCGGGCGGTTTCGCCTATGAGCGCATCGAGCCCTCTGCCGCCATGCAGACGCTGGATCTCCTTGGTTCCGTGCTCGGCCAGACGGCTGCCGTCTAGTCCTTTCAACCTCCCTGAACGCCGGCCGCAGGGCCGGCTTTTTTTCGCGGTCTGCCCCGAATCCGTATATATCGTTTCGCTCGCTCATGATGCTTGAAGCGGGGATGACAGGGCGCGTAGAATGGGCCGCAAGCCGCCGGATGAATGCGCAATGCAGATTTCCCCGGACGGCGGATCCAAGCGCTTTCCCATGCGCCGGCATTTCCAGAATGAATAGCAGTTCGGACGATGTTCTTTGGTTTCTCTCAAGCAAGCTTAAAGAAGAAGGAGACGCGCAATGACCGGCACCAGGCAATATATCTACGAATTCGAAAAGGGTGATGGCAAGAACAAGATGCTGCTGGGCGGCAAGGGCGCGAACCTGTGCGAGATGACGCAGATCGGGCTGAACGTCCCGCCCGGCTTCACCATCACCACCGACGCCTGCCTCGCCTACCTGGAAAAGAACCAGCTGCCCGCGGGGCTGATGGACTCCATCAAGACCCACATCAAGGGGCTGGAAAAGAAGACCGGCAAGGGCTTCGGCTCCGCGGACAATCCCCTGCTCGTCTCGGTGCGCTCGGGTTCGGCCATGTCCATGCCGGGCATGATGGACACCATCCTCAACCTCGGCCTCAACGAGGCTTCGCTGAAGGGGCTGATCAAGCAGACCAACAACGAGCGTTTCTGCTACGACGCCTATCGCCGCTTCATCCAGCTGTTCGGCAAGATCGCGCTGGGCATCAGCGACGAGCATTTCGACGGCCTCATGACCGCGACCAAGCGCAAATACGGCGCTTTTTCCGACGTCGACCTGAAGACCGAACATCTCAAGGAGTTGTCTGCCGGATACCTCGAGATCGTGCAGCGCCACAGCGGCAAGCCGTTCCCGCAGGACCCGTACGAACAGCTGGAGATCTCGGTGGGCGCGGTGTTCCGTTCCTGGATGGGCAAGCGCGCGGTGGATTACCGCAAGCAGTTCAAGATCACCAAGGACAAGGCCAACGGCACAGCGGTGAACATCTGCACCATGGTGTTCGGCAACATGGGCAACGATTCCGGCACGGGCGTCGGCTTCACGCGCAACCCCGGCACGGGCGAAAACCTGATCTACGGCGAATACCTCACCAACGCGCAGGGCGAAGACGTGGTGGCGGGCATCCGCACGCCGAAGGCGATCTCCGAGATGGAGCACGAGATGCCGGAGATCTACCGCCAGCTCATCACGCTGCGCAACCGGCTGGAGGAGCATTACCACGAGGTGCAGGACTTCGAGTTCACCATCGAGAAGGGCGTGCTGTATTGCCTGCAGACGCGCAACGGCAAGATGAACGCGCGCGCCATGGTGCGCACCTCGGTGGAGATGTTCGACGAGAAGCTCATCGCCAAGGAGCAGGCTCTGCTGCGCGTCGAGCCGGCCATCCTCGAACAACTGCTGGTGCCGCAGCTGGCGCCGAACTTCCACGGCAAGTCGCTGGCGCAAGGCCTGCCCGCCTCGCCCGGAGCCGCATCCGGCCGCATCGTGTTCGATGCCGACACCGCCGAGGCGCGCGGCCGCGCCGGCGAGAAGATCATCCTGGTGCGCGAGGAAACTAAACCCGAAGACATCCACGGCTTCTTCCAGGCGCAGGGCATCCTCACCAGCCGCGGCGGCAAGACCTCGCACGCCGCCGTGGTGGCGCGCGGCATGGGCAAGCCCTGCGTCTCGGGTTGCGAGGCGATCGTCATCAACGACGTGCAGCGCAGCGCGCAGATCGGCGACACCACGTTGCATGAGGGCGACGTCATCACCATCAACGGCGGCACCGGCGACGTGTATGCAGGCGAAGTGCCGACGGTGGAAGCGGAGTTCTCGGAAGAGATGGCCATTCTGCTGTCCTGGGCGGACGAGGTGTCCCGCCTCAAGGTGATGGCGAACGCGGACACGCCCAACGATGCGCAGCGCGCGCGCGATTTCGGCGCGATGGGCATCGGCCTGTGCCGCACCGAGCGCATGTTCAACAGCACCGACCGCCTGCCCATCGTGCAGGAGATGATCCTGGCCGAGACCACGGAAGCGCGCCAGTCCGCACTGGATCGCCTGCTGCCGATACAGCGCGCCGACTTCAAGGGCATCTTCAAGGCGATGAAGGGCCTGCCCGTCACGGTGCGCCTGCTCGACCCGCCGATGCACGAGTTCCTGCCCACCGCCGCGCAACTGGAACTGGAGATCGCCCACCTGCACCAGTTGCGCGACACCATCAAGGGACTGGAAGAACTGCCGGACACGCTCAAGCTGCTCAACCCCAAGCTGTACCAGCAATATGCCGACGGCCTGACCAAGCTCATGGGCGGGCTGGGCGACTTCAAGGAATCTCATCTGGAAGAAGATGTGATCGGGCGCAAGGAAGTGGTGCTGAAGAAGGTGCGCGCGCTGGCCGAGGTCAACCCGATGCTGGGCCACCGCGGCGTGCGCCTCGGCATCACCTATCCCGAGATCTACTCGATGCAGATACGCGCGATCCTGGAAGCCGCGGCACTGTGCGCCAAAGAAGGCGTCGAGATCTATCCCGAGATCATGGTGCCGCAGGTGGCGACGGTGGAAGAACTCAAGCGCATCCACAGCTACGTGCAGCGCATCCACGAAGAAGTGAAGGCGACCCACGGCATCGACGTGAAGTTCAAGTTCGGTTCCATGCTGGAAGTGGTGCGCGCCTGCGTGCGCGCCGGGCGCATGGCGGAGACCGCGGAGTTCTTCTCCTTCGGCACCAACGACCTCACCCAGGCCACCTTCTCCTTCAGCCGCGAGGACGCGGAGAACAAGTTCCTGCCCGCTTACACCGAGACCGGCATCCTGGAAGACAACCCGTTCGAGGTGCTGGACATCAAGGGCGTGGGCCAGCTGATGAAGATGGCGGTGCAAAAAGGCCGCGCGACCAACCCGGATCTCAAGGTCGGCATCTGCGGCGAACACGGCGGCCACCCCGGCTCCATCCGCTTCTGCCACCACGTCGGCCTCAACTACGTCTCCTGCTCCGGCCCGCGCGTGCCCATCGCACGCCTGGCGGCGGCGCAGGCGAAGTTGCTGGAGGACAAGTATCAGGAACCGAATTGACCCGGCTGGCAATTGCGGGCATTAAGAGGGGAGGAAATTTCACACCACGAAAGGAGCAATGATCATGTCTACAGGCACCGTCAAGCTACATCGTGTTCTACGTGCACCGTCCGAGAGGATCTATCGGGCATTTCTCGATCCCGATGCGACGGCAAAATGGCTGCCGCCCAACGGATTCACGTGCAAGGTCCATCATCTGGACGCCAAGGTGGGCGGCTCTTACCGGATGTCGTTCACGAACTTCTCCAACGGTCAGAGCCACTCCTTCGCTGGAAAGTACCTCGAACTGATCCCGAACGAGCGCATACGCAACACGGACAAGTTCGACGACCCCAACCTGCCCGGTGAAATGCTGACCACCGTCACCCTCAAGCAGGTGTCCTGCGGCACCGAGTTGAACATCGTGCAGGAAGGGATCCCCGAACCCATCCCGCCGGAGGCCTGCTATCTCGGCTGGCAGGAATCGCTCACACTGCTGGCGCTGCTCGTCGAGGCGGAGATTCAAGAATGAACAAGGGGCGGTCGTGAGTCCTCGATGTGCAGGAGACTCAGCCCTTCTGCACCAGCCGTAGCGCATCCCGCACCAAAGGAGACAGTTCGGCATCACCGCTACTGCCGATGTGCTGGAGTAGCGCGGTGCGCATGCGCGGCTCCCAGTTCCGCTGGATGTGTGCGGCGACATCCTTCACTGCCTGCTCGCGGTTGGGCATGGCTTCGAAAAAGGCGCCGATCTGGTTGGCCATCTTGATCAGTTTGGCAGGTTTCATGTCGTGGTTCCTTGCAGTCGTTGCGCGTGAGTATAGATGGCGCAACTGCCGCCGCGCAGGAAGCCGACCAGTGTGAGATTGAGCTTCTCCGCCAGTCGCACGGCGGCGGCAGTGGGCGCCGAAACGGCGGCGAGGATGGCGTAACCCAGCGCGGCGGATTTCTGCACCATCTCGAAACTGGCGCGACTGGTAATGAGCAACGCACCATCGGGCGCGGCATCGGCGAGAGCCAGTGCGCCCAGGGTCTTGTCCAGCGCGTTATGCCGGCCTACATCCTCGCGCACATGACTGATGCTGCCATCGCTCACCACGCGGCAGGCCGCATGCACGGCACCAGTGGTCTGCTGCAGCAGTTGCTGTTCCGGCAACCGGCGCATGCCTTCATACAACGCGGCGAGCGGGAACGGGCCTGTATCCGCCACCGGCGGCAGGTCGCGCATCACCTGTGTCAGGCTTTCCGCGCCGCACAGGCCGCAGCCGGTGCGTCCGGCCAGACTGCGCCGCCGCTCCTTGAGCCGGGCGAAGGCACCGCCCGCTATCTCCAGATGCAGCGTGACGCCCGCGCAGGCTTCTTCGATCTCGATGTCGAACACCTCGCTGCGCTCGCGCGACGATGCCTTCCGACAGGCTGAAGCCCAGCGCGAAATCCTTGAGATCGGCGGGAGTGGCCAGCATCACCGTGTGCGAGATGCCGTTGAACTCGAAGGCGACCGGCACTTCCTCGGCCACCGCATCAAGCTGCGGCGCGCTGCCCGGTCGCTGCACCGCGATCTGGATCTGGGAGCGCATGCTGTCCTGGATGGTCATTCTGCGGCGGCGCCAGCCAGCAGGCGGCGCTGCTCCTCGTCCTCGCGCGCGTTGCGCTTCTGCCACGCCGACGGCTGCTCCACCTTCACCAGCTGCACCGCCGTCACCTTGTACTCGGGGCAGTTGGTCGCCCAGTCGGAGTTGTCGGTGGTGATGACGTTGGCACCCGATTCGGGGAAGTGGAAGGTGGTGTAGACCACGCCGGGCTGCACGCGCTCGGTGATAGTGGCGCGCAACACGGTGTCGCCCGCGCGCGACTGGATGCCGACCCAGTCACCCTGCTTGATGCCGCGTTCCTCGGCATCGTGCGGGTGGATCTCCAGCACGTCCTCGGAATAGAACTGCACGTTCTCGGTACGCCGTGTCTGCGCGCCGACGTTGTATTGCGACAGGATGCGCCCGGTCGTGAGCAGCAGCGGGAAGCGCGGCGTGACCTTCTCGTCGGTGGGCACGTATTGCGTGTTCATGAAGCGGCCCTTGCCGCGCACGAAGCCGTTCACATGCATCAGCGGTGTGCCTTCCGGAGCCTTGTCGTTGCACGGCCATTGCACGCTGCCCATCTGATCCAGCTTGTCGTAGCTGACTCCGTTAAAGGTCGGCGTCAGGCGCGCGATCTCGTCCATGATCTGCGACGGATGCTCGTAGTGCATCTTGTAGCCGAGCGCCTCGGCCAGCCCCATCGTCACTTCCCAATCGGCCTTGCCCGCCAGCGGCGGCATGACGCGGCGCACGCGCGAGATGCGGCGTTCGCCGTTGGTGAAGGTGCCGTCCTTTTCCAGGAACGATGCGCCGGGCAGGAACACGTGCGCGTACTTCGCCGTCTCGTTGAGGAACAGGTCCTGCACCACCACGCACTCCATCGCGGCCAGCGCGGCCTGCACATGCTGCGTATTGGGATCGGACTGCGCCGGGTCCTCGCCCTGGCAATAGAGTCCCTTGAATGAACCGTCCAGCGCGGCTTCCAGCATGTTGGGGATGCGCAGGCCCGGCTCGGACTGCAGGCTCGCGCCCCATGCATTTTCGAACAGCTCGCGCGTGGCGTTGTCGGACACATGGCGGTAGCCGGGGAAGATGTCCGGGAAGCCGCCCATGTCGCACGAGCCCTGCACGTTGTTCTGCCCGCGCAGCGGATTCACGCCCACGCCTTCGCGGCCGACGTTGCCGGTCGCCATCGCGAGGTTGGCGATGGCGATCACCGCGGTCGAGCCTTGCGAGTGCTCGGTCACGCCGAGGCCGTAGAAGATGGCCGCGTTGCCGCCGGTGGCGTACAGACGCGCCGCCGCGCGCACGTCGGCGGCGGGCACGCCGGTGACGGCTTCCATCGCCTCGGGCGAATTGGCCGGACGCGCGGCGAACTCGCGCCAGTCGGCGAAGGCTTGCGTCTCGCAACGTTCGGCGATGAACTGCTCGTTGACCAGACCTTCGGTCACGATCACGTGCGCCAGCGCGGAGAGCATGGCGACGTTGGTGCCGGGGCGCAGCTTCAGGTGATGCGTGGCGCGCGCATGCGGCGCGGTCACCATGTCGATCTCGCGCGGGTCGATCACGATGAGCTTGGCACCCTCGCGCACACGCTTCTTGAGGCGCGCGCCGACCACCGGATGCCCTTCGGTGGGATTGATGCCGATCAGCAGCAGCACATCGGACTTTTCCAGCGACTTGAATGTCTGCGTGCCCGCCGAGGTACCCAGCGTCTGGCCGAGGCCGTAGCCGGTCGGCGCGTGGCACACGCGCGCGCAGGTGTCCACGTTGTTGTTGCCGAAGGCGGCGCGCACCAGCTTCTGCACCAGGTAGTCTTCCTCGTTGGTGCAGCGGCTGGACACCAGCGCGCCGACGGAATCCTTGCCGTACTTTTCCTGCACGCGGCGGAACTCTTTTGCGGCATAGGCGAAGGCTTCTTCCCACGACACCTCGCGCCACGGATCGCTGGTCTTCGCACGTATCATCGGCTTGGTGATGCGATCCTTGTGCGTCGCGTAGCCCCAGGCGAAACGGCCTTTCACGCAGGCATGACCTTCGTTCGCCTTGCCGTCTTTCCACGGCGTCATGCGCACCACTTCGCTGCCCTTCATCTCGGCCTTGAAGCCGCAACCGACGCCGCAGTAGGCGCAGGTAGTGACGACCTCGTGCTCGGCCTGGCCCTTGGCGATCACGGTCTTTTCCGTCAGCGCCGCGGTCGGGCAGGCATTCACGCATGCGCCGCAGGAGACGCAATCGGAATCCATGAAAGCTCTCGCCCTGCCCCGCCGTCACGCGCGACTCGAAGCCGCGCCCGGAGATGGTCAGCGCAAACGTGCCCTGCTGCTCTTCGCATGCGCGCACGCAGCGGTTGCACACGATGCACTTGGCCGGATTGAAACTGAAATAGGGATTCGAGCCGTCCTTGATCGCATTGGTGAAATGGTTCGCTCCCGCGTTGCCGTAGCGCACCTCGCGCAGACCGACCGCGCCCGCCATGCTTTGCAGTTCGCAGTTGCCGCTGGCAGCGCAGGTGAGGCAATCGAGCGGATGGTCGGAGATGTACAGCTCCATCACGTTGCGGCGCAGCTCGGCGAGCTTGGCCGTTTGCGTGCGCACGGTCATGCCCGCTTCGGCGGGCGTGGTGCAGGAGGACGGATAGCCGCGCCGGCCTTCGATCTCGACCAGACACAGGCGGCAGGAGCCGAACGGTGCGAGCGAGTCGGTGGCGCAGAGCTTGGGGATCATCACGCCGGCCTTGACGGCGGCGCGCATGAGCGAAGTGCCGGCGGGCACGCTGACGGCCACGCCGTCGATGTTCACCGTGACTTCGCGGTCGGAGGCGACGGCGGGAGTGCCGTAGTCGATCGTTCATTTGCTCTGGAAAAGGTTCTGATGGAGGAGACTCGCCCCTCATAGTCCTGCGAAATTTGATTGATGCAAAGTCCTCCGGGAAATGATTGAGCGCCGACAGCACCGGATACGGCGTCATGCCGCCCATCGCGCACATCGAGCCGTGGGTCATGGTGTCGCACAGGCTGCGCAGCAAGGTGATCTGTCCTGCATCTCCGGCGCGGATGCGGTCGATGACCTCGACGCCGCGCGTGGAGCCGATGCGGCAGGGCGTGCATTTGCCGCAGGATTCGTTGGCGCAGAATTGCATGGCGTAGCGCGCCTGCTTCGCCATATCCACGGTGTCGTCGAAGGCGACGATGCCGCCGTGACCGAGCGCCGCGCCGATGGCAGCGAAAGCCTCGTAGTCGAGCACGGTGTCGAACTGCGACGCAGGCAGGTACGCGCCTAGCGGCCCGCCCACTTGCACCGCGCGCAGCGGACGTCCCGAGCGCGAACCGCCGCCGTAGTCGTACAGCAATTCGCGCAGGGTGCAACCGAACGGCACTTCGACCAGACCGCCGAATTTGAGGTTGCCCGCGAGCTGGAACGGCAGCGTGCCGCGCGAACGTCCCACGCCCAAGTCGCGGTAGAACGCCGCGCCCTGCGCGAAGATGTCCGGCACGCTGGCGAAAGTGATGACGTTGTTGATGACGGTGGGCTGGCCGAACAGGCCGGAGATGGCGGGCAGCGGCGGCTTGCTGCGCACGATGCCGCGCTTGCCTTCGATGCTTTCCAGCAGCGCGGTCTCTTCGCCGCACACATAAGCACCTGCCGCCTGGCGCACTTCGATCGCTGAAATCGCCGAGCCAGTCGCCCGCATTCTCCAGCGCGGCATTCAGCATCGCGATGGCATGCGGATATTCGGAGCGCACGTAGATGTAGCCCTGGTTCGCACCGACGGCGAGACCGGCAATCGCCATGCCTTCGATCAGGCAGTATGGATCGCCTTCCATCAGCATGCGGTCGGAGAACGTGCCGGAGTCGCCTTCGTCGGCGTTGCACACGATGTATTTCTGCGCGGCGCTCGTGTCGAGCACGGTCTTCCATTTGATGCCGGTGGGGAAGGCCGCACCGCCGCGACCGCGCAGGCCGGAATCGGTCACCGCCTGCACGATGGCGGCTGGCTGCATGGCGCGTGCTGCCGCCAAGCCCTTGCCGCCGCCGTGCGCGAGGTAATCGTCCAGCGAGCGCGGATCGACCACGCCGACGCGGCGCAGGCTGACGCGCTGTTGTTTCGCGAGGTACGGATGCGCTTCGATGTCGCCCAGGCGCAGCTTGTGTTCGCCGCCCGCGGTGAAGTTCGCCGCGAACAGGCCGGGCACGTCAGCCACCGTCACCGGACCATAGGCGACGCGGCCTTGTGCCGTGACCACTTCGACCAGCGGCTCCAGCCAGAACAGGCCGCGCGAACCGTTGCGCACGATGTTGACGTCCAGCTTGAGCTTGCTTGCGTGTTGAATGATGGCTGCGGCAACCTTATCCGCGCCGAGTGCCAGCGCGGCCGCATCGCCGGGAACGTAAAGCGTGACGCTCATGCTTTCTCTCCCAACTCTTTCATCAGCGCGTCGAATTTCTTCGGCGTCACGTGCGCATGCAGTTCGGTCTCGTCGATCGCCACGGCCGGGCCGATGGAGCACAGGCCCAGGCAATACACCGGCTCCAGCGTGACGTCCGCATCCTGCAGACGCTTTGCCGCATGTGCCGCCAGCGCTTCGCTGCCGTTGGCCTGACACGCTTCGGCACAGCACACCTGCACGACATGCTTGCCGGGCGGCGTCTGGCGGAAGTGGTGGTAATAGGTGATGACGCCGTGCACTTCGGCGCGCGACAGGTTGAGTTCCTGCGCGATCAGCGGCACTGCTTCTTCCGGCACGTGGCCCAGCGCATGCTGGACATCGTGCAGGATGGGAAGCAGCGCACCGGCTTGATGCCGGTGTCTGGCGAAGATGGTATGCAAAGTTGTGATCATGACGACTCCAGGCTAGCGATGCAGGCCATGTTCATCATGGCTCTGTCCGGAGGGGAAAGGGCAATGCCCTTTCCGCCAGGTTCTGCAAAAAGTTTTGTTGCGTTTTCGTTAAGCGACCTACTCGGCGCCCTGTATCTCCACCAGCGTCTCGTCCGGTGCCACGCTGTCGCCCTTCTTCACGTGCACGCTGACGATGACGCCGCTGATCGGCGCCTGGATCTCGTTCTCCATCTTCATGGCTTCGATGACCAGGATGCCGTCGCCCGCTTCGACGGCATCGCCGATCTTGGCTTTGACGTCGACGATGGTGCCGGGCATGGCGGTGGTCACGCAGCCCTGATGCGACGGGCGCGGACGTCCGGTGGCGCTCTCCGCGGCGGCGGTCTTCTTCTTGCCGTCGCTCTTGCGGCGGCCGCTGACTTCGATCTCGTTCAGTGTCTCGACGATGACTTCTTCCGAGATGCCGTCCACGGAAACGTAGAACGGACGCTGCGTCTCGCCGTGGTGGCCGCTGCCGGTGAGCTTGATGTGGAAGGTCTCGCCGTGCAGCGTGACCTTGAACTCGTTGGGCGCGTAACGCTCGGAAGTGTGGGTTGCCGCTTCCTTGGGCAGCAGTGGCTCGGGCTTGAGCGTGTTGGCGTTGCGCTCTTGCAGGAAGGTCCTGGCCAAGTCGGGGAACATGGCGAAGGTGAGCACGTCTTCCTCGCTCTGGGCGAAGGATTCGCTGTCGGCCTTGAGCCGGTTCATCTCGTCTTCCAGCAGGTCGGCGGGACGGCAGGTCATCACTTCGGCATCGCCCACCGCCAGCGCCTGGACCTTGGCGTTGATCTTGCCAGGCGCCTTGCCGTACTGGCCGAGCAGGTAGTTCTTCACTTCGTTGGTGACGGACTTGTAGCGTTCGCCGGTGAGCACGTTCAGCACCGCCTGGGTGCCGACGATCTGCGAGGTCGGCGTGACCAGCGGCGGATAGCCCATGTCTTCGCGCACGCGCGGGATCTCGTCCAGCACCTCGTTCATGCGGCCCAGCGCATCCAGTTCCTTGAGCTGGTTGGACAGGTTGGAGATCATGCCGCCGGGCACGTGGTTCACCAGCACGCGCGTATCCACGCCGGTGAAGGCGCTCTCGAACTGCCAGTATTTCTTGCGCACCTCGCTGAAGTAGGCGGTGACTTCCTGCAGCGCGCGCAGGTCGAGGCCGGTGTCGTACGGCGTGCCCTGCAATGCGGCGACCACGCTCTCGGTCGAGGAATGGCTGGCGCCTTCGCCGAACGACGAGTTGCAGGTATCCAGCATGGTGGCGCCCGCCTCCACCGCCTTGAGGATGCACATGGCGGACAGGCCGGAAGTGGAGTGGCTGTGCAGATGGATGGGCACGTTGACGGCGGCGCGCAATGCGCTTGACCAGCTCGAAGGTGGCATACGGCGTAAGCAGGCCGGCCATGTCCTTGATGGCGATGGAATCGCAGCCGAGCGCTTCCAGTTCGGCGGCCATGGTGACGAAGGTGGGGATGTCGTGCACCGGGCTGGTGGTGTAGCTGATGCAGCCCTCGGCATGCTTGCCCGCCTTCTTCACCGCCTCGATGGAGACGCGCAAATTGCGCATGTCGTTCATCGCGTCGAAGATGCGGAACACGTCCACGCCGTTGTCGGCGGACTTCTGCACGAAGGCGCGCACCACGTCGTCGGAATAGTGGCGGTAGCCGAGCAGGTTCTGTCCGCGCAGCAGCATCTGGATGCGCGTGTTCGGCAACGCCTTGCGCAGGCGCTTCAGGCGTTCCCACGGGTCCTCCTTGAGGAAGCGCACGCAGGAATCGAAAGTCGCCCCGCCCCACGCTTCCAGCGACCAGAAGCCGATGCTGTCCAGCTTGGAACAGATGGGCAACATGTCGTCGGTGCGCATGCGCGTCGCGATCATGGATTGGTGTCCGTCGCGCAGGACGAGTTCGGAGATTTGTGTCTTGGCCATGGTGTTAACTCGGGGTGTACTGATTGATTAAAGTGCTGCTTGATTGATGGAGTCTACCCCCACCCAAGCCCTCCCCCTGCAAGGGGGAGGGTACTCGGCTCCTTCCCCCTTGCAGGGGGAAGGTTGGGATGGGGGTAGAAGCAAAATACCTGTCCGCTTTCATCGCCGGAGGCACGCTCAAACGCCTTCGTGCGCCGCGATCACTGCCGCGATCACCGCCGCCCTGAGTTCCGGCGGCACCTTGGTGACGTAGTCGATCAGTTCCGGGTGCGCCTCGACGAAGCCGGTGTTGAATTCCGCTTTCCTGAAATCGGGATGCTTGAGGATCTCCTGATAGTACGGAACGGTCGTCTTGACGCCGTACACCACCATGTCGCTGAGCGCGCGGCGGCTGCGTTCGACCACGCCTTCCCAGGTGAGCGCCCACACGGTGAGCTTGGCGCACATCGAATCGAAATACGGCGGGATGACGTAGCCGCTGTACATGGCGGCGTCGATGCGCACGCCGGGGCCGCCCGGCGCGTAGTAGCGCGTGATCTTGCCGAAGCTGGGCAGGAAGCCGTTCTTCGGGTCTTCCGCATTGACGCGGAACTCCATGGCGTAGCCGCGGAACTGGACATCCTCCTGCTTGTATTGCAGCGGCAGGCCGTCGGCGATGCGGATCTGTTCCTGCACGATGTCGATGCCGGTGATGGCCTCGGTCACGGTGTGCTCGACCTGCACGCGCGTGTTCATTTCCATGAAGTAGAAACTGCCGTCCTGATCGAGCAGGAATTCGACCGTACCCGCGTTCTCGTAGCCCACGGCATGACATGCCTTCACGGCCAGCGCGCCGATGTATTCGCGCTGCTCCTGGGTGATCTGCGGCGAGGGCGCGATCTCGACCAGCTTCTGGTTGCGGCGCTGGATGGAACAGTCGCGCTCGAACAGGTGGATGGCGTTGCCGTGGCTGTCGCCCAGCACCTGCACTTCGATGTGCTTGGGGTTGACCACGCACTTTTCCAGGAACACTTCCGGCTTGCCGAACGCCTTGCTCGCTTCCGAGATCACGCGCTCGTAGTTGGCCAGCAGGTCTTTCTCGCTGTCGCAGCGGCGGATGCCGCGCCCGCCGCCGCCGTTGGTGGCCTTGAGCATGACGGGGTAGCCGATCTGCTGCGCCAGCACGCGCGCTTCTTCGACATCGGCGAGATTGCCTTCGCTGCCCGGCACGCAGGGGATGCCGGCGGCGATCATGGCATTGCGCGCCTGGATCTTGTCGCCCATCTGGCGCATCACATCCGCGTTCGGGCCGATGAACTTGATGCCGCGGCGCTCGCAGATCTCGGGCAGCTCGGGATTCTCGGAAAGAAAACCGTAGCCCGGATGCAGCGCGTCGCAGCCCGATGTCACGGCGACATTGACGATGTTATGCGCATTCAGATAACCGGCAACCGGCTCGGAACCGAGGTGGTAGGCTTCGTCCGCTTTCTTGACGTGCAAGGCATGGCGATCCGCATCCGTGTAGATGGCGACCGACTTGATGCCCATTTCCGAGCACGCACGCACGATGCGAACTGCAATCTCTCCTCGGTTGGCGACGAGTATTTTTTTAATCACTGGGAATTTCCAATCAGTTCGGCACGCAACCACGCAATTGTAACATTTGACCCCACGTTAGAGTCCGTTGACCCCAGAAAAACCTTGGTTACGTCGCGCACGCCAATGCAAAAACCCGACCATTTCGTTAAACCGGACGCCTTTTCGTGCGACTGACGGCGCTTTCCGCCACCCAGCTTTACGAGCGTGAACGCCATACGTGGCGGTTCTGGCAAGGACGCGGGCAAAAGTCGAGTGAAACGGTTGGTCGCGTCTGTAGTGCAGTTATAAATTAGACTTCGGTACTTTTGTTTTTCGCTTTAACGACGAGGTGCAGGTATGAAACAACGTGTGTTGATTCTGGGCTACGGCAAGATGGGGCATGCCATGGAATATCTGCTGGCTGCGCGCCACGACGTGCGCATCTGGAACATGGGAGAGGTGGTCCGGGGCCGCCATGCGACGCTGGAGCAAGAGGTCGCCGACGCGCAGGTGATCCTGTTCTGCCTGCCGGTGAATCCGCACCACGAGATCGCCAGCCGCATCGAGCCTTATCTTGCGAAGGACAGCCTGTGCCTGACCATCGCCAAAGGGCTGGATGAGTCGGGACGGACGGCGGCGCAGGTATTCGATTCGACTTTCAATGGCAGGCATCACTACGGCGTGATATACGGGCCGATGATCTCGGACGAGATCAGGGCGGGCAAGCATGCGTTCGCCGATGTGGTGCTGTCCGACGCGGCGGACTTCGAAGTGATGAACAGCCTGTTCCTCGGCAGCACGCTGATCTGCCAGCAGGCATCGGACATGCACGGCAGGAGCTGGTCGGTGATCCTGAAGAACGTCTACGCCATCATGTTCGGCGTGTCCGACGAACTGAACCTGGGCAAGAACATGCGCGGCCACCTGATGGTCGCCGCGATCGCCGAGCTATCCGGCATCGTGCAGGCGTTCGGCGGACAGGCGCACACGCCCTACAGCTATGCCGGGCTGGGCGACCTGCTGACGACCTCCACCAGCGAAGACTCGCATCACCACACGCTCGGCCGGCAACTGGTGCGCGGCGAGTGGAGCGACATCTCGGGCGAGGGCGTGCATACCCTGCAGATGGTGGAGAAATACCGCCCGTTCGATTGGCGCGCCTTCCCGCTGTTCACGCTGGCGCACGACATCGTCACCGCGCCGCAGACGCTGCATGAACGCGTCGAAGATTATCTGAAGCAACTGCGGGATATGGAGAGCTGTCCGATCTGAGTCCGCCGGCGCATCCGCTCACAACAGGCTCGCGGCGCCCGTACTTTTTTCTACCATCCACTCGCCGTCACTCTTGCACAGGGTGTCGGCGTAGTTCGCCATCTTGATAGCGATGTGAGTCGCTTTCTTGATGTACTCATTCTCGTTCGCATCGCTTACCTCGCCCTTCTGCACATAAGCCGCGAATATCTCTGCGGCCATATTGGCAATGACGCTTTCGCTATGCTGCAAGCTGAGAAATGTTCCTTTTGACATGACGCCTCCTGTTGGTGAAATTGCTGGATTGTGACATGACCCGCATTGAACGGAATGAATCAGGGCTGACCCAGATCAGTGCACTTGCTGGGCATGATATTGAAGCACGGCGCCGATCGAGTCCGCATCGGGGGCATACAGCCCCAGCAGCCAGCCCGCGATGAAGCACAGCAGCGACGTCAGCATGAAGGGCCAGAAAGTCTTGCGTAGCGCGGTCTCCAGCCAATGCCGCTCCTCCATTCCCCTTAGCCGACGGTAAAGTCCCGCTGCCAGCATTCCATCCAGCAATAGCTCGGCAAACAACACCGGCGCGGAATAGACAACATACAACGAAGACAGCACCAGCCCCGCCAGCAGCATCAATACGAATAGCGGAATGGCGAGTTCGTCCGCCGCCGCAGCGCCCTCCAGCACCTCGCCCACCACTCCATCGGAGGCAGCCGCATCCGGAACCATGCTTGCAGAAGCATCATCGAAAGACGCGCTCGCGCCGCCGCCTCCAAACTCGCCTTGCTTGCCGGCATAACAGGCTCCCTCCCCGCTGCTCTTGCTGGGCGTGGGCAACGCATTACCGACATCCGGGATGTCGACATAGTCCTCCGCCTTGGTTCGCAGCCAGAGCCATAACAGCAGCAGGAACACCAGGTACGCGATGCTGCACGCCAGCAGGTAGCGCCAGGACATCGCGCGCAGCCCTGCATGGAACAGCAGGTAGGAAGCAATGAATCCCGATGCCCCCGTGATCGCCACAAGGAACGACATCTGCAGCTTGGGGAAACCGTCACGTTCGAGACGATTCTGCAGCCGGTTGATTTCGCCAGAACGCGTAATGGATGAGCGCATGAAGTTGGATGCGACTAGTTTTCGAAAAGATATGGCAATTCCGATTCGGGTGACTGGATCAAAGCGTCACCCTCACCTGCACGCCTAGCGCGCGGATGCGCGCAGCAAAACCTTCCATCTGTTCGTTCGATAGCGCCGACAGACGCGGCGCTTCGGGCTGCAAGGAAAGCCGCGCCAAACCATAAAGCAGCACGCCCTTTGGTGCGATCCCGTCTCGCAGCAGACCCGCCACAAAATCCAGATAGTCGTCTTCGTCCCGTTTTCCGGGCGCCACTCCATCCAGCGCGAACCAGCAGGTCTGCAGCCAGGTGTTGGGACAGCAGGCGATGGCGGTGGCGAAGTTCTGGCGCACCTTGTCCATCGTCGTCTTCGTGTCGTTGACGCGCTGCATCCCTGCTTCGCTGGCGCGGTCCAGCTTGAACCACACTTCGCCGTCGAGTTGCGCCATGCGGCGCAGGCCCTGCTGCACGTTGTCGCGCTGCATCAGGCTGCCGTTGGTGATGAGTACCAGTTTGAGGCCGGCGGGCTTGAGCCTGGCGATGAGTTCGATGACCTCGTTGAATTCCTGCGCGCTGGTCGGTTCGCCGTTGCCGGAGAGCGCGATGTCGTTGATGCGCCGCGCCTCGGGCGGCACGCGCTGCATGAAGTCGCCGTGCTGCAACTCGTGCAGGAACCCGCTCAGTTCTTTTTCCAGCAAGGGCAGATCGACCGGCGGCGCGGTGCCGCGCGTGAGGTCGGGCACCTGGCAGTAGATGCAGCGCCAGTTGCAGGCGTTGTTGGGATTGAGGTTGATGCCGACGGAAACGCCGCCCGCGCGGCGCGAGACGACCGGATAGACGTAGCGCAAGCCGGCGCTATCGCGGCTGTGATCGGCGGTGTTCAGCTTGGGTATTTCAGTCATGGCAATACCATTGTAGGGCGCAATAAGCATAAGCGCATTGCGCCAGATACGGCGCATCACATGATTCGGCGCAATGCCCGTTGGTTATTGCGCCCTACGATTTGACCAGCGGCAGGTACTTCGCCGGATCGACCGGCTTGCCGAACCTGCGGATCTCGAAGTGCAGTTTTACCTCGTTGGCATCGCTGTTGCCCATCTCGGCGATTTTCTGGCCCTTGCCGACGTTCTGGCCTTCCTTCACCATGATCTGGTCGTTGTGTGCGTAGGCGCTGAGGTAGGTCTTGTTGTGCTTGATGATGACGAGCTTGCCGTAGCCGCGCAGGCCGCTGCCGCTATACACCACCTTGCCCGGTGCGCTCGCCACCACCGCCTGTCCGCGCTGGCCGACGATGTCCACACCCTTGCGGTTGTCGCTCTCGGAGAAGCCGGCAATCAGCTTGCCGCTGGTGGGCATGCCCCACTCCAGCGGTTCCTCGTTATCCACCTTCGGTTCCGCCGCCGGAGTCCTGTTGGGTATTGCCGCTACGGCCACGGGCGTCGCGGTACCGGGCGGTCCGTTCTGCAAGCGCTCCGCCTGAGCCAGCGCGTTCGCGGTATAGGCCAGCTTGCCGACCTTGGGATAGCTCTTCACCGCGCCCTGCTCCGCCACCTGCGAATCCATCACCGCCCTGGGCGCGTTCCCCTGCGACGACGGACCAGACACCGGGATGTGCAGTTGCAAGGCCAGGCCAATCTTGATCTCCGCGGGATTGTCCAGATCGTTCCAGTCCGCCACGTCGCGGTAATCCACGCCGTTCACGAAGGCGATGCTGTAGAGCGTGTCGCCCTTCTGCACGATGTGGATGCGCGTGACGGTCTCGTACTGGGAATCCATCACCGGCCGCTTCGCTTCCGGCGCTTGCGCGGAGGGAACCGGCTTCCTGTCCGCGCCGTATCCCATGACGGGTCCGCGCCGGTCGCCGGGTGCGGAAGCGCAACCGGCCAGCACCAGTGCGGCCAGGGCCAATGTCGCCCACTGCGGGATCGTTCTGCTCATGCTTTCCCCATCACCAACGGTACGAACTTCACGGCTTCCAGGCGGCTCTCGCGAAAGCCATTCTCGTCGCGCTCGATCAGGTACAGATACTGCTCCTGAGTCCCCATCGGCAGCACCATTCTACCACCCACCGCGAGCTGCTCTTTCAGCGCGGCCGACAGCGCGGGCGCAGCACAGGTCATGATGATGCCGTCGAACGGCGCGGCATCCGGCATGCCGGTCGAACCGTCCGCGTAGCGCAGGCTGACGTTGAATATCTTGAGTTCGCGCAGCGTCTTGCGGGCGCGTTCGTAAAGCGGCTGGATGCGCTCGACGGAATAGACTTCTTTCGCCACCCTGGACAGCACCGCGGCCTGGTAACCGCAGCCGGTGCCGATCTCCAGCACGCGATTGAGCTGTTTGCCGTTGCGCAGCACTTCGGTCATGCGCGCCACGCTGTAGGGCTGCGAAATGGTCTGCCCGTGCCCGATGGGCAGGGACACGTCGTCGTAGGCGCGCGTCGCCAATGCTTCGTCGATGAAGATGTGGCGCGGGATCTCGTAGATCGCGGCCAGCACCGTCTCGTCGGCGATGCCCTCGGCGCGCAGCCGCTCGATCAGCCGACCGCGCGTGCGCGCCGAGGTCATGCCGATGCCGGCGAGGCGCAGGTTCACTGCTGCCCCCCTAACCAGGAACGCACCGCATCCATCTGCGTATATTGGGTCAGGTCGATCTGCAACGGCGTGATGGAGACGCGGCGTTGCGAGGTCACGAAGAAATCGGTGCCTTCGCCCGCATCCTGCGCCTTGCCCGCCGCACCGACCCAGTACACCGGCTGTCCGTGCGGGTTGGTGCTCTTGATCACCGGCTCGGCCTTGTGGCGCTTGCCCAGGCGCGTGACTTCCATGCCCTGCAGTTGTTCGTAGGGCACATCCGGCACGTTCACGTTCAGCAGCCACGGATGGGAATGCGTCTCGGCCTTGAAGCGCTGCACCAGTTCCACCGCGACCTTGGCCGCCGTGTCGTAATGCACCGGGTCATGTTTGGCCATCGAGATCGCGATGGCAGGAATGCCAAGCAGGAATCCTTCGGTCGCGGCCGCCACCGTGCCGGAGTAGATGGTGTCGTCGCCCATGTTGGCGCCGGAATTGATGCCGGACACCACCATGTCCGGCTGCGTATCCAGCATGCCGGTCACCGCCAGATGCACGCAGTCGGTGGGCGTGCCGTCGACATAATAGAAGCCGCTGGGCGCTTTCTTCAGGTTGAGCGGACGATTCAGGGTGAGCGAGTTGCTGGCGCCGCTGCGGTCGCGTTCCGGCGCGACCACCACCACTTCGGCGACTGCGGAAAGATGTTGGGCCAGACAGGCCAGGCCCGGCGCGAAATAGCCGTCGTCGTTACTGATAAGGATGCGCATCGAAATACTGCCAGGAAATACTGGAATTCGTTATGTAAGGCCGAATGTTAGCCGCCTTTTCCGTTTGCTTCCACCCTGTTATGCAAGTCCGCCTGCCCCGCCCACTCGAGGGCGACCTGTTCATAGTCTTCGCCCTCGGCGATGAGGCGCGTCAGTTTCAGGTCACTGCTCTGCTCGCCCATCAGGGCCTGATAGTAGTTGCCCGGCACGAAAGCGCCGGATTCCATGAGCATGGTGGCGTTCCGGTAACCGTTCTGCGCGTCCGGCAACATGATGGCCGGGAGGTAGGTGTACTGGAACGAACCGGAGCTGGTTTCCCAGTTGGAGGCCTTCTCCGCGCCCTTGCCCAGCGCGCGCAGCCAGATGGAAAGGGGTTTCTTGGCGACGATGCCGACCACCAGATGCACGTGGTTCTCGGCGTCGGTGTGGATGCGCCGGATCGCGCCAACCCACCATAGCGGGTTGTTCTGCGTCTTGATGCCGCACAGGTCGCCGACCTTGACCCACGCGCCGGCGCTCCTCGGCAGTTTGATGCCGATCTCGTCGAGACTGATGTCGGTCACCGTCCAGGATTCTGCGGTGTATTCGACCTTCTCGTCCGCCGCCAGACCCATGCGGGTCTGCCCGTCCGGATCCTCGCTGCTGTCCAGCTCGATGCGCGTCACCAACTGGCTGACCAGGCGGAAGCCGTGCACCACGTCGACGGTGGTATTGATGCCGCGATGGTCCTGGTGCCGCAACGGCGGTTGCGCCGCCCACCAGGTCATCAGGTGCTTGAGCACGGTGAGCTTGCCGCCGGGGGTGAATTCGCTGCCGAAACGCCGCTCCTGCCAGACCGGATCTTCCTCGTTCTGCTTCTCGATCTTTTCCACCGCAGCCAGCGCGCGCACCGCGCCGAAATAGCGCATGTCCGGCGTAGCCGCGCCGTCCGCGCGATGCGGCGCAGCGCCTGCGGCGATATCGAGACCATAAGGACAATCGGCATCCGCTGCAGCCTTGAGATCGAAGAAGCTGCACAGGCGCCCGCCGATGCGGTAGCTCACCTCGATCTGATCCGGCGCGAGCTCTTCCGGCGCGGCCACGAACAGCATCAGCGCGCGCAACAGTTCGCGCTGCGGGCTGACGTGGATGACGTGGCCGGGATAAGCCAGCACCATGCTCTCGGCGATCTGTTCGGATTCGATGAAGCGCTGGCATGCGGCGACCTGCTGCCACACCGCAGGCTCGATATCGAGGTAGCGCATCAGCTCCAGCTTCAACTGCTCGGCGATTGCGCGCCCCCACCGCACGCAGACCAGCGGCATTTGCTGCCTGAGCTCGAAAGTCTTCTTGTCCCCCGCGCGATATTCTTCCACGCTCGCGGCATACGCCTCGGCCAGCGCCTTGGCGTAGGCATGGATGCCCTGCCATTGGTGCACGCCCTTGAAATCCTGCAGGTGCGGCGCGCTCAGGAACTGGCGCAGCAATTCGCTGTAGATCGGCAGCGCGGTCTCATCCAGCAACAGGATGATGGCGATGCGCAGCTCGGGATGGAAACCTTTCGCAGTCTTGATCGAATCGAGCCAGAAGGTGATGTCTTCGAGCGCCTTGCGCTGATCGTCATCGGGCAATTCGGAGATCAGCCGCCTGGCCTCGGCAAGGTCGAACAAGGGGTGGTCCGGCTTACCTTCGAACAAACTGAACATGGTCCGCTCTTTCGCTATTCACACAAGATTTCGCATTATATTCAGGATAGCAGCGATGCGGCTCGCCGACCGCGTCTGCATTGCAGCATGAATGTGACACCGATTGTTTGCATGGCACGAATAACTATGGGACGATTGTTCTTGCTTCACCTCAAAACTGTATTTCAGGAGAACAACATGTCAAGAACAAACGGATTCGCCTTACCTGCTGCCCTGCTCTGTGCCGCACTCGCGTTATCGGCCTGCGCAACCAAGCCAACAGAGGAAGCCGTCGCCGAACCCGCACCGGCTCCTGTCGCTGTCGAACAGCCTGCCGAGCCTGTCCCTGAGCCCGCACCGGAAGTTGTAGCCGAGCCCGCACCAGCTCCGGTCGTGATGGCTGAAGAGCCTGCTCCCAAGCCGGTAGTCAAGAAGGCCAGGAAGAAAAAGCCCGCCGCGCCCAAAGTCGTCGAGCCGGCACCTGTAGCCGAACCGGCGCCAGCGCCTGCTCCGGCCCCGGTAGTGGAACCAGCCCCCGTTCAACCTGCCCCGCCCGCGATGGTTGAAACACCCATCCAGCCCGCGACAGAACCGGGTTTCCTGGAGAAATACTGGGCATGGCTGCTCGGCATCGTCATCGCTGCCGTCGCAATCCTGTTCATGATGCGCAAGAAGGAATAACGGTCAGTCTGGATGCGCCGGCAAACGGCGCATCCAGCTACGTGCAATAACCGGATAGTTTTTATCTGAACCAATGGCGCCTCTGGCGCCATTGGTTTTTTTTCAACTGGTCGAGGGGCGGGCTTTTAGTCCATACGGGACGGTCGCGCTACCGGATGTTCGGCGAGCTACGCGCGATTCCCGCAAGTTTCTTATGGCCGCCTCGAAAAATTCAAAGTTCTAAGCAAGACAAGGCGCGAACAAAAAATTGCGACGCAGCATATGAGCGATATGTAAGGAGTGATTTTTTGTGAGCAACGCAGTATTGCGACGAAAATCTCGATTTTTAGCGGTGGCCTTATCGTGCTTTGACTAGCCGCGCATCGTATGTCCACCTGCGCAGCTTGGTGGCAGTGATGCGGGAAATATCGGCGTGTTTCGGGTTGAGCAGAATCACGCAGTCTTCCGGCACGATTGCGGATGGCACAACCAGCACCGCCGACTGATTGGACGCCGCCCATTGGCTGCCAAAATCCACGCTGGCGTTTTCCGCCGGGAACGCATCCCATCCCGACTCAAGCGCCTTCACCGTCGCAATCGTCCGGGCTTTCCACACCTTGTCGGGAATATCGATTGTCACCAGAAAGCGATAAAGCGGCAGGCCGCCAACATCGAGATGCACCAGGGTCTCAAGGCAAGCAAGCGAAGGCGTATCGGAACAATACAGGACAGGCACTCCCCTTTTATTCCAGCGGCCACCCGTGATCTTTGCGCCCGTACCGGAGAGATCGTCAGCAGCGTAATCCGGTGCTTCCGTTGCGATACGCCAAACACGCATCAGGCATACGCCCCGGACTGGGATTGCGCCAGAAAGCGGGCGACCAGATTCTGGCCTTCCATCGTATCCATGAATTCAGCGGGCTTTTTGCCGCCCAGCGCAGGCAATGGCCGTTGCAGCCAATCACCCACCCAGCGCCCGGCATCGAAACCTTCCGGATTGCCGGATTGCTTCACCATCGCCTCCACTTGCCCCACCAAACGCTCCAGCCCCACCACCCGCTCCGACTGCTCGGCGGACAACATCTCATTGTTTTGAATCTTGCGCACCACGGTTGAACGGGGAAACGCCAGCGTGGAAAACAACAGATCGTTGGATATATCCATTGCGCTACTGATTTGCACCAGAATATTCGCGGGCAAACCTTGGCGAATGATCGTCACGCGCTCAAGCTCCGTTGCGTAATACAAGCCGGAAGCAGTCAATGCCTTGGCCGATTTGCGCGGTGACTTGTTAGCCCGAGCCTGTCGAGTCACCTTTAATCGCTCCCTGGCCGTTGTCCTTTTTGCCGTAGTTGGCGCGACAGCTGCAGAGGGAGCCTTCGTCGGCTTGGCGCTTGTGCCGGTGCGAGGCGATACTTTTTTGGACTTAACCGTTACCGCTGCTTGCTTACTCATGTTCGCACTCCTGCTCAAATGAGCTTTTATTCTAGCCCATCTGACCTATGCTCGCTTGCGTATTTGCTGCGCGCGCCAAGAGCACCCAAATGCTCATCTATTCCCTTGTCCATAAATGATGACGCGCGATGCACCATATTTTCATTCGGCGCAATAACGATTGCGCCCTACGCTGGCTGCAACGCCGGGTTACGCGTCATAGGCTTATGTTCCATAAAGCTTACGCTCGAGCTCGTCCTTGCTTGGCACATGCTGCTCGTTGAGAATCTTGGTTAAGACTTCGCGCAAAAGGTTGAAGGTAGCAAGAACGTCCGCATCGTCGTGCTTAGAGCTCCCGTGGGCCGCAGATGAGCGACGGTCGTACAACTTCGCGACTTCCCGTGCGCGTTGGTGACGCTGTTGGCCGGGCGGCTCAAGATAGGCAGCGATTAGCGCCGATACGCGAAAGCGTAGCTCCGAGGTAGAAGGCGAAAAGAGCGCTTCTAGCGCCGCCCACAGAGACACGAGCGTTAAAGCAGAGCGATGCACGTATTGCCCAGTGTTTAGGGCGTCTACGGCAAGAGCAAACTCTGCGCTTTGGGAAGTAAATTTCAATACAACGGGCCAGCGCTCGGCCACCCACTGCGAGGCAGCAATGTTGAATGAATCACCGCTTGTGGTAAGCCGAAACCGACGTTCTTCGGCTTCGACGGGCATTAGCCATGCCGTGGGATCAGCCGATTGAGCTTGGGCTTCAATGGAACGATTTGAAAGAACGACTAGGGAGGCAGCAGGATCCACCCCAAGACGCAGTGTGAAAGCGATCGCGCGAGCAACAGACTGAGTATTTCCAAGAGAAGCGGTGGAGTCCGCGGGGATAAACAACTCCGCCGTGATGTCGTGAGCAAGGCCCCCTCGTGTAGCACTCCAAGGACCGGGATGCGGCTTTCCAGGTTCCGCTGGAGCGAAGGCCATCATGAATGGTGCAAACATATGCGCACAGGTTCGTCGAAGTTTGACACCTAAACCGAGATCGTACTCCCCGTCGTGTAACGGCAAACTTGCGAAGCCAGCGTAAAGATCAATGCTTGTCGGTTCCACGTGCGGGGTCCGATGCCTAACGACGCTGTAGAAAAAGTCTAATCATTCCCGCATCGTGCCGTGAACCAAATTAAATATCAAGGTCGAACTGCCAGACGAATTTGCGGGGGAACAAATGGCACGCTACAAACACATCGACACCAGTCCACGCTTCATTGCGGTGGACCTGCAAAAGCAACTCCTACCCGGCACCATCGAACACGCGCTGAATTACCTGCTTGATCACCAGATCGACCTGACCGGCCTGGATGCCAGGTTCTGCAACGATGTCACTGGCGCTGCCGCCTACCCACCCGCGATGCTGCTTAAGATCATTCTGTTCGCCTACAGCCAAGGCATCATCAGCAGCCGCAACATCGAGCGTGCCTGCCGCGAGCACGTTACCTTCATCGCACTCTCGGGCGACACTGCGCCACACTTCACCACCATCGCCCACTTCATCGGCACATTGGGTGACGAGATCGCGCGCATCTTCAGCCAGGTGCTTTTCATCTGCGACCAGCAAGGACTCATCGGACGAGAGATGTTCGCCATCGATGGCGTGAAGCTACCCAGCAACGCCTCCAAGGCCCGGAGCGGCACACGTGCCGACTTTGAGCGTCAGGCGGGCAAACTGGAAACCGCTGCAAAAGTCATGCTCGAACGGCATCGTGCAGCAGACCAGCGCGCGCTAGAACCCGATCTCCAAGCCAAAGAAACCCAACGCCGCACCCGTTTGCAAACCGATGCCGCGCAACTCCGGGCATGGCTGGCAGATCACCCCGAAGACCGCAAAGGCAGCAAAGGCGCCATCCGCAAAAGCAACCGCACCGACAACGAGTCCGCCAAGATGGCGACCTCCAAGGGAGTCATCCAAGGTTACACCGGTGTGGCTGCCGTTGATGCCCGACACCAGATCATCGTTGAGGCCCAAGCGCACGGCACCGGCAGCGAACAAGAATTGCTTATCCCCGTAGTGAAGGCCATGCAAGAAATACTCAGCGATGCATCACTGATTACAGCCGATGCCGGATACCACAGCGAAGCCAATCTCAAACAACTGGCGAGCATGAAGATCGAAGCATTGATCGCCGACAACAACATGCGCAGCCGTGACGAACGCTTTGCCGGGCAGGACAAATACAAGGCACTGCCTGACCCGATCCACGACAAAGGCGGCAAACCTAAACAAGCCGCACGCTACCAACCAAAAGACTTCGACTACGATCAACAAACAGGCACCTGTTTCTGCCCTGCAGGCAAGCAACTCTATGGCAACGGCAGTGGCTGCACGATCAGCGGCTATACAGCAGTGAAGTTCCAGGGCGCACAGCGCGACTGCCTACCGTGCACACATCGAGATCGCTGCTTGCTCACCCCGCATAAAACCGAGACCCGGCAAGTCGCCTTCTTCCAGGGCAAAGCTGATGGACAAGCAAGTTATACCGACAAGATGAAACAGCGCATCGACAGCCCGGAAGGACGTGCACGCTACGGCAGGCGTTTCGCCACCGTAGAACCCGTGTTTGGCAACCTGCGCCACAACAAACGGCTCAATCGATTCACGTTAAGAGGCAGAAAGAAAGTCGACACGCAGTGGAAGCTATTCTGCTTGGTGCACAACGTCGAGAAACTGGCGCATCACGGGTATGCGCAATGAGGAATCGGAAAGAGCGCGCAAGACCGCTCCAACGAGTTGCATTGAATTGAAATAGCGGAAAGGCAGAAAACAAAAATGCGCGGTGAGGCCGCGCATTTTTTTGATGACTGAAATTGGTCTGAAAAAGGGTTTTTCTACAGCGTCAACGCCAAGGTAAGCGGCGGAACGGGGCTCGCGATAGCGTGCGCAGTGGTTTGCAGTGGCGCGCACAATGCAATGCGCCGCTGCAAACCACCCGCTTGACCGCCTGGTTATGCGACATTGTAACTAGCCGCCGGACACAATTGAGTGCACTGGAGCCCCCGCTTCAAAGGCGACCTCGCGGATCTCGTGAACTAGCCCTTTATCCAAAGCGAAAGCAGGAGATTTGGACTCCCCCTGCCTAAATAGCCCTCTGACCTCGTCAGCAGTCAGCTTGGTTTGTTCCCCGATGATTTTGGCTGTCAGTTGTTCTGCGGCGTCGAACTGACTCAGCGTTTCTTGCATTTGCGTGTAGCTCAGCGAAGCACCTTGTTGAAACGTCCAAGAAATACCATGCAGTAGAAAAGCCGATGCTGGTGCAGCATATCGTTTCTTGCCGGCGAGGAATACGGCATTTGCTATTGAATCGATGCTGCCGATGTTATGTGTCACTGTCTCTTGGGGAAGCGCACGAATGTAGTTATACAACGCAACCCCAGAGTTCACGAGGCCACCGCCAGACGAGATGAGGAAGTAAAGTGTCTTCGGGTTGTACTGGACTACTGCCTTCGAGGTGAAATCCATGAAACGATTGACAGACTGCTCGTTGATACCATCGTGAAACACAAGGTAGACCACATCATTCATTGCGTCGCTCCTGTCGCATATCAGCTATTAGATGTTTGGGCCAACGGGCCAACAGCATCTGGCCGGTTTCCCGTTCCTATTGAACAAGCCACCGGCCGCTTTTCTCCCGTTAGAGCGGCGAATCCTCGCTAGGCTGAACGTACGAAAGCAGTCCAATGCTCGCCAAATCGTATTGCGCGTTCATCGCATCTTCAATGGACTCGTGATACTCATGCTCAACAAATTCTCTATCGATGGAGTTAAAAACAAAAACTGTGTAGTTCAATTTCGACAAATCCGACATTCGATTACTCTCCTGATTAAAATCACAAAACGACGGCACAACATCTTCTGTCCGCATATGCGTGATACGAACGTCTCTTGTTGGCCGATTGATGCAGACACCGCCTGCCCCCATGCGTTTCTTATGCAGTGAAGGGGCAAGACAGAGTCCTCTTCAATTCATTGCTACAGCGATCTCGCCAATCTGAAGCCGTGGCTGAAATCGCGGAAATTGGAACTGAACCTGGTGCGCGCTGACGCGCGGCCGAACTTCGCATCTTTTCCCCATGAGCCGCCGCGCAGCACGCGCATCGAGCCGTCTTGCCATGCGCTGCCGTCAGCGGGGGCGCCTTCGTAGTTCTCGTGATAGGTGTCTTCGACCCATTCCCACACGTTGCCGCTCATGTCATAAAGACCAAAAGCGTTGGCCTGTTTGGTCGCGACCGGATGAGGGGTGTTGAAGAAAAAGCTGCCGCTGTTGATGTTGTTCCACGACACTTTGTCCGCAAAGTCGCTGCCGCAGTATTCCATCTGCGTGCCCGCGCGGCAGGCGTATTCCCATTCGGCTTCGGTCGGCAGGCGGTATTGTTTGCCGGTCTTGGCGTTGAGCTTTTTGATGTAAGTCTGCGCGTCGTCCCAGCTGACTTGCTCCACCGGGCAGGTGTCGCCGCAGGTTGCGAAGTTGCTCGGGTTACTGCCCATCACGGCTTGCCATTGCGCTTGTGTGACTTCGGTCTTGGCGATGGCAAAGGGCTTGGCGATGGTGACTCGATGCACGGGTTTTTCGTTTGCTTCGCCGGTATTCGAGCCCATGTCGAAACTGCCTGCGGGAAGCTCGACCATCTCGGGACATTCCGGACAATCCACGAACGCTTTGCCCGCCAACGGCTCGGCCACGATTTCCCACTGGTATATCTTGTCCTGCGCCGCGCGCGCGTTGGCGCCTTCAGGCGCGAGCAGCAGATAACGCTGCATCTCGCGCATCGCGTCGCGATACCTCTTCGCCTCGCCCAGCAGCAGACCGAGCTGGTAGTGTCCATCCGGCCACCACGGGGCGATGTCCAGCGCCTTGCCGTAGAGCGCGATGGCCTTGTCGGCCTGCTTCTCCTGCACCATGAATTCGGCCTGCACCTTGTATTTGCGCGCCTCTTCGGAGAGTTCCGGTTTGGGTTTTGCGGCCTTGTATTTTGCGGCGACATCCAGGAACGGATCGTTCGCGTCAGCGTATGCCGGGGCGCATATCAGGAAAAGAACAGCAACCAGCCATGTCCGAATGTTTACCAAAATACTCTCCTTCTAAGTTGCCTGATTGATGGAATCGGCGGGAATTGTAGCCGGTTTTGGGAGTTGGTTTTGTGTGACATCAGGGAGGGTGGGCATGGGGCTAGTAGTTACATTAGGCTCCCCACGAACGGAATAAGCGTGAGCACAACGTGCCCACCTTGTATCTCGCCTATTTCGGCGGTTTCGCGTGCGCCGGACGGAATGCCTTGCACTGCTCGGGATCGGATTCCAGATACGCGCCCTCGATCAGGTCGATGCAATAAGGGATGGCCGGGAACACGGCGTTCAGGCAGTCGTCTATCGCGGAAGGTTTGCCGGGCAGGTTCACGATCAGGCTCTTGCCGCGTATGCCTGCGGTCTGGCGCGACAATATCGCGGTGGGCACGAACTTCAGCGAGGCGGTGCGCATCAGTTCGCCGAAACCCGGCATCATCTTCTGGCACACGGCTTCGGTCGCTTCCGGCGTCACGTCGCGCAGCGCCGGGCCGGTGCCGCCGGTGGTCACCACCAGCGAACAGCCTTCGACATCGCACAATTCGATGAGCGTCTTTTCGATCAGCGCCTGCTCGTCGGGGATCACGCGTGCCACCGCTTCCCATTCGCTGGTCAGCACGCGCGCGAACCACGCCTGCATCGCCGGCCCGCCCTTGTCTTCATATTCGCCGCGACTGGCGCGGTCGGAAACCGTCACGAAACCGATGCGTGCTTTCATTCAAATGCTCCCCTCCGAATATACTGCCAATGCTGGTGAACCTGTAGGTCAGGCTTTAGCCTGACGCGACATGTCGGGTTGAAACCCGACCTACTTTGAATCGCTGATCCCCTCCCCCTTGCAGGGGGATAACCAGCGACTTGGCTGGCGTTGTTTGCCAGCTTAGTCGAATGGCTAGTAGTTCCATCAGGGCAAGGGAGGGGGTAGAAGCGTTAACCACAAGCCCGCCCTCTCCCTAACCCTCTCCCGCGTGCGGGAGAGGGAACTAAACGTTATTCCAATCCAGCCTCAGCCTGGTATGCAGTGCCATCCAGCAACTGCACCGTCACCTTGTCGCCCGCCGCCATACCTTTGCTCTGCGCCGGCACGACCATCAAACCTTCAGCCCTGGACATGGAAGCCAGAATGCCGCTGCCTTGCGCTCCCGTAGAAGTCGCAGCATAACCGCCCTCGTCCCGACTCAGCATCACCCGAACGAATTCCGTGCGGCTGTGTTTGTGCTTCACGTCATGCGTCAGTTTTGCCGTTATGGTGCGGCGATGCACGCGCGTGCAACCCGACATGCGGCGCAAAGCGGGCAGCACGAATTCTTCGAAACAGACCATGCTGGAGACCGGATTGCCCGGCAAGCCGAACACGCAGGTCAGCGGCGCGACACCGAACGCCATCGGGTGTCCCGGCTTCATCTCCACGCGCCAGAACTTCATCTGCACGCCCAGTGCTTCCAGCGTCGGGCGCACATAGTCGTGCACGCCGACCGACGTGCCGCCGGAGACCAGCAGCACGTCGTATTGCAGGCCGCGCTGCAGCATGGCCTTCAGGTGATCCGGATCGTCGCGCGCGATGCCGAGCAGTTCGGGCTGGATGCCCAGCGCCTGCACCTGCGCCATCAACGCGTAGCTGTTGGCATCGGGGATCTTGTTGGCATCGAAGGGATCGTTCAATCCTTCCAGTTCGTCGCCGGTGGAAAGGATGGCCACGGTCGGCAGGCGATACACCTGCACATTGGCGCGCTTCACCATCGCCAGCATGCCGACGGCGCCCGGCGTGATCTCGGTGCCGCCCGCCAACACCACCGCACCGTTCTGCATGCCCTCGCCGCGCGGACGGATGTCGTTGTTTGCTTTCACCGCCACATTGATCTGCACTTGAGTGTCCGACACAGCCTGCGTGTCTTCGACGCGGATGACCGCGTCCGCACCTTGCGGCACAGGCGCACCGGTCATGATGCGCGCGCACTGCCCGGCCTGCACAGTCTTGCTCGGCATGTCGCCGGCCTTGATGTCCTCGATGATCGCCAGTATTGCGGGCGCATTCGCCACGTCCGCGCTGCGCAAGGCGAAGCCATCCATCGCCGAGACATCGTAGGGAGGCTGATCGCGGTTGGCGCGGACATCTTCGGCCAGCACACGGCCAAGAGATTGCTCCAGCCTGACGCTCTCCGTTCCAGGCAACTCTATCGATTCCAGGACGCACTGTTGTGCGGCTGTCACTGTCAGATGTTCCATGTTGTTACTTTCCCAAGATATGTAGGGTGGGCACGTTTTGGTGCCCACGCGGTTAATGCGCGGCTACAGCGTGGGCACAGAATCGTGCCCACCCTACATCATTCATTTCTGCGCCGCCTGAAAGTACATAATTACGTAGGATGGGTTGAGCACAGCGATACCCATCGCCGTTGATCGTCACCCTATGTTGGGTATCGCTACGCTCAACTCAACCCAACCTACCCGATTCATTTCTGCGCCGCCTGAAAATCCTGCGGCGTATCCAGATCGAAAAAACTGCGCAGTTGCGGATCGAACTCGCGCAACTCCGCCTCGCTCACATAACGCACATCCAGTTTCTCAAGGGTGCCGCGCAGGCTCCTGTCGCCCGCGGCCAGACTCGCGCGCATCGCCTCCAGCGCACTCGCTGCATAGAACGCGGCCAGCGGCTGATGATACCCACCGACCACCGGCACCACCGCCTGGAATCCTTTGCGCAAGGCGGCGAGATGAGTGACCACGTCCTTGGTCACGAACGGCATATCGCACGCCACCGCAAACACCCACGGCGTGTCGGCCTGCGCCAACCCGGCGATCAGGCCCGCCAGCGGGCCGCTCGCGGCCGGCGCATCGCAGACCTGGGGAACTTCCACTCCGCTGCGCAGTTGGCGCACGCTGACGATCACCTTCGGGAACACCTGCTGCATGGTGGCGGTGACGCGATCCAGCAAGGTCTTGCCGTCCAGCACCAACACCGCCTTGTCCTGCCCCATGCGGCGCGAATCGCCGCCCGCGAGGATGAGCGCGGTGCAATCTTCTATCATCGGCCGGCTCGTTGCAGGATGAACCCGACGATGCCGTTTACATCATCGAGCGCGAAATGCGGCAGTTGCGGATACGCTTCCGCGACATCGGTGACCATGGCGATAAGGTCGTCTTCGATCGCGCAGCGCGGCGGCTTGCCGCACTCGCGGCGCAGCACTTCGATCTTCACGCCGGCGGCATGCGAGAACCCTTCCGCCAGCACCAGGTCGGCCTCGCCCAGGAAACGCTGCGCCAGCTGCGCCGGCTCGCGCCGATCCACCGCATCGGCGACCAGTTGCAACTCGTTGGCGGTGACCAGCATGCTCATCACCGCGCCTGCATGCTTGTAGCGATGGCTGTCCTTGCCCGGCGTATCGAGCTGGACCTTGTGATGCGCGTGCTTGATGGTGGCCACGCGCAGTCCGCGCGCGGTCAGTTCAGGAATCAGTTTTTCGATGAGCGTGGTCTTGCCGGAACCGGAATGGCCGACGAATATGAAGACCGGTGGCGTCATGGATGCGGAACCACCCATGCGTCACCTTGCGGCGTGATCTCTTTCTTCCAGATCGGCACGCGCTGTTTTAGCTCGTCGATCATCCAGCGGCAGCCGTCGAACGCGGCTGCGCGGTGTTCGGCAGCGGCCGCGATGAACACGATGTTGTCGCCGGCGCGGACGGTGGTGACGCGATGCACGATGCGCGCGTCCAGCAAGCCGAACTTTTCGATGGCCTCGCTACGCAGTTTCTTCATCTCGGCTAGCGCCATGTTGCCGTAGGCCTCGAAGCTGATCTCGCTCACGTCGCGCCCCTCGGAAAAATCGCGGGCGCAGCCGAGGAAAGTGGCGATGCCGCCGATGCGCAGCGAACCGGCCTTGAGCGCCGCGATTTCCTCGTCCTGGGAAAAGTCTTCGCTCTGAATACGGACTGAGTCTTTCATAATCAATAAACCTTGTGATCCACGAAGTACGCGAAAGTCACGAAATATAATCCCGGGGAATCCCCGTTCGTGCATTTCGTGAGTTTCGTGGATGATGGTTCTTTTACCCTCCGGAGAACTTGGCCATAAACGCCACTTCGCTGTTGTCCGCCAGCACCTGCGACATGTCGCGCACATGCTCGCCGTTGACCGCAGCGAGGCACACGATATCGAACGCATGCGGATGTTGTGCCGCCAGCTCGTCGCGCAGCGTTTGCAGGCTCATGCCGAGCCGGTGCTCCGCCTGCAGCATGCTGCTGCCGACGCGGTCGGCGACCGGCCCGAAGAACAACACCTTGATCATTTGATTCCCTCCCGCGCGACTCCGCGCTTCCACACACCGCTCTTGCCGCCGCGCTTCTCTTCCAGTTGCACGCACTCGATGCGCATGCCGCGGTCGATCGCCTTGCACATGTCATAGATGGTCAGCAGCGCCACATTGGCCGCGCACAGCGCTTCCATCTCGACGCCGGTCTGCCCCGTGCAGACTCGCGGTGGCGATGACCTTGATGCCCACGCAACCTTGCGCATCCGGCGCGTCGATTTCGCTGAACTCCACTTCCACGCCGGACAAAGCGACGGGATGGCACATCGGAATGATGTCCGGGGTGCGCTTGGCAGCCATCACCGCGCCGACATCGGCCACGGTCAGCACATCGCCCTTGGCTATCTTGCCGGCGCGGATACGCGCAAGCGTCTCAGGCTGCATGCGCAGCACGCCGCTGGCGATGGCGACGCGTGCGGTCTCCGCCTTGGCGGATACATCCACCATGCGCGCGCGGCCGGCATCGGAAAAATGTGTCAGGTCGTTCATCTGCGATCCATTTTCAGTTCAATAGCGGTTCCGTCGCGATCCGGCGGTGCAATTCATCCACTTCCTTGAGCGCCAGTTCGAGCGGCATGCTCTGCCCCTCCACCCGGTCCATGATGAGCCGCTGCAGTATCGCGCCCAGCATCGCGACGTTGGGGGCGAGGTACTCCTTGATGGAGGCAAGGAAGCCGGGGAAGAACGAGTCATGGTCCAGCGTCGCCAGAAAGTCATCATACTCGCTGCCGGTGGCTACCCAATAGCACAGGTCGTACATCACTGAAAATATCTTCAGTTGCTGTGCGTCCTCCATCTGCCCCATGTTCAGCTTCACTTCCTGCAGCATGTCCGCCCGGAATTGTTCCAGGCCATAATCGACCTCGGCCTTGACCACCTGTTCAGGCGTAAATTCCCATTCCATAAACCCCTCCTCGATCAGCCGAATATGCTGGCAAAGTCGTCATCGTCGCCGCTGCAGACCGCACAGATCCCGCTGCCGCTTTCGCCGACAAAGACCCGGTCGCAGCGAGTGCAGCGCTGCTTCGCTACCGCCGCCAGCAATCGTCCTTTCTGTTTGTTGATGATAACTTCTTCTGCGCTCATCTGGCGTAGCACTTTCGGGTGACACACCTCGGCGCAGACATCGCAGGCGACACAACGATCGTTCAATACCGCCAGCCGCCAGGCAGTATTGCTTTCCAGCAATTGCAGCGCGCCAGTCGGGCACACGCGCACGCAGGCCTCGCAATAAGTGCAGCCGCGCGCCACTTGCCAATCCTCGGCCGGGAGCGCGTCATGGCGCTCGACCGTGATCGCCTCCTCGCCCCCTGTCGCATACAGATTATTCAGTATCGCCTTGCGTTCCGGCAGGAACGGCGCGGCGGCGCGTATCGCCTTGAGCGGGGCCGGGGCGGCCTCGAACTTGCCCGACACCACATCCATGCCATGCCCGACGATACGGTGAAACAGACTGCGGCGGGACACATCCAGCTTCTCATGCTCGCCGGACGCTTCCGATTCTGCGCTGCGCAGCGAGATCGCGGCAAATGGCATCGCAGGTTCGCCCGCACAACTCAGTATCTCGTGCGCCGCGAGATTGGAGCGGATCATGTCCGCGCCTTTGCCGGCGTGGGCGCATTCGGCACAGTGCTCCGCACCGGCCAGCTCCAGCGCGATATCCTGGCGCGACAACTCGGCCAGCACCACCGGATGCAACGCCCCCAGGCAAGGAACGACCACGGTCGCCGCAAGTTCGGAGGGCGCGCAGGCTATCGTCATACGCTTCGATGCGCCCGCCATTTTGAGCAGATGGCCGGCAGAAACGCCGCTCTGCTCCAGAGCCTCGGTCTGGCAGGTGACCGCGCACAGCCCACAGTGCCGGCACATGTCGGCCAGCACTTCGGCCCCGGCGTCGAACAGGCGGATCGCCTCGTGCGGGCAGGCGTCCGCGCAGCGACTGCACTCGCTGTAGCTGTAGCGGAAGCGGACACAGCGCTCGGCATGGAATCGGGGAGCGACCAGCATGGTTATTTCTTCTGGAATTGCTGCAGGGGTTTGTCGCGCTTGAGCTCCTGGATGGGCTTGCCCTGTTCGCAGGTATTCTTGGGAATGACGAAGGTCTTCGAGACCGACGTGGCAGTCAAGGCCTTTGCCAACACGCGGCGCCAGCCCTCGTCGCCGCCCTTCACTGCGAACACGGCACGTCCATTCTCCGCCGGAATGGACTGGGCGATCTCCACCGCCTCGGCGTCGGAATCTGCCACGACCAGCACCAGCGCCTTGTTGATCCTCGCATTGATCCCGTAGCGGGTCGAAAACGCGAGCGGTGCAATCCGCTGCGTTTCGGGGTCGCGCGCATCCAGCAACTGGTAATCCTGGACCTGTTCGATCTTGTTCGACAGCGCAGCTTCATCCAGCAATGACGGCTCCGCCCCCATGCACAGGCCCGGCAACAGGAACAATGCCAGACAGCCACTGCGCAGAATTTTCATCTTCATACTGTCGCTCCAACTCCCTCCAAAGGTCCTGCGACAGTCTCGACGACAACAGGTTCCTGTTCCGGCATCGCTGCAGCGCTAATTCTCGCCATTTCTTGCGCGTCGCGCGTGTTGACTTCGGGCAGCAGCAACTGGCGCAACTGGCCGTAGCGCACCCAGGGCTCCAGGTCGGCATCGGGATACTGCCAGGGAGATATCCAGAGTTTATTGCCGTGCAGCTCCACCAGCCCGGCGCAAGTGTTCAGATCGTCGTCCCGCATGTCTACGCGGATCAATGCCATGGAGGCGCCCAGTGCCAGCATCTCGCCCACCCGCCACTCGGCATCGGTTCCGGTGGCGGTGCCGTCGCTCAACACGATCTCCCAGCCATGCTTGCCGACTGACGGCGTCAGGCAGCGGAAATCCGCGTTCGACACCATATCCAGCGACCAGGACACATGCCGCCTGCTTGCCAGCAGCGAGACGCCTATCCGTTCCGTGCCGTAGCGTTCGGCGAGACGGGAGACTGCGGCGCTGTCCAGCATGGCCGCATCGGCGAGCAACACCCGAGCCGCGCCGCGCGCCAGCAGCGCTTCGGCACGCTCCTCGCTGCCTTCCTCCAGCATGATGTTGCAGTGTTGCAGGTCGGCGGGAAGCGCCGCGCCGTCGAGGACGAAGCAAGCCTCGTCCGATCCGGCCTCGGGCAGGCCCCAGCGGGCGAAGACGACAGGTGATGGTTCATGCATGGCTGTAGGAATGGTCGACGATCAGTTTGTTGTACACGAAAGGCTGGTACGGACATTCATCGTCCGGTGCCAGCAGGGCAATCACTGGCCGCAAGTTGTGCAGCGTCTCCAGGACGGGCTCCACCATGATGCCATGATGAGCGGGCGCGTACTGCGGCAGGATCATCAGTGCGTCGTCGATGAACAGACGCGCCCCTTCCTGGTTTCCGTTCTGCGTGAAATACAGGGCCAGCGCCGCGAACGCCAGGCCCTGCAGGAAGCGCGCATCCGGGTCCTTGTCGCCCCCCATCCGGTCCTTGACCAGCGCGGCCCAGCGCTGGTTCAGCCAGTCGTGGACCTCATGGAATTCGTTCTCGTTCCACAGGTGCGCGAGTTCCTTCCAGTCCCATAGATAATGCATGTCAGTGTTTTCCCTGGATGCGTTTCTCGATCAAGGACGTGTCGATGGTCTGCAGCAAAGCTTCCAGATCGTCGCCGTCCTTGCGTCCCTTGTCGCATGCATCGCACACCGGCTCGTCCGGATCGAACTCGTATTCGATCGCTGCCTTGGGCACTTTCAATTTGCCGCCGTCGAGGTCGTCCACCCTGACGCCGAGCAACTGCAATTCCCATTCGGCAAAGTGGCCGAGCAGCCTGGCCATCTGGCGGTAGAAGGAATGCTCGGAGGCACGCTCCAGCAGCGTGGCGTAACCGCGCACCCACTTGCCCGGATGCAGCGCCCAGAAACGTTTAATTTCTTTCTCCAGAAGCGTGTAGGACTTTGCATCCCACGATTCGAGATGATGGGCGGCACGATCGAGCATCTCGGCCAGGAACGTCAGTTCCACACCCATCTGATCCTCGAACACCGCGAAGCGCCCGCGGGAGATGGCGAATCCGTGCTTCCTGTAGAAATCGCGCACTTCGAAGAACGGCTGTTGCTGGTAGCGCCCGGTCAAGCGGATGGATTCGACCGGCGGGCAGCCGCCCGCGACCACGAACAATACGGCGTATTCGCAGGCCAGCGCGTCCTGCAGCTGCTCCAAGGGTGCGCCAGCGAAATCGGCAGAGAATTCGACGCCCATCGCCTTCAGCGTCGTCATCACCTCTGGTGAACGCAGCGCCTCCAGATATTCCCGGGAAGGCTCCTGGAGGAAGACACCCGCGAGCAGGCGATAGATATTGGCCCTGGCCCTGCATTCCGCCACCAGCTCGGCATTCGACAAGCCGGTTTCAGTGTCATTAACTTCCAACGTCGCTGTCGTCATATTCAACCTTTCAATAGATCAGCCCGGCGTGAGGAGTTCGCGCCGGGCTGCACTGCTCTACATCGCTCCGTTACTGCAACTACTGCACACCACCCCGCCATCCGCCGCGAGATGAATACCCGACGGATGGCAGGGAATACTAATGGTGACCACCGCCTTCTCCCGGTTTGACGCTGGACGGTCCGCCCCACGCCGCCATTTCCGGGTGCATCTTGCGATGCAGGTCGCCGGTGTAGGCATAGCGCATGGTTTCCTTGGCGGCTTCGAGATGCTTCTCCCAACTGCCTTCCACATCGCCGTACTTGTCGTTCGGGCCGGCCTTGGTGACTTTCACCACCGTGTCATACCAGCCCTGCGAGCCGCCGATCGGATCGACCACGGTCGGGATGATGGCGTTCGGATGCACGCCGCGGTCTTCCCACCACACGTTGTTCAAGTCGGCATCGTCCTGCCCGCCGAACTCGCCGGCGGCTTTTTCCTTGAGCTTCAGCGTGGCCAGCCGACCGTATTCCCAGTGACCAAATGCAGTCGGGATCGCCACCACTTTCGGGTGGATACCTTCGAACACATAAGCCTTGGTCACCATGTGCCCGACCTTGCTTTCGATGCGCACCAGATCGCCGGTCTTGACGCCCAGCTTCTCGCCGGTCTCGGTATTCATCCACACCGGATTGCTGTGCATGATCTCGGCCAGCCACTTGACCGCCGCCGTGCGCGACTGCTTGTGCACGTTGATCTTGTAGGTGGTCAGGATCATCTCGTCGTCCTTCATGGTCTTGTGCCACGGAATCTGCTTGAAGGTCGGCATCGGGTTGAAGCCGTATTTGGCCCACTCGTCCACGCGGATGTTGATCAGGCGGTTGCCGGTGGGGAAGCCCACGTAGTTCCGGCCCTTGCGGCGCACGCCTATGGCCTTGCCGTTCTTGTGGATGGTGCCGTGGCCGTCCACCGTTGCACCTGCCATGTCGGCACCCGACAGTTCCTTCATGTGCAGACCGTATTCAGCCTGGATTTCGCGCCCGGTCTTGTCGGATATCTTGCCCGTGCGCGGATTGAGCTTGCCGTAGATCGGCCACACGCCATGCTTCTTGAGAAAGTCCAGGCCGCCCGCCTCTTTCAGCCCCGGCACGTTGTCGAAGTGCTGGCGCATGTAGTCCTCAGCGTCCTTGAAGTTCCAGTATTTCTTCATGCCGCGCTTGCCGTCCGGGTCCATCTTCCAGATGATGTCGCGCATCATGATGCGGTTCTCGCGCGATTCGCCCAGCGACTTGATCACCGGCTGGCGGATGCCCAGCCACGGCCACAGCGAGTTGGGCATGGACTCCGGCTCCCAGCGTTCGAGGTAGGGCGCGTCCGGCAGGATGATGTCGGCCAGCGCAGTTTCCTCGCCCATGAACGGGCTCATGGAGATGAGGTACGGAATCAGCTTCTCGTCGCGGAACAGTTTGCCCCAGTACGCCTGCGCCCCGGGATTGGTGTAGACCGGATTGTCCTGGTAGGTGATGTACACATTCACCTTCTGTTTGCCCTGGGCAATGAAGTACGGCAGCAGGTGGCTGACCTTGTGTCCCGCGAGCGGGTACTCGGTCGGGTGCGCCATGTAGGACGGCTTGGCCGGCTTGGGCGGCTGCGGCTCAGGCTGAGGCCAGCCCATGCCGCGCGGCATGCAGTACCCCCCCTTCTTCTCCACGTTGCCGGTCATGATAGACAGCATCATGGTAGCTTTCTCGTTGTACGAACCGTACAGGTGCTTGGCCGGACCGCGATAGGTGTAGGTGGTGGCCGGCTTGGTGGTGGCGAACTCGCGCGCGATGCGCTCGATGGTTTCTACCGGCACGCCGGAAAGTTTTGCGGCCCACTCCGGCGTGTACTGTTTGTAGTGCCTCTTCAACTCGGCCGTCGACACGTTGCACCAGGTATCGATGAAATCGCTGTCCTGCAGGTTTTCGCGCAGGATGACGTGGCCGAGCGCCAGTGCCACCGCGCCGTCGGTGCCGGGGAACACCGGGATCCATTCGTCCGAGCGACCCGCCGTGTTGGACAGGCGCACGTCGAACGTCACCAGCTTGGCGTTGTTCTCCGCCACGCCTTCAGTGATGCGCTGCGAATAGGGGTTGTGGAAATACGCCGCCTCCAGGATGTTGGAACCGAAGTTCAGGATGTACTTGGCATTCGCGAAGTCCGGCGTCTCGATATCCGGCCCCCAGGTGGGTTCCATGCCGATCTTCTTCGACGACTCGCACACCGAGGTGTGGTTGATGAGCGTGGCTGAGCCCAGGGTATTCATGAAGCGGTCGATCACGCCGCCGGAACGGTTGCGTCCGTATTTCAGGCAGACGGTGTTGGGATCCTTCTTGATGGCTGCATTCAGTTTCTCCGCCACTTCGGCCAACGCCTCGTCCCAGGTGATGCGCTTCCATTTGCCTTCGCCGCGCGCGCCGACGCGTTTCAGCGGATACAGGATGCGATCCGGGTCGTAGGTATACCACATGCCCGCGTTGCCTTTGGCACACAGCCTGCCGCGTGTGGAAACGTGTTCCGGGTTGCCTTCCAGTTTCACGATGCGGCCATTCTCCACATACGCGATCGCGCCGTCCTGGATGTTGCAGACGTGACAGTTGATCGGAATTGCCTGGCGTTCCGCCATGGTCACCGGGCCGATGTCCTTCCCGCCCAGTTCGTTTTCCATCGCATTCAGGATGCTGGGGGCGGCTGCCGCAGCAGCCGTCGCGCCCGCGCTGACCTTCAGGAAAGTTCTACGATTCATTTCAAACATAACGGTCTCCCTGAATTAGTAGTAGGTTTGGACGATCTGGCCGCCGATCAGGATGGAATAGCGTAGCGCCATCCCGCCTACCAGCAGCAACGCGCCTGCGGCCATCATGCCGCTTTGCTGCCGCCCGTAATCGGTCAGCAACACCGCGATAGGCGCGACCGTCCCGGCCAGGAGACCCAGGCCGACGAACACCATGCCCAATGTGCCGCTGGTCATGAACATGAATGTCAGTTCCGCACCGGAGCCGCCGTAAGCCGTCGTGCCGAGCAGGGACACCAGCATCGCGACCACCGCACCGGCAGACCACAACATGAATCTGCGCAGCATCACCAGCAGTCTTCTCGCCCTTGGCGATGAAGGTGGCCACCGCAGCGCCCGAGAGCAGGGACAGTGCGACGAACAGCACCGGCATCAACGGCGTGTTCCACACCGGACGGTTCTGGTGCACGGTCAGGTCGAAGCCGGTATAGATCGGCAGACACAGCGCCCAGCAGCGCGCCGAGCACGGCCAGCTTGCGGCTCATCGCCTCATCGTTCTTGCGCATCGTCATGAAGTAGGCAACCGAGACCAGCCCGAACGAGATCAGGTTCAGGCTGCCCCACGCCAGCGGCGAAGTGAAGTTGAGATAGGCCGGGTTCATGGTGTTCATGAACCGCAAGGGTTGCGACAGGTCGCCGATCAGCAGCAAGCCGCCAGCCGCCAGCAAGGCGAACGAAGTGTAAAAAGCCTGCATTCTGATGGACTGGAACTCGGCCCGGTACCAGGACAATGCAGAAAAGAAAAACATGGCTGCGGAAATACCGATCACGAAGAAGTAGATCGCGTAGGCCCCCGACCACGGAATGATGTGAAAGACGTTGTAGTCACCCATGATTGTCCCCTTAACTATGGTTCTTGTTGAACACAGCCCGCTCTGCTTCCATCACACCCTGCGGGTCGTAGATCTTGCGCCCGATCTCGGTGTGGCTGCGGTCGGCGCCGATGTAGAAGACGTGCGGCTTGGTGCCTTCTTCCGGACGCAACACCTGGGTCGGCAACGAGTTCACCAGATACGACACTTCGCTGTTCGGATCATTGAGATCGCCGAAGATGCGGGAACGGCCCACGCAGGTCTGCACGCAAGCTGGGACCAGCCCCTGCGTGACGCGGTGATGACAGAACGTGCACTTGTCCACCACGCGGGTGATGTCGGTATAGGTGCGGTGTTTGGGCAACATGAAGCGGGCGTTGTACGGACACGAAGCCATGCAGGCCTTGCAGCCGATGCAGCGGTCATAGTGCTGCAGCACGAAGCCGCCGTCTTCCACCTTGTAGGTGGCGCCGACCGGACAGGCGCGCACGCAAGGAGGATCGTCGCAGTGGTTGCACAGGCGCGGCAGGAACATCTTGCGCACCGTTGGATATTTGCCCACCACCTTGTACGGCACCCAGGTACGGAACACGCCCAACGGCACATCGTATTCGGCCTTGCACGCCACCATGCAGGCATCGCAGCCTATGCAGCGGCGCAGGTCGATCACCATGGCATAGCGCCGCTTGCCCGGGACTCCCCTTGTTTCTATCGATGAAATGCGCAATTCGCTCATCTGAACTCTCCCTGAAATTGTTATTTCCTCTCATTGCCAAACGACACCTGATAATTCCTGAACCCATGCACTCACGGTCGCGCACAGTACTGAGCATTTCTCATGCCACGATTTCTATTCGACTGTTTTATTGGCCGCTCATGGATATGCAGGACACATCCTTCACTCCCGGCATTACCTTTTCGCCGCAGCGTGATTACCATTCGGTAATATCTTTCCGGTTTGCCCATTACCGTTACGCCATCGTCGTGCCGAACAGCCCGTTTTTGTTGTGGTGGTATAGTTATTGCGAGAAGAGTTCATGGTCTGCAAAGCGTAGCTACCAAGCTCGAACGCGCTGCCCGCCATGAGCACAACCAGGGCACCCAAAGGTGAATGACTCCATGAACGATCAGCAGCTGTTACGTTATAGCCGCCACATCCTGCTTGATGAAATCGGTATCGAGGGACAGCAACGCTTGCGCGACGCGAGCGCGCTGATCATCGGGGTCGGAGGACTGGGATCCCCTGCCGCGCTGTACCTTGCCGCCAGCGGCGTCGGCCGCCTCACTTTATGCGACCATGACAAGGTGGATCTCGGCAATCTGCAACGCCAGATCATCCACAGAACTTCCACCGTCGGCCAGTCCAAGGTCGCTTCTGCACAAGCTGCGCTGCGCGACGTCAGCCCGGATGTCGAGACCGTCACTTTTCCGATCCGCGCCGATGCGATGCAGTTGAACGAGTTGGTTGCCCAGTCCGATGTCGTACTGGATTGCAGCGACAACTTCGCCACGCGTTACGCGATCAACCGCGCTTGTCTGAACCGGCGCAAGCCGCTGGTGTCGGGTGCTGCCGTACGCTTTCACGGGCAGGTCTCGGTCTATGATTTTCGCAATGACGAATCGCCCTGCTACAACTGCCTGTTCCCGGAAACCAGTCAGGCGGCCGAACTGCGTTGCGCCACGACCGGTGTGTTCTCGCCGTTGGTCGGCATCATCGGCGCCATGCAGGCAGCGGAGGCGCTCAAGCAGCTGATGGGAATCGAAGGCGGCTTGGCCGGCAAACTGTTCAGCATGAACGTACTCGACATGAATGTGCTGCAAACAAGAGTGAGCAAGGATCCCGCATGCCGTCACTGCAACGGCCAGGTCGTCCCGGAGGACGACACGCCGAGTCCGCAGCGAAACGCAGGAGTCTGCCATGTCTGAATGGCTGCGGCGTTTTGCGTGCTTGCTGTTGCTGGTGTTCGCGCCGCTGGCGCAGGCGGCGGACAAAGCCCAGCCGGCACCCGTGCGCATCGGCCTCACTCCGGTCTTTCTGGACGATCAGGCGGCGTTCATCGAGAAATGGCGCACCTTCCTGCAGTCCCGCCTCAGCCGCCCCGTCACCTTCGTGCAGCGCGGCAGCTACCGGGAGATAGTGGACCTGCTGCGTGACGGAAAACTGGAATTCGCCTGGTTGTGCGGCTACCCTTATGTACGCGCCCGCAGTCAACTGCGACTCGTTGCCGTACCGCTCTATCGCGGTGAACCGTTCTACCACTCCTACCTGATCGTGCCCGCTTCCGACGCCAAATCCCGCAACCTCGCGGACCTGGGTGGAAAGATATTCGCCTTCTCCGATCCCGATTCCAATTCCGGCCACCTCTATCCGGAATATCTGCTGGCCAGACAGGGGCTGCAACCCGCCTCGTTTTTTGCCAAGGGCTTCTTCACCTGGAGCCATCGCAAAGTGGTGGAAGCGGTTGCATCGGGCCTGGCGCAGGGCGGCGCCGTGGACGGCTACGTCTGGGACACCCTTTCCAGGACCCACCCGAAACTGACCGCGCGCACGCGCATCGTCAACGAATCGCCGCAATTCGGTTTCCCTCCGATCGTTGCCTCAAGGGCGGTCCCGAAACGGGATATAGCGGCCCTGCAGCAGGTGCTGTTCGGCATGGTGCACGACACCGAAGGCACGTATCTGCTGGATCAGCTCAATCTGGGCGGGTTCGTATACGGCGACGACCGTCTTTACGACGGCATCGCAGACATGTCCCGCTTCGTGGAAAAACAAAAGCTCAATGCATCTCAAGGACATTAGCCTCAACTACAAGATACCGCTGCGCGTGGCGGTGCTGGTCGTCGTCACGGCCAGCGTACTGGCTTCGGTGCTGGTTTACCGCAGCATCGGCGATCTGCGCGACAACATGGTCGCCAATGCCGGCAGCATCGCGAGCGTCATCGCCGATACGCTGGTCGCGCCCCTGCTGCATGACGACGTGTGGCGCGCATTCGAGATCATCAACACGCCGTTCCACATTCCGCAGGATCAGGTCAAGGCCCAAGGCGCGGAATACATCCTGGTGCTCGATGCGGCCAACAAGGTCTTCGTTTCGACCCAGCCGGAGAAATTCCCGATGCTGAGCGACCCGATAGCGATCGAACCGAAGTTCTCGACCTTGTTATCCACCGCTCCCGGAACGGATGCCCTAGCGCCGACCGTCGTTGAAAGACACCAGTCGAACTCCTTCTACCTCGCGACTGCGATCCAGTCCGATGGCGTGCGCCTGGGCACGTTGATCATGAGCTACTCCAGGAAACCTTTCGAGGAGCGCTTTTACACACTGACCCGGGCCGCCATCCTGATCACCCTGCTGGTGCTAGTCGTGCTCTTGCCGTTTGGCGTCTATTGGGGAAAACGAATGGCCGCGCCGCTGCTGCAACTGTCCGATACCATGAGCAGGATCACGCACGAATTGCCCGAACCGGACCAGATCAAGCTGGAAGAATCCAAGGACGAGATCGGCCAGTTGGCAAAGTCGTTCAAGACCATGCTCGGCGAACTCAAGGAAAAGGAACAACTGCAACAGCAAGTCATCACCTCGGACCGGCTGGCGGCACTCGGCCGTCTGGCTGCAGGTGTCGCGCACGAGATCAACAATCCGCTGGGCGGCATGCTCAATGCGATCAGCACCTTCAAACGCCATGGCGAGCAAGACCCGCTCACGCTCAAGACGCTTTCCATCCTCGAGCGCGGCCTGCTGCAGATCAAGGAAACGGTGGCAGCCTTGCTGGTCGAGGCCAAGGCGCAGACCCGCCCCTTCGATCTCAACGACGTGGCGGATATCTGCACCCTGGTGCAGCCGGACAAGGAAAAGAAACACATCGATTTCACGCGCGAGATCGACATCATCGAGGCACTGCCGGTCTCCTCCACCCTGGTGCGCCAGGTCGTCATCAACCTGCTGCTGAACGCCTTCCATGCCACGCAGCAACATGGGCATGTCCACCTGCACATCTACCGCGACAGCGACCACCTGTTCATCGAAGTGATCAACGACGGCTCGCATATCCCGCAAGACCAGGTCTCCTACCTGTTCGAGCCGTTCACTTCCCTGAGCGAGGGCGGCAGCGGGTTGGGACTGTGGGTCATCTACCAGATCGTGCAGCAGTTGGGCGGGCTCATCACCGTGCAAAGCGAGCAGAACCAGACCCAGTTCACCGTACAATTACCCCTGGATAAACCACGTGAGTAAAGCCATGCAACCCCGCATCTGCCTGATAGAAGACGACGAGATCATGGGCGAATCGCTGTGCGACCGTTTCGGGCTGGAAGGATTCAATGTCGAATGGCACCGTACGGGCCAGGAAGGGCTGCGTGCGATCAGCCACAAGAAATACGACCTGGTCATCAGCGATATCCACCTCCCCGACCTGAACGGCGAAGAGGTCTTCACGCAATTGATCGGCGAAAAACGCCACTTGCCGCCCTTCATATTCATCACCGGCTACGGCTCGATCGACCGCGCCGTGCGCCTGCTAAAACTGGGCGCCGCCGATTACATCAGCAAACCGTTCGACCTCGATTTGCTGGTCGAAAAGGTGCACATGCTCTGCCTCGACTTGGCCATCAATACCGCCGCCGCGGCGGATGGCACGGACGCACTTGGCGTCTCGCCCGCCATGCGCGGCATCGAGCAAAGCATTCCGCGCCTGGCCAAACTGGCAAGCACCATCCTGATCACGGGCGAATCCGGGGTGGGCAAGGAGCATGTGGCGCAGCTCATCCACCGCCATGCGCGCCACGACAGCAATGCCCCTTTCATCGCGATCAACTGCGGAGCGGTCACCGAAAGCCTGCTCGAATCCGAATTGTTCGGCCATGAGAAAGGTTCCTTCACCGGCGCAGCCAAGGCCCGCAAAGGCGTGTTCGAGCAAGCCCATGGCGGCACGCTGTTTCTCGACGAGCTCGGCGAGATGTCGCTCGGCATGCAGGTCAAACTGCTGCGCGCCATCCAGGAGCGCGTCATCGTCCGCGTCGGCGGCGAGACGCCCATCTCGGTCGATGTGCGCCTGATCTGCGCCACCAACCGCGACCTGAAGAAGATGGTCGAAGAAAACACCTTCCGCGAGGATCTTTACTACCGCATCAACGTGATCCGCCTGCGTATCCCGCCGCTGCGCGAACGCAAGGAGGACATCCTGTGGTTCGCCCAGTTGTTCCTGAAGATGTGCGCGCAGATCAGTCACGAAAGCCATGTCCTTTCGCCGCAGGGCGAACGCGCCCTGCTCGACTACAACTGGCCCGGGAATCTGCGCGAACTCAAGCACAGCGTGGAGAGAGCCTGCATCCTCTCGACCAATCCGGCGCTCGATGCGGAGGCGTTCTTCGAGGACGCCGCCGTGCCGGCGGCGAGCCCGCACGAGGAACCGGGGGGCGCTGCCGCAGAAGGCACGCTCACCGAACATCTGCGCAACTGCGAACGGAGATTCATCCTGCAATCGCTGGTCCAGAATCAGTGGCATTTCGGCAACACCGCTGCCGCTCTCGGCATCAGCCGCAAAAATCTGTGGGAGAAGATGAAGAAGCTCGACATACATGCCGACAAGCATGTGGAGATCTGAGCTCGTTTCCCCGCCGCCAATTCACTGGCTGACAAAAAAAAGGGCATCCGTGTGGATGCCCGCAATTCCTCTGCCCTGAGCGTTAAACGATCGAATCATGACTGTCGGCCAAGCTGCGAACCTCTGCAGCCAGGCCGACAGGCTTATCGTTATCAGAAGTTGTGCGTCAGCCCGACACCGAAGCCGCTGGGATCTTCACCTGCAGCAAGCGCTGCCGTCTGAACCTGGTGTCCCCAGTTGTTCATGGTGTAAGTGCCGTTGGAATTGTTGCTGACCTTGGCGTACACGACATAGACTCCTGTGTTCTTGGAAAGGCTGTGATCGAAACCGACGGCCAGCATGGAAGCGCCGTCAGCCGCCGCGGACAGGCTCTCGCTGGCCTTGGAGAACTGCGCCTTGAGCGCATCGTTGTCGGTCACGTTGAACTTGGCGCCGACATTGACGACGGTGGTTGTGTTTGCATCTACACCGCCAACAGTGGTCTTCGCCTTGACATACTGCGCGGAGACCGAGCCCTTGCCGAAATCGTAACCACCTGCCACGGACACAGGAGCGACTTTGGTTTCCGTTGGTGTTCCATAGGCAATGCTGAAAGTGGTCAAACTGGCCGTGACGCCGTTTCCGGCATAACTCACTTTGAGACCGGTGCTGTTCTTGCCGTCTGTCACACCGAGCGTCGAGTTCACGCTCTTGGCTGGCAGATAGGTCAGCGCGACAGTCACGCCCCCCAGATCCGGAGATACGTAGTGCAGTGCGCCGTTCGCGCGGCCAACGCCCGCCAATGCGCCGGCGGTGAAATTGGCGGCATCGCCCAACTGGTCGGCGAACAGATTGGAGTCATACACGAACTGGTTCGCTGCAGGCAGGCGGCCCGCCAGGAAAGTGCCGAAACTGCCGGCCAGGCCGATGTAGCTGTCGCGATTGCCGTTGGCAAATGTGCTGCCGGAAGTGCCGCTGTAGCTTACGCCGGTCTCGAGTTGATAAAGCGCTTTCAGGCCGCCATCCATATCCTCGCTGCCCTTCACGCCGAAACGCGATGAGTTGTCATTGAGGCTGAGATTGTTGGTCTCGGCAGCTATGCCAGAAACGGAATCCAGAGATGCATGGATACGACCATATACCTTGACGTCGGCCATGGCGACTGTGGGCGCCAGGGCCGCAACTACAGCGATTGCAACGAGTTTCTTGTTCATGCCGCGTTTCTCCTCTAAATAGTTAGTATGGGTACAACTTGAATCTTGCTGCAGCCATAGGGTGAGCAAATCGTGTGCCACTCACGGAAGCAGCGGCCCGGCATGGTTCTGGAAGGTTAAGAAGCTGTGAAAACGGCAAGCGGATCGAGAGCAGTCTTGTGCCAACATGAAAGCGTTACCGCGGGGTGGCAGAATCAGGTAACGACATTACCGTTCGGTAATCGGCTGGAGTCAGCCGCCGATATAGGACATCTCCACCTTGCCGCGGATGCTGTCCGCCATGAGGTGGCGCTGTTGCGAATAGCGGTCGTTGCGTTGCCCCCATTGGTCGGCGACAAGGTTGGTGAGCACACGGTCACTCGCTCCTTGCCGCAATGGTTCGCGCAGGTTCAGACCGTCGCCTGCGAACAGACAGGTGTACAACTTGCCGTCAGTGGATATCCGCGCGCGGCTGCACTCGTGACAGAAGGCCTGGGTGACCGACGCGATCACGCCGATCTCGCCGCCGCCATCGGCATAGCGCCAGCGCTCGGCCACCTCGCCCGGATGGCAGGGATCGATCTGTCGCAACGGATGGCGCTGAGCGATCACATCGAGGATCTCGCGCGCAGGCACGACGTCATCCATGCGCCAGCCGTTGCTGCAACCAACATCCATGTATTCGATGAAGCGCAACACCACGCCGCTATGGCGGAACTGCTCGGCCATGGGGACGAGCTCGTGCTCGTTCGCGCCGCGCTTGACCACCATGTTGACCTTGAGCGGGGCAAGCCAGACTGCCTGAGCTGTCGCGATCCCGTCCAGGACGGTATGCACGGAAACGTTCGAATCGCTCATGTGCCGGAAAGTCGCTTCGCTCAAGCCATCCAGGCTGACCGTCGCGCGCGCCAATCCGGCGTCCCTGAGCGAGCGGGCTTTCTTTGCCAGCAACACGCCATTGGTCGTCAGCGCGATTTCCAGCGGTTTGCCTTCTGCGGTTCTCAGGCATGCAAGCCTTTCGATGAGCCCTTCGATGCCGCGCCTCAGCAGCGGCTCCCCGCCGGTCAGGCGGATCTTCTGCACGCCAAGCCCGGCAAACAATCGGGCGATACGCTCGATCTCTTCGAATGTGAGCAATTCGGCGCGTTGCAGGAAAGAGTGGTTCTGGTCGAACACCTCGCGCGGCATGCAATAGGTGCAGCGCAAGTTGCAGCGATCCGTAACGGAAATGCGCAGATCGCGCAACGGACGCTGCAGGCTATCCAGAACCGGAAGCGCAAAATCCCGCGGGACATCCAGCCTGCAATAGGCTGGCACGCCAGCGCATTGCGCTGCCGGGGAGATCGGGATGATACGAGAAGCGTAGGTCATGGCTGTCGATGCATGGAATCAGTTCATGCATCAGTCAGCAATTTCCGCGCCAACGCGGATGGAACGTGTCACCGTATGCGACAGGATAGGCGTCGCATGACCCCATGCGGAAAACAGAACGTGGATACACCGGCAGAGCGTCTGCCGGGCACTCATGATGACGGGAGATTACGGTGAATTCGCCGGCGGAGTCGGGCTTCTGGAGTCCGGCTTGGACTCGATGTCCTTCTCCAACTGGCGCACTTCATGGTTGATGTCGTTGCCAACCTGCTGCGCCGACTGCTCCAGCGCGGCGGCCTCGGCCTTGACCTTGCGCTCCAGCTCGCGCAGTTCTTCCAGCTCCATGCTTTTGTTGACGTCCTGCTTGACCGTGCTGACGAAACGCTGGATGCGCCCCATCCATTGCCCCATGGAGCGCGCCACTGCGGGCAGGCGATCCGGGCCGATGACGACGAGCGCCACGACCAGGATCACCAGGATTTCCGAAAAATTCACATCAAACATCGAGCCACCCCGTCGACTTCGGTTGTAGCGCGGCGCAACGATCAGGCTTTGCTTTGCGTCCTGCTATCGCTTCGCCGTCGACGACTTGCGCGCCGTCGGTCAGCTGCCGGGCGGAATCTTCACCCGCCTTCATGCCTTCCTTGAAGCCCTTGACCGCGCCCCCCAGATCGCTGCCGATGTTGCGCAGCTTCTTGGTGCCGAACACCAGCACCACGACCAGCAGAACGATCAACCAATGCCAGATACTGAACGAACCCATCTCTCTCTCCTGTTATAAACGCGCCGCGAATTTCGCTCGCCGATATGATCACGTCAGCAATATTCGCGCCAGCAATTCCCGCATCAGGTGTTCTGCACCACGATCTTGGGAAATGCCGCGCTGTGATCCTGCGCCATGTCCGCCACCTTGACCGCGATGCGGCGCGCGATCTGCTTGTAGACCTTGGCGATGTTGCCGTCGGGGTCGGCCACCACGGTCGGCTTGCCGGAATCGGTCTGCTCGCGGATGCGGATGTCCAGTGGAAGGCCGCCGAGGAATTCGGTGTTGTATTCGGCACACATCTTTTCACCCCCGCCCGCGCCGAAGATGTGCTCTTCATGGCCGCACTTGGAGCAGATGTGAGTGCTCATGTTCTCGACGATGCCGACGATCTTGATGCCGACCTTCTCGAACATCTTGAGTCCCTTGCGCGCGTCCATCAGCGCGATGTCCTGCGGCGTGGTCACGATCACCGCGCCGGTGACCGGCACTTTCTGCGCCAGCGTCAGCTGGATGTCGCCGGTGCCCGGCGGCAGGTCCACCACCAGATAGTCGAGATTGTCCCACTTGGTCTGGTGCAGCAACTGTTCGAGCGCCTGGGTCACCATCGGGCCGCGCCAGATCATGGGCGTGTCGTTGGCATCGATGAGGAAGCCGACCGACATCGCCTGCAGGCCGTAATTGCTCATCGGCTGCATCGACTTGCCGTCGGCGGAATCAGGCTGTCCGGTGATGCCCAGCATGGTCGGTTGCGACGGGCCGTAGATGTCGGCGTCGAGCATGCCGACGCGCGCGCCTTCGGCCGCCAGCGCCAGCGCCAGGTTGACCGCGGTGGTGCTCTTGCCCACCCCGCCCTTGCCGCTCGCCACGGCGATGATGTTCTTCACGCCGTCCACCAGCTTCACGCCGCGCTGCACCGCATGCGGCACGACCTTGCTCGACACGCTGGCGCTGACCTTGCCCACGCCGGGCAAGGCGGACTTGAGATGGCTTTCGACCATCGACCCTGATCTCGTCCCACACGCTCTTGGCCGGGTAGCCCAACTGCACTTCCAGCGTCACGTCGCTGCCGCTGACCTTGACGTTCTTGATCGATTTGCCGCTGACGAAATCCTTCTTGGTGTTCGGGTCGATCAGCTCCTTCAACGTGTTCTGCACATCTGCTTCGGTAAAACTCATCATTCGCTCCTGTTGATATTCGTCGGGACGAAATCCCGTACTCGGACATTCGACATTGTAGCGGCTGGACAGGGTCTGTGAACGAAACCTTCAGCCGTGCCTGCCCTTGTAACATTGAGCCGCCGCGTGGACCACTTCGGACCAGGAGATTCCGGCCCAATCCCCCTTCTGGCGCAAGGCGTTTTCCGTCAGGGCATCGACGTTCGCCACCTCGGCGTCGCCGCCCAGCACCTGCTGCAGCCCCTTGAGACCGCCGCACTGCACGCGCATCTCCTGAGCGTGCGGCAGCACCGTATCGTCATGCAGCGTCCCCAGCGCAAACGAGAAGGCGTGCCGCAGCTGCTCGTGCAATGCACGACAACGGGAATGGCTCCCGGCATCGCCGCAGGTCACCGCTTCACGCTCGGCGATCTGCATCCGTTGCGAACGTTCGCAGGCGACGCAACGCGCCAGCAGGGCTTTCTCGAACACACAGGGGCGCGCTACCACTTCGGCGAACTTCTGCCGGTAGGCGGCCTCGTCCATATCACTTTACATGGCGACATAAATCGTCACGAGCGGCTGGAGGGCAAGGCGCACGGAGCGCAGGAACCGGAATGTACGGAAGTACATGACGATTCCGAGCACTGAGCAACGCCGCCATCCAGTCGCATAGTAGATTTACGTCGTCATGTTTAGTCGTCACCCAGTTGCGGCTGTGGTTCGCGCACCTGGTTGAGCAGATCCTCGGCGTGCAGTTCCGACTCGGCATGGATCATCTTGATGAGCGCGGTCGAACCTTGCGCCTGTTCGGCACGCAACTGCTTGGCCCGCACCGACGCCTCGCGATAGGCGTCGTACTGCTCCAGCTTTTCCAGCTGCTTGATGGGGAATTCGGTCACGCGGTAAATGAAGTAGGGCATGGTCGCCTTTCTCTTTGATTACGCACTCGGACGCTTCATGAAAGTGATGACGTTGGAGCCGGGCGCGTTCTTGCTGGCGCAACTGCCCTCCCCGAGTCCGGCGAGCTGTTCCGCTTCGTGCAGCAGGTTGATGACGTCGACATAGTTTTTCTGCTTCACCATCATCAGCGCGGTGTAGCCGCCTTCGTTCTTCGCCAGCACATCCGCCCCCGCCTGCAGCAGCGCCTCGACCACGGCGGTCTCGCCGTAGCCTGCGGCCAGCATCAGCGGGCGCACACCATAGCCGATGGCGACCTCGATATTGGCGCCGGCATCGATGAGCGCCTGCGCCACATCGGCGAAGCCGTGCTTGAACTCGGGGTTGTAGCAGGCCTTCATCAGTGCGCTCCAGCCAGCGGCATCGGTCGCATTGACGTCCGCGCCGCGGCCGAGCAGCACGCTTACCAGTTCATGGTCGCCCGCGTGCGCGGCCAGCATCAGCAAGGTGGCTCCGGCCTCGTCGCGAGTATTCACATCCGCCCCGGCAACCAGCAGGCGTTGTACCCCCGCGGTGTCGCCGCTCTTCACTGCTGCTATCAATTCTGTGGACATGCGACGCCCTCCTACGATTTCTTGACCGTGTTCTGCAGCGCCTTGCGGATCGCTTCCGGCGCCTTCATGATGTTCATGAAGCTGTTCTTGCCCATCATGCTGAGATCGGGGAAGTTGATGGCGATGCGGAAACGCGCATACAGCGCATACACCTTGTTGCCCGAGACCAGCACTTCGTAAGGCAGGTGTGCGCTGGACTTCACGTCGCGGAAATCGATCTCGCTCATGATGAACTGGTCGTCCATGGCCTTGCTGTCGCCGCTGCCTTTCAGGCCCACGCCGAACACCGTCTCCTGCTTGCCGGGTATATCGACGCGATAGACCTTGGACACGCCGTTCTGGTTGCTGGCCAGCTTGGCATCCACCGCCTGCACCGCCTCTTCGTAGCTGGCGTATTCAGCCAGTTCGCTGGGCTCGTCGAAATATTCCATGCCGATGGTGTAGTGGTATTTGCGCGCCTTCTTCGCCGTCATGCCCTGCGCGCCGAACTCTTCCACCCTGCCCAGCGCCTTTTCCAGCGCGGCAGACACGCCAGAGAGGTCGCCGTCCATGCGGTACACCTGCGACATGTAGACCGGATTGGTGTAGCTCACCTGCACGTCCTTGTCGGCAGCGGTGACCGACACGCGTTGCACTGCGCCGTAGCCGCCGGATTCCGACGCGGCCGCATTCTTTTTCAGTTCGTCGTTGGTGACGATGACGATGTTGGCGCCGGGATAAGGCGAGTATTCGCCCACTACGGTGAAGCCGGCTGTGGTCAGCGCAGTCTTCACCTGGGCGGTTTTTTCGGCGACCGTTCCGGCGCCTTCGGAAGCCAGTACGAATGGTTTGAGTTTCACGTCGTCGGCCTGCGCAGCACCGACGAAAAGAAACAATGCGGACAGCAACACCCTCTTGATCGTCATGCGTACCATCTTCACTCTCCCTGTTTTGGTTGAACTGCGGAACAATTCTTCAAGGTCGTTTCAAGACTTTTGCGGATGGAACCAGGCCAGCTTGTCGCGCAGCGTCACCACGCCGCCGACGATGATCAGTGTGGGCGCCTGCGGCTTCTCGCGCTCGGCGATGGCAGGCAATGTCTTCAACGTGCCGATGATCACGCGCTGCGTGGGCTGCGTGCCGTGCTGCACGATGGCAATGGGCGTGGTCTCGGGCAGGCCGTGCTCGATGAGCTTGGCGCATAGGGTGTCGAGGCCGTGCAGCCCCATGTACACCACCACGGTCTGGCGCGGGCGCGCAAGCGCATCCCAGTCCAGGTTCATCGTGCCGTCCTTGAGGTGGCCGGTGACGAACATGCACGACTGCGCATGGTCGCGGTGCGTGAGCGGGATGCCCGCGTAGGACGCGACCCCGGCTGCGGCAGTGATGCCGGGCACCACCTGGAAGGCGATGCCCTCCGCCGCCAGTGTCTCGATCTCCTCGCCACCGCGGCCGAAGATGAACGGGTCGCCGCCCTTGAGGCGCAGCACGCGCTTGCCTTCCTTGGCCAGCCGCACCAAGAGGTCGTTGATCTCTTCCTGTTGCAACGTATGCTCGCTGCGCCGCTTGCCGACATAGATGCGCTCGGCATCGCGGCGCGTCATCTCGACGATGGGCTTGGACACCAGCGCGTCGTACACCACCACGTCGGCTTTCTGCATCAGGCGCAGCGCGCGGAAGGTGAGCAGGTCGGGATCGCCGGGACCGGCGCCGACCAAGTACACCTCGCCGCGCTGGATGTTGTCCTCGCTCGCCAGCATCTGTTGCAGCATCGCTTCGGCGCCGGCCTCGTCGCCAGTCAGCACCTTCTCGGCGACCACGCCCTCGAAGACGTTCTCCCAGAAGATACGGCGCTTGGCTGGATTGGTGACGCGCGTCTTGACCATCTCGCGAAAGCGTTCGGCAAACGCGGCCAGACGGCTGTAGTTCTGCGGGATGACGGTTTCCAGTTTGCCACGCATCATGCGCGTCAGCACCGGCGAAGCACCGCCGCTGGAGAACGCCACCATCAGCGGCGAGCGGTCGAGGATGGCGGGCATGATGAAGCTGCACAGTTCGGGATCGTCCACCACGTTCACCGGGATGTTGCGCGCCTGCGCCAGTTCGGACACCTGCTTGTTGACGTCGCGGTCGTTGGTGGCAGCGATGACCAGTGTCACGCCGTCGAGATGCTTCGCCTCGAAACGCGCGAGAACAGCCTCAACGCCTTTCTGTTTGGCCAGTTCCGGCTCGATCTCTGGCGCGACCACGCGCACTTTCGCGCCTGCTTCCAGCAGCACGCCCGCCTTGCGCGAGCCGACCGAGCCACCGCCAACCACGAGGCAGCGCTTGTTTTTTACATTGGCAAAAATCGGCAGGAAGTCCATGTTCAATGCTCTTTGTAGGTCGGGTTAGCGCAGCCAACCCGACGTTTCGTTAATGTCGGGTTACGGCCCGGTGGCCTAACCCGACCTACAGGGTTGTAGCTTGTCCACGAAAGACACGAAATAGTCAAAGTGGTTTGTTCGTGCTTTTCGTGTATTTCGTGGACGGATTGTTCGGCATTTATCCCTTCACTGCTTTCAGGATCAGCGGCACCAGCGCTTCCGGCAGCTTGATCTTGCCTGCCAGCGCAAAGTCATGCGCGCGGGTAGACATCTTGTTCCAGGTCTTCTTGACGATCTCGATCCACTTCGCCTCGTCATACTCGGGATGCTGTCCGGCGAATTGCAGCATGTAGTGCTCAATGAACACCAGGTCGACCACGTCTTCCATCATCTGCGTCTCCGGATTGACCTTGAGCGCCTTCTTGCTGACGATGGCTTTGACGCGCTCGATCATCTCGTCGTCATAACCCGCTTGCTTCATGAGACTGCCTGCGGTCTCGGCGTGGAACTTGTACAGCCCGGTGCGCCATTGCAGGTAGCCCTGGCGGTCCATGGGGAAGCTGCTGCGGGCGGACTTCCAGCGCTGGATGTGCTGGGCGCGGCAAGCCAGCTTCACGGCTTCCGAAGCGTCGGGCGCATAGCGTTCCTGCATGTCGGTCATGCGCTGCGCGTAGAGCAGTTCCTTGGGATAGGTGTTGCCTTCGAAGACTTCCTTGTTGGGATCTTCGGCGTTGGCCTTGTCGAAAGCAGCGATGGCTGCCTGGTAGCGTTGCTGTGTCATAGTGATTTCCCGATAGTTGAATTCGATCTGCCCTGTTGTTCCTTGCGCCGCCGGATAAAGGCGACGAAGCGGGTCGCCCAGTAGCAGCTGCCGATGGTGCGCAGATGGGTATAGGAAGCCAACAGGTTGTGCAGTATGAGTCCGTCGCGTTTTCCGTCGATGCCGTAACCGCGCTCGACATGGTAAGCGAAGCGGCTGTCCGGCGGAAGGTTCTCCAGACTGGAATAATGGAACTCATGAGCCTTGATCTGTTTGGCGGGAGTGTCCGGGCGCGGCCACGGATGCGCCTCGTCTTCTTTCAGGTGCACATAACCGCGTCCGATGGGCTTGGCGTGCATCTTCACGTCGCCGGGGATCGCGCCCACCATCTCGTAAGTGCGCCCTTCATACTCGATACCGCGCGACAGATACATCAGCCCGCCGCATTCGGCATAGGCCGGCATGCCGTTCTCGATGGCCTGCTTGATCTCGCCACGCAGGCTGACGTTCGCTTCCAGCTCGGTGGCGCAGGTCTCGGGGAAGCCGCCGCCGATGTAAAGCGCGTCGACTTCGGGCAGTTGCGCGTCGCGCAAGGCATCGAACGGCACCAGTTCCGCGCCTGCCGCTTCCAGCGCTTCGAGGTCGTCGGCGTAGTAGAAGCCGAAGGAACGGTCGCGCGCGATGCCAATCCTGACTTTGTCGCCGCAGGGCAAGGGACTGATCTCAGCCTTGTGCGGGACGGCCAGCGGCTCTTTCGTCGACAGCGCCAGCAGCTTGTCCAGATCGACCTGTTCGGCGATGGCTTCGCCGATCTGCTTGATCTTGGCGCTGGCCACATGCGACTCGTTGCTGGGCATCAGGCCGAGATGGCGCTCGACGATGGACAGGCGCTCGTCGTACTGGATGGCGCCGATCACCGGCACGTCGGTGTAATGCTCGATGACTTCGCGCAGTTTGGATTCGTGGCGGCGGCCGCCGAGGTTGTTGAGGATGACGCCGGCGATGTTGATGTCGCGGTCGAAGGCCTGATAGCCCAGGATCAGCGGCGCGATGCCGCGCGTCATGCCGCGCGCATCGATCACCAGGATCACCGGCAGGTCGAGCAGCTTGGCCAGCGCGGCGTTGCTGTTGCTGCCGTCCAGCGCGAGTCCGTCGTACAGGCCCTTGTTGCCCTCGACCAGGTTCACTTCCTTGCTGTGGCGGGCGAAGGTGGAAACGACGTCGTCGTTCTCCATCAGGTACAGATCGAGGTTGAAGCAGGCGTGTCCGGCGGCTTGGCCGAGCCACATCGGGTCGATGTAGTCCGGACCTTTCTTGAACGGCTGCACCACATGGCCGCGCGCCGCGAGCGCGGCGCACAGACCGATGCTGACCATGGTCTTGCCGGAAGATTTATGCGCTGCCGAGATTAAAAAACGGTTCATCTGGGACCTCGATCAGCCTGGTAGGTTTAAGAGCCGGACAGGTATCGCAACGCGATTCCCGTCCTGCGTCTGTTCAATCCGAGATGTAAGGCTTGTCCTGCGGCATGAAGTTCAACACACGCACGCTGACGGTGGTGATGATGAAAGCGATCGCCAGTCCGCCGAAGCCCAGCAGGAACTCATACAGCGACGGGACATAGTTGGCGATCTGCCCGTCGGCGAAAGTGCTGCTCGCTTCGTAGCCGGGGAAGATATTGAGCGGGTAGGCTTGTCCGCCGATGATGAACACATACAGCAGCGCGAAGCCGCCGAGGATGACCAGCAGGGATGCCGCCAGCACGCTCTTGTTGCCAGAAAGGGCCGGAACGAAGATCAGCAGCAGCGGCAGCAGGTTGCCGAGCACGATGTAGCCCCACCAGAACAGGTTCGGATAGACGCCGCCATCCAGCAGGATGAAGCGCTCGAACCCGGTCTGATGCGCGAAATACAGGTTGGTCATGTGATAGGTCGCGACCATGTACAGCGAGCCGACGACGAACACGCCGAGCAGTTTCTTCTTGCGTTCCATGATCGCCGGATCGAGCGCCTTCTCGTTCCATGTATAGATTGCCAACTGCACCACATGGAACACCGCCAGTCCCCAGGCGAACGACAGCACGATGAACATCGGCGGCAGCAACGCAGAGCCATAGGCCTGGCGCGCGGTCAGGAAGGCGAAGATCAGGCCGGTACCGGTGGTGAGCACGAAGCGCCAGACGAACACCGCGAGGCCGGCTGCCTTGTTGAAGGGGTTCATGCGCCGTTCCATCATCGTCCACAGGTAGACGACGACCAGCGAGAACATGCCGGAATACAGCACCACGTTCCACGCGAACACCGAGGTGAGGTTGTAATTGGTGGCGGCAACCATAATGCGGTCCGGCCTGCCCAGGTCCAGCATCAGCACCGCCAGACCGCCCGACAGCATGGCGATGGACAGCAGGCTGGCCAGCGGCGCGCGCGCCTTGTACATGGCCTTGCCGAACACCGAGCCGATGGAGGCGACGTTCAGCACGCCCGAGGCGGCGACGATCAGGAAGATCGCGAACACGTGCGGCATACCCCAGACGATCTGGTTGTTCATGCCGGAGATGACGTGTCCGTAATGCTCCATCATGTGCACGGCATAGGCGCCGCCCAGCACGACCAGGCCGCCGAGAGCCAGCAGCACGTAATACAAACGGTTCTTGGAACGCAATGCGGAAAGATCAGCCATGGTTTAAAGCCCTTGGTAACGGACGCCGGTGTTCAGTTGCAGATCGGCGCGGATCTGCACGGAAGCGACGCTGCGAATCTTTTTGGCGATCTCGCTGTTCGCGTCGTTCAGATCGCCGAACAGGATCGCCTTGTTCTGGCACGCCTCGGCACAGGCGGGTATCTGCCCCTTGTCGATGCGGTGTACGCACAGGGAGCAGGCTTCCACGGTACCCTTGCCGCGCGGCACATCGGGATTCTGGTCCTGCAGCGGCTCATGCACGAAGGAACGCGCCTTGTACGGGCACGCCATCATGCAATAACGGCAACCGATGCAGCGGTGGCGGTCCACCAGCACGATGCCGTCGGCGCGCTTGAACGAGGCCTTGGTCGGGCACACGTCCACGCAGGGCGGGTGCTCGCAGTGCTGGCACATCATCGGCAGCGACAGTTCGCGTCCGCTGCTGACATCCTTGATCTCGATCTTGCGTATCCACTGCGAGTCGGTCGGGCCGGTCTTGCCGGACAGTCCGTTCTCCTTGTTGCAGGCGCTCACGCAATCGTTGCAGCCTTCCTTGCACTGCGCGGTGTCGACCAGCATGCCCCAGCGCACTTTCGAGCTGGCCGCCTGCGTATCGCCGTGCGCGGTCTGGAACAGCATCATCCCCGGCGCGATGGCGATCGCGGCGGCGCCCGCCGAGGTCTTCAGGAACTGCCTGCGTTGAGTGTCGATTTCGCTCATTTGACGTCCTTCTTGGCGAGCGCTGGTTTGCGTTTACTGGCGTGGCATTCGAAGCAATCGATCTTGACTGCCGCATAGCGGTGGCAGCCGGCGCAGAAACTGTCCTCGCGCGCGATCACGCTGTCGTCCTTGAGGCTGGCATGGCATTCCACGCAGTTCTTCAGGCTGTCCTGTTCCGAGCGCATGCCCTTGCGCACCGCCTCATCGCGCTGGTGCTTGAGCAGGTGCATATGGTTCTTGCGCATCCATTGCGTATCCTTCACGCACTGGCCGCCCTTGCCGATATCCAGCGTGGGAGCGTTCGCTTCGGCAGCCCAAACCGCAGGGATGCACAGGCAAAGCAGCAGAGAGACGAGCAGTCTCATCACTCACCCAGACCCATTTGAATGTAGCCGGTCGGGCAAACGTCCGCACAGATGTGGCAGCCGATGCACTTGTCGTAGTTGGTCGCGACGTAACGCCCGGTGGTCGCTTCGGTCTTCTTGACGCGGTACACGGCGGTCTGCGGGCAATACACCACGCAGTTGTCGCACTCGAAGCACATGCCGCAGCTCATGCAACGCTTGGCTTCGGCAACGACCTGCTTCTCGTCGAGGACGCCGAGGCGATCCTGGAAGTTGCCCAGGGCGCTTTCCTTGTCCAGCGTGACGACATTGCGCACGTTGCGCGGCACATAGTTGAAGTGGCCGAGGAACAGCTTGTCGTGCGGGATGATGTAACGGTCGGAGCGGTTGTCGAAGTTGTGCACCGCCACGTTGGAGTTGCAGGTGCCGCGCATCGGTTCTTCCGCGTGCTTGGGTTCAAGGCCCTTCTCGACCAGCTTGCGCATCAGGTCGAACTGGTGCGCGTCGATCTTGGGACGCTTCTCCAGGTCCTTGCCCAGCAGGAAGTTATGGATGCCGTCGGCGGCGATGGAGCCGTGTCCGATCGCGGTGGTCAGCAGGTGCGGACGGATCACGTCGCCGCCCGCGAACACGCCTTGCTGGCCGGCAACCACATAGTTGCGGTCGGTCGAGACCGCGCCCTTGCCATTGTTGAACTGTTCCAGCCCGGTGAAATCCACGGCCTGGCCGATCGCCGAGACGATCAGGTCAGCTTCGATGTCGTATTCGCTGCCTGCGATGTTGTTGATCTCAAGCTTGCCGCCGACGAACTTCGCCTCGCACTTGGCGACGCGCAAAGCCGTGGCACGCCCGTCGGCGCCGCGCACGATGCCCAGCGGCACCATGCCGCCGAGGATGTGGATGCCTTCCGCCAGCGCCTGCTCGATCTCGTGCTTGTTGGCCTGCATCTTGTCGATGGGGAACACCGAGGTCAGCGCCACTTCCGCACCCTGCTTGGCGGAAATATCGGCCACGTCGTGCGCCATGCGTCCGGCGATGGCCATTTCGGCATCGGTCGGCTTGGCATGCGAGATGTGGCCCAGACGGCGGGCAACGGTCGCCACGTCGATGGAGGTATCGCCGCCGCCGACCACGACCACGCGCTTGCCGACGTGTTGCAGACGCCCTTCGTTGAAGGCCTGCAGGAATGCCGTCGCGGTCACCACGTTGGGTGCAGCGCTATCGGCGATAGGCAGCGCACGGCCGGCCTGTGCGCCCATGCCCAGGAACACCGCATCGAACTCCTTGCGGATCTGTTCCAGAGTGATGTCGCTGCCGACGCGTGTCTTCATGCGCGTCTTCACGCCCAGGTCGAGGATGCGCTGGATCTCCGCGTCGAGCACATCGCGCGGGGTACGGAAACCGGGGATGCCGTAACGCATCATGCCGCCGAGGTGTTCATGCTCGTCGAAGATCGTGACGTCATGGCCCTTCAGCACCAGCTGATAGGCGCAGGACAGGCCGGCGGGACCGCCGCCGAGGATGGCGACCTTCTTGCCGGAAGATTTGACGTCGGGCTTGACATACTTGAGCTTGTTGCCGATCGCGTACTCGCCGAGGAAGTGCTCGACCGAGTTGATGCCGACATGATCTTCCACTTCGTTGCGGTTACAGCCGCTTTCGCACGGTGCCGGGCATACGCGTCCCATCACCGACGGGAACGGGTTGGCTTCGGTCAGGCGGCGCCATGCATATTCCTGCCACGGCATGACCGGTTTGCCGTCGGCGCCGTTCGGCACCTTCTCGGTGCCGCGCACGATGCCGAGGTAGCCGCGGATGTCCTCGCCCGCCGGGCAGCTGCCCTGGCAGGGCGGCGTGGACTGGATGTAGGTCGGGCACTTGTAGGAATAGCCGGCCTGGAAAATCTTGTCGTTCAAGCGGCGAACTTTGTTGTCGCCATCCTTGTAACGGCGGAACGTGATCTTTTGCGGGGTTTCGCTGACTGCTGACATTTTGCCTTCTCCTCGTTATTTCGGACCCAGCTGGATCGCATTGCTGACCAGTTGATGTACGCCGCCCACCAACTTTCTGTCGAATCCGTAGATGGGCAGGACCTTGGTGAATTGCGCCTTACAGATCGCGCAGATGGTTGCCATAAAATTGACGCCGTGCTCGTCCACTGCCTGTTGCAACACTTCCATGCGCGGCAACGCACCCTTGACGCGCAGGTCGATCAGGTCGTCGGTCAGCAGACCGCCGCCGCCGCCGCAACAGAAAGTCTGTTCGCGCGTGGTGTTCGGGGCCATCTCGACGAAGTTGTTGGCAACCGCCTTGATGATGTTGCGCGGGATCTCGAACTGTCCGCCGGGCAGGTCGCCCATGCGCGAGCCGCGCGCCACGTTGCACGAATCGTGGAACGTGATGATGTGCTTGTCGTTCTTGGATTTATCGAACGTCAGCCGCTCGTCCTGGATCATGTCCCAGGTGAATTCGCAGATATGCGCCGGCTGCTTGTAGCGATGATCCAGCTGTTTCTGCAGCATCTGCGCGAAACGGTCATTGGCATCCGCGCCGTCGCCCACGCCGGTCAGCGTGTTCCAGAAGCTGTAGGCCACGCGCCAGGCATGGCCGCATTCGCCCACCACGATGCGCTTGACGCCCAGTTCCAGCGCCGCCTGGCGGATACGCATGGCGATCGTGCGAAGCTGGTCGTAGTTGCCGATGAACATGCCGAAGTTGCCCGCCTCGGACGACATGGAGGACAGCGTCCAGCTGGTGCCGGTGGCGTGGAACACTTTTGCGTAGCCGATCAGGCTGTCGATATGCGGTTCGGCGAAGAAGTCGGCCGACGGCGTGACCAGCAGCACTTCCGCGCCCTTCACGTCGATGGGGAACTTCACGTCGATGCCGGTGGCATCCTTTACGTCCTCTTCCAGACCTTCCAGCGTATCGATCAGCGCCGGACCGGGCAGGCCGAGGTTGTTGCCGATCTTGTGTACCTTGCCGATGATCTCGTTGGAATACTTCTGGCCGTAGCCGATGGAGTCGAGGATCTCGCGCGCCGCCATGGTGATCTCGGCGGTGTCGATGCCGTAGGGGCAGAACACCGAGCAGCGGCGGCATTCGGAACACTGGTGGTAATAGTTGAACCACTCGTCCAGCACTTCGCGCGTCAGATCGCGCGCACCGACGAGTTTGGGGAACAGTTTGCCGGGCAGGGTGAAATAGCGGCGGTATACGCTGCGCATCAGATCCTGACGCGCCACCGGCATGTTCTTCGGATCTTGCGTGCCGATGAAGTAATGGCACTTGTCGGAGCATGCGCCGCAGTGCACGCAGGCATCCATGAAAACCTTGAGAGAGCGGTATTTCGACAACAACTCGCCCATCTTGGCGATAGCCTTGTCATGCCAGTCTTCCACCAGTTGACCGGGGAAGCCGATGGCTTCGTTGATCTTCTCGTTGGCGACGAAGGGGCCTTTGCCTTCCATCGCGCCCGGCTTCAGCGCGGGGATGATGGGAATGGTGCGATAGGCTGGCGCTACGATATCTGCCATGTCAGTTCTTCTCCGATTCCAGTTTGGCAGCCCAGGCACTCAGATGGCGCTTTTCGCGCGGATCGTCTTTCTGGTTGCGGGTGGGCGAAAAAAAGACTCCCGGCGCGTGCAGCAATTTGCTAAAGGGGAACACCGCCAGGAGCGCCACAACCAGAGACAAATGCACAAGCAACAACAGATCGGCAGGAAGCGCCTGGATATCCAGATGCATCAAACCGAGGAAATAACCTTTGACCGCGATCACATCGGTATGCGCGACGAACTTCATCATCAGGCCGGATGCCGCGATGCCGATGAGCAGCAACAGCATCAGGTGATCGGAAGGCGTCGAGATGTAACGGATGCGCTCGACGAACAGGCGGCGCCCCCACAGTCCACACAAGCCCAGCAGCATGGTGATGCCGGCGTACATGCCGAACGGCTGGATGAAAGCGACCCATCCCCACACCGGCTCGATGAAGTAGCGCAGATGACGCAACAGCACCAATGCCAGGCTGGCATGGAACAGCATTCCAAAAACCCAGATCCACAGGTTGGACTTGAACAGGCTCTCGAAGAACACCACCTCGCGCGTCATGCGCAACACCACGCCGCCCGTGGAGGTCGGCGCGGGTGTGGTCGGTATCTTCAGCGGAGCCGGTGTGCGGGCGTAGGTGCTGATGCGATAGAGCACCCCTACGACAAGCAACAGCGTAGCGAGGTAAAACAAGATCGCAAAGACGATGCTCGCCATGAATGTGCCCCTATCGCTAGACCTGAATTAAATACAACCGGTGGGCTTGGGCAGACCGGCGATCTTGCACGCCTGCTTGCCGGGACCGTACGGGAACAGACCATACAGGTACTCGCTGGTGCCCTTTTCCGCGCCCAGCTTCTTGCCGATGGCCTTGGTCAACACGCGCACCGCCGGAGCGATCTGGTATTCCTCAAAATACTCGCGCAGGAAGTTGACGACTTCCCAGTGTTGCTCGGTCATGGTGATGCTTTCTGTCTGCGCCATGTAATTGGCAACGTCCGTGTTCCAGTCGGCCAGATTGACCAGATATCCTTCTTCGTCCGTTTCGTAGCTCTTGCCTGCGACTTCGATGTTTGGCATGTTGTTACTCCTTCTGTATGTTTCCGATTAAAGCCAGGATTGGCAGGTTTTGTTATTGCTCACCAGATCGACGAAATCGCCGTATCCCACCGGCAAAACGCCCTCAATGAGTCGGTCGCCGAGGCCGCGTGCTTCCAGATCAGGCAGCAGGACATGTATCTTGAACTGTCCCATCGCCGCCCGCAATCTGGCCTCGACGGCATTGCCGCGCGTGGCGGCATAGACCGCATCCTCGATCAGCAGGATGTCCCCGCCCGTCGCCGTGTTCAGACAGGTGTCCAGCGTAACGCTGGTCAGGGGTGATTTATTGATGATATGTAACATGCGCCCCCCTTAGAAACTCAAGACTACGTCTTGCTCGTCCATCAGCTTGCCCATCTCGGCGCGGCTGAGCACCGTGACCGGAACCAGGAAGTCTTCCTCGGTCAGACCGCGGGCATCCATGGCTTCTTTCTCGACGTACAATTTCTCGATATCGTAGTCCTCCAGCGCGCGATAGGCGGGCGAGAAGTTCTTGGTCTCGATGCCCTTCGTCTGCTGGCCCTTCTTCAACTGGTACACGCCATCGTCAAGGAACGCCAGCGACACGTCCTGATCGAAGGCGGCGGTGATCAACACCACTTCCAGCGATTCCAGAGCGTAGATCGTGCCGTAAGGTGCCTTGCGGTTGACGAACATGAATTTTTTCGCACTCATCTCGTCTCTCCTTAATCGCCGAAGGTGACCAGACGGTCACACTTGATACCGGCTTCCACCAATTGCCCCAGACCGGAGATGCGGAAGCCCTGCGCCAGATTCTCTTCCTTGATGCCGCGACGCAAAGCCGCAGCAACGCATACCACCAGGTCGATCTTGTTCTCCTCGGCCAGCTTGGCCCAGCGATTCACGATGTGGCGATCATCCTGCGGCGGCTCGGTGAGCTTGGACGCGTTGTTGACGCCATCGTGATAGAAGAACACGCGCCATACCTCATGCCCCTTCTCGATGGCAGCCTTGGCGAACAGATAAGCCGAGTCGCTGGCCTGATGCTGATACGGCCCCTCGTTGACGACGATTCCGAATTTCATACTATGTCCTCGCTCAGAAACGGATATGCGTCGATGCGTTCAGGTTGTAACGCGAACCACGCCAGTCGTCGATCAGGTACTTGGTGAACGGCAGACCGGTCTTCTCGAAGAAACGCGGCCAGCCGATACGGTCGATCCAGTCGGCCATGCGCTCCCAGGGGCGGGCGTCTTCCTTGTACACGGTCAGGATGTTCTTCACCACGGCGCCGACTTCTGGCCAGCGTGGGGGGTTGTTGGGCAGACCGGCTGCGACCATCTTCATGAAGGTGGGCTTGCCGCGCGCGTTGGAGTTCTTGCCGCCGACCCAGATCGCCAGCTTGGAATTCTCCGGATCGTTGATCTGCATCGGTGGGCAGGGAGGATAGCAAGCGCCGCAGCACATACATTTTGCTTCGTCGATTTCCAGCGAAGGCTTGCCGTTCACCATGGCGGGACGGATCGCCGCAACCGGGCAACGCGCAACCACAGCCGGACGTTCGCACACGTTGGCGACCAGGTCATGGTTGATGACCGGCGGCTTGGTGTGCTGCACGATGATGGCGAGGTCGGCCTGGCCGCCGCAGTTGATTTCGCAGCAGGAGGTGGACAGGTGCACGCGGTTGGGCATCTCTTCGCGCTTGAATTCGTCGATCAGCTCGTCCATCAGCGCCTTCACCACGCCGGAAGCGTCGGTGCCGGGGATATCGCAGTGCAGCCAGCCCTGGGTATGCGCGATCATGGTGATCGAGTTGCCGGTGCCGCCCACGGGGAAGCCATGCTTCTCCAGTTCAGCGATCAGCGGAGCGACCTTCTTCTCTTCCGACACCATGAACTCGATGTTGGAACGGATGGTGAAACGCACACGGCCTTCAGCAAACTTATCGGCGATGTCGCACAGCGTGCGGATGGTGTAGACATCCATCTGGCGCTGGGTACCGGCACGCACGGACCACACTTCGTCGCCGCTATGCGAGACATGGTGCAGCACGCCGGGACGGGGACGGTCGTGATATTTCCAGTTGCCGAAGTTCTTGAGCAGAACCGGGTGCATGAATTTCTTGTTGTCCGGTACGCCAGTCTCTTTGGGCTTGCGCATCTGTACGGGTGCATTCATCTTCTATCTCCTTAAGCGGCGTGCTTCTTTGCTTTGATCTTGGCGACTTCGTCATCCCAACCGTCGGTACGGACGTAGGGGTTCATGCGCGGCGAATTGATCATCGCCGGATCCACATCGATCTCCATCGCATCGAGGTAATTGGCCAGGCCGATACGCTCGATCATCTCGCCGGTACGCTCGTGCTCCAGCGCGTTCTCGGCAAAGAAGTCGATGGCGCGCTGTGCGAAATCGACCAGCTTCTCGACTTCCTCTTCGGTATCCAGCTTGATGAACGGGATCACCACGGTGCCCATCAGGCCGCCGATCTTCAGGTGGCTCTTGCCGCCGATCAGCACGCTCGCGCCCTTGTCCTTGCCGGGAGCCAGTGCGCCGGTCATCACGTTGATGCAGTGCATGCAACGTACGCAATCCTGGTTGGCGATCTCGAGCGCGTGGGTGTCGCTCACCTTCACGCTGGAGGTATGCGCCCCGGTCTTGATCTTGCCGACTTCCTTGATCTGGATGGCCTTGGTCGGGCAGCGCGCCACCACGTCGTTCACCAGCTCATCCATGCCGTGCTTGGCAAACCACTTCTTGGCCAGCGCTTCGTCGGTGCGGATGTTGTCGCGCCAGGTTCCGATCACGGCCATGTCGGCGCGCTGGATCGCATTCATGCAGTCGTTCGGGCAGCCCGAGAACTTGAACTTGAACTTGTACGGCAGGGAAGGACGGTGCAGGTCGTCCAGGAAGGTGTTCAGCACGGCACGGTGCGCCTGGGCCTCGTTGTAGCAGGACTGTTCGCAACGGGCAGCGCCGACGCAAGACATGGAAGTACGCACTGCGGGGCCAGCGCCGCCGAGGTCGAAACCCATCTCGTTGAATTCGTCGAAGGCTTTCTGCACGTTCTCGGTAGTGCACCCCTGGAACATGATGTCGCCGGATTGGCCGTGCAACGCGATCAGGCCGGAACCGTGCTTTTCCCAGATGTCGCAGAACTGGCGCAGGGTAGCAGTGTCGTAGTGCATGCCGGGAGGAGGCATGATGCGCAGGGTATGGAACTCGGCCGCATCCTTGAACTGCGGCGTGCCGTCAGCGTTCTTCAGTTCGGTGAAACGGGGGATCACGCCGCCGCCATAGCCGAACACGCCGACTGTGCCGCCCTTCCAGTAGCCCTTGCGGGTCTTGTAAGAAGCCTCGAGCTGGCCGAGCAGATCGACCATGAGGTCCTTGTCCTTGGCCAGACGTTTCAGGCCGGTAACGAAACTCGGCCATTTGCCCTTTTCGAGCTCATCCAGATTCGGGGTGTCATGTAGCTTTTTCGCCATAATGTCTTCCTTTCAGTCGCGTTACGCTTAGGTTGCCCGGCGAGGGGCTGGAATTCCGGTTTCGGTTTCGTTCGGGTTCTGGCTCAAACTGCCGACCCGGTTTCTTAATGGTTCGGCATAGTACGGGCCTGCAACAAGCCTAACTATCACCCAGAGCGGCTATCCTAGGTAACCCTAAAGGGTGGTGCTTTTCCCTTCACCGGTAGTATTTCAAACATGAATACATTGACGATAGACTTGCGACATCTATTCATTGCCCTATATCGTCCGGTTACATTCAGACGAACGGGGAAGGAAACATGGCACAAATCACCGAACTTTGCAAAATCCAGGTTCCACTGGGCGGACAGCAGATCGAACTGCAACAGATAGATCATGCCGAGGACGGCATGAGCATGTTGCGCGTTCGCATCCGCGAAGGCAAACGCTTCACCATCTTCGACATCGATCACGCCACCGCCGATCAATGGGCAGCCGCCATGCAGCAGTGGGCGAAGGCGCAGGAGACCAAGTGAGCAAAGCGACGGCAGAGATGATCGACCTGGTGTTCGACCTGCGCGGAGAGACGCTGCCGGCCTCCTACCCTTTCGCCTTGTGGGCGGAACTGGTGAGCAACGTGCCGCAGCTGGCCGGGAACGAACACGTGAACGTATTGCCTTTGCGCACCGCGGAAAACAAGGATCTCGTGCTGTTATCCAAACGCACCAAACTGGTATTGCGGATCCCGGCCAGCCTGACGCAGGCGGCGGCCGCCCTGACAGGTGCGCAGCTGAACATCTCGGGAAGCCGCCTGTCCCTGGGCGCGATGAAGACGCGGGAGATACAAGCCCACCCGACACTGCATGCCCAATTGGCGGCGGGCGTGGACGATGAGCTGGAATTCATGGAATCGGTGCGAGCTCACTTTGGCGCTCTGGAGATCAGTGCCAATACGATTTGCGGCAAACGCCGCACGCTGAGCGATGGGAGGCAGTCGATCAGCGGCTACAGCCTGGTGGTGCACGACCTCAAGCCGGAAGCTTCCATACTCCTGCAATGCGCGGGCATGGGAGAAGGAAGGCAGTTCGGTTGCGGCATCTTCATGCCTTACAAGGTCATCTCCGACCTGGAATGACATTTTTTTAATACACTTTACATACGAAGGGAGAATCGACGATGGGATACGTGGTTGCAGGCAACGAGTTGGAAACCAATGATGAAGGCTACCTGCTGGAGCCAGATTACAGCGAAGAGGTCGTAAACGTGATCGCCGCTGCCGAAGGCATCGCGCTGACCCCCAAGCACTGGGAGGTCATCAACTACATGCGCGAGGAATATCGCGAGAACGGCCACACCCCGAACTTCCGCAACATGTTGAAGGGCATCAACGAATTCTGGCCGGAAGCCGACAGCAAAGCGTTGTACGATCTGTTCCCGGTCGGCCCCGCAAAACAGGCCGCCAAGATCGCTGGTTTACCGCAGCCGCTGGGCAAGGGCGGTTATTGAACCGCAAACCGCCGATCCACGAAATACACGAAAAGCACGAAAATAATGTGATGCAACGTGACATGGACACCCTGTTGATGTTTCGATTCATGGCATGGCTTATTTGGGTTCTTTCGTGTATTTCGTGCCTTTCGTGGACACCAGCTTTTTCTAGTATCCAAAGGAGATCGAAATGGACATGGTCAATGTAGTGCTCGATATGAAAGGGCTTTCCTGCCCCAGGCCGCTCATCGGCGCCAAGCGCATGGTCGATGAACTTGCCACAGGGCAGGTGTTGTTGCTGGTGTCGGATTGTCCCGGCACGCAGGACGATTTGTTTGCCTGGGCCAAACAGACCGGCAACTCGATCTTGAAGACCGAGAAGATGCCCGATGGCGGAACCGGCTATCACATCCAGAAAGGCAAAGGGCATGTGCACAAAGCCAACGTCACGCTGGACATCCGCGGCGCCGTCTGCCCCGGCCCCATCGTCGAAGCGAAGAAACTGCTGAATGGCATGCAAACCGGCGAAGTGTTGAAACTGGTCAGCGATTGCCCCGGCGTGCAGTCCGACATCGGCGGCTGGGCTTCCGCCACGGGCATGACACTGGTTGAAAGCATCGAGCCGGCCCCCGGCCTGCACGAGTTCTACATCCGCAAGGGTTAGATCGGACTCTGATGCGCATCAAAAGCAACTGGTTCAAGGAAGGCCGCGAACATACTCCGCAGGAGATCTCGGATGCGCTGTCGTTCACGATCTCGCGCATCGCCGACAACGCACTGAAGAACACGCGCAAGGCGAAGTTCGAGATCGAGGTCGGCCCGCAATATCTCGATTTTCTTGCCGAGTTCCTGCTGTTCCTCATCCTGGTCGCCGACCGTATCGCCTACCGCGACCTGTCGGCCGAGGACCGCGTCACCTTCACCGGCAATCTGGCGAACCGCGTCGCCGAGACCTACGCCGAGAACCGCAGCCGCCTGCTGGTCGAAGACATCAAGGAATGCAAACAGCGCTTCATCGACCTGCTTAACCAACGCGCCGGCGAATATGCCGATTTCGGCTATGACGAGAAAGGCCCGGAATACGGCTTCTACCGCTACCTCGCGTACTGCATCAGCAATGTGCTGAGCGAGGAAGATGCCAACTGGGTCATCGACCCGATGATCAGCTACGAAGCGCCGGAAGCGGTAAAGATGGTGGAAAAGACCCTGCGGGGACTGAACGAGGCGGAACCGCGGAAACCGCGCCGTCGCGCGGCGGCAGGCGGCGATTGATGCCTCAAGGAAAAGCAGTTGTCCACGAAATGCACGAAAAGACACGAACAGATTCGAGTACATGTAATGAATTTCAGATGTCTCAACGGTCGATTTGTCAGTCGTTGCTTTGTTTCGTGACTTTCGTGCTTTTAGTGGACCAATCGAGGTTTATGGAATGAGCACTCCCTTCGACCTCAACGATACCGCTGCGTACCGGCGCTGGCGCGAGCAGAAACTCGCTGGCGCCCCGCAATCGGTGAGCGATCTCATCGTCGAAGTGCGCGACCCGCGCGCCCTCACGCCTGCCGAGCATGCCGCGCTGGCCGAGCGCATCCGCCACAGCAACATGGCCATCTACGCCAGCCCCATGCATGAGGAAGACACCGACATCCTGCGCTTGCTGGGCGCCCAATTCGGGCTGAACCAGCTCGATGCCAACTGGCTGGCAGGCGAAGACGGCATCTCCTCGATCCGCGTGTTCGACGGCGGCACGCGCCAGCATTACATCCCCTACACCGACAAGCCGATCAAGTGGCACACCGACGGCTACTACAACCCGCCGGAGCGGCAGATACGCGCCATGGTGCTGCATTGCGTGCGCTCTGCCGCCAGCGGCGGCGAGAACCGTCTGATGGACCACGAGATGGCCTATCTGCTGCTGCGCGACGAAGACCCGCGGCACATCGCGGCATTGATGCAGCCGGACGCGATGACCATCCCGGAACGGGTGGACGAGACCGACGGCGTGCGCGCCGCGCAGAGCGGCCCGGTGTTCTCGCTGGATGCGGCGGGCCATCTGCACATGCGCTACACCGCGCGCACCCGCAGCATCGAATGGAAACAGGACGCGGCGACAGCGGCCGCGGTCGCCGCACTGGAACGCCTGCTGGCCTCGGATACCCCGCTTGTGTTCCAGGCGCGCCTCGAACCCGGCATGGGCCTGCTGTGCAACAACGTGCTGCATGACCGCGGCGCCTTCACCGACGATGCCAGGCATCCGCGCCTGCTCTACCGCGCCCGCTATCTCGACCGCATCGCGGACAAATAAGCGCTTTACAGTGCATGGGGCGCTGGCTTACATTGCGCGCCCATGAAAAGACTGCTCCTCCTCTCCATCTCACTGCTGCTGGCCGCCTGCAGCTCGCCGCCCGCACGGCAATCTGCCGTCTCCGACGAGCAGATGAACGATCTGGTCATCTATGCGATGAGCCTGGCGGACACGCCCTATCGTTACGGCGGCAACTCCGCCAGCAGCGGCTTCGACTGCAGCGGCTTCGTCGGGCATGTCTATCGTCAGACGCTGGGGGTCTCACTGCCGCGCACCGCCCGCGACATCAGCCGCGTTGGCACGCCGGTCAGCCGGAGCGACCTGCGCCCCGGCGACCTGGTGTTCTATAACACCCTGCGCGCCTCCTTCTCGCATGTCGGGATCTACATCGGCGACGGAAAGTTCGTGCATTCGCCCAAAAGCGGCGACCGCGTTCGGACAGAACAGATGCAGATGCGCTACTGGCAGGAGCGGTTCGACGGTGCGCGCCGCATCGGCGGCTAAGTTCAGTACCGCGCGCGGCGGATCGCCTCGCCCAGCTGATAGACCGACATCGCGTAGAAGTTGCTGTTGTTGTAGCGCATGATGACGTTGAAATTGTTGAACACCAGCCAGTATTCCTTGCCGGATTCCACCGTAAAGTCCAGCAACAAGCCGGGCGGCAGATCGCCGAAGCCGTTCTTCAGCGGCTTCACGCCGGCATCGCGCCAGGCTGCATAGGGCCGCGCATCGCCGCCGACGGCGCTCAGACGCTGCTCGTCTTCCACCTTGCTGAGCAACGCCACCGGCTCGCCGCTGTGCCAGCCGTATTGCTTGAGATAGTTGGCCACGCTGCCGATTGCATCTTCCGGTTCATTCAGCAGATCGATCTTGCCGTTGCCGTTGAAATCCACCGCATGGCGGCGATAGCTGCTGGGCATGAACTGCGGAATGCCCAGCGCACCTGCATACGAGCCCTGAATAGCCAGGATATTGAACTCCTGTTCGCGCGCCAGCAACAGGTACTGGGCCAACTCGTCGCGGAAGAATTCGGCGCGGCGCGGATAGTCGAAAGCCAGCGTGGTCAGCGCGTCCAGTACGCGATAACGGCCCGCATTGCGGCCATACAACGTCTCCACGCCGATGACGCCGAGGATGATCTCCTGCGGCACGCCGTACTCTTTCTCGGCGCGCCTCAGTTCTGCTGAATATTTCTGCCAGAACTGCATCCCGCGCTCGATGCGCTGCGGATTGATGAAGTTGGGGCGGTATTCCACCCATGGCTTGAGGATGGCCGGCTTGGAGATGGACTCGATGACGTCGGCGCGGTATTCGGCAAGGCTGAACGCCTCCTGCAACTCTTCGCGCTTGAACTGATGCTTGGCCACCATCTCGTCGATGAAAGCCGGGATGCCGGACAGGTCGGCTGCTTGCGCGGTGCAACTGGTGAACCACAGAACAAATATCAGTCGTTTCATCATGGCGCTTCGATATAACCGGTTGGCGCATTTTACTCGACAGTGCGCCCTGTCACTGTTAAATTTCCCCCATTCTCTACCCTGGAAAATCATCATCGCCAACATGGAAAAGCCCGCAAAGCACCACCCTCTCCTCATCCTCGGCTCCGGTCCCGCCGGCTACACCGCCGCCGTATATGCAGCACGCGCCAACCTCAACCCCGTGCTCATCACCGGCCTCGCCCAGGGCGGCCAGCTGATGACCACCACCGAAGTGGACAACTGGCCTGCCGATCCCAACGGCGTGCAAGGCCCGGAACTGATGCAGCGCTTCCAGCAACATGCCGAGCGCTTCAACACCGAGATCGTCTTCGACCACATCCACACCGCCAAACTGCAACAGAAGCCGTTCACGCTGGTGGGCGATAGCGGAACCTACACCTGCGACGCGCTCATCATCTGCACCGGCGCTTCGGCGCAATACCTCGGCCTGCCTTCGGAACAAGCATTCATGGGCAAGGGTGTGTCCGGCTGCGCCACCTGCGACGGCTTCTTCTATCGCAACCAGGATGTCGCCGTCGTCGGTGGCGGCGATACCGCCGTGGAAGAAGCGCTCTATCTCGCCAACATCGCCCGCCACGTCACGCTGGTGCACCGCCGCGACACTTTCCGCGCCGAAAAGATCATGGTCGACCACCTGATGGCGAAGGTGAAAGAAGGCAAGATCACCCTGCAACTGCACCACGTGCTGGACGAAGTGCTGGGCGACGACAGCGGCGTCACCGGCATGCGCCTGAAGAACGTGCAGACCAGCGCGACACAGGAGATCAAGGTCGCCGGCGTATTCATCGCCATCGGCCACAAACCCAACACCGACATCTTCGCCGGACAACTGGAGATGGATAAAGGCTACATCGTCACGCGCGGCGGCCAGAACGGCAACGCCACCGCCACCAGCATAGAAGGCGTGTTCGCCGCTGGCGACGTGCAGGACCAGATCTACCGCCAGGCCTGTATCAGCGCCGCGACCGGATGCATGGCCGCGCTGGATGCGGACAAGTACCTCGCGGGATAAAGGCAGCGCGTGAAGGAAAAGCCGGAGCAGGACACAGACTTGTTCCGGCAAGCGCTGGAAGGCGTGACCCCGCTCGCCGCCTCCCGACCGCATCACCCCCAAACCGAAGCCGCGCAAATTTGCTGCATCCGCTGCGCCCTCCTCCCCCATCCCCGACACCCTCTCCGATCACGGCGCAGGCGACACCGCCATCACCGAATTCCTGCGCAACGGCATCAGCCGCATGACCCTGCGCGACCTGCGTCGCGGCAGATGGCCGATAGAGGACGAACTCGACCTGCACGGCCTTACCAACGACGAAGCCAGAAAATTGTTAGCGGGATTCCTGCATCAGGCCACGCAACGCGGACTGCGCTGCGTCAACGTGATCCACGGCAAAGGCTGGCGCAGCGAAGGACGCGACGGAATATTGAAAGTGAACACGCGCCACTGGTTGACGCAACATGCGCAGGTGCTGGCGTTCTGCGAAGCGCCG
>CAWCNZ010000017.1:0-143323 GCA_963797045.1 uncultured beta proteobacterium | reverse complement strand
GATCCAGTTTCACTGCGCTGCCCGCGATCACCGTCTGTGCAGCCCCGGCATTCGCAGAAGGAGGCAGATTGGGCGCCGCCTTTACGACGACATTGACGCTCGCTGTCCCGGTAGCACCAAGATTGTCAGTCACCGTCAACTGGAAGGTGAGCGTGGTCTCGGCCTTGAGCAACGGCGCCTTGAAGCTGGTTACCGCCTTGGCCGCATCAGCCAGCACCACTGTGGGACCAGCCGTCTGCACCCAGGCGTAGGACGCGATCGCGCCATCCGAGTCGGTGCCGCTTCCGTTCAAGGCAACGGTGATTCCAGCATCCACCTTTTGGGCCGGGCCGGCGTTGGCCACCGGCAGATTGTTGCTCAGGCACCCCACGGTGCTGCCGCGATTCAGCAGCGTCAGGTCCGCCCCTTTGACGCCGTTGTAATCGACATCGCTACTGACCGCCTTGGACGTGATCACCTGATAGCTGACATCGCCATCATTGATGCAATCCGGTTGCCCGGTCACTGCGACCGTCTGCGGTGTCTTCCAGTTGGCCGTGTTGAACACCAGGAGCGGCTGATCGACAGTGGCTTCAGTCGGATTGGTCGAACTGAAACCGATGCTGACATCGGCCTTCGGCGAATTACCCAGCACAACGCTGAAGGTCGCCTTATCGCCGGCCTCGGTCGTTTCCGGTACACCAATTTGCGTGACCGTAACCACACCGCGCGGCAACGGAACCGGCACAACGAACGAACCCGGCGCATAACGCGTCACCGTACCGGCACTGTTGCTGACCAGCGCATAGATGTAGTACGTACCAGGTGACAGCGTCGACACATCCCATGTGTAGCTTCCCAGTCTGCTGCTCGGATCCTGCTGCAGGCCATCGATGATCTTCGTGCCGTCATTGTTCAAGCGATCCGTGTCGTAATACAACGCGACCTTGCTGTTGCCCAACGGATCGTCGATCTCCCAAGTGATATCCACCGTCACGGTTGGGTTTGCCGCAGACACTTGCGGAACGTCCACCACTGCCAGCGGACTGGTCACAGCGAGCAAGGGCAACGACGAACCCGAACTGCCCGTGCGCACCAGGAAGGTCGAAGTCGGACTCCATGCACTGAAGCCGCCGCGCAGGTCTTCGGCACGCACGCGCCAGTAGTAACGCGTGTCGTCCGCCAACTGTACATCCGTCAGCCAGCTCAGGTTATTGGTCAGGCGGTCGAATACCCTGGTCGTCAAACCAGCATCGGAATAGATCTCGATGTGATACGCGATGGCGTCGCCTTCCGGATCGACCGACGGAGCCAGCGTGAACAACGGTGTCGTCGTGGTGACCCAGGCGTTGTTGCCGGGGTTGATCGCGCCCGGTACGGTCGGCGTGTCGTTGGTTGTATCGACGATAAAGTCGCCGTATGTCCACGGACTGTCTGTCAGGCCGTCCGACGACTTCGCGCGCCAATAATAGTGCGCGTTCTCGACCAGGCCCGTGGCCGCAAATACCGTATTGACGCTGCCTTCCATTACGGCGCCGGAACGGATGATGTCCGGGCTGGCAAAGGTCTGCTCACGATCCAGTTCAAAGAAGTAATTCAACGTCACTCCGCTGGGACGCAGGCTGTTTGCCACCGTCAGGTCCACGTTATTGGTCGTGACCACGCTACCCGCCGCCGGCGTCACCAGCACAGGTGCATCAGGTGCGGGCTTGGTGGTATCCACAAGGAAATTGCCCGTTGCCGACACCGTCTTCGCGCCATGCGAATCGGTGGCGGAGGCGCGCCAGTAATACAGCGTGGCATTGCTCAACACAGGCGTCACCGTCCAGCTCGTGCTGCCACCATTGGCCAGCGCCGGGGCACCCGCTGCAAGATTCGCCACCTCGGCCACTTTTTGCGTGAGCAGACTGTCGCTGAACACCTCGAAGCCGTAAACCACCGTGTCGCCTTCCGCGTCGGTGCTATTGGTGACGCTCAGCGTCGGCGCATCCACCGCCACGGTAGTGCCGTCCATCGGCGAGGCGATGACGGGAGCGGTCGGTGCGTCATTCACCATATTGACGAAGAAGCGCCCCACTGCCCACGAACTGTAAGTCGTACCGTCCGATGCACGCACACGCCAGTAGTACGGCGTGTTGTCAGCCAGCGATACCGGCAAGGTCCAGACCGATTTGCCCGCTGCCACGCGCGGCAGGCTGAGTTTCTCCGCAACCAGGTTCTGCATGCCCTCGTCCGAGTACACCTGGAAGTGATAGCTCGTGGCCGTGTCCAGCGCATTTGTGCTGGCGGCGATTTCGAGGTTGGGCGACTGCACAGTCACCTCGGTGCCCACTTGCGGCGCGGCAATCGACGGCACATCCGGGCCGGCCGGCACAATCGGCGTGGTCACCGTGATATTAGTCGAAGTCGCCGCCTTGAGCACGCCATCGGTTGCACTGAAGGTCACCGGGTATTTACCGGCCTGTCCCTTGGTGGGTTTCCAATTGAAATTGCCCGTCACTACATTATTCGCGCCCACCGACGTGGTGAACGTCGCCCCCACGGGCAACAGCGAACTGGCGCTCAACAACGGCGCCGTACCGTCAGAATCGGTCGCGGTCACCTGGAAGGAGAGCTGCGACCCCTCGGTGATCGTGCTGTCCGCAACCAGTTGTATGACCGGCGGATGCGCGATCGTGACGGTAGACGTGAAGGCAGTGTTGTAGATGCCGGTCGTATCCGAATCGAACAGGTTGAAATAGTACTTCAACACATTGTTGGCATCGCGCTTCTTCGAGAGCCACACGTTCTCGGCAGGAATGGTCTTGCCGTCCGAACGCATGATCGTGCCCAGGGCCTTGGTGCCGCTATAAGGATCAGGCAACTGCACATACATCGGCCCTGCGGTCACCGGGGTGGACAAAGCGAACAATGCCTCGCCGCTGGAATTGCTACCGCTATTGGTCAACACGGAAAATGCGGACTGGTCCGTCACCAGCGTGTCCAGACCGGAGGATTCATACAGCCGCAACACGGCGCCATCGAGCGCCAAAAAGTCGCGGACATTGTCCCGTCCCGGCAGGTCGAGCTTTACATCGCGGATCAGGTAATGCGGATTGGTTGCTTCGATCAAGGAAGTCAACGCGCCGCCCAACGCGTCGGCGTGCGTAAAGCTCACGGAGAAATCTTCGAAGCGTCCGGCCAGAGTGGACGTCATGATCCAGCGACCGTTGGCCGCGCTCGTCGGCGCGATGTCGCCGAAGGGGATCAACAGACTGCTGGTCGCCGCCTTGTCGTTCAGGTAGCTGCCGATGATCTCGAAGCTGATCAGCAAGCCCTGCTGGTTATCGACGATCTTGGGTTGGGCAGATTCGATCTTGACGTTGCTCGCTGTCGCTGCGCCGTTGTTCTTGACGCGCACCCCCAGGGTATAAGGCTCGACCGGCTCGGTTTCGAGCGTCATGGGATCGTCGCCCCACACGTCCTTGGTCATGAAGTAATCCAGCGTCAGCAACGGCATCGGCTTCACATACACGAAGTCCGGCGTGACCTCGATCTTCTCTGCCTTGCCCGCAACGGAATAATCCAGCGAAGCACCGATGTAATACAGCTTGCCGCTTGGCACCACACCACCAGCCCCTGGAGCCGGGATGATCAGCCAGTGTATCTCCGCCGTACTTGCCGGCGCCACCACCCCCGTACCCGTCACATTGCTGATACCCGTCATGGTATCAATGCGGATGAAGAAAGACGCCGTCGTATCGTTGGGGTCGGAAGTCGCCCGGATCGCATTGCCCGCCTCGTCCTTGAAATTCACGTTGACGCTCACGTTATCCAGGCTCGTCGTCGTCAGGCCGTTGTTGATCTTCATCATCGCATCGAAGCCCTGACGTTCCATGGTCAGTTCCTGCGTGATCTCGATCTTCACCTTGGCACATAGCGTATCCACCGCATATGAGACATCCGGCAGCAACAGCATCGCTGCAAGCAGCACAGCAAACACGCGGTGCGGCCAACTCCACAGTCGGCGCACGGCGAATTCAAAGTTAGTCATGTTGTGTACTCCCGGCATTTTCTTCATATGCTTACCTATCGGTTGCTGTTTGTTGTTGCCTGCAATTCATTGCTGCTGTGTTCTCGAAACTTTGCTGCTGCGCGTACTCCCCGCTCTGACTACAAACTTCGTTTCGTGCAATTCGGCGAGTCAGAAACAATTGGGCTCCGTCCCCATTTCATTTGCCATTTCATTTCTAGGTAAAATTTACGATTTACCATTTACCAGTTGCGCCATGCCCACGGAAATCCCCTCCCTTGCCCTGAAATGGCTCTGCTGGTTGGGTTTCTTGAATATAAAACTTATATGCGACAATGCCTGCAAGCAATAACACCGTCAAAAAAAACAAAATTTTCACACGTTTATTTTTCATAGTATTTACCTATCCAAGCAGCACATATCTATTCATAAATGAGAAAGTATCCATATATTCATCTTAGTAAAATCGCAATAATCACGATATTTTCAAACTTATGGCCCAAACACATTGTATTAACGACCTACGCTTGAGGGCGAGGGCTTTACGGATCTCTTATGGCGAATCGCAATAATCACGAAATCTAATCATGCAAACGTACGCTTCAGCTGGATCAAACTTATGATCCTCAACGCATTGTTTAAACAGATCTTCTTTTCTCTTTTGGCACTCCTCCTTACAACCGAAATAACCGCTTGCACCACCTCCTCCAAACTCACCTCCACCACCGCAAAAGTCTCCAGTGCATGGAAGAGGGTCATCAATCCATTTCTTGACCCATCCATATATCTTCTTAACGGTCCGTACACGATTCACCCAAATGACTATCTCCGATACTACTTCCCAAACATATATCCAATATCGACCAGATGGGTCAATGCGAATAATCGGATTTCCACTCACATATGCATAGAAGTTGACACCCCCTGCCATCCCAATCGAATCACTACTTATATACCTCCCTAACTTTGGATCGTAATACCGCATCCAGTTGTAATGCATGTCGGTTTCTTGGTCTGCGTACTGCCCCGGAAACCTGAGGTTATTCGTAACGGTTGAGCCTGGATCGACCGTGGCCTTGCCGAACGCATCGTACGTCGCACCCCACACCACGATGCCGCTCTGGTTCAGGAGCTTTTGCGGCGTGCCCAGATGGTCGTTCTGGTAGTAGTAATAGTTCGGTGTGGTGCTGCCGGTTGCGGTCGCCTTCACCCATAACGGATTGGTGCTGAACGTGGAATTTGGTGCATAGCCGTAACTCTTGGTGACTTGTCCTGATGCATCCGCTTCCGCGATCAATCCCTCCGCGTTGTAGAAGTAGTAGGTCTTGCTGCTGCCGCTGTCTTTGCTGAGTCTGCGTCCGAACGGGTCGTAGCTGTAGGCCGCAATCAGGCTGTTGTTGGCAGCCCGCACTTCGATCAGGCGGTTGTCGGTATCGTAGATGTAGTTTCTGGTGTGGACTGCATTGACGCTGTCGGCCTGGTTGATGGTGTTGCCGTTGGCGTCGTAGGTGTAGCTTAGGTTGTCGGCGGTGACGAGTTGGTTGTTTTCGTTATAGGTCCAGGTCGCGCTCGTGCGGCTGTCGGTGAGGCGGTTGGCGACGGAGTCGTAGGTGTAACCCTCGTTCGCTTGAGTGCTGCCGGTGTAAGCCGCACCAATGAGTCGATCCAATGTGTCGTAGCCGTAGCTGGTGGTGCTCGCCTCGGTCGCTTTGGTGACGATGTTGTTGGTGAGGTCATAGCTGTACTGATAGCTCATCACCTGGCTCTGGCCGGGGTCTTTGACGTCGATATCCTTGAGTCTCAGCAGGCCGTCATATTGTTGGGTGCGCACCGTGCCGCCGGGCAAGGTGATCTGGCTGGGCACGGTCCAGTGGTAGCTGTTGATGGTGATGCTGCCGTAGCCTTGAGGCAGGCCTACGGTGCTGAGTTGGTTGTTGCTGTCGTAGGTGTAGCTGTAGGTGGCACCGTCGGGATAGGTGAGGCTGCTCTTCTGACCAAGGGCGTTGTAGCTGGTGCTGGTAGCGAGGCTGAAGCTGCCATAGTTGACGCTTTCCCCAGTCTGGCGTAGTTGCTTGGCGTCGTAGGTGTAGGTGGCGATGGTCGTGCCGTCGTCATAGCTGGTCAGACGATCCAGCGCGTTGTAAGTGTAGTTGATGGTCTTGACCGGGGTGGCACTGCCTGCAGCAAGGTAGTGGTTCTCCTGCGTGCGGCGGTTAGCCGCATCGTAGGTGTATTTCTTCACTTGCCCCTTGGCATCGGTGACCTGGACCAGGTTGCCGTTGGCATCGTAGGCATAAGCAATCGTTTGTCCAAGCGGACGGATCTCCTTGACCATGCAGTCGAGCCGGTCGTATTCGAAACCGTGGGTGTTGCCTTTGGCATCCTTGACGGAAATGAGGTTGCCGCGTGCGTCGTAGCCGTATTGGGTGACGCCGTTTGCAGGATCGGTGGTTTGGGTGATTTCTCCGAACGCGTTGTAGGTGGTACCGGTGCTACGCCCTGCCGGGTCGGTGACGACGGTGAGGTTGCCTGCGGCGTCGTATTGGTTCTTGGTGGTCTGGCTGGCACTGCCATCGAGGGCGATGGCGCTGCCTGCGGCACTGCCAGTGCTGCTGGTGATGCGGTTGCGCTGGTCGTATTGCAGGTCTTGAGTCAGAGTCGGGTAGATGACTTTGACGAGCAGGCCGTTGAGGCCCGAGGCGACATCGCCATAGACGAACTGGGTGACGTTGTTGTTGCCGTCGGTTTGTTTAACCAGGCGACCATCGAGGTCGTATTCCTGTTTCTGGAAGTGGTTCTCGGCATCGGTAATGCTGATTGGTTTGCCTACGGCGTTGTAGCTATAGCTGGTCTTGGCGCCATAGGGGTCGGTGACGGTGAGCAGCAGCCTGCCAGCGGCATCGTAACCCAGCGTGCTCGTGTTGTTGGCGGCATCGGTAAGGCTGATGGGCTGGCCTGCCTTGTTATAGGCGATGGTGGTGGTGCGGTTCAGCGGATCGGTGACGGTGAGCAAGCGGCCTGCATTGTCGTAAGTGCGCTTCCACAGTTTGCCGCGCGGGTCAATTTTGGCGAGGGGATTGCCCATGACGTCCCAAGTGTAGCGGGTGAGGCCGCCTTCGGCATCGGTGATGGTGATGACGTTGCCGTCGTTATCGTATTTGTAGCCGGTGATGGCATCCGGAGTGTTGGCATCGCCCTTGCGAGTCATGCTGATGCGCTGGCTGTCGGCGTCGTAGGTGTATTCGGTGATGCGTTGTTCCGGCAAGCCTAGGGCTTCGATGGTCTTGAGGAGGTTGCCTTTGGCATCGTAGGTATATTGGTTGACGACGCCGTTCTCGTCCGTGTATTGGGTGACGTTGCTATGCGTCGGATCGTATTGGGCGCTGGTGCTGCTGCCATCGGGATAGACGGTCTTGGTGATGTTGTCCCACTGGTCGCGGCTAACGGCGGTGTTGAGGCCGCGCGCATCGGTCGTGGTCGTGGTGCGGCTGGCGGTGTCGACGCTTTGCTTGGCAACGGTGACGCCGTTGATGTCGCGGCGCAGGAATTCGCCGCGGGCGCGGTCCTGTTTGAGCTCGAACCAGGTTTCGACGACTTTGGTGCCGGCAGGGATGCTGTGATATCCGGTAAAAACGCCCGCTCCCGGCATGTACGGACCGAGTTCGCGTTCGTAGAAGATGCTCTTGGCGGCGTCGTAGTCCTGATTGGTGCACAGCACGCTGCCGTCGGCATAGCGAATGAGCGCCATGCTGCCGTTCGCGTACCAGCCACGTGTTGTGCTGTGCGCTTCCGGGTCAGTGACCGTGATCAGTACCGGGACACGTTGACAGGCTGAGTCGGGAGGTGGCGGTGGGGGTACGTAAGCCGCACCGCCGCTGCTGCCTCCGCCCCCGTCCCCCCTCCGCCCAATGCAGGCGCGGAGACCGGTGCGGGCGGCCGCAAGCCGACTGCCGCATATTTCCAGGCATTGCCGTTGGCATCCAGTACGTCCAGGGTGATGCTGCTGTGGTCGCTTGCCGCCGTCCACTGGTATTCGACTTTGCGGTTGGCAGCGTCGCGGATGCGGATGAGGTGGTTGCTGGTGTCGTAGTCGAACCACAGCACTTGCGTGCCGTAGTGGTCGAAGACGCCGGTGATGTGGCCTTCGCTCGGCGGGATGCCGTTGACCGGTGTGGTGCTGGTCGCGCCGCCGTAGCTGAATGTGGCGATGGTGCCGTTGCGGTTGCCGTAGGCTTTGATCTCGCCTGCCGGGTTGTATTCGATCCAGGTGGCCTTGGGATCGTTCCAGCGGAAGCCGGTCGCGGTCTGGCGGACGGTGTTGTAGTACTTGTCCTGATAGACGCCAGGGGCCACTCTGCTGTATTCGGTGTAGCCGCGGGTGACGGTTTTGACGCTGCTGTCGAAGCTGTCGTAGGTGACTTTGAGCGGCATCCAGTTGAGGTTCATGTACCACCCGCCGTCATAGATCCCGCGATGGATGGCGATTTCGCCGCCCCAGACCTTGACGCTGAGGTCGGTGACCGGGGCCTGGTAAATCACCGGATAGTAGTCCGGTGCAGCGGCCGGACCCGATGCAGTCACCGGCCGGTAGATCGCCCCGCCTTCTGCCCCCGCCTGCACCGGCAACAACAGCAGACAAGCCAACAATGAATTCCGCACGAACTCACGCAAGTCCGGATGTCTGGTTACCATGGACTTGTCGTGTGCGCTCTTCTGTTTATTGTCTGGTGCATTCATCGTCGTTCGATCCGGCTCCCGCCGTCTCCCTTTCTGCTTCGTTCTCGTTTGCCAGTGACCGATGCCGGTCCTTCAATCCGCTGGCCTGACCCATTCGCTTCTAAAGTGGCCCATTGCCCGGGCCACCGCCACCGCCACCGCCACCACCACCACCACCACCACCACCACCACCACCTCCACCTCCACCTCCACCGCCATTGCCGCAGCTATTGCACGGCGGCGGTATGCAAGTTGCGCCCGGCATCGATTGCGGAGCGGAGCCGCCGCCATAGAAGCCACCGCCACCTCCACCGCCGCCACCACCACCGCCACCCCAGGCACCACCGCCGCCACCACCACCGCCGCCACAGCTGCCGCCGGACGACGAGAAGGTGCCCCCGGCGCTGCCGGAACTGGTGTTGCCGTTGGCACAACTGTAGCTAAAGGACAGGCTCACCCCCGCCGAGTAGTTGTAACAGCCGCCCCCGGTCGCCGTAGCCGCCGGCTGGTCGAGCGAAATCAGGCTCACCACCCGATACGGGATCGTGATGCGCTGTTTAGCTTCCAGCGATGTCGGCACCGTCGCCATGAACTCGTAGCGGAAGAAGGCGTCCGATGCCGGCGGCCTGAAGACGACGTTGTCGGCGCGCACCAAACCGTAGTTGGTCAGGGTGAATTCCCCGAGGAAGACGTCGCCCGGCTTCATGAGCGGCAGCGTGACGCTGGCCGGTTCGAGCACAACCACGGGCGCCGGCACGTTGGTCACGAAGGTCACCAGTGCCGTGATGGTGTACGAGTCGGTGATGGTGATGGGCGTCACCGACCATTCCACGGTCACCAGGTTGTAGTCGAGGAAGATGTCCTGCGATACGGTGATGCCGGGTTTGACGACCAGGCGGCCGATGATCTCCTGATGGTTCGGGGCGGTGGCGCGGAATTTGTAGCGCCCGCTCGGCAGGTCGGTGAAGTAGGCTTCGCCCAGGCTGTCGGTGGTGACGGTGCTGGTCACCGTGGCCACGGTTTCGTTCTGCAGGGTGATGCGCGCGCCGGACATGCCGGCGATGCGCTGGCCGTTGGCGTCCAGTGTGCCGGTGTAGATGTCGGAGGCTTTCACGAGCACGTTGCCGATGCCGGCCTGGGTCAGCGAGACGTAGACCGGGATGTCGCCGCCGGTCGCGTTCGCCGAGGCGACGCGCAGCTTGTAGGTGTAGATGCCGTCGGCCAGGGTCGCAGGCGGGGTCATGGCGATGTCGATGGCGCGTTTCTCGCCGACGATCAGGTTGCCGATGTTGTTGCCCGATGCCAGGTAGATCCAGGACGGCGCCGCCGTGCCATCCGCATTGATGAGGGTGGCGGTGACGCCTTGTGCTTCCGCAAAGCCGCGATTCTCCAGTATGACTTGCTCGAGGGCGTTGGCGCCTTGTGCCACGCCCGTTTCCACGAAGCTGGGGCTGGGGTAGATCGAGGGTTTGCCGTCGGTGAAGACGTAGTTGACCTGGATGGTCGCCGCCGGCTGGGTGCCTTTCTCGTCGACGAGCATCTTGAGGACGAGGCTGCCGCTGGTGGGCGCGCTGTTGTCGCCGGTGATGGTGACGGACAGGTCGCCGCCCTGGGCCGAGCCCAGTGTGAGCGCTGCGCCGGTGTTGACGGTGACGCCCGCAGGCAAGGCGCCGCTGGGCTGGTTGGCTGCGTCGTAAACCAGCCGCACGTTGGTGGCGGTGGTGCCCGCCCCCGCCGTGGCGTGGATCTTGAAGGTGTACGGGTAGTTGCGCAGGTGGTTCAGGGTGTAGAGCGTCGGGCTCGCCACCAGGCTGTTGATCACGAACTGTCCCATCACGGGGCGCTCGACGATGTCCGGATGCACGACCGATACCTTGTACACGCCGCCATCGGAGGCGGTGGGCTTGAAGGTGTGGCTGAAGTTGCCCGTCGTGTCGGAGAAGACGTCGAAGCGGCGTTCGAAGCCGTTGACGTTCATATACAGCTTGAGTGCCACGCTGCCCAGCGGTTGCAGGGTGGCGCGGTCGATGGCGCGGCCGCTGATGACGATGTCCTGGTCGCCGAACGAGCTGGCCGGGGTGACGCTGCCGACCTCGGCATAGTACGGCGTCTGCAGCAGCGAGACCTGCTGGCGGCCGGACAGGCCGGGGACGCTCACCGCTTCGGGCGTGCCCAGGCGGTAGCGGATGTTGTCGATCTCCAGTTGCACGGTGACGCTGTCGGGTGCGGAGGACGGCACGGACAGGTTCATGAGGTCGGAGGTGAAGCTGCCGCGGGCCGGGATGCGCGCGACCGTTTGTCCGGTGTTGATGGTGATGACGTTGCCCAGCGATTGCTTGAAGGGCTGGGCGTTCAGTACGTTGCCGTCCTTGTCCAGCAGTTTGAAGCGGATGTCGGACGAGGCCGCGGTGCCGCTGTTGCTCGCTGTGAGCAGTTCGATCTCGACGTCGCTGGTGTTCTCCAGGGTGAAGCGCGCTTTGCCGGTGGCGCCTCGCGTGAGGTTCTCCGGGGAGACGGTCAGGACCAGTGCGCCGTCCTGCACCGCCACGCTGCTGCTGCGCACGATGGCGGCGCGATCGCCCTGGTTGGGCGCAGCCTCCACGGTGGTGGTCAGTTGCGCGGGGTTGGGGATGTCGGCATAGCCGCCGATCACCACGGGGATGACTTTGTTTTCTCCTGCGGCCAGTCCGAACACTTCGGAGCTGACTTCGCGCGTGCCGATTTTGGCCTTGACGTGGGCGTTGCTCAGCGCCTGGCTGCCCAGGTTGGTGACCTTGTATTGCAGGCGGTTCATCACGTTGCGCAGGATCGGGGTGCCCGCAACCAGTTCGATGCCGAGCTTGGGCAGGGTCAGCGAGCGCGTGACCTGTACGCCGTTGGCGTCGTAGGCGACGATGGTGTAAGGCCGTTCGTTGCTGGCATAGCCGGTGTCGGTGTAGCTGGCGGTCGACAGCGGGGTCAGGTTGAGCCTGGTGCCGCTGGTGTCCGTGCCGAGATACACGTCATAGCCTGCGATGGCGGACGGGTTGGGGTGGGTCCAGGACACCTGCGGCAAGGCGGCGTCGGTCTGGACGATCGTGAGGCTCGATACGGGCAGCAAGGCGAAGTTGAGGTAGCCCGTGTTGGACAGCGTGGATTCGTTGCCGGCCGCGTCGAGCGCGGTGGCAGCATATGCGTGCTCGGCCTGCGAGGGGCGGCTATCCACCGCACCCAGTTGCCTGATATCCGCGATGATCGGGGTGAGTCCGGTCGTGGTGGTGATGCTCGTCGCACTGGAGCGATACAGTTTGTAGCTCGCCGCGCCGCCCGCGGGAGCCAGCCAGGTGGCCTGGATGCCGGAACCGACCATCATCAGGGCCAGGTTCTGCGGGGCGTTGGGCGGCACGGAGTCGGCGGTGGCTTCGGCAGTTGCGCTCTGGCCGCTCAACGATTCCTGTCCGTTCGCGCTGCGGATGCTGGCGACGCTGTAACGGTACAGGCCATCGACGCTGGTGGCGTCGGTGTACTCGGGGTTCGGCAGGCTCGCCGCGTCGACGCGCATGAATGGCGTGAGTCCGGCTTCTCCCGGCGCCTGGCGGTAGATCTGGTAGGCGATCGACAGGTCCACCGCGCTCCAGCTCAGGCGCACCTTGCCTCCCGCCCTGGCGCTCGCCGCAAAGTTCTGCGGCGCATTCAGCGGCGGCAGTGTGCCTTGATAGACCTGGAAGCTGTTGTCCGCCATGACGGTGGTGGAGACGTTGTCCAGGTCGTCAGTGCCGCTGTAGTTGAAGGCCAGTCTTTCGGCGGTGTTTTGTCCGGCAGTGGCAGGCAGGGTGAAGCTGGCTGTCCAGTTGAGCGCGTCCACTTGCGTCAGGCCGGTCACGCTCTGCGCGACGGTCGGGCTGGCCGACATGACGTAGCCGATCTGCGGGGCGATGCCCGGCTTCATCGCTTCGTTGAGCGTGAAGGTGGCGGCGACGGTGACCGGTGCGGCCGCGTCGTTCTTGATCGGGGTGACCGGGGTCAGCACGATGCCCGTGAGGTTCGGTCCTTGCGCATCGATCTTGATGGAAAGGCCCTTGACGATGTCGGTGCCGCGGTTGCCCACCAGGTCGCGCGCCGAGAACACGGCATAGGCCACGCCGGAGGGGGTGCCCGGGGCGATGTTGAAGAAGCCGGTGTAGACGGTGTCGCTCTGCTTGACGAGGTCGACCGTGATCGGGGTGCCGCCTTGCGGGGCGATGCTCAGGAACGGCAGTGCCGACAATGCTTCGCTGATTTTTACCGTTACGTCCACGCGCCCCGCCGCGATGCGGCCTGTGGCAGGGTCGGTCTTGCCGGTCGGGGCATAGACGATCTCGCTTGCCTTGGGCAGGGTGTTGTCGGAGACGGCGTTGATGATGTTGGACGGGGCGCTGGGGGTGCCCAGGCTGTTGACCGCAACCACGCGATAGAAGTAGCTGCCGTCCACGGCAGGCAGGTCGTCATATACCGTGGTCGCCGCCGCTATGAGCGCGGTGTTGACCTTGACCGCTTCGGCCGTGGCGTTGAAGGTGATCGCGGAGCGGTACAGGTTGTAACCGGCGACCTTGCTGTCGAGCACGCGATTCCAGATCAGTTTGATCTTGCCCGCCGTTTGCGAGGTCGCGTTCAGGCCCAGCGGGGCCGCCGGGATGCTGTCGTCCAGGGTGATTTGCAGCGAGGCGCTGAGCGGGCTCAGGCCGCCGCGGTTGCCGGCCGCAACCTGGATGAGGTTGGCGCCGGTGGTCAGGGTCACGGGTAGCGTGAATTTGCCGTTGGCGTCGGCCATCACCGGCGTGCCGGTCTGCACCGCGTTGATATAGGCGGTCACTTCTACGTTCGCCGCGGCGGTGCCGCTGACGTTGATCGTGCCCGCCGCGGTGGTGGTGTTGTTGGCCGGGGCGGTGATCACGGGGGCGCCCGGCGCTGCCATCGCGACTACGATGTCGATAGCGGTTTCCGACTTGTTGCCGAGCGAGTCGGTGGCGCGGACGGTCAGGATGTGGCTGCCGTCGGTGATGGTGAGGATGTCGGCAAAGGTGGCGTAGCCGTCCGCACCGTTGGTGTCGGTGCCGAAGGAGACGCCGTCCAGCAGGAATTCGACGCGGCTGACGCCGCTGGGGTCGCTGACCGTGGCTACGAGGGTGCCGGAACGCGTCAGGGTGTATCCCGCAACGATGGCGCTGCCCGACAGGGTGACGCTGGCGAGCGTCGGGCCGGTGATATCCGGCGGCGGTGCGGCCTTGGTGATGGTGTTGATGGCCGTGCTGGTATGGCCAACCGTGTCGGTCGCCACGGCTTTGACCGCGTAGCTGCCGTCGGCAGACAGCTTGGTGTCCCAGTAATAGCTGTACGGTGCGCTGGTGTCGGTCGCTACCAGCCGGTCGTTGAGGTAGAACTCCACTTTGGCGACGCCGCCGGCATCGGTGGCGGTGGCGGATACGGTGATCGGGTTGAGGATGTAGCTGCCATCCGCGGGGTTGGTCAGGCTGAGGGCCGGGCCCTGGCTGTCGTACAGCAGGTCCTGCGCCAATGCGGCGGTGACGGTGCTGCCGGAAGCCGAACGGTACTGCACCGAGATTTTTTTGGGACCATCACCGGCGGACAGGGTGAACGGCAGGCTCGCCACCAGGGGCTGATAGGCCAGGCCGGTGAACGCGCCGTTCTCGGCGATGCGGTATTCGACGGCGTTGGTGCAGTTGAGCTCCAGGGTGATGTTCTGCAATGCGGTGTAGGCAGGATTCCCCGCCACTCGCAAGGTGGGATTGATGAGCGGCGTGTCCGCCAGGTAGCTGCCGTAGTTGACGCCGGCGGAGACCGCATCGCCCAGTCCGTTCGGGTTGCCGATCGCGTCCTTGGGGCCGGTGCTGGAACCCCACCAGTTGCCCAGCGCCTGGATGATCGTTGCCGGGGTGCGATTCAGGATCGCGTGGCCGGAGTTTTGCGCGAACTGGCTGGTGCCGATGGTCGGGCGGGAATCCCCGTCCGCATCGATGCCGGTGCCGTTGCGCAGGAAGCTGGCGCCAGTGATGCTCGGGCTGGCTCCCTGCAATAGCTGCAGGCCGATGATGTTGTCGGTGATCTGCACATATTGCAATGCCGGACTGAATCCCAGTACGGTGAGACCCGCGCCGCCCCGCGCTCCCGCATAACGAATGGTCATTTCGGTCAGCGACAGGGTGGTCGGGGCGGCGGATTTCTCCAGCCGCAGTCCGCTCCATACCCCCGCCGCCGGCGTCTGCGCCGCCGCCCCTGCCGCTCCACCCGCCGCATCGTCGCTCTGACTCGTCAGTACAACGCCCTTCCCCGCCGTGAGTTTGTCGCGCACCACCAGTTGCGCATCCTGGCCAAATTTGACCACCACGCCGTCGGTCATCGCCAGTTCGCCTGCCAGCGCCATTCCGCCTATGTGCAGCAGCATGCCCGCCACAACAACTCGCGCAAATGCACGCCAACCCGGCAAAAAACTCAACCACGTGAAGCGGCTCTCAGAACGGCGCTGGTAGTTATTCATTTTTTCTTTAGTCAAGCTCGTCAAATACATAAATCATTCACCACGAGTTTCCAAGAGGTCAGGTCTCTCTAGCTTCCCTTTGATGCACAAAGGCAGCAGGGTCCGTTTAATTCTTGCCGCAAACTTTCTGCAAGACATATTCCTACTGCACAACTGCCCTGCTTCGAATGTCGGCATCAGCCCACGTGATGCCGTCGCTAAACTTCCACACATCTGGACGGTAGTAGGCCGCCGTACTGGCAAAGTAGTTCGCTACCGTCAACCGGTCGGTCGTTCCCGTGAAAGTGATAACCAGATTATTGGTGTTGACTGGATGGATGACGGCCGCCACGTCGGTCGACGCATAGCTGCTGAACACCACCGTGTCCACCTTGCCTGCGACATAGTCGTATGCGCTCAGCGTGTCCTGGCCGAAGTTGGCGTCGAACACGTAGGTATCATTCCCCAATGCGCCATCGATGGTGTCATTGCCCAGCCCGCCGTTCATTACGTCGTTGCCGTTTTCGCCATACAGGGCATCAGCACCGTCACCGCCATTGACGGTGTCGTTGCCGTCGCCGCCACGGACCGTGTCGTTGCCGATTCCGCCGTCCAGGGTATCGTTGCCGGCATAGCCATACAACGTGTCGTTGCCGTCGCCGCCATACAGGGTATCGGTCACGTTGCCGCCTGTTAGCGAATCGTCTCCCGCATAGCCGTACATGATGTTGGTCGCGCCGTCATAGCCGGTGAGGTAGTCGGCTGCCGCCGTGCCGTAGGTGTTGCCCACGTGGCTCTTGAGATCGGCATCCGTCCACGTGACTCCGTCCGCAAATTTCCACGCATCCGGACGGTAGTAAGTTTGGGCATAGGTAAACGCGTTCGGCAACGTCAGCTTGTCGGTGCTGTTGGCGAAGGTGATCACCAGGTTGTTTACATTGCGCTCCACGCTGGCCACGTCGCTCGACGCGTAGCTGCTGAACACCACGGTATCCACCTTGCCCGCACTGAAGTCGCTCATGCTCAGGGTATCCTGGCCGAAGCTGGCATCGAACGTAAAGGTGTCGTTGCCATAGCCGCCATCGATGGTGTCGTTGCCCAGCCCGCCGTTCATCACGTCGTTGCCGTCTTCGCCATATAAGGTGTCAGCCCCATCACCGCCATTGACGGTGTCGTTGCCGGCGCCGCCACGGATCGTGTCGTTGCCGATACCTCCATTCAGGGTGTCGTTGCCGGCATCGCCAAACATCGTGTCGTTGCCCGCCTCGCCGCTTATGGTGTCGTCTCCGGCGTTGCCGCTCAGGGAGTCGTTGCCGTCGCCGCCATACAGGGTATCGGTCACGTTGCCGCCTGTTAGCGAATCGTCTCCCGCATAGCCGTACATGATGTTGGTCGCGCCGTCATAGCCGGTGAGGTAGTCGGCTGCCGCCGTGCCGTAGGTGTTGCCCACGTGGCTCTTGAGATCGGCATCCGTCCACGTGACTCCGTCCGCAAATTTCCACGCATCCGGACGGTAGTAAGTTTGGGCATAGGTAAACGCGTTCGGCAACGTCAGCTTGTCGGTGCTGTTGGCGAAGGTGATCACCAGGTTGTTTACATTGCGCTCCACGCTGGCCACGTCGCTCGACGCGTAGCTGCTGAACACCACGGTATCCACCTTGCCCGCACTGAAGTCGCTCATGCTCAGGGTATCCTGGCCGAAGCTGGCATCGAACGTAAAGGTGTCGTTGCCATAGCCGCCATCGATGGTGTCGTTGCCCAGCCCGCCGTTCATCACGTCGTTGCCGTCTTCGCCATATAAGGTGTCAGCCCCATCACCACCATTGACGGTGTCGTTGCCGGCGCCGCCACGGATCGTGTCGTTGCCGATACCTCCATTCAGGGTGTCGTTGCCGGCATCGCCAAACATCGTGTCGTTGCCCGCCTCGCCGCTTATGGTGTCGTCTCCGGCGTTGCCGCTCAGGGAGTCGTTGCCGTCGCCGCCATACAGGGTATCGGTCACGTTGCCGCCTGTTAGCGAATCGTCTCCCGCATAGCCGTACATGATGTTGGTCGCGCCGTCATAGCCGGTGAGGTAGTCGGCTGCCGCCGTGCCGTAGGTGTTGCCCACGTGGCTCTTGAGATCGGCATCCGTCCACGTGACTCCGTCCGCAAATTTCCACGCATCCGGACGGTAGTAAGTTTGGGCATAGGTAAACGCGTTCGGCAACGTCAGCTTGTCGGTGCTGTTGGCGAAGGTGATCACCAGGTTGTTTACATTGCGCTCCACGCTGGCCACGTCGCTCGACGCGTAGCTGCTGAACACCACGGTATCCACCTTGCCCGCACTGAAGTCGCTCATGCTCAGGGTATCCTGGCCGAAGCTGGCATCGAACGTAAAGGTGTCGTTGCCATAGCCGCCATCGATGGTGTCGTTGCCCAGCCCGCCGTTCATCACGTCGTTGCCGTCTTCGCCATATAAGGTGTCAGCCCCATCACCACCATTGACGGTGTCGTTGCCGGCGCCGCCACGGATCGTGTCGTTGCCGATACCTCCATTCAGGGTGTCGTTGCCGGCATCGCCAAACATCGTGTCGTTGCCCGCCTCGCCGCTTATGGTGTCGTCTCCGGCGTTGCCGCTCAGGGAGTCGTTGCCGTCGCCGCCATACAGGGTATCGGTCACGTTGCCGCCTGTTAGCGAATCGTCTCCCGCATAGCCGTACATGATGTTGGTCGCGCCGTCATAGCCGGTGAGGTAGTCGGCTGCCGCCGTGCCGTAGGTGTTGCCCACGTGGCTCTTGAGATCGGCATCCGTCCACGTGACTCCGTCCGCAAATTTCCACGCATCCGGACGGTAGTAAGTTTGGGCATAGGTAAACGCGTTCGGCAACGTCAGCTTGTCGGTGCTGTTGGCGAAGGTGATCACCAGGTTGTTTACATTGCGCTCCACGCTGGCCACGTCGCTCGACGCGTAGCTGCTGAACACCACGGTATCCACCTTGCCCGCACTGAAGTCGCTCATGCTCAGGGTATCCTGGCCGAAGCTGGCATCGAACGTAAAGGTGTCGTTGCCATAGCCGCCATCGATGGTGTCGTTGCCCAGCCCGCCGTTCATCACGTCGTTGCCGTCTTCGCCATATAAGGTGTCAGCCCCATCACCACCATTGACGGTGTCGTTGCCGGCGCCGCCACGGATCGTGTCGTTGCCGATACCTCCATTCAGGGTGTCGTTGCCGGCATCGCCAAACATCGTGTCGTTGCCCGCCTCGCCGCTTATGGTGTCGTCTCCGGCGTTGCCGCTCAGGGAGTCGTTGCCGTCGCCGCCATACAGGGTATCGGTCACGTTGCCGCCTGTTAGCGAATCGTCTCCCGCATAGCCGTACATGATGTTGGTCGCGCCGTCATAGCCGGTGAGGTAGTCGGCTGCCGCCGTGCCGTAGGTGTTGCCCACGTGGCTCTTGAGATCGGCATCCGTCCACGTGACTCCGTCCGCAAATTTCCACGCATCCGGACGGTAGTAAGTTTGGGCATAGGTAAACGCGTTCGGCAACGTCAGCTTGTCGGTGCTGTTGGCGAAGGTGATCACCAGGTTGTTTACATTGCGCTCCACGCTGGCCACGTCGCTCGACGCGTAGCTGCTGAACACCACGGTATCCACCTTGCCCGCACTGAAGTCGCTCATGCTCAGGGTATCCTGGCCGAAGCTGGCATCGAACGTAAAGGTGTCGTTGCCATAGCCGCCATCGATGGTGTCGTTGCCCAGCCCGCCGTTCATCACGTCGTTGCCGTTTTGTCCATACAAGGTGTCGGCACCGTCACCGCCATTGACGGTGTCGTTGCCGTCGTTCCCGAAGAGCGTGTCGTTCGCTCCCAGACCGTTGATGATGTCGTTGCCGGCGCCGCCACTCAGCGTGTCGTTGTTCGGCGTGCCGTTTATGACTTGTCCAGCGGCGTTCACGGCAAGTGCAACGCCGTTGGAGATGTAGTAGCCGCCAGGCGCCGCCGCATCAGGATTCTTGACGGTGATGGTCTTGGTGCCTGCAGTTTGCGCCGGGATCGTGGCGCTTAGCTGCGTGACGCCGCCATAGGTGGTGGCAAGATCCACGCCATCGAGGGCGACGATAGCAGTCGGCAAGAAATTCTGGCCGATTACAGTGAGCGGCGCGCTTGCGTTGTCGTAGATCAGCGGCGGATTGATGCTGCTGATGCTGGGCTGCGGCGGGTTAACTGTCTGCACGGCGGAAAGCGCCGGCGTGCTGCCGAAAACGCTGGCGGAAACACTGTAAGTACCGGTCGAAGTCGGTTGTCCGACGTAGAAAGTGCCCGTCTGGTTCCTGCCAGATGCGACCGATGCACTGCTTACCGCATTGCCCGATTGGTCAAACAATCCCGTGATGTCGGCGGGAGTGGCATTAACCAGTGCGAGATCGACTGCAACAGTTGCGAATGCGGTCTGCTTGTCGGGATTGGGTGCACCAGGTACGGTCAGTTGTACTTTGAAGTCGTCGCGAACGCTCAATATATTGCGCGCGCCATCAAGGTTGACGAAGACCGGCTGCGGGGCAATGACGCTTACTGCAAGCTTGGCAGCAGGCGCATTATAGGCGACAGCATTGGCATCGATATTGACCGGCGTAGTGCCAGTGAGATCAGTACCGCTGACCTGGAAATTGGCGCTGCTGGAGCCTGCTGGGATCGTGACGCTCGCAGGCACAGTGACCAGCCCGGGCGTAGCGCTGCTGAGATTGACCGTGAGCGCAGTCTTGGTGGTGTAGGGTGCGCCTGCCGCCACCAGCGATACGCTGGCATCACTGGTGTAACTGGTCATTCCCTTGCCGACGGTAAGTCCGGCCAAGTTGAATTTCAGCGCGGCCGCTGCGAGGGACGTAACCCCAGCACTCGATTCATTAAAGCCCGCTGGTTTCATCACAAGTCGGGTCGTGCCGGCGGCCACTGCGGTGATGTTGGCCGACTTGTAGCTGGTGGCACCGCCCGGAATGGTAATAGTCGCCGGAGTCACGGTGGCAATAGTCGGGTCGGCAGTGGAAAGCGCCACCGTCAGTCCCTCGCTCGGTGCAGGCTGCGAGAGCATGAGCGTCCACGGTTCGGTGATGCCTTGGGGGATGCCGCCAGTGCTGCCGCCGCTGACGCCGATAGTGATCTGCGCCACGGTAAGCGCCGTGCTACCCGATACATAACCAGGTGCGCTGGCGCTCAGGGCTGCATTTCCCGGCACGAGTGCCGTCACCGCAAAGCTACCGCTGGTGGCACCGGCAGGCAACGCAATGCTTGCAGGTACAGTGGCAACAGCCGTGTTGCTACTTGCCAGCGTGATCGTCAAGCCGCCGGCTGGTGCTGGTTCGTTGAGATTGACGGTGACATTGGTGGCATTGCCCGGACCAACCGTTAGTACGGTCGGCAGTGAGACTGTGGGTGGCTGGGTAATCGTGAGTGTCGAACTCGCATTGCCAAAGCCCGTTACGCTGGCTGTAACGATGGCGTTACCGACACCAACGGTCGTCACTGCTATCGGGGCGCTGGTCGCGCCCTCCGCGATCAATACGCTTGCCGGGACGGTCGCGATGGCGGTTGCGCTACTGGCCAAGTTGACCGTGGTGCCGCCGGCCGGCGCGGCAAAGGGCATGGATACGACGAGGCCAAGCGGCAGTCCCTGCCTTTTGGTGACGGTCGCTGGTGCCATGGACAATGGCGGAGTCGTCACACTCAAGACCCCAGGCTTGGAAACAAGGAAGTTGCCCGTACTTAATGGATCAGGCTGTTTCACCGTAAGACTTTTATTGCCCGCCGTCAGCACTGGCAACGTGGTGCTCAGACTGCTGGCACTTGTGTAGGTGGTGGTCAGGTCAACCCCATCCAGCCGGATGACCGATTCGGCAACGAAGTTCTTGCCCGTCACATTCAATACGTTGCCCGCCTGGGTGGCATAAACCGAATTTGGAGTAAGGCTGGTCACGGTGGGTTGCGGCTGGATGATCTGGACTGCGCCGGTGAGCGTCGGGCGGCCTGCTGCCACCTGCAATTCGATGTTCGCCGCGCCGAGTGCGGCGCTGGGACTGGCGGTCAGTTGGATGGGTACGCTGGTGTCCGTTGCGCCGCTCTGCACGATGGCAGTTGTACCCATGCTGCTGAGGCTGACGCTTTGCGCGCCTGTCAGGCGCGTGCCGCTGAGGATGGCGTTGATGGTCTCGCCCTGCTGGATTTCGCTGATGTTGAGTGCGCTGAGCGCGGGCGTATTGCCCACTGACACTACGCCCGTCGCAACCACGTACGGAATGCCCTTGATGCCCCAAGTCACTGCGCCCTGTACGTCGCCTGCCGGGACGCTGATGCCGTTGAGGGTGTTGCCGCTGGCCTCGTTGCCGATGCCCTTGGGCGAGGAGTTGAGGTCGATGCTGATGGCCGATCCCAGGTTGTTGGCGATCTGCAGGTAGTTGAAGGTGGGTGAAGCAGCCTGGACGGTGATGCCCTTTCCATAGCGGATTTGGGCGTGTTCAATGATGGTAGCGCTGTCGTTCGTGGCAGCCAGGAAGCGGATCTGGCCCCAGTCTCCGGCGGCAGGAACGCTGCCGGTGACATCGAGTGATGAGGTGAAGGTAATCGGTTGGCCTGCGGTGCCGCGTGCGCTGAGTGCGCCATTGGTGACGGTCAGGTTCCTGGCTGCATCAAAGCTAACGACGACCCCGGCCTCGATGGCAAGGGTCGCTCCGTTCTCAACAGAGATATCGGCAGTCACCTGATAGGGGCTCTGCGCCAACGACCATGTCGTGTTGGCGGTGATGGCTCCCAATACTGTTGTCGCTGCTTGCGTGCCTTGGGCAACCCCAAAACAGGCAACTATCGTCAGTAACAGTGTTCTTGCCGTGCTTGTTATTAACTTCTTGACTCGCAACTTCGCCCCTAGCCCGTTACTGTCTCGTTATTTTCAGGCCACTCCCTTCGAGCGGTCTCCCTTTTGTTCTAATTCATTTCTACTCGCAGGCCCTCTCCTGCAAAGCTAAAACGTTGCGATGCAACTGCTGCCGCTCCCCCAGTGGCAATCACGCGCATCGCAACATAGTCAGTCTGCCTACTCACGAAAGCACCTTTTTGCGCATCGGCAATTTGCCATGCCCCATCCAGATAGAACTCGGTCCAGTTGTGATAGTCCATGGGCCTCACAATATTATTGCCACCGAATACATACCCGCCTATCGCCCGTGCCGGAATTTGCTGCGCACGATAGAGTGCCGTCAGCAAATAGGAGAATTCCGTACAGTCGCCTTTTCGCGCTTCTATTGCATACGCAGCGCCGCGATCTTCTGCGATGTAACCTTCCGAGAACACATTGGCCGCAATCCACTCGTAATCCTTCTGCGCCATGACTGCACCTGTCTCGCCATGCAGTTGAGTTGCAAGCGCAACGATCCGCGGATCGTCCGATTGGATGTAGGGTTCTGGCGCAAGGAAACGAGCACGATCACCAACTGACATCGCAACCGAACGCTCCGACATCAACAAATCCACGGTAATGCTGATAATCCTCGACCCATAGGGCGGAATGTCCTTTAATTCAAAATGTATGGCGCTATTACCTAGTTCGTCGCGCGTTTCCTGGTATGGATAATTGGCGACGATCTTTTGGACTTTCTGATGCGAAGTCTGTGGGACTGGCAAATAGGTCCAAAACCGGGCTTTTTCTAAAAGGACTCCCGTAGTATTGCTCAAAGTAAAGCTGTAACGAATTTGCTTAGGCACCCGGTAATTGCCGCCCCCTCCTGAGCTCAATACAGAAGACGGACTCCCGGCACAGCCAAAAAGAAGGCTTACGAAACAAGTCAAGCTAGCTCGAGTTAACCAGGACACGCCGCATACCTCCGTGGTTTACTCAGCTCGTTCTGATGACTCCATATCGCAACCTGTTTTGCGACGTGCTCGCGATATCCATTCATGCCGCCGTCAAGGCGCAAGACACCAGAGGTGACATCCGATTTTTTGAGGCGCGCATCAATACGCTCATAGATATCGTTGTTATCTGCAATCAACAACAACTTGCTTTGAGGGCTTTTCTTGCGTTGCTGCAAAATGACAGAAGAAATACGTACAACCGAGTCGCGCTCCAACTTGGGCCTGAAAGGTACTGCAATGACTTTTGCGGGCAACCAAGAGCGTATCTCCTTGTCTTTTCGCTGCGTTGATACATCAATCACAGACCATTTTGTAGATGCTCGCGCCTCAAACAATTCTTCTGCGGACATGCGATTTAGCCTGGATAACTCGACGGGATCACCTTCCAGCGCTCTCTTGTTTGTATGCCAGGCAAACAGGCCGCCATCCAAAACTGCCAAGTGCTCAAAACCTGCGAGTCTTAGTTCTCCACAGAATTTTTCGAGTTCAAGCGTCGTTCGTCCGTCATTCACCAAAACGACGGGCATTTTCTTCAGAAATTCTTTTGTCTTGATGAGATGCAAAGGAATGTTGATGGATCCAGCTATTCGGTAGCTGTCATATTCTGTGGGCGATCGAACATCAACAAAGCTAAAATTCTTCTGAGTGCGCAGCTTATCTATCGCTGAAAGCGATACAAGGCAACTGCGATTACGAAGTTCTTGTTGCGCCGCAGACTGATTATTCGATATATCCGGCGTATCGCATGAAGAATCCTGCTTTTTGAACTGGATTTTCGTTGGTGGCAGAGCTCCAGCACTGCGCCCTTCAGGCGTCCCAGCCGCCACCGCTAGCGTACTGAAAGCCAGCCCAGCAACAAACGCGATGAAAGACACACATTTAGCTGCGTCATCAATGCAGAGTGAACAGGCAAAAACCCAATCCCCATTCAGCTGGGCAACGTCGCCACACTTATCGCCCAACACACGCCCCCTTTGAAAGTAATGCAACATATTGATTGGTATTGTAATTAAATTGCAGGCGCATCTCCACGACGCAAACAATAGCAGAATACAATCACTGCGACTACGGGAAAAAGTATCTAGATATCGGCCTATATCTTTTGCTCTGCGTTCTATATATTGACCTATGCCTTTCATCAACTCTAGATACAAAATAGTTAAGATCATAGCTTGGAAACTGGAGAAAGGCATCCGCCAGCATCTCGGCACGAGGACGTTCGCCAACGTTTCATGCCAAGCACCACCCCGTCCCATCAGGTGAAATGCCGCTCGCGGATATGCCGCAACAAGCCGTTCGTCCCATCCTCCACCATGTCCAGCACGCGCTCGAAACCGTCCGCGCTGCCGTAATACGGATCGGGCACCTCGCGCTCGTCGTGACGCTCGGCGAATTCCAGGAACAGGCCCAGATGTGATTCTGCATCGCGCGGACGCAATTGTTCGAGTATAGACAGATTCGCCTCATCCATCACCAGCACGTAATCGAAACGCTTGAAGTCGCCCGCCCCCACTTGCCGCCCGCGCAACTGGCTCATGTCGTAGCCGCGCTGCTTCGCGGCACGCTGCGTGCGCGCGTCCGGCGCATCGCCGATGTGATAGTTGTGCGTGCCTGCCGAATCGATATGGATGTGTTCAGCCAATCCTTCTTTCTCGACATAGTGGCGGAACACAGCTTCGGCTGTGGGCGAACGGCAGATGTTGCCCATGCAGCAGAATAAGACTCCTACTTTTTTTATATTTTTCATTGCATCTCGCCAAAAACGTCGTTCAATATCTTATTGCTCCTAGACATTTTGAAGGAAACAGCCTAATTCTGCAGTAATAGCCTCGCGCAAGGCCTCGGGTTTTGCCGGCTTATACAGAATGGACAGTCCCGCATTTTTCGCGAGCGTGTAAGTTTCTTTGCTGATGTCGCCGGTGAACAGCAAGGCCGGCAATTGGGCTCCCCACCGCTGACGTATCACGGCAATTGCATCGACACCGTTTGCGGATCCTCTCAGTCCGAAATCCGAGATGACCATTTCGACAGCCTCGCCCAAGGCATCGAGTTGTTCGATCATGGCTGCGGCAGAATCTGCAATCACTACCCTGCACCCCCACGACCGCAGGAGGTTGTGCATCCCCGCACGAATGCTCCCCTCATTCTCAATGACTGCAATCAATCGGCCAGCCAAATCCGGCGCTCTGCCTGGACGTACTGACAAATGCTGCTCATCGTTATCCACTGCTGTCGCAAGCGGGACGGTTAAGGCAAATGTAGATCCTCTGCCCAAACGGGATGACATCGTGACAGCATGTCCGAGCAACCGGGCTGCCCGATCGACAATAGACAAACCCAGCCCCAATCCCCGCTGCCGATCTCGTTCCGGATTTTCGACCTGATAGAACTCATCAAAGATCTTATGAACCTGATCCTCGGCAATACCGATACCGGTATCGTGCACTTCGATGGCGAGCATGCCATTACGGTGGCGGCATCCGACAAGAACGCGTCCCGACTGGGTGTAGCGAATCGCATTGGAAATGAGGTTGCGCAGGATTTGTCCTGTCAGGATATTGTCGCTTGCAATCACTGATGAGCATGGCGAAAACTTCAGTCGAATTCCTTTTTGTTCCGCGAGCGGACGGAAGTCTTCCTCCAGCCTGTCCAGCAGATCCTGGATGGCAAACGACCTGATTCTTGGCTTGATCGCATGTCCATCCAATCTGGATATATCGAGCAGCCCCTCCAGCAAGCTGCTCAAGGAAGTGGTAGCCAGTTGCGCATGCTCCAGAACGTCCTTCCCCCTGCTTGATAGCTGTTGTTCCAATTCCAGCTGTTCCAGAAAAAGCATCAACGCAGCCAAAGGCTGGCGCAGATCGTGGCTGGCCGCCGCAAGAAAGCGTGATTTCGACTTGCTTGCACGCTCCAGCAAGTCATGCTGCCTTGACAGTTCTCTTGCCAAAAACTCGTTCTGGAAGCGCAGGTGCTGTGCCTCGGTAAAAATGCGGCTCTTCTTGTTCCCGAGCGCAATTGCGACTGCCATGAATGCCAGCAACATGAAGGCAAGTACGGTATGGAGGCTGTCGCCAACAGTAAACAGCCACAAGGTTGGGGGGCTTATGCTGGCAAGGATAAAAGCACGCGGCGGCAGGACCAGAGAGAAGCTCTCAAAGGTTGCCGCTGCAGCCACTACGGTGATCACGGTCAGTACGAACAGCTGCAATGTTGTTGGCAGATTGGCGAGCATTGCAGCGCTGGACATCCCCCAACAAACCCCGGCCAATCCTCCACACACTGCCTGGCCGTTTATCCATTGCCTGGAATCGCGGCATTCGGGCATACGGCGGTATTGCCGAATATGGTAAGCGCGATACAAGCTGACAAGAAGAAGAAATACGACTGCAGGCACCCATGTCCACAGCGGCGTTGCATCGTGAACGACGAAGATCAACAGAAGGAAAACCAGGGAACCCGCCAGGTTGAGGACGCCGGCATCCTTGAAATAGGCTTTGACCAGTTCGGCCTCGATTGCCTTGCGCTCGCTTTGCGTGTTCATCTGATCTAGCATTTTTTCCGGAGTATCCGCAGCTTAATTATTACGGTTGGGAAAGGGTACGCCGAGATCGTCGCTCGGCGCTATCCCCGTAATCCCTTCGGCGATCCATTCGGAAACCGCGGAAATGGTGGCAGCCGGGTTGGCTCCTAGTGCGCCGGGCATGACCGAACCATCTGCAACATAGAGTCCCTTGTAGCCGAACACCTGGCCACGGTCGTCGCCCGCGCTGACCACGCCCTGCGCCGGATCATGCGCCATGGCACACCCCCCAAGCGGATGGACCGTGATGTTGTTCCGCACCGGCCATGTCCAGGTGGGGAGCGGCGTAAGGAAGCTTGAGCCGGCAAATTTGCCGAACTTCCTGCCGGTGTCGACGATGGCCCGGTACAGCGGCATGCTGGATTTTTGCGGCCACCGGATATCCAGGCGCCCTTCCTTCAGCGACAAAACGCCGTCGCCCTTGTCGAGTCCCATGCACAGCAGCACGCTGCTGCGACAGGACATATCCCCCTTGAGGATTTCATGAAACAGATCGGCGACCTGTCCGCTCCACTTGCCGCCGACAAAAGTCTGCTTGATGCGTCGCCCCAGCCATTTGATCGCACGCCAGATCTTTTTCAGCACCCCTAACGGGCTCAACAGGGGTTGCATACCTTCGATGAACCAGGCCATAAATACCGGATAACTGGCGTCTTCCAGAATGAAGGCCCGTTGCGGGTCATGCGCCTTGAACAGATTGAAATCCGAGTATTGGGTGATCACCGGACCGTAATTGGGATCGGCGATCTTCTCCCCCGCCGCGGCAAAAGAAACGAAATCGCCGTTGCCGGAAAAGCGTTGCCCAAGCTGATTGCTGATGCGCGGCAACGACCGGTACAGATCGCGGCAGCGCAGCAGCAACTCGTTCGTTCCCAGGGTTCCGGCGGAGACCACGACGCGGCGTGTGTCGACCCAGGCCGCGCCATCATCCAGCTCATGGTAATGCACGCGGTAACCGTGCTGGCCGTCTGCAGCCGGATCCTCGTCTCCGCGTTCATTCAGCGGAACGATTCTTTCCACCAGCGCACCGGTCTGGATGCGCGCTCCGTGAACATGCTCGGCAACGTAGAGATAATTGAGATCCAGGGTATTCTTCGAATGAGTGTTGCAGCCCACATCGCATTCGCCGCAATAGGTGCATGAGGTCTGTGTTGCACCATAGCGGTTCTTTTCCTGCAGACCGATCGATGCCGGCGGCGATTGCGGATCTTCATAGCTGTAGTCGTTGCCGAAGAAGACACAGATGTCGGCCAGCCTCGACTCGCGCCCCTGCTCCCTGGCGAAATCCTGGAACAGTCCGGTCCGGCTGACATGGCGGCGGGGATCGTCCTCCCACGGCGGAATGGGACGCGCGCCCAGTACCGCTTTGGCGACGTCGTAATAGGGTTGCAGCAATGCCTTGTCCACTCCGGCAGGCCAGCTTGCGGCAAAAACTTGCTCCGGGGGTTCGAGAAACACGTTGGCATAGATCAGCGATCCGCCGCCCAGTCCCGCACTGACCACGGCATCCATGTTGGTGTAATTGCGGATGTCGTACAGCCCGCGCAAACCGCTGCCGCGCAGGTGCCTGGGGCGGCGCGCCGTGTCTGCCGGGTCGCTCCAGAAATTGTCGGCCATCTGATGCGGCGAGCGAGGGAAAGACCCCATCGGGTAGCGTTTGCCCCGCTCCAGCAGCAGCACGCCCTTGCCCCACTTCTGCGCCAACCGGCAGCAACTGATGGCGCCGCCGAAACCGCTGCCGATAACGACCGCTTCCAGCTTTTCAGGAATTTTCCCCGCATCTTGTCCTGACCCGCTTTGTCTCATTACTCCCCCTGCCACATTGAGTATGCCCTTGGCACTTGCCTACCAGCGATCCAGCCCGTCGCCCCAGCTGGTGATATCGCGCAGGGTAAAACCGTAGCTGTCGGCAGTTTAATCGGAAAGCACACCGCCCTGCACGATCAGGGCGCGGCCGATGCTGCGGCGACGGTAGCTGTTCCTGTTGAACTTTTGCACGATGCGGTTGCGCCAGGCGCCCAGGTTCACATAGGTGTAGTTGCGCCGCTCCGGCGGAGAGTTGTAGAACAGGTCGGTTTCCATCGTAAGGTGAGTGTGACCTTCGGCATGCAGGTGGAACCCGAACGGCCGGTAATCGGCAAGGAATGCCGGCAATCTGGAGTAAGGCGTTTTCCCCTTCATGCCGGACAACAGCGCCATCGCTTTCATCAGAACTATATCCAGCCAGGTCCAGCGCAGGTGGCTCAAAAAACAAATGGCATGCAAAACGACCCTGGATAGCGCCGGTGCAGAACGGAAGGTTTCCGGATGGGCCAGCCACGATTGCAGGCTCTTGCGGTACTGCTCGATTACCGTCTCGAACAGCCTGCGATTATTTGCATCCTTGCGGTCGAGTTTTTTTGCCTCTTCCAGCAAACGCACGACGGCTCTCTCCGATGGGCGGTATAGATCCATCTCGCCCAGCACGTTCAGGATGTGCTCGATCTTGTCATCCCCCGAGCGATTGAATGCAAGAGGTATGACGTCCTGTTTAATGGCCTGAGTGGTATTCCATATGAAAGTGGAAAGCAGCCCGCTGGCTACCGTATCGCCGAAGCAGGAATCGCTGAATGCCCGATACTGCTCCTGCTGCCACAGATGTGGCTTCCAGCCGTTGCGGGATTTCCAGCGCTTGGTGGCACGCGAATTGGCGTTGTCGCGCCACTGCCCGTGTGTGGCGAATAGACGCAAAGACGGATCCGCAAAATAGAACGGCAGCAGCGGCCAGGCATCGCCCGGATCGCTGCCCAACTGCCCTGCCACCCAGTGGCGGTAGCTTGCACTCAAGCCGTCTGCGGAGAATCCGAGGCATTGCCTGTAATAGATCTCCCGCGCCTCGGGTACGACCTGCAATTCCTTGTCGTGATTGCCGACGATGGGGATGAGCGTAACGCGCGCGGATGCGTTATTCAGGTTCTGCATCATTCGCCGGAGGTAGAAGAAGAATCCGGATGATTCGGGTTCTTCCGCTGGATTACGGGCATGCCTTTCGACGATTGCGTTCATGATGGACATGATAGTCGTCTTGAAAGCCGGATCGTCCCGCTGCCACGGATAGACATTGGCGGCAGCCCATTGCCCGGAGCGCAGCAGGTCGACCACATCCCCGTTGAGTATCAGCATGACCTCGCCGGTTCCGGTTAGCGATGCTTTCAGCGTCGCCTCCAGTTCGGTGAAAAAACGCTCCCAGTCCGACTCGTCCGCCGTCTGGTTGCCGACAGTGCAATCGGTGCAATGGATGTCGCTGATCAGCACGCCGATACGCCGATGACCTCCTTCGTTGGGCCACAGCACCAGTCCGGGCGGCAATTGTTCATCAGTCATGGCTGTGTTCGCGCAAAAAAGAAAGCATTCGAGGAAATGTATCTTCATGGACGTTTTTTCCGATGAATACGTCCTGATGCCCATAACCCGGAAACACGTGCAACTGATGGCGTCCGGGCACGATTTGCTCCAGGCGCCGATGGCAGAGGATGTTGGCATCCATGAAGATGCGCGCATCCTGTCCCTGGGTCAGCAAGACGGGCGTTGTTATTTCCGCCGCATGCTGGAAATAGTCGTCGGGAAGTGCGGCGTAGCGCGGATCAGCAGGAGCGTATTTGATCGCGGTATTGTTGCTCCTCACCATCTTGAGCACGTGGCGGTAGTAGTTCACTCCTGTCCCGCCGAACAGGTCGCCCAGGCGTTCATGCGTTTCGGCGGCCAGATTGGCGTGATTGAAAAGCGAAGGGTTACCGTCTCCCCACATGAAGCTCAGCATGTGGCATTCCGGCGAGTCACACTCCTTATGCGCCAGGTCATTCGCCAATGCCAGCAGCTTGCCCACCGACCAGCCCGGTTGACGCCGCCACGATGGGTTGAAATATTCGATGCCGGCCAGATGCTCGGAAGCCCAGGGCCCGATTGTGAGTTTGACCCTGGCCCAGGGGCTTACCCTGGGAGTCAGCGCGACACTGTTAAGGATGACGCTGCGAATCCCATGTATCGTCTTGCCGAACAGGCTCATGGCAACCGTCATCGCCCCAACGCACTGCGCAACAATGTGGATACGCCGGTTCGGACCGATGTGCCGGCGCAGTTCGGCGATTGCAGCCGGGTGGTCGAGCAGCGCAATGTCATCAAAAGTGTAACGGTGGCGGGCAAGGTTGTAGGGAAAGCGGCAACTGGCGCGGTAATCGAGCGTCCATACATCGCCGTACCCCTGGTCAAGCAACGTCTGCACCAGGTTCTTATGCTCCGGCATGATGAACATGTCGGACGAAGACGTGAGCCCATGCACCAGCAACACCACGTCGTCGCAGTCGGCCCGCCTGAATCTGGTCAACTGCAGCGCAACCCCATCGGCAGTACTGAACGGATGCACCGAAATGCCGGCGTTTTGCACGCCTTCGGTAGTAAAGAGCGGATATTTCCGTTTTGGCTGATTGGTAGCCGGCGGCAACGAGGGGCCATAGACATCCCACAACTTGCCCGCAAAATATTTTCCGAATCGTGCAAGACCGGCCAGACTGGCGCTGCCGTCTGGACCAGTGGCGCGCAATTGTCCCAGCACCTTGATGAAATCCGGCAATCCGAGGCCGATGATGCCGGTGACCCACAGTTCTGCCTGCGCCGCCCTGTCGGGATCGAGATGGCCGCGATAGACGTTGACGTAGAGCGTTGTCGTGTCGCGCCACAGATCGAAAGGCGCATCGTGCTGCACGTGCTTTACGCCGATGAAAGTGATGGGCTCCTGTTGCGGCGTCGAGGCATACAACTGGTAGTACATGACCTTGCGGTCGCGGTCCGCCGTATCGGGAAGCAATCGAAAAACGCCCGATTGCACCCGGCATATCCCGCCGAGCAAGGGGCAATCTATCTCGCCGCTGAGTGTGCCTGCATGTGCAGGTTCGTCCAGGAATAGCGCCAAATCGGGGATGAGCACCGCAACCTTGATCGACAGGGCATTCCCTGCTTTTTCACCTTCGGCACAACCATCGGCGTAAGTGGTTTTGGCTACGCTGACGTAACCGCGCATCGATTCGGAAAACTCGATCCTTGTGCTGCCACCCTCGCTCGCCATTTTTATTCTTATCAAGTATGTCGAAAACATCAACAACCGAACTGGCCCCCTGAAGGTTGGAGCCTACCACATTACCCGAATCCCTTTCGAATCTCGCCGACGCAACTCACAACGGAGAAATGAACACGCTCTCGCGCAGCTTTTTCAACTGGTCGCGCAGTTGCGCGGCCTTCTCGAACTCCAGGTTCTTCGCGGCCTGCAGCATCTCCTTCTCCAGCCGCGCGATCTCCTTCGACACTTCCTTCTCGCTCATCGCCAGATACTTCGCCTCGGTCTGCGCCAGCTTCAGCGACTTGCGCTCGGCATCCATGTCGTACTCGGTGTCGATGATGTCCTTGATGCGCTTGACCACGGATTGCGGCGTGATGCCGTGCGCCTCGTTGTACGCCACCTGCTTGGCGCGGCGGCGGTCGGTCTCGTCGATGGCTTTGCGCATGGAGTCGGTGATGCGGTCGGCATACAGAATCGCGGTGCCGTGCAAGTGGCGCGCGGCGCGGCCGATGGTCTGGATCAGCGAACGCTCGGAACGCAGGAAGCCTTCCTTGTCCGCATCCAGAATCGCGACCAGCGACACTTCGGGAATATCCAGACCTTCGCGCAGCAGGTTGATGCCGACCAGCACGTCGAACATGCCCAGGCGCAGGTCGCGGATGATCTCCACGCGCTCCACGGTCTCGATGTCCGAGTGCAGGTAGCGCACCTTGATGCCGTGCTCGGCGAAATACTCGGTGAGGTCTTCCGCCATGCGCTTGGTCAGCGTGGTGACCAGCACGCGTTCGCCCACGTTGGTGCGCAACGTCACTTCCGACATCAGATCGTCCACCTGATTGGTCGCGGGACGCACTTCAATGGCCGGGTCGATCAAGCCGGTCGGACGCACCACCTGCTCCACCACCTGCCCGGTGTGCTCGGCTTCGTAGGTGGAAGGCGTGGCGGAGACGAAGATCGTCTGGCGCATGATCTTCTCGAACTCGTCGAAGCGCAGCGGGCGGTTGTCCAGCGCGGACGGCAGGCGGAAACCGTAGTTGACCAGATTCTCCTTGCGCGCGCGGTCGCCCTTGTACATGCCGCCGATCTGCGGGATGGTGACGTGGCTCTCGTCGATGATCATCAGCGCGTTCGGCGGCAGGTAGTCCATCAGCGTCGGCGGCGCTTCGTTCGGACCGCGTCCGGAAAGGTGGCGCGAGTAGTTCTCGATGCCCTTGGTGAAGCCGATCTCGGCCAGCATCTCCAGATCGTGGCGCGTGCGCTGCTCGATGCGCTGCGCTTCCACCAGCTTGTTCTCTTTCTGGAAGAACGCGATGCGCTCGGCCAGTTCCACCTTGATGGTCTCGATGGCGTGCAGGGTCGTCTCGCGCGGCGTCACGTAATGGCTGGAGGGATACACGGTGTAGCGCGGCGTGCGCGTCTGGATGTGTCCGGTGAGCGGATCGAACAGCGACAGCGATTCCACCTCGTCGTCGAACAGCGTCACGCGCAGCGCGTTCTCGCTGCTTTCCGCCGGGAAGATGTCGATCACGTCGCCGCGCACGCGGAAGTGGCCGCGCGAAAACTCGACATCGTTGCGCTCGTACTGCATCGCCACCAGGCGCTGGATGATGTCGCGCTGCGCCATCTTCTCGTTCTCGCGCAGGTGCAGAATCATGCCGTGGTAATCCACCGGGTCGCCGATACCGTAGATGGCCGAGACGGTGGCGACGATCACGCAGTCCTGCCGCTCCAGCATGGACTTGGTGGCCGACAGGCGCATCTGCTCGATCTGCTCGTTGATGCTGGAATCCTTCTCGATATACACATCGCGCGACGGCACATAGGCCTCGGGCTGGTAATAGTCGTAATAGGAGACGAAATACTCGACCGCGTTCTCGGGAAAGAACTCGCGCATCTCGGAATACAACTGCGCCGCCAGCGTCTTGTTCGGCGCCATCACAATGGCCGGCCGCCCGGTGCGCGCGATCACGTTGGCCATGGTGAAGGTCTTGCCGGAACCGGTCACGCCCAGCAGCGTCTGGTACGCGAGACCATCCTCGATGCCCTCCACCAGCTGCGCGATGGCCGTGGGCTGATCGCCGGACGGCTCGAACGGCAGGTGCAGCAGATAAGGGCTGTTGGGGAAGGTGATGGTTTTCATGGTCGGTCGCGTATTGTACGGGGAAAGCGGCTCAGTGGAACCAACACAACACCAAGTTACTTGCTAATCTGTTTTAGATTTGTTTGCTTTGCACAAAATATCTATTGCCGCACTCTGAAAAATCATACTTAACAGATTTTGTTTCCATTACCGTGCAATTCATCAAATCAGCCATACCCAGATCGAACAATACGAAGTTATGCCCAGCTCCCATACTGCTTTTGAAACAGACGCCGTCAAACCCTTCTGATTTGAATAATTCAGCCAGAATCTGTGTGGGCACGTAATCCGAACTAGATTCATTGTTTTTGACTGGCTTTGTAAATGCGTTATTAATCATCGACCATATGGCATAACCAATATCTTCTTGAGACGCAGGTGGGTTAAATATGCAGTTAACGTAGTTGTAGTGCTTTGGCACTGAATAGCAGTCGATCAATTTTAGATTTCCATTTACCTTAAATTGTGCAGATGAAATATATTCGCCAATATGGGGCCTTAACTCTGCCATGCTCGTATTTTCGTCATTCGACAAATATAAATAGGAAATACCTTTGGGATTTGCCCTGCCTTCAAATCCCTTGAGTGGTACTGGTTTCATTCTGTCTTTAGGCAACCCTGAGATAAGCAACTGACCTTCATCCTCGAACTCTTTGTATCCGATTTGCGATCGAAATAGAACACTGCCTGCCGCAAGGCTTCTTTCCCTAGCTGGCAAGGATTCTTTGATATTAAGAAGGAACTCCTTTACCTCTGTTGAATGTACATATCTAGTTTCGTACTTCACCTGTTTTTCAAAGTCCTCAAAGTCCCTCCAAGATTTAAAGCCCAAGTTTATCCCCTCCCACTCTGATAACAATAACGAAGCTGTAGCCCGCGTAGATACTGTTATCCAAATCAACAGCCATGAAGTATTGAATTGAATGGCTGGCCCGATTTAAGCACACCAAAGGCGACGTGCAACAGCTTGCGCATCATTGCGCCGATGATCAATTTCGGTGGTTTGCCAGCCGCCTCCAAACGACGCCGAAATATCTTACCCCAAGCGGTTTTGTACAACGTCACCAAAGCCGGCATGTACAAAGCCTTGCGCAGTAGCGCATGGCCCACCTTCGACATGCGTGGTTTGCCGTTTACACTGCTTCCCGATTGATGTTGCCTCGGGTTAAGACCCGCAAAAGCGACACATTGGCGTGCGTTGGCGAAATGATGCTGATCCGCTCCGAAGGCCAGGATCGCCGCAATGGTGCGCTCCCCGATACCGGGAATGCTGTCGAGCAGATCACGCTTTCGTTTGAGATCGGGATCGCCGTCAATGTGATCGCGAATCTGTTTTGTTAGGGTCGCAATTTCCTTATCTAACCAAACCAGATGATCCGCAATCCCTTTTCGCACGGTGTCGCGAGCCACACCAAGACGGTTGCTTTCTTGCGTGTGCATCCGTTGCAGGGCATCCAGACGCTGTACCAAGGCTCGCAATGCCTGCTCGGCTGGCGAGGGTGGTTGCCAGGTTTCTGGCGTCATACGCTGACAGAATTCAGCAATCAACCGGGCATCGACTGCATCGGTTTTGGTGCGTACTAGGCGCGAACCGCCGAATGCCTTAATTTGGGCAGGATTGACCACGCTAACCTGCAGGTCGTGGGCAGCCAGGAATTCTGCACAGGCTTCCCAGTAAACGCCGGTCGCCTCCATGCAGACATGAGGTGAGCCAACATGCCACTTATGAAGCCAATTCAACAGATCGGCAAACCCTTGAGGATTATTGGTTACGACCTTACTTTTGCATTTGCCATCGACACATAAGGCACAGTCGAGTTTGTCTTTGGATACATCAATGCCTAAAACGGGATCGTTGTTCATCATAACCTCCGCGCAATCAACCTTGTAAATGCGAGCTCACGGCGAAGCCGGGCCAAAGATACTGTTCGATTTCTCGCATAGGGAGTTGAGTAGCCGCTGCAAAATCTACGCTACAGGCTTTGAGCCAAAGGGCGCAAACGGCATCCGGCTACTCTGTCTTGAGATACACTTCAGGACGGCTGCATAATACAAGGGCGCAATAACCAACGGGCATTGCGCCGTATGGGTGACATCTACACATCCGGTGCAATGCGCTACGCTTATTGCACCCTACTCCAAATTGGGGCACCCAACAAAATGCACCCGCTCAGTTTCCGGAATCATGGAAGCAAATCTGGTTGCGCCCCGACTCCTTCGCCCGATACATCGCCTTGTCGGCCCACTTGAGAATATTTTCCGCGCTCGCATTCTTGCCGAATAACGCGACGCCTATGCTGGCTCCCACGTTCTGATGGGTGATCATCTTCATTGTGCCGGTGAGCTGGGGAGTCAGCAGGTACGGCCCGGAAAGGGCAACATGAATCTTCTCCGCCACGACACGGGCCTCTTTGGCGCATTCGGTTTCGTCCCCGGCCAGTTCGCTGAGTACCACCACGAATTCATCTCCGCCGAAACGCGCCACGGTATCCACTTCGCGTACGCAACGGGTAAGGCGACGGGCAACCTCCACCAGAAGTAAGTCACCCGCTTTGTGCCCGTACTTGTCGTTGAGCGGCTTGAAGTTGTCCAGATCGAGGAACATCACCGCACCATAGCGACCGCTGCGCTTGCAGGCTGCGATGGCTTGTTCCAGACGATCGTCCAGAAGTCGGCGATTGGGAAGTTGCGTCAAGGTGTCGTAGAAAGCGAATTCCTTGATCTTCTGCTCCGCCATTTTGCGCTCGGTAACGTCGTGGGACACGACGACCACCCTCTGAGGCTTGCCCTGACTATTCTTGATCACCCCGCTGCTGGATTCCATGTGGCTGATGCCACCGTTGGGCAACACGAACCGGTATTCCGTGCGCTGCCCCATACCGCGCTGCAAAGCGTCGCTGAAAACCTGCCTGACGCGATCACGGTCGTCCGGATGGATCTCGGCGAACGAGTCCGTGCCTTTCAGGGATGCCACGTCGCCAAAAAGCCTGGCATAGGAAGGACTGTTGTAGATTCGCCGTCCTTTGAGATCCAACACCGCGATGAAGTCCTCGACATTCTCCGCGATGAGGCGAAAGAACTCTTCCTGTTCTGCCAAATCCTTATCCACTTGCTCGCGCCTGGCGATTTGCCTTTCCAGTTCCTCATTCAGCTTCATCACCTGCGCCTCGGACTTCCTGGATTCGTCAAACTTCTTCTTGAGTTGCAGGCGGTATCGGTGCATCGCCTCAATCGAAAAAGACACGATGATGCCGTCCAGCAGGAACACCAGGTTTGACCAGAAACTGAGACGAAGTACCTCAATCGAAATGGAGTAATAAGGCGGCGTAAAGATATAGGTGGCGAGAATCAATCCAATCACCGTGGCGAGCATCCCGGACTTGTATCCGCCAAAAATTGCGGCAAGTGTGACGGATGGGAAAAAGGTAACGTACTGCACGCCGGCACTGACGGGGGCAATCGCCAAACGCACGAACAATGCCACTCCCATCAGGACGACCGTCAATAGATAGGCGTAGATACCATCGCGTTTACCTGGAACGAGAAAAGGGAACCTGAGAATAAAATTCTGTCTCAAGCGATCCGCGAGTGCTGTCAGGTCTTCATACATGGGCAACCTCGGCTGGCGCTATATGCATGAGATTGTCAGCCTACACCTATTCCAGAATTGAATTATGAAAAACCGGGTAAGCCGGAATACCCACACCCGGCACCGGGGTCAACAGAACCAATGGAGTCGAGCCAGAGGGGCCGCATCGCGAACTTCTCCACGGCTTACAGCCCCCCGCTACAGTCGTGCCAGCGGGTTCTGCCGGTAGAAGCGCACCAGTTGTTCGTACACTGCCGGGTAAGCCCGATGCAGCAGGTCTGGTACCTCAAAGAAGTATTCGGTGAGGACGGCGAAAAACTCGGCCGGACTTTCCGTAGCATAGGGATCGATCATGGTCTCCTCGCCTGCCGTCCACGCGGCGACAAAGGTCGTCGTAGGCGGACTGGAAATCGCGCGCCCACTCTGCCGGGTCGATGCCGGAATGTAGCGGCGGGCGACCGTTTGCGTCGCCGTTCTTCATGTCCAGCTTGTGGGCGAATTCGTGGATCACGACGTTGAAGCCATCGCCTTGCCCGGAGTGTTCCACGTCCTCCCACGACAGCACCATCGGACCGCCCAGCATCGCCTCGCCGCTACGCACGTGGCGGACATGGTGGACGATGCCGTCCTCGTCCATCTGCTCGCCGTCATAGATGAACTCGCCCGGATAGACCACGATCTCGCGCCAGCCCTCGTACCAGTCGTAGCCGATGTTCAGCACCGGCAGGACCGCGAAGGCGGCGATGGCGGTGGCCATGCCGTCGTCCACCTCGATCCCGCCGGCGCCGGAGAACGCCTTGTCGGCCAGCAACCGGATCGCCAGTTCGCGCAACCGCGCCCGCTCTGCGGCATCCAGCCCGTCGAACAGCGGCAATCCCATGACCGCCTGCCAGGTTTCCCCGTCCAGCGCATGCTCCCCTTTGCCGCCGCCGAATAGACTGGCAAGCAACGCTTGGGGAATATGCTTCACATCACGCCCGCGCATTTTTCGTTTCCTTTTTTCAAATTGGCACTCGCGTTCATCGCTATAGCCATGCCGCGCCGCGCACGCCGCTGGAATCACCGAAACGGTGCTGCACCAGTTTGGTGTCCACCCGATCCGAGAACACCCACTTGCCCCACAGCGCGGGTACGTCCGCATACAGCCGCGCGATGTTGGACATGCCGCCGCCCAGCACGATGACGTCCGGGTCGAGAATGTTAATGACGTGCGCGAGGGAGCGCGCGAGGCGGTTCTCGTAGTGTTGCAGGCTGCGCTCGCAGGCGGCATCGCCCTGCTCTGCGCACGCCACGATTTCTTCCGCGCTCAATGAATCACTTGTCTCCATCTGATGCAGCTTCGCCATGCCCGGCCCGGAGAGGAAGGTTTCGATGCAGCCTCGCTTGCCGCAGTAGCATTGCGGGCCGGGAAGTTCATGCGGTTGCGGCCAAGGCAGAGGGTTGTGCCCCCATTCGCCGGCAATGCCGTTGGGACCGGTGAGAATGCGGCCGTTGACGACGATGCCCGCGCCGACGCCGGTGCCGAGGATGACGCCGAACACGACCTCTGCTCCCGCCGCCGCGCCGTCCGTCGCTTCGGAAAGCGCGAAGCAGTTGGCGTCGTTGCTGATCTTCACTGGGCGCTGCAACAGGGATTCGAGGTCTTGCAGGATGGGCTGGCCGTTGAGCGCGACCGAGTTGGAGTTCTTGAGACGGCCGGTGGCGCGGGAAAGCGCGCCGGGCGTGCCGATGCCGAGCGAGCCCTGCTGCCCGAGTTCTGCTTCGGCGTCGCGCACCAGTTGGGCGATGGCTTGCAGGGTCTCGTAGTAGTTGCCCTTGGGGGTGGGCACGCGGCGACGAAGCAGTTCCTTGCCGCTGTTATCCAGCGCGATGATTTCGATCTTGGTGCCGCCTAGGTCGATGCCGAGTCTCATAATCAAATAGTCCTTTTGCGACACCACGAACGGAGGGATTGTTCGGTTTCAGCTAGTCCGATCATGTTCTTCGGTCTTCTTTAGTACCGAATTCTACCCAGAAACCGCTGCATTGCTGGTGTAAGGAATCAAGCCTCCGGACGACTAAGGTCTGCATCCGCCATTTCGGCCATGCCATCACTTCCAAGGAGAGCACCATGAAACTCAACACGATCGCAAAATCCCTGATCTCTTCCGGCGCGCTGGCTGCGGCCATGAGCGGCGCAGCCATGGCAGCACCCTGCGGCGCGGCCAATCCCTGTGCGGCGCGTTCTGCCAAGACTGCCGCAGCCAACCCCTGCGCCGGAAAGAATCCCTGCGCCAGCAAGAATCCATGCACGGCGAAATCCAAAAAGAAGGCCAACCCGTGCGCGGCGAAGAATCCCTGTGCCGCAAAGAACCCCTGCGGCGCCAAAAACCCATGCGCAGCGCATTAAGTCAGCCAGCGCCTGCAACCGGCCTCGAATCGAGGCTGGTTGTTGCGCCCGATCTGGCACGTCTGCCGCTGGCGCAGTTGCAGGCCATGCAGCAGGCAGGCCGCGACATTCTGGAAATGTATCGCGTGCTGAAGAAAGCCGAACTGAACATCGTCGGCGAGGTGTTGCGCGACTCTTTGAACCGGGGCGAGACGTTCTACGAATTCAATCACTATCCCGATGACGACGTGTACGACCGCGAGAGCCATGCGCAGTATTACTACCACGCGCATCGCAGCGAAACGGGCGAGCACGGACACTTCCACTGCTTCCTGCGTCCCATGGGCATGCCCGCCGGTGTTTCTCCCATCGAATATCCCGCGACCGATCCGTGGCCGCAGGGTGACGAAGCATTGTCGCACCTGGTCGCCATCGCCATGGACGGCTACGGTTTTCCGACAACCTTGTTCACCACCAATCGCTGGGTGACCGCCGAAGCCTGGTATCCCGCCGAACAGGTGATCCGCATGCTGGATCGCTTCGTTATCGACCATGCCTTCCCCTCGCTGCCGGTGAACCGTTGGATCAGCGCGATGTTCGTGCTCTACCGCCCGCACATCGAAGCGCTGCTGCAGAAGCGCGACGAGGTTGTGTGGGCATGGGCGGAAATGCATCCCGGCGGAGACGTATTCGAGGACAGGGAACTGGACCTCACGAGTCAGATGGATATCTCGGTCGAAGACACCCTATGGCTAGTGGAGCTGGCGCTCGCCGGACGGCACAGTTGATGCGATCTCAGATCCAGAATTCTCCGCGCCATTCCCCGCGCACATAATCGATGCTGACCCGCCTGGGTGCGATCTTGCGCGCGTTGGGCGTATCGATCTCGATCTCCGGCTGTCTGCCCAGGCGATCGGCGACTTCGAACGAGCAGGCAGTGGAGGTGACGGGGCGGAAGAAGACGGATAGTTTGTCGCTGACTGCTACGGTTTCGCGCTGCGGTGCCGTCTCGTGGAAATGGACGAACTTCTTCACCAGGCAGGAGAAATACAGTTCCAGCTCGACCACCAGCGGCTGCGCGCGTTGCACCAGTTCGTGCGCGGCGGCTTGCGTCCATTCGACCGTCACTGGCCTGCCGTTGATCTGTACTGTATTGCTTAGTTCGGACATCGCAAACCTCACTCTCCGTCCCTCGCCCAGGTTTCTGTAGGTTGGGTTAGCAGTTTCATCGCGTAACCCAACATGTTCTCTATATTCATTGTTGGGTTACACCCGCAAGGGGTAGGCCGTGGTTGTACGGGGCTAAAGCCCCAACAACACACGCACCGCCCTGCGGGCTAACCCAACCTACAAGAACTGCCGCCTCACAGCACATGCGGCGCGATGTCTTCTACCATCGCTCCGAGCAGGTCCGAGTCGTGGTCCGGCGCCAGCGCGGCGGCGTCGCCCTTGTGGCCGGTCATCTCCAGTTGCAGCGATCCATCCTGCTTGTGCAGGCGCGATTCGCCGCCGCAGGCACGGCAATACACGAACTCGCCATCGCGCTGCACCCGGCGCACCACCACCGGCGCGCTGCATACGGGGCATGCCAGCAGCGGAATGCCCGGCTCGCTGTGCCCGACGATATGTGCAACATCCGCACTGCGCCCCAGTGCCAGGAAATCACGCCCCAGCCGCGTATCGAACTGGCCGCCCAACTCATCGCCGATGATGGTGAGCGCCTTTTCCAGCGGCATGCCCTTGCGGTAGGGTCGCGTGCTGGTCATGGCGTCGAAGGCATCGGCGATGGCGACGATGCGCGCGACTTCGGGAATGACCTCGCCCGCGATGCCGTGCGGGTAGCCCTTGCCGTCCGGGCGTTCGTGATGGCCGACCACCGCCTCCAGCGCCAGATTGGCGAGCGGATGGTTGGCCAGCAGCCGCCCGCCCACGCCCGGATGGGTCTTGATGACGGCATACTCGGCATCGGTCAGGCGGTCTGGCTTGTTGAGGATGGCATCAGGTACGCCGACCTTGCCGAGGTCGTGCAAGAAGCCGCCGACCTCGCTCAGCGCGATCTCGCGGCGCGACAGCCCCGCCTGTTGCGCCAGCAGTTTGGAAAATTGCGACACACGCCACAGGTGGCCACCGGTGTAGGGGTCGCGCGCCTCGACGATCATCGACAGGCCGAGCAGCGTGTTGAGCAGGGATTCTTTTTCGGACATTTGCGCCTCCCAAAATCAACAAATATGTAGGTTGGGTGGAGCGAAGCGATACCCAACATGCGCAATGATGGGTATCGCGTTGCTCAACCCATCCTACGCTGGCTCAATAACGGCTGGTCAACGTCACCAGCCAGTCGGGCATCGCATTCACCGCCCACTTCTCAAAATCCTTGTCCGCACCGGACAACACCAGGATACCGATCAGCAGCAGCGCCGCGCCGAATATCTTCTTGGCCTTTTGCCCCGCTTCCATCATGCGCCCGCGCCATTTGCCCATTGCCTGCCGCGACAGCATGCCGATGGCGAGCAGCGGCAAGCCGGCGCCGAGGCTGAATATCAGCATCACCGTAGCGACCTGCGCCAAGGCCTGCCCTTGGCTGGCCAGCGTGATCGCCACGCCCAGCGTGGGTCCGACGCACGGGCTCCACACAATGCCGAGCAACAGGCCCAGCAAGAACTGGCCGTGCAATCCACTCAGGTTGAAACGCGCCAGCAGTCCCTGCCCCACACCCAGCCGGCTGACTGCCGCGCTGAAGCGGTCCTGCAGCCTGCTAGAGACCAGCACCGCCCCGAACACGATCAGCAGCACGCCGCCGACCACGCGCAATGTATCCTGCTCCACGCCGATGCTGCCGCCCAGCGAGCCGAGTCCCACGCCAATCAGGGTGAACGACAGCATCAGCCCGCCCACGAGCGCGAGCGTGCCGTAGCGATGCGTACTCGCCGCCGAACCCATCAGGATGGGCACCAGCGGCAGCACACACGGAGACAGCGTGGACAGCACGCCTGCCAAGAACGACAGGCCGTAGCTGGTTGCGGTCAATTCCATCGTTTCACCTTTGCCCTCTCTCTAATCTGACTGTGTAACCAACATGCCAACTGCGTTGTGCTCTACTTCCTTCCCCCGCAGGCGGGGGAAGGGCTGGGGATGAGGGTTGTTCAGCATTTGCGACAAGTGGTTGCTGTCTACCATCCCTCACCCCAACCCCTCTGATGGAACTTCTAGCCATTCGACTAGGCTGGCCGATTACGCCAGCCAAGTCGCTGGTTATCCCGCTTGCGGGCGAGGGGCTTATGCAGCAGCCCTGTCTCGCTCTGCGAAGCAATCGGACTGTTGTAGCCCTTCATGTTATAGCGCCTTGCGCAGCAACTCTGCGATGCGCTTTTGATCCGTCTCGCCGGTCACGCGGGCGACTTCCTTCCCGCCCTTGAACACGATGAGCGTGCTCTGGTACTGCACGCCGAACGCCTTGACCACTTGCTTCTGCGTATCGAAATCCACGCGCAAGGTGGTGATGCCTTTGAACTCGTTCATCGGCAACATGGCATCCAGTATCTTCTCCTGCGCCTTGCAAGTCGGGCACCAGTCTGCATGGATCAACACCAGCGCGGGTTTGCCGGACTTGTTCACGGCGTCCAGTTTGTCCTGGGTGTAGGGCTCGCCGGTGGCATCGGCGAACAACGGAAACAGCAAGGCCAGCAGGGCCATAAACTTTACCAGCGTTCTCATGGGAGTCTCCTTGAATGGATGGTTGTCGTATCGGTATGAATTAGTCGTTGGACATGCGGATTCCTTACATGGTTTTTCTTTTGTAAGGTTTTTTCGTTTCACACGACCAACGCACGTCACCGTCGCAAGGCGTGACTTAACCATTCTCCAGGAGGCTGATATGTCCATCATGTGCAAAATGAATAGCAGTTGCGAGACCACCCCCGGCATGTGCATCCATGAAAAGATGATGCTGGTCATGGTGCTGCTCGCCGTCGCCGGCGTTGCCGCGTACTTTTTCCTGGCCTGAGCGCGAAGGGAGAACGATATGAAACACTCTGCCCTGATGCGTGCGCTGGTCTCGTCCGGCGCACTGACCCTGTCGCTGGGCGGCGCGGCTTTTGCTGCGCCCTGCCGCCCGGCGAATCCCTGTGCCCCGCGTCCGGGCACGTCGCGTTTGAACCCCTGTGCCGCAAAGAATCCGTGCGCGGCAAAGAACCCCTGCGCGGCAGCGATGGCGGACCGCGTCGATACCGGACTGGTGCTGCGTCCGAAGAACTACCGGCCGTATCGCGGCAAGCAGACCGAGCTGACCGCCTATGGAAAACAACTGTTCGGCGACACCACCCTGAGCAGCAACGGCATGTCGTGCAACAGCTGCCACCAGGGCAACGGCGCTTTCCAGAACACCTTCGCCCAGCCCTATCCGCATTACGTGCAGATGACGCATGATCGTTCCGCGGTCAAAGCCGTGCATCTGGACGAGATGGTGCAGTTCTGCATGGTGGTGCCGATGGCAAGCAAACCGCTGCCGTGGAGCAGCAAGAAACTGGCCGCGCTGACGGTCTACACGGCCTCGCTGCAAAAAGGCTTCATGGCTAGCGCCAACCCGTGCGCGGCGAAGAATCCCTGTGCCGCACGCAATCCCTGTGCACCGGTGAATCCCTGTGCGCCGCAGCGACACTGAAACCGGCCCGCATCGCACCCGCCGCGACCCGGCGGGTGCTTTGCATTTTGGCGGGTGTTACCATGCGGCAGCCCTGCCCTACGGAGTCTGAATGAGCGACATCGATCCCGAAGACCTGCAACAGCACCGCAGCTATCTGGTGCGCTACGCCATCCTGCAACTGCGCGATCCGCATCTGGCCGAGGATGCCGTGCAGGAGACGCTGGTCGCGGCCATCGAGAGCCGCAGCAAGTTCACGGCGCAGTCTTCGCTACGCACCTGGCTGGTTGGCATCCTCAAGCACAAGATACTGGACATGCTGCGCAAGCGCACACGCGAGCCGCAACTGAACGTGGCCGAGGGCGAGGACGAGAACGAACTGGTCGATGCGCTGTTCAAGGAGAACGGCCGCTGGGCCGCCCCGCCGCAGACCTGGAACGAACCCGAACAGTCGATGGAGAACACGCACTTCTGGGAAGTGTTCGAGCAATGCAACCGGCGCATGCCGCTCAACACCGCGCGCGCCTTCATGATGCGCGAGTTCATGGAGATGTCGACCGAAGAGATCTGTCAGGAACTCTCCATCTCCACGACTAACTGCTGGGTGATCCTGCACCGCGCGCGACTGGCGTTGCGCGAATGTCTCGATCTCAACTGGTTTGGAAACGCGAGGTGAACATGCTGGACTGCAAACACAACACCGAACTGCTGTCGCAATCGCTGGAACGCCCGCTCACCTGGCGCGAGCGGATGGCGATGCGTATGCACCTGATGATGTGCCGTGGCTGCCGCAACTTCGAGAAGCAACTCGCCTTCATCCGCAAGGCCGCGCGCGAGTTGCCGCGCAAGTTGTAAAAATCGATGGGCGCGACGCCGCAACAACTCAACGAATTCCTGCGCCGCCTGCATCTCGGCGCTGAGGTGTATTACGTCGGCCAGTTGTGCGATGCCTGGCACATGTCCACGCCCGGCGGCTCTGACGCCACGACCTTCCATCTGGTGTGCCACGGCGAAGCGTGGATACATATGAAGGATGGCAGCGAGCCCGCGCGCATGACCGCGGGCGACATCGCGTTCTTCCCGCACGATGCAGCGCATACCTTCAGCGCCCACCGCGTCATTCCGCAGCAGCCGTTCGATTACACGCACCCTGCGCCGCTGGATGTCCATGCCCCTGGCAGCGGCCTGCTGTGCGGCCATCTGCGACTGCCCGCGCATATCCGCGGCCTGCTGCTCGCCTCCTTCCCCGAGTTCATGCTGATCCGTCCGGACGAAAGCCCGGTCGGTCGGCAAGTGCGCGGCCTGATCGAGATGATGACCCAGGAAGCGATACGCAATGAACTGGGCGTGACTGCGATCCTGGATCGCCTATCGGATGCGCTGTTCCTGTATGTCATCCGGCATGCGCTGCATGTGGAACCAAAACTGTCGCCGCTGCTGGCGACGTTGTCGGACGAACATCTGCGCCCCGCCGTCGCGGCTTTCATCGACGCGCCGGCCGAAGCCTGGACGGTGGAGCGCATGGCTGGTCTCGCCTGCCAGTCGCGCTCGGCGTTCTCGGAGCGTTTCACGCAACTGGTCAGGATGCCGCCCATGGAGTTCGTTGCGACCTGGCGCATGCAACTGGCGAGCGGCCTGCTCGCCGACGGGAATGCCAACATGCTGGATGTCGCCATGCAGTGCGGCTACGAATCGGAAGCCGCATTCCGCAAGGCGTTCAAGCGCATCATCGGCATTCCGCCCGGCAAGGCACGCGGTTGACCTGCCGCATCACCTGTCTGGACGATCAGACATAAATCACCTTCTGGCGGTCATGGAGGCAAACCCTCCGCTTCCCGACAATGGGTCCAGGCAACAAATCGTTGCTCGACCATTTTCAGGAGACCGTCATGAACCCGTTCAAACTGCATAACCTCGCGACCGCGCCGGTTGCCGCCGTACCCATCCTTGAGGCCGCCAACAAAGGGTTGGGCTTCATCCCCAATCTTTACGCCCATCTGGCCGAGGCGCCGACTTCCCTCGAAGCCTATAAGAACCTGGGCGCCTTGCTCGAAAAGAGCTCGCTCACGCCCGCCGAGCAACAAGTCGTACTCATCTCCGTCAGCGTCGAGAACGCCTGTGGCTATTGCGTGGCGGCCCACTCCTTCCTCGCGCGCAACATGGTCAAGGTCGCCGACAACATCATCGCCGCCCTGCGCAGCGGCCAGCCCTTGCCGGACCAGAAGTTAAATGCGCTGTCCGTGTTCACCAAAGCCGTCGTGCACAAACGCGGCTGGGTCGGCGGCAGCCGGGAATTGAACGATTTCTTTGCGGCGGGCTACACCCAACAGCAGGCGCTGGAAGTGGTACTCGGCGTCGCCATGAAGACGCTGAGCAACTACGCCAATCACCTGACCGACACACCGCTGGATGCCGCCTTTGCCAACGAGGCCTGGGAAGCGCCGAGCCCGGCCGCCTGCAGCACTCACTAGGAGGAACACGCCATGAATCTGCTCAAATCCATTTTCATCAGCAGCTACATGATGGCAATCATGGCCATCACCGGATTCGCCGGCTGGATGCTTTTCCGGGGCGAGAGTCCGATGGCCTGGAGCGGGGTACTGCTGACCGTTGCCCCGATCCTGATGGTGATCAGTTACGTGATGATGCTCAAGAACGTGGCACGCACCAGCGCCCATTTCCCCATCATCAACCTGCTCGGCGCGGCGGGCGTGGCGCTGGCAATCTGGGATTGGCAACAACAGGGAGCCGACTTTATCGCCGCCGTGCTGGCTGTGACGGCATGGATCGGCTTTCTGCTCTATGCCTACTGGTTCTCGACTTTCGGCGACCGCCAGCCCAGCATGAAGCTGATCGTGGGCAGCCAACTGCCCCACTTCACCGCGCTGGATGCGCAGGGCAAGACCATTTCCTCGGCACAATTGACGGACAGGCCCGCCATCCTGATCTTCTATCGCGGCAACTGGTGCCCGTTCTGCTCGGCGCAACTCAAGGAACTGATCGCGCGTTACAAGGAGATCGATGCGCTCGGCGTGCGCGTCGCCATGATCGCGCCGCAACCGCACGAAAACACGGTGGGCATATCGAAGACCTATAACGCCAAATTCGACTTCCTCACCGACGAAGGAAATGCGGCTGCGCACGCGCTCGGCATCGAGAATGTTAACGGCACGCCGATGGGCATGCAGATGTTCGGCTACAACAGCGACACGGTGCTGCCGACCGTCATCATCACCGGCAAGGACGGCAAGATCGTGTGGACGCACGAGACCGACAATTACCGCATCCGCCCGGAGCCGCAGTTGTTCCTCGACGTGCTGCGCCGGCACGGTGTTGTTGCCATGGCTTAGTTTCATAGCCCGGCTGCGATCCGGGCTGCCCATTCAGGGCTTTTAAGCGCCGATCCTGGCCCGCAGACGACCTAACATGCCCATAAAATTCCCGGCTTGTATCTTTTCCTGCGGGTCGCTGATCGGTTCGACGGCCTGGCGCTTCTGCAGCACCGGCTGGCTACGCAGCACGTGGAAGCGCTCCAGCATGGATTCGAGATTGCGTGCCAATATGCCTTTGCTGACCGGCTTGGGCAGGAAGCGGGTGATCTGCGCCTGGTTGATAAGCTCGATGAGGCGCGAGGTATCGTTGAACGAGGTGACGACGATGCATTGCGTCTGCGGGTTGAGCTGCTTGATGGTCTTGAGGATGTAACCGACGTTGGTTTCGCCCAGCATGAGGTCGGACACGACGACGGAAACGTCCTGCTTCGCCAGCTCCTCCATGGCGTGCTGTGCATCGGATGCCCAGACGATGTCGCAGCGGTCACCCAAGGTCTCGTGCACGGTCTTGGCAGTGGATTCGTCGTGGTCCATGATCAGCACGCGCGGCTTGGCGCTCGCCGCATCAACGGCAGCCTCGGCATGCGACCGCACGGCGAAACTGGCCTCGGCGATGGCGGCGGCCTCGGCCACCACTTTCTTCACTTCTTCCACGTTCCACGGCTTCATCAGGTAACGGAACACTTCGCCCTCGTTCACACTGGCGATGGAGGCATCCAGGTCGGAATAACCCGTCAGCAGGATGCGCATGGTGGCGGGCGAGGTCTCGCGCGCGATGCGCAGCAGCTCCGAGCCTTGCATCACGGGCATGCGCTGGTCGCTGACGACGACATGGATCTTTTCATCCCGCAGCATCCGGATCGCCTCGTGCGGGTCGGAGGTCATGCGTACGTCGTAGCCGACGAAGAACAGCATGCGCAGGGAACGCAGGATGCGTTCTTCATCGTCGATCAACAGCAATACGGGTTTGCTCATGTTCATCTGCTCCTTGGGTTATGCCGCGGCTGCCAGTGCTGCCGGTTGCCGGGCCGTTGCGGAAGCGACGGGTAATCTGATGTGGAAGCGCGTCCCTTCGCCGATGCGCGATTCGACGCTGATCTCCCCGCCGTGCTGCTGGATGATCTGGTGGGTGATGGCCAGCCCCAGACCCGTGCCTTCGCCGACCGGCTTGGTTGTGAAGAACGGGTCGAAGATGCGGGAGAGGTTCTCCTGCGGGATGCCTTTGCCGTTGTCCGCCACGCTGATGTGGATCGCACCATCGTCCGTCCAGGTCCTGATGTGCAGCTGCCCCAGCTCTCTCATCGCTTGCGCCGCATTGGTGAAGAGGTTGAGGAACACCTGGTTGAGCTGCGATGGCGCACAAGTGAACTGGGGCAGCGTGCCCAGTTCCTTGACGACTTCGACCTTGTTCTTGAGCACGTTGCGTCCGATATTGAGGGCGCTCTCGATACAGTCGTTCAGGTTCACCGCATCCGTCGCTGCGGCGTCCATGCGCGAGAAGTTCTTGAGGTTGAGCACCAGTTCGGAGATCTGGCCGATGCCGTAGAGTGAATCCGCCATCAGCCCGTGCATCTCGCCCAGCATCTCCTGCGCATTCACGTCGTTGCGCATCGCGGCGACCATGTGCATCTGTTCCGCGATCTGCTCTTCGCCCGCCTGCTCGTCCAGCAGGCTGTCGACCAGCCTCTCGTATCCGGCGATCATGGTCTGCATCTGCGAGAACAGTTCCTGCCCGATCGCGACGTTGTTCTGCACGTAGCCCAGCGGGGTGTTGATCTCATGCGCGACTCCCGCCACCATCTGGCCCAGCGAGGCCATCTTTTCCGATTGCACCAGCGCAAGCTGCGAAGACTTGAGCTGCGAATACGCCTTTTCGAGCTCTGCCGTGCCGGCGCGCATCTGCTGCTCCATCGCCTTGAGCAGGTCCATCACGAAGCCAACGCCGAGATACTTGCCATGACGGGTCACGATGAAATCCTCGGTGAGGGGGAATCGCATGTTTGCCGCGACGTGCTGCGCAGCCTCCGCCAGAGGTTGCTCCAGTTCCACCAGCAAGGGCGTGTTGATGAAATTGCGGATAGGACGCTTGCCGTGAAGCTCGCGCGCGTAGCGCTTCAGATAGATGTCCATGAAGCCGTAGCGGCTTATCACCCCGACAGGACGCCCATCCTCCACAACCGGCAACGAGAGCAGCTTGGCATAAGCGGGATTGGAGAAATACTCCGCGACGTCTTCAAGCGGGCAATCCGGCGAAATGGCATCGATCGGATTGATCAGCGAAAATATTTCACCGCCCGGATGATCCTCTTGGCGCATAAACCCTCCTCGATATTCTTTGTATCAGCGGTGAGGATTGTATGGGTGGGGTATGACAAACAAATTACACGAGACGTCGAATGACCACCTGAGCAGATGGTCGAACGACCTGGGCATATGGATCAGCCCGGGTTATCCACCGAGAACATGCTCCACGGGTAGGTGATGAACAGCTGGCTCTGGAGGCCCTCGCGCCCATGCGCCAGGTCGAAGCGGATGATGACCCCGGACAGCACCAGGCGTGCGCCGATGCCGTAACTCTCGCGCCCGTCCTTGAACAGCTCGCTGGATTGATCCGCGACCATGCCCCGTTCCCAGAAGGCCGCCAACTGGATACCGGTGCGTATGCCCTTGGCGATATAGATGTCGAACGGGGTGCGTTCGTCGGTCAGGTTCCAGCGGTACTCGACGCCGTAGAACAGCGCCTGACCGGCATAGAAACGTCCGTTGTCATAGGAGCGCAAGCGCTGTGTCCCGCCCAGCGCCGAGGCGGTGCCGTAGCGGTTGTCTGCCAGTTTGCCGGCGAGCAGTTTGGCTTCGGTGGACTGGCAGGCGTCGCGGCTTGGGCCGACGGGGTATTGATTGCAGTTCAGTCCGTAGCGCTGTTGCAGCAGGGCATAGTCGGTAGAGCCCTCGCGGGTGATATGGGCGCGCGAATAGAACAGGTTGAACGCCAGCGTATCCCACTTGCGCATCGGCGCATAAGCGCTGAGGTTGTAGTCGTTGACGAAATATTCGCTTTCGTCCGCGTTGCGGCTATTGGGCAGGCGGGTGGCGAATTCGAAGCGTACGCCGCTGCGCGGGTCGAGCCGGTCGTCGGTCAGATCGAGGGAGCCGCCGAGGGAATAGGCGTTGCCGCTTTTCTGGCTGATATCCACCCCAGCAAAAGCTTGGCCGTCCTTGTCCAGCACCTCGATCAGGCGGTTCTCCCAAGCGAGCATGCGCGCGAACAATTCATAGCGCCGCTCGTCGAAGGTCAGTGTCGCCTGCCCCAGCAGATATCGGCCTTCCACTTTGGGACGGATCACATCGACCGGGTCGGAATCGATGCCGCGATTGTAGGCTGTGGCCGCGACCCGGTAGTCGTTGTAACCCACATCGAAAATCAGGCGCTGCGGCACCACGTGGTAATCGAGCAAGGCGGCGCCGGTCGCCTTGATGTCGCCGCGCACGTAGTAGCCGGTGAAATCGGTATCGCCGCCGCCCATGTTCAACACGCTGGCACCGAAACCGGCAGCCCTGCCCATGCCGGGTATCTCGCCCACGATCGGATAGAGGTAATAGCCGAAATCCCGCCCGAACTGATCCTTGCGCCGCTCGACTGCCTCGCCGAGGCAGGCACTGCTGATCGCCATCAGCAGTATGGTCCAGCCAAGATACTTCCCGACTGCACGACGCATAAATGGCTCCTGACTCTGCAAGGTTGTCGCGGCTCGCGGACGATTCTAGTCTGCTGCCCGGTCAATGACAATTTGACACCACGCTCCCATCGCAGGTACGGTGCCGTCACGGGGTGAAATGCTCGTGTTTGCCACAGGTTCCGCCATGCTTACTTTCCTTGCCGACCTTGTCCTCGTCATTCACGCGCTGTTCGTGGCTTTCGTCATGCTCGGCCTGATCGCGATCCTGATCGGCTGGTACCGGCATTGGCTCTGGGTCAGGAACTGGTGGTTCAGGGCCGTCCACCTTGCGACGATCGGGTTCGTGATGGCCGAGGCATGGCTGGGCCTGGTATGTCCGCTCACCGTGCTGGAGAACAGCCTGAGACTGATGGCAGGTGAAAACGCCTATTCGGTGCCGTTTTTCCAGCACTGGGTACGCGAGTTCCTGTTTTATGACTTTCCGGGCTGGGTGTTCACCTTCGCATACACGGCATTTGCACTCGTGGTGCTGCTGGCATGGCTGCTGGTACCGCCGTCCCCCCGTCGCAAAAGAACGGCCGGAAACTGACCGCCCCAGGTGCCGCCCACAGCCAAAAATCGCCACTTCTCTCGCGATTTATTCTTGCTCTGGTGCAGGTATAATCCGCGCCAATGTTAAAAACCCAAGGAAATATCGTGTCACTTTCTACCCGCGTACAAGCCATCAAACCATCCCCCACCCTGGCCGTCGCCGCCCGCGCAGCGAAACTGAAGGCCGAGGGCAAGGACATCATCGGGCTGGGCACGGGCGAGCCGGATTTCGACACGCCGCAGCACATCAAAGATGCCGCCATTGTGGCGATCAACAAGGGCATGACCAAATACACGCCGGTGGGCGGTATCCCCTCGCTGAAGCAGGCGATCATCGCCAAGTTCAAACGCGACAACGGGCTGGACTACACCGCCAAGCAGATCCTGGTGTCCTGCGGCGGCAAGCAGAGTTTCTTCAACATGGCACTGGCCGTGATCAATCCCGGCGACGAGGTGATCATCACTGCGCCGTATTGGGTTTCGTATCCCGACATCGTGATCATCGCCGAGGGCAAACCGGTGATCGTGCAGGCCGACATCGCGCAGGGTTTCAAGCTGACAGCCGGCGCAACTGGAAGCCGCGATCACCCCCAGGACCAAGATGGTCGTGATCAACAGCCCGAGCAATCCGTCCGGCGCGGTATACACGCTGGAGGACCTGAAGGCGCTGGGCGAGGTGCTGCGCAAGCATCCGAACATCCTCATCGCGACCGACGACATGTACGAGCACATCGCGCTGACCGATGCGAAGTTCGTCAACATCCTGAACGCCTGCCCCGACCTGTATCCGCGCACCATGGTGCTGAACGGCGTATCCAAGGCCTACGCCATGACCGGCTGGCGCATTGGCTACGCCGCCGGTCCGGAGCACATCATCACCGCGATGGAGAACGTGCAGTCGCAGAGCACCTCCAACCCGACTTCCATCTCGCAAGCGGCCGCGGAGACCGCGCTGAACGGCGACCAGAACTGCCTCGCACCGATGATCAAGGCGTTCCGCGAGCGTCACGAATTCGTGGTGAACGGCTTGAACAAGATTCCGGGATTGAAGTGCCTGATGGCGGGCGGCGCGTTCTACGCATTCCCCGATGCACGCGAAGCCATCGCCCGCTTGCACCAGCAGGGCAAGATCAAGGAAACCACCGACATCGCGCTGTCCGAATACCTGCTGGCGGAAGCCGGCGTCGCGGTCGTGCCCGGCTCCGCTTTCGGCAGCGAAGGTTACATCCGCCTGTCCTTCGCCACCTCGATGGAAAATCTCAGGAATGCGCTGGAGCGTATCGCGAAAGCGCTTTCCTGAGATTTCGCTGAAGGCTAACCTTCCCCCCGCAAGGGGGAGGCCGTGGTTGTAAAGCCACTGAAGTGGCAACAACCACGCACAGGTTATGCCGGAGCCACAATCCCAAAAAACGCGCATAGCGAAAGCGCTGGCTTGAGGTTGCGGAGAAGGCTAACCTTCTCCCCCGCAAGAAGCGCATAGATCAGCTCACAAAAAGAAAAGGCCGGGTTTCTCCCGGCCTTTTTTCATTGCCACGCTCCTGTCAGCGCCCGGCGCGCAACTTCGGCTCATCCAGCTTTCCGAACAGGGTCAGCAGGTTATTGCCCCCGCGCATCTTGATCTCGGCATTGAAGCTGCCAGCGAGCTGATTTCCCGGCGAGACGTCGAACGAACCATTGGCGCTCAGCATCCCCGAAACGATCCTGAGTTGACGGAAACGAAGCGCGTGGTTCTCCAACTGCACCACGCCGATCATGTCGTCGAAGTGGGTGCGGCCGCCGACCATATGCTCGCGGCTCAACAGTCGTGCGGTCTCCACCATGTCGAATCCGCTGACCACGCCATTCTTCACGGTGAACGATGCATCCAGACGCGGCGATTCGCCGAGCTGCGAAAGCTTCGCACCTGTCATCGAGAACGTGCCCTCGCCGAACAGCTCACCCTCGACACCGTATTTCGGGAACATCTTGTTCAGTTCGAAGGTCTTCGCTTCGAGCTGGCCCTGCAGTTGCCAGCCCTTGCGCCAATTGAGTTTCGCGCGCCCAAGCAGGATACCGTTGTAGATGTGCGCGTCCATTTCGGTGAAATTCACTTCGCCATCGCCCAGGTTCCCCTTGGCGCTGATGTCACTGAACACGACATCGGGCAATATCGGCAAGCTGCTTTCTTTCAGGTTCACGCCCAGCTGCCAACGCCCCTGGTTAGGCTGCAGTTCGATGCTGAGTTTGTCGTCAGCGCTATGCAACGAGACCCGGCTGAAAACACCCTGTGCATCGATGTCGGCAACGCCGCTCAAGACCGGCAAGGCAATCTCGTCAGTGACGACCTTCACACGTTGCAGGGTCATATGACGCAGCGGATATTGTGCGTCGCCGCCCAGCGATTGCAGGCTCGCCATCTGCCTGTCGAGCTGGCTGCCCTCGATGCTGACTTCATCGATCTTTGCATTGCTGATGACCTTGGTCTCCGAAAGCAAGGTAAGCAGGTCGAAGTTAAGCTCCACGCTGCCGATCTTCACTCCCGGCGTACTGCCGATCGTCACGTTCTGCAGTTGCAGCTTGGGAGGCAGTGAAGCTGCACTGAGGCCGCCGATCCGAACCGGTTGCTTCAGCAGCGCAGAAAGACGCTGCTCCAGCGGTGCGACATATTCCTGCAGCGGATAGACGTATGGCAGCGCCACCGCCACCACCAGCGCCAGCGCAACGAGTCCGAAACCAATCTTGCCCAGGGGCAAGGGGGCGCGTCGCGCTCGGGAGACAGGCTTTTTCGCCGCCTTGGCCTGCGCCAGCGCCGCTTGTTGTGCGGCCTGCTCGGCATCGATCTGCGCCTGAACCTTGGCGCGCTGTTCCGCTTCTGCCCATGCCTTGGCTTGTTCTGCTGCCAGTGCCTGTTCCTCGGCCTGGCGGCGCGCTTCCTCTTCTATCTTGCGGCGCGCAGCATCGGCCTTCGCCTCTGCCTCCGCCTTGAGACGCGCCATTTCGGCAGCGGCACTCTGTTTCGATTTCTTTTCGGCTGCAGCAGCGCGTTGTTCCGCTTCCAGTCTGGTTTTTTCCTCGGCGGCCGCGCGCGCTTCCTGATCGACCGCAGGAGTAGTTTGCCGAGGCTCCGGTTGCTGCGTCTCCCCAAGGAAACTCCCCAGATTGATCTCGAATGCAGGCTCAGCCTCAGGCGCAGCCGCCATCTCTTTGGCCGCACTCGCCAGCGCTTCCTGCTCTGCAGCCACTTTGGCCCGTCTGGCCTGCTCTTCCGCTTCACGCTTCGCTGCCGCCTCGGCCTCTCGCCTTGCCTGTGCTTCCGCCAATGCTCTGGCCTCCGCCTCGGCGCGCGCCCTGGCTGCTGCCTCCTGTTCGGCTTTCAAACGGGCCGCCGCCGCTTCCTGCGCGGCCTTCAACCGCGCTGCTTCGGCTTCCTGGCGGGCTCTTTCTTCGGCTGCCCTTCTGGCATTTTCCTCGGCTTCCCGTCTCGCTTTCTCTTCCGCTTCCGCCTTGGCCTTCGCTGCTGCTTCCAGTTCCGCTCTGATGCGCGCGGCTTGTTGTTCCGCTTTCAGGCGCGCTTCCTCGGCTGCTTGCTTGGCTTTTTCTTCGGCGACCTGTTTGGCTCGTGCTGCCACTTCGATCTCGGCACGGATTCGCGCTTCCGCTTCGGCCTTTGCTCTGACAGCAGCTTCCAGTTCGGCTTTTACACGCGCCGCCTCCTGCTCCGCGCGCATCCGCGCGGCGGCCTCTGCTCCGGCCTTGGCTTCAGCCTGCTCTCTTATCTTTGCCTCTTGCTTCGTCTTGATATCCGCCTCGGCTCTGGCTCTCGCCGCGACATCGGCTTCCTGTCTCGCTTTGGCTTCCGCTTTCGCCGTCAATTCGGCACTCGCCCTGGCCTTGGCCGCCGCAACAGCCGCCTCCAACTCGGCACGACCACGAGCGGCATCTTCGACCTTCTGCTTGGCCAGATCGGCAGCATTGGCCGCATGGGCTGAAGTTGATTTGGTGAAATCCAGCTCATCCGAGGCCGACGAAACGGGAGGTTTGGGGACGAACATCTTCGGCGCGGCGATTTTGGGTCCGGCGCCCCTGGTTTCAACAAGGGAAGCATCCTTGTCGCGTATGAACTCGCCCGCCAGCAGTTCGCGAAGGACATCCCCCAGATCTTCGCGCAGGCTGGGCGGCGCTCGCCTGACGATTTCTTCTACTGTGGATTTATTATCGATAAGCGACATGGCGCGCCTGAGGTCGCCCGACAAGCTGGATACTTCGCTCTCGCCTTTTACCGTTTTGATGAAAACCGTTTTCTTGTCCATGATCTGCGTTGGTTCATTTATCGATCACGCATCCTTGAAAGCTGGATGACCAACCGTGAAATAGTTTCGAAATCTTCTCACAAATTCGTTTCTCTTGTTGACCAAAACGCTGACAATCATTAGTATAGCGGCCTCATCAATTCCCTGATAGCTCAGTCGGTAGAGCGACGGACTGTTAATCCGCAGGTCCCTGGTTCGAGTCCAGGTCGGGGAGCCAAATTTGAAAAGGGTTGCAGCTCAGGCTGTGACCCTTTTGTCTTTCTAAGCGTCACTAATACATGGCAGTAGCCCCCCAATACTGCCTCCCGCGTCGACCCTGACCGCATCCCCCCAGCAAACCATGAACTTGGGCATCCGCCGCCCCAGCCTCATGCAAACGCCATTCGCCGGCTCCACCGAAACTCCTGGTGAGCACGACAAAAACCACACGAATTATAATGGTTGCCCATTAGCACATGCTTATATTATTATTTAATGGATAATGCGTTCGAAAATGCGTGGTCAGTCCATCGTGGCTGCAGACAGGATTACCTGAACGCGCTTGACGCCGGAGCAAGTGGGCGGCGCGATTACGCACCCCTTGGCCGCAACGCAACATCATGGAAGATAAGGTTTGTTAATAAAGGAGAAGTAATGTCGCGAATCGTAATCTTGGGCGCCGGTATATCGGGCCATACCGCCGCCAGGTATCTCAATAAATGGGTAGGGAAACAGCACGAGATCGTGGTGGTGTCGCCCAATGCAAGATGGAACTGGATCCCCTCCAACATCTGGGTGGGCGTAGGCCAGATGACCGAGAGCGATGTCACGTTTGATCTTGCCGAGCTGTACGGCAAGACCAATGTGGATTTCCGCCAGGCCAAGGCGGTGTCTATCCATCCGGAAGGCAATGCGGAAAGCGCAAAGCCTTTCGTGACGGTCGAATACACCAAAGCCGACAAGACCGGTGTTCAGGAAGACATCACCTACGATTTCCTGATCAACGCCACCGGGCCGAAGCTGAACTTCGCCGCTACTGAAGGCCTGGGGCCTGAGCATGGGCATACCGTCTCCGTTTGCTCAGCCAAGCACGCTGTGGAAGCCAACCAGAAGCTGCAGGTCAGCATCGACGCCATGCGCAAGGGCGAGCGCCAGACCATCGTGATCGGCACCGGCCACGGCATGTGCACCTGCCAGGGCGCGGCGTTCGAGTACATCTACAACGTGGACCACGCCTTGCGCGAGGCCGGCGTGCGCGACAAAGCGCGCATCGTCTGGCTCAGCAACGAATACGAGCTGGGCGATTTCGGCATGGGCGGCGTGCATATCGAGCGCGGCGGCTACATCACCAACGGCAAGACCTTTGCCGAATCGCTGATGGTCGAGCGCGGCATCGAATGGATCACCCGCGCCCACGTGAAGAAAGTCGAAGCCGGGAAGATTCACTATGAAACCCTGGATGGCAGTTTCCACGAACTGGAATTCGATTTCTCCATGCTGATCCCGCCATTTGCGGGCGTCGGACTGAAAGCGTTCGACAAGGCGGGTGCCGACATCACGAGCCAGGTGTTCGCCCCCAACGGCTTCATGAAGGTCGATGCCGATTACACGCAGCGTCCGTACATGGAATGGGGTGCCAAGGATTGGCCCAGGACCTACCAGACACCGGCTTATCGCAACATCTTCGCGGTCGGCATCGCGTTCGCGCCGCCGCACATGATCAGCAAGCCGATGCAGAGCGCCAATGGCACGCCGATCAATCCCACGGCCCCCAGGACCGGCATGCCTTCCGCCGCCATGGCCAAAGCCGTCGCCATGAGCATCTGCGACATGCTGAAGGGCGCAGAAAAACCGACCCACACCGCCTCCATGGCCGAGATGGGCGCAGCCTGCGTCGCCTCCACCGGATCACACATCTTCAAGGGCACGGCAGCAGCCATGACCGTATTCCCGGTGGTCCCGGACTACGAGAAGTATCCGGAATACGGTCGCGACACCAACCTGACCTTCGGCGAGATCGGCTTGGCCGGGCACTGGATGAAGTATCTGCTGCACCATGCTTTCATCTATCAGGCCAAGTTGCGTCCGGGCTGGTCGTTCATCCCGGATTGATCAATCCAGAAATCTACAAGGAACATAACATGGGCAATATCACCAACCGCGAGCCGTACCAGCAGGCGTACTATCCTCCGAAACCGACGGGGTTTACCCGTTTCATGAGGACATGCCTAGTTTGGCAGCTTTACCGATTCATGGTCATCAACGTCAAGATGCTCAAGTTGATCGCAAAATCGCATCACTAGACATCTGAAGCCGGCGCAAGTCGACGGGCAAACAAAAAGGGCTGGCGCATCAAGCGCCAGCCCTTTTTGCATTCACGAACAAATCAGCGAACAGGCTGATCGATATCGACCTTGATGCCAGTACTTCCCAGTGCAAGCGGTTTACTCATGCCTTGCATGTCTCCCGGTTGCGGCATGGCATTGCCGGATTTGGAGATTCGCGCCACAACGACCACCTGATCGAAGTTCGACATCTTCATCTCCGGCGACATCGCCATGCTGTCGTCCAATGTAAACTTCAACGGCAAGTCCCTGACCTGCTTGCGCAGGATCGCCAGCGGCATCTTGGGGCCTTGTGCAGCGCGTGCCAGCACGAACAGCGTGTCGTCCGGGTCTGCCTTGCTCTTGAGCGCATCGCTCAAAGTCACGGTTCCAGTGATGCGTTCCTTGCCTGCGGCCTGAGGCTTGCCGGCAGATTCGTTGATCTGCTCCAGCGCGACCTTCCCGCCTTTGGTCTGCGCCAACAGGTGGCGAGCTTGAAGAACGCCTTCCTCGATCATCTTTGCATCCGCGTTGTCGGCGGGAACCATCTTGAGCAGTTTTTCCCAATGGCGGATGGCTGCGGCATAGTCATTACGCTCCATCGCCGCGGTGCCGGAAAGCGCCAGAGTCTTGAGGTTGTTCGGATCGAGTTTCAAGGCGCGCTCAAGCAGTTTGGTCGGCTCACCCATCAGTGTGTTGTGCGTCATCGCCAGGGCATCGGCATAGTCTGCCCAGATCCACGCTTCGTCAGGAACGAGCTTGGTCAGGCTGTCATATGTCCTGGATGCGTCGGCAAAGCGCCCGAGGTCGGAATATGTGCGCGCAAGCATGAGCAGCGCTTCCGGGTCGGCCGGATTCTGCGCCACCCTCTCCTCCATGGATTTCAATGCGGCCTCGCCTGTCTGACCGGACATGTCGCCACCGTGAGCGGGCATCTGCGTAAAGGCATCCTGGTTGCCGAGTTGCAGGTACAGACCCACGGAAGCCAGCGGCAGCAGCAGTGCGATGACGATGGTCATGACCTTGAGCGGATGACGCTGTGCCGGAACGGGTTGCTGTTCCGCCAGGTGCACCTCTTCCAGCACTCTCGCCTGCAATTCGCGCGTGCCTTGTTCATGCAGTTCCGGCGTGAGCAGGCCGTTGCGCAGGTCTGCATCCATCTCGGCGATCTGGTCGCGATAGATCTCCAGATTGGCGGCGTCGCGCACCACCGCGTTGTTTCTCGCGATACCGCGCCACAGCGGTATCCCCACGAACAGCACGGCCACTACCAGCAGCAGCGCGCAGATGATCCAGAAAGTCGTCATTGTTTGTCTTTTTCGTCGTTAAGCAGGGCGGCCGCACGTTTTTGTGCTTCATCGCTGAGTTGTGTCTCGGGCACGGTCTGGCGGCGTTTGCGCAATTGGAAAAACAGTGCGGCAACACCCACCAGCAGCATGACGAATGGCGCGATCCACAAGGGGATGGTCTCTTTATCGACAGGCGGGTCGAACAGCACGGATTTGCCGAAACGCTCGACCAGAATGTCCTTGATTTCCTGATCGGTCGCGCCCGCCTGCATCTTTTCGCGCATGATCTGGCGCACGTCGTTGGACCAGTCGGAACGCGAGCTGGCCACGGTTTCGCTCTGGCAAACGAGGCAGCGCACTTCTTCCGCGAGTTTGATCATGCGGCGTTCCATCACCGGATCGTCGGCCAGATCCTTGGCTTCACCGGCATATACCGATGGAGACAACAGCAGCATCAGGGCAAGCAGGAGATGTCTCATTGTTTTTTCAGCTCCGCGATAAGTGGCAGGATGCGTTCGCGCAGATTTTGCGGTGTCACCGCGCCTATCAGCTTGTCGCGGATCACGCCTTGTTTGTCGATGATGTAGGTTTCCGGTACGCCGTAAACGCCGTAATCGAATCCGACTTTGCCGTCTGCATCGGATATCGCCAGCGTGTAAGGATCGCCCGAATTGCGCAAGGTCGCTCGCCCGTCTTCGCGCTTGTCCTTGTAATCCAGCCCATAAATGGGAACGATGTTCTGTTGCGCCAAGTCCATCAGAATCGGATGTTCGTCCTTGCACGCTCCACACCAGGATGCCCACACGTTCAGCATCCAGACCTGCCCCTTCATATCCTGTGAAGAAAATGTCTTCTCCGGCGCGTGCAATTGCGGCAAGGTAAAAGCCGGCGCGGGTTTGCCGATCAGCGGCGATGGCACCTCGCGCGGATCGAGGCTCAGTCCTTTGAACAGGAAAGCGGCCAAGACCAGAAAAACGACCAAAGGCAAAATGAAACGCATCATGCTGTCTTCTCCTGCAATGTGTTCTGCCCCCCGACGGTGACAGGTTTGCTCTTGCGTGCGTGGATACGGTAGCGGCGGTCGCTGATCGCCAGGATGCCGCCCAGCGCCATGAACAGGCAGCCCGCCCAGATCCAGTCCACGAACGGCTTGATATACACGCGCACCGCCCACGCCTCGCTATCGGGGATCGGTTCGCCCAGCGACACATACAGGTCGCGGAACACGCCCGTCTCGATCGCCGCTTCGGTCATCGGCATGCCGGAAGCGTTGTACTGGCGTTTCTCGGGGAACAGTTCCGTCACCAGCTTGCCGTTCTTGCTGACGCTCATGCGTCCTTCCGCGGCGACATAATTGGGCCCCTGTTTTTCGCGCGCGCCCTCGAAGCGGAACACATAGCCGCCCGCCTCCAGCGTATCGCCCACTTCCATGCGCACATCGCGCTCGGTCTCGTAGCCCTTCACCATGGTCACGCCGATGATGAACACCGCCACGCCGAGATGGGCGAACTGCATGCCGTAATAACTGAGCGATGGTTGTTTGATGCGCTGCCACAGGCTGCCCGCACCGGCCAGACGTTTGCGCAGATCGAGCGCGGCGGTGAATATCAGCCAGGCGGCCAGCCACATGCCGAGCGCGATCAGCGGCGTCCACAGACCCAGTGCCAGCGGCAACACCAGCGCCACGACCACACTGGCTGCCAGCGCCCAGCGCACGCGTTGCCAGATGTCCGGCAAGCTCGCCTGCTTCCAGCGCGCGATCGGCCCCAGTCCCATCATCATCACCATGGGCACCATCAGCGGCACGAACACGGTATGGAAATATGGCGGGCCTACGGAGAGTTTGCCGAAACCCAGCGCATCCATGAACAGCGGATACAGCGTGCCCAGGAACACGGACGCGGAAGCGACCGACAGCAACACGTTGTTGGTGAGCAGCATGGATTCGCGCGAAATCAGGTCGAACTTGCCGCCGAGTCCGACCTTGGGAGCGCGCCAGGCGAACAGCAGCAGCGATGCGCCGATGACCACCACCAGGAAGGACAGAATGAAGATGCCGCGCTTTGGATCGGTGGCGAAGGCATGCACCGAGGTCAGCACGCCGGAACGGACCAGGAAGGTGCCCAGCAGCGACAGCGAGAATGCGGCGATGGCAAGCAGCACCGTCCAGCTCTTGAATGCGCCGCGCTTTTCTGTGACCGCCAGCGAGTGCATCAATGCCGTGCCGACCAGCCAGGGCATGAACGAGGCGTTCTCGACCGGATCCCAGAACCACCAGCCGCCCCAACCCAGCTCGTAATACGCCCACCAGCTACCGAGCGCGATGCCGATGGTCATGAACACCCAGGCCACCGTCGTCCACGGGCGCGACCAGCGCGCCCAGGTCGCATCCAGCTTGCCGCCCAGCAGAGCGGAAAGGGCAAATGCGAATGCCACGGAGAAACCGACATAGCCCATGTACAGCATGGGCGGGTGTATGACCAGACCCGGATCCTGCAACAGCGGATTGAGGTCGCGCCCGTCCATCGCCGCAGGCAACAGGCGGTCGAAAGGATTGGAGGTGAACAGCATGAACAGCATGAAACCGACCGAGACCAGGCCCATCACGCCGATGACGCGCGCCACCATCTCCTCCGGCAGATGCTTGCTGAACAGCGCCACAGCGACCGTCCACAGCGTCAGGATGAAAGCCCACAGCAGCAGCGAACCTTCATGGCCGCCCCACACTGCCGCGATGCGATAGACCACCGGAAGTTGCGAATTGGAGTGTTGTGCCACATACAGCACGGAGAAGTCGTTGGTGATGAACGCATAGGTCAGGCACGAAAATGCGATGGCCACGAACACGAATTGCCCGACCGCCAATGGTCGCGCGATGCCCATCAGTACTGCGCTGGAACGTGCGGCGCCGACGATGGGCAAAACACCCTGCAACAGCGCCAGCCACAGCGCGACGATCAATGCGAACTGCCCGATTTCTGGAATCATGCGGTAACTTTCAAGATATTATTTGGCGACGGGATATTCTGCGGATGAGCCTGAGCCCGGCTGAGCCGCGGCAGCTTTGGCAGCCTCGGCCTTTTTCAGAGCATCGGCTGCCTCCGGCGGCATATAATTCTCATCGTGTTTCGCCAGCACTTCCTCGGCGTGGAAAACATTGTCAGCCTCCAACTTGCCCTGCGCGACCACGCCCTTACCCTCCTTGAACAGGTCGGGCAGGATGCCTTTGTAGACCACCGGCATGATCCTGCCGTTGTCGGTGATATTGAAATGAACGGTCAGACCGTCGGTCTCGCGCTTGACGCTGCCGGCCTCGACCAGACCGCCGATGCGGAAATTGCGCCCCTGCGGCGCTTCCTTGTTGTACACCTGCGTCGGTGTGAAATACAGACTGACGTTGTTCTTCAGTGCATACAACACCAGCCCCACCGCCGCAGCCACCAGCATGACGCCGGCCACGATGAATCCCAGTCTTTTCTGTCTTGGCGTCATGCGCGCTCTCCGTTTCCGTTATCTTCTGCATCCATACGCATCAGTCGCAGTTCGCGCAGGATGTTCTTGCGGCGGTTGCGCACCAGCCATGTCTCGACGGCGAAGACCAGCAAAGCCACACCGTACGAACCCCACACATAGAACGCGTAGCCGTTCATGGCAAAGAACTCACCCCAGTTCATGACCGCACCTCCGTCAAGTTAATAGCGAAACCAGAAGTTTTCTGGGGGAGGTGCGATGCGGTCACTCCCGCACCCGTCGCATTCGCGCACCGTGTCATGACCGCACCTCCTTCAGTTCACCCACCCACTGCGTGTTGCGCTCGCGCTCGAGAATGATGCTGCGCACGCGCGCCAATGCGACGGCGATGACATACAGCCAGCAGGCGACCAGCACGATGAACATGGCCTGCTGCATGGCGACATGCATGCTGGTGCCGGTCATTTTGATGGTGGCGCCCTGATGCAGCGTGTTCCACCACTTCACCGAGAAATAGATGATGGGGACGTTGACCGAGCCGACGATGGCCAGCAATGCGGCGGCCTTGTCTGCACGGCGCGGATCTTCGATGGAGGCCTGCAAGGCGATGAAACCGAGATACAGGAACAGCAGGATCAGTTCGGAAGTCAGGCGCGCATCCCATACCCACCAGGCTCCCCACATCGGCTTGCCCCACAAGGCGCCAGTCCACAGCGAGATGAAAGGCGAACAGCGCACCGGTCGGCGCCAAGGCCTGCGCCATCATGGATGAGAGTCGCGTATTGAAGATCAAACCCAAGGCTGCATATCCCGCCATGATCAGATAGATGAACATGGACAGGATGGAAGCGGGAACGTGGATGAAGATGATGCGATAGGCCTCGCTCTGCACCGCATCTGTAGGCGCAACGAAGAAGCCGATGTACAGACCGATCGCGAACAGGATCGCGGCAGGCCAAGCGAAGAACGGGATCAGCTTGCCGGCCAGACCATAGAAGGTCGTCGGCGCCGAATATTTGAACCAGTTGATAGCCAAATCTCTACTCCATCGAAATGCGTAATGCCTGTGCCGCGACGAACGGCGTAAACACCAACGCGAACAACATGAACGCGCCCAACAACGCCAGGTTGGACACAGCACTCATGCCTCCATTCACTGCTTCCACTGCACCGGCACCGAAGATCAGCACCGGGATGCACAGCGGCAACACCAGCAGCGACACCAGCACCCCGCCGCCGCGCAAACCCAGAGTCAGCGCCGCACCGATCGCACCGATCATGCTCAACACCGGAGTGCCCAGCAGCAAGCCCAACACCAGTATCCACAGCGCCTGCGCCGACATGTCGAACTGCAACCCCAGCACCGGCGCGATCAGGGCCAGCGGCAGACCGGACAACATCCAGTGCGCCAATATCTTGCCCAGCACCAGCACCGACAGCGATTGCGGGGCGAGCATCATCTGCTCCAGCGTGCCGTCCGCATGATCCGCCGAGAACATGCGCGGCAGCGACAGCATCGAAGCCAGCAAGGCAGCGACCCACACCACACCGGACGCCATCTTGCGCAACATCTCCGGTTCCGGCCCCACTCCGAGCGGGAACAGGCTCACCACCATCACGAAGAAGACCAGCGTGGTCAGCACATCGGCACGGCGGCGCATCGCCAGCAGCAGGTCGCGCCGCACCACCAGTCCCAGCAAACCGAATAGCGACAGCCTGTTCATGACAACACTAAAAGCCGCGTCTGCACGCCGGCCACCTGCAGTGGCTGGTGCGTCGTGAATATCGTCATGCCGCCATTCGACAGATGTTCGCCGATTAGTTCCTGCATCAGTCCGACTGCCCCCACATCGAGTGCGGTCAAAGGCTCGTCCAGTATCCACAGGTGCGCATCGCCGATCAGCAGGCGCGCCAGGGCGACCCTGCGTCGCTGCCCCTGCGACAGCACCCGGACCGGCAGATGTTCGCGACGCTGCAGCCCCATGCGGCGCAAAGCCGCGACAGCCTGCTGGTCGCTCACGGTGTATCCAGCCAGGCCCGCGCTCATCTGCAGATTCTCCAGCGCGCTCAATTCATCCTTGATGGCATTAAGGTGCCCGAGATAACACATCCCGGCATGGAAATCGTCGTCCCATTCGCCGATGTCCTGCCCGCACCAATGCACCGATCCTTGCACCGGCTGTACGAAGCCGCACAAGGTGCGCAGCAACGTGGTCTTGCCGCTGCCGTTCGCCCCCTGCACCTGCATCAATTCGCCCGGCGCCAGCGCGAAGCTCAGCCCGCTGAACAGGCGATGATCGCCTCGCTCGCATGCGAGGTCTTTCACTTCCAGAAGAGGAGCTTGTTGCATGAAAAACGCGTCACACGCCCGAAACAAAACAGCGCCGGATTATATACGATAGCACTGCATACGGTGCAGTCCATCTATTGGGATATAATCCGCGCCGCATCAGTCGTTCGCAACCAATTTGAACTGAGGAAAAGATGGGATTTTTGGCGAATAAACGCATCCTTGTCACCGGCATGATCAGCAACCGCTCGATCGCCTACGGTGTCGCACAGGCAATGCGTCGCGAAGGTGCCGAACTGGCATTCACCTACCAGGGTGAGCGCGTCAAAGACCGTGTGATCGAGATGGCCAGGGAATTTGGCAGCGACATGATCTATCCCTGCGATGTTTCAAGCGACACCGAGATCGACCAACTGTTCACCGACCTTGGCAGGAAATGGGAGAAATTCGACGGCTTCGTGCACGCTATCGCCTTTGCACCGCGCGAAGCTCTGGACGGAGAGTTCCTGGACGGCTTCAGCCGCGAAGCATTCCGCGTCGCGCACGATATCAGTTCATACAGCTTCCCGGCCATGGCCAAGGCGGCGCAGCCCTATCTGAACGACAAGGCATCGATTCTGACCTTGAGTTACCTTGGGGCGGTCCGCACCATGCCGCATTACAACGTGATGGGCATGGCCAAGGCCAGTCTGGAAGCCAGCGTACGTTACCTGGCGATGGAATTGGGCCGCAAGGGCATCCGCGCCAACGGCATCTCGGCCGGCCCAATCAAAACGCTGGCTGCCGCCGGTATCGGCGATTTTGGCAAACTGCTCTCGTACAACGCCAAGCATGCCCCGCTCAAACGCAACGTCACCGTGGAAGAAGTCGGCAATGTTGCTGCCTTCCTCTGTAGCGATCTGGCCAGCGGCATTACCGGCGAGATCACCTATGTGGACGCGGGATTCAACACCACCGCACTGGGCTCAACCGAAGCCTGACCTACAACACATCAAAAAAAACGCCGCTCATCGAGCGGCGTTTTTTATCGGCACGGCAATCTCTACTTCTTCTCTTCAGCCGCGAATTCCTTCATGGTGATATCGGCACGCGTCTTCGCATCCGAAAGATAGGCCAGCAACAGCTCATCTCCGGTGAGTTTGCGTATCTGCTGCTCATAGCCGATACGCATGCCTTCATCGATCGCGTCTATCTCTTTCACCGATTCGATACGTGCCAGCAGGTAGCCGCCCTGACGGCCCGCAACACCGACATAAGCCGGGAGCTTGCCCGTATCGGCACGGAACACCGCCTGCAACAGTTCCGGCGCTATGGTCGAGCGTTGACCGCGCGAAACGCTTTGGGCCGCCTTCCAGTTCACACCGGCCTTTTCGCCACGCTGCAGCTGCTCCAGCAATTTCTGGCCTTGCTGTGCAGCAAGTTCGGATGCTCGCTGGCCCTGCAGCTTTTGCCGGATGCCCGCAGCAACCTCAACCAAAGGACGCGAACTCGCCGGCTTGTATTCTGTAACACGGGCAGCCAACAGCATATTGGTTCCGACCTCGATCGCAGACGTGTTGCGCTTGTTCTTCAACACGTCTTCCGAGAAGACTGCTTGCAGGGCCTTGTCGGTCCAGAACCCGCTCGGTGCCTGCCCCCTGCTCAGCCATACACCGCGCTGCACCGTTGCCTTGACCAGGTCTGCCGCGGGTTTGAGAGTGTCGCTCTGTTCATACACGGTGTTGTTGAACGTCTCGGCCAGTTCGGCGAATTTATCGCTGGCATGTTGCGACTTCAGTCGTTGCGTGATCGCGTCGCGCACTTCGCGCATGGCTTGTGTCTTGGCTGGTTTCACCGACAGCAGTTTGATGATGTGATATCCGTAGTCAGTCTGCACCGGTTCGCTCACCTCACCGACCTTGAGGCTGAATACGCTTTCCTCGAATGGTTTCACCATCGCACCACGCCCGAACATGCCCAAGTCGCCGCCATTCGATGCCGAACCCGGGTCCTGCGAATACTGCTTCGCCAGCGCGGCAAATCTGGCCGGCGATTGCTTCACTTGTTGCAGCACCTCTCCGGCCTTGGTCTTGGCGGCTTGCTTGTCCGCATCGGAAGCCTGCTTCGCCACGGCGATCAGAATATGCGCCGCCTGGCGTTGTTCCTGCGTGCCGAAATCGGCGATATGTTCTTCGTAGTACTGCTTGATCTCATCATCGGACACCGAGATCGACGGCGACAAGGAATCCGCCGAGAAAGTCACATATTCGACGCTGGCGCGTTCCGGCAATTGAAATTCGCTGGAGTTCTTCTCGTAATAGGCACCGACGTCCGCATCGCTCACCTGCACTTGTTTCAGAAAAGCCACGGGGTCCAGATTCGCCACCGCGACAGCGCGCTGCTGTCCGTTCAGACGGATCAATTTGTCTGCCACCGCACCCGGCGCATAACCGTTCTGCGTATAGGTGTCTGTCAGCAGCCGCGTTACGATATCCTGGCGCACGCGCGCTTCGAACTCCAGGCGATTCATTCCGTTCTCGCTCAAGGCCGCCTCGTAGCGTTGCAGATCGAACTTCCCATCCTTCTGGAATACCCCGATGCTGGCGATGATCTGGGCCAGTTGTTCGTCCCCAACCATCAAACCCGCGTTTCGCGCCTCGATTGCCAACACACGCTGGGTGACCAGGCCGTCCAGCACGGAGCGCTTGATCTCCGGCCTGTCGAAGAAGGCAGGGTCGAAGCTGGCTCCGGCCATCTCGCGTATCCGTTGACGCTGCTGGTCCAGCGCGTTTTCGAATTCCTGCTGGCCGATCTTTTCTTCATTGACCGTAGCCAGCGGTTCAGGACCGCCAGAATTGCGATAGGAATCAATGCCCCAAAGCGCGAACGGCAAAATGATGAGTGCCAGTACGAATCTGTACCAGACGTTTTTTTTCATGCACGAAATCGAACATATCAACCTACCCGAAAGAGCGGATATCGCTTCGGACATCCAACATGAAAAAAGGCGAACTTTCGTTCGCCTCTGTTTGGCGGAGTGGACGGGACTCGAACCCGCGACCCCCGGCGTGACAGGCCGGTATTCTAACCAACTGAACTACCACTCCAAAAACTATACAACTAGCTAACTCTGGTGGGTGCTGACGGGATCGAACCGCCGACAATCGCCTTGTAAGGGCGGTGCTCTACCAGCTGAGCTAAGCACCCGTCGAAAGCATGCTAGTTTACAGCATCTTTCAAACCTTTGCCAGCGCGAAATTTGGGAACCTTTGCTGCCTTGATCTTGATGGCGGCGCCAGTGCGGGGATTGCGGCCAGTGCGCGCAGCGCGCTTGCCGACGTAGAACGTTCCAAAACCAACCAAGCTCACCAACTCACCCTTCTTCAGGGACTTCTTGATAGATTCGATAGTGGCATCCAATGCACGACCAGCAGCAGCCTTGGAAATGTCAGCGGATTTTGCAATTGCTTCGATCAGATCAGATTTATTACTCACGCGATTCCCCTTTGCTTGTTAGTTGAGAACACAGGAAAGCCCTGCAACGGCTTTATATCAAGGGTTTTAGAGCGGGTCAAGCAAATGCAGGACTTTATTGACGCACCCGCCCACTTGCCAAACCCGCGTCAATGCTTGATTGCAGACGATGTCCCTGTTTCGTTGATGACTGCCGGCGATGTCACAGCAGCGACCTCCGGTTCTGATAGCGGCTCCGGCTTGCGCTCCAGCGCCATCTCCAAAACCTGCTCTATCCACTTCACCGGATGTATATCCAGCTTGTTTTTCACGTTGTCGGGAATCTCGACCAGGTCCTTGGTGTTCTCTTCGGGAATAAGGACAACCTTGATGCCGCCGCGTTGTGCCGCCAACAGTTTTTCCTTCAGCCCGCCGATAGGCAATACCTCGCCGCGCAACGTGATCTCGCCGGTCATCGCCACATCTGCGCGCACCGGAATGCCGGTCAGCGCGGAGACCATCGCGGTACAGATGCCGATACCGGCACTGGGACCATCCTTGGGCGTCGCCCCTTCCGGCAAGTGGATGTGCAGGTCGCTCTTCTCATAGAAGTTACCGGCAATGCCCAATGTGCGAGCCCGGCTGCGCACCACACTCAGCGCCGCCTGGATGGATTCCTGCATCACCTCGCCCAGCTTGCCGGTGGTCGTGGTCTTGCCTTTGCCGGGCAACACGGCGGTCTCGATGGTCAACAGTTCCCCGCCGACTTCCGTCCACGCCAGACCGGTCACTTGCCCGACCTGGTTGGTCTTTTCCGCGATGCCGTAGCTGTAGCGGCGCACACCGAGATACTTGTCCAGATTGCGCGCATTGACCGTGACCTTGTTGTCGCGTCCTTTTAGCAGCAGAGCCTTCACCACCTTGCGGCAGATCTTGGACAATTCACGCTCCAGGCTGCGCACGCCGGCTTCGCGCGTGTAATAGCGCAGGATGTCGCGAATAGCACTTTCCGAGATGCTGATCTCTTCCGGCTTCAGGCCGTTGTTCTTGATCGCCTTGGGCAACAGGTAACGCGTGGCGATATTGACCTTCTCGTCCTCGGTATAGCTGGACACATGGATGACCTCCATGCGATCGAGCAGCGGCGCCGGGATATTCATGCTGTTGGAGGTGGCGACGAACATCACGTCGGACAGGTCGTATTCGACCTCGACATAGTGATCGACGAATGTGTGGTTCTGCTCCGGATCGAGCACTTCCAGCAGCGCCGACGAAGGGTCGCCACGGAAATCCATGCCCATCTTGTCCACTTCATCCAGCAGGAACAGCGGGTTCTTCACGCCGACCTTGCTCATGTTCTGCAGGATCTTGCCCGGCATGGAACCGATGTAGGTACGGCGATGCCCGCGAATCTCGGACTCGTCGCGCACGCCGCCCAGCGACATGCGCACGAACTTGCGATTGGTGGCACGCGCGATGGATTGCCCCAGCGAAGTCTTGCCCACGCCGGGCGGCCCGACCAGGCACAGGATGGGCGCTTTCATCTTGCTCACGCGCTGCTGCACCGCGAGATATTCCACGATGCGCTCCTTCACCTTTTCCAGCCCGTAGTGATCCGCTTCCAGCACGTCTTCGGCATGCTTGCAGATCGGTGTCGATCTTGGTCTTCTTCTTCCAGGGCAGCCCGACCAGCACGTCGATGTAGTTGCGCACCACCGTCGCCTCGGCGGACATGGGCGACATCAGGCGCAGTTTCTTCAGTTCGGCCTCGGCCTTGGCGCGCGCATCCTTGGGCATGTGCGCAGCCTGGATCTTTTTCTCGATCTCCTCGATGTCGGCGCCGTCTTCGCCCTCGCCGAGCTCCTTCTGGATCGCCTTGACCTGCTCGTTCAGGTAGTACTCGCGCTGGCTCTTTTCCATCTGGCGTTTTACGCGGCCACGGATGCGCTTCTCGACCTGCATGATGTCCAGTTCTGCTTCCAGCAGGCCCAGCAGATGTTCAAGGCGCTTGCGCACATCGAATATCTCCAGCACTTCCTGTTTCTGTTCCAGCTTCAAGGGCAGGTGTGCGGCGATGGTATCGGCCAGACGGCCGGCATCGTCGATGCCGGCCAGCGAAGTCAGTATCTCCGGCGGTATCTTCTTGTTCAGCTTGACGTATTGATCGAACTGGTTGATCAGCGCACGGCGCATCGCCTCGGCCTCGTGTCCGATCTCTTCGTCGATGGGAACGGGCTGAATCTCGGCATCCAGATGCGACTTGTCGTCGAAGATGCGCAGCACTTTGGCGCGCTGCGTCCCTTCCACCAGCACTTTGACCGTGCCGTCGGGCAGCTTGAGCATTTGCAGGATGTTGGCGATGCTGCCGATGCGATAGATGTCTTCGGTGGCAGGCTCGTCCTTGGCGGCTGATTTCTGCGCCACCAGTACGATGCTCTTGCCGGCTTCCATTGCAGCTTCCAGCGCCTTGATGGATTTCGCGCGCCCGACGAACAGCGGAATGACCATATGCGGAAATACCACCACGTCGCGCAAGGGCAACAGGGGGAACAGGTCGGCAGTTGTAGGGGTAGGATCGTATTCAGCCATGATTGGGACTCGAATGATTGTTTAATAGCTGAGATATGGGGATGGTGGCCGGTAATTCAAGTCCTGCCCGCCAAGGCCGTTATTACGCGGCCTTGGGCGTATCCGCATACATCACGACGGGCTTTATTTCGCCCGCGCTGTTCTCGTCCAGCACCACTTTGCTCACGTTCTCGGCCGAGGGCAGGTCAAACATGGTGTCGAGCAACGCATGTTCGAGGATGGAGCGCAGGCCGCGCGCGCCGGCTTTGCGGGCCAGCGCCTTTTTCGCGATCACATTCAGCACGCCTTCGCGGAACTCAAGCTCCACCCCTTCCATCGCGAACAGTTTCTGGTATTGCTTGGTCAGTGCGTTCTTGGGCTCCGTCAGGATCTGGATCAAGGCGGCCTCATCCAGCCCTTCCAGCGCCGCCACTACCGGCAGGCGGCCTACGAACTCGGGGATCAGACCGAACTTGATCAGGTCTTCCGGCTCCACCTCACGCAGCACCTTGCCGACATCCTTGCTGTCGTCGCGCTTGGCCAGATTGGCGCGAAAAGCCGATGCCGGCCTTTTCGGAGCGGTTGCGAATCACCTTCTCCAGCCCGTCGAACGCGCCGCCGCAGATGAACAGGATGTTGGTGGTATCCACTTGCAGGAATTCGGTGTTGGGATGCTTGCGCCCGCCCTGCGGAGGAATGGATGCCTTGGTGCCTTCGATCAGCTTGAGCAACGCCTGCTGCACGCCCTCGCCCGACACGTCGCGCGTGATGGACGGGTTATCCGACTTGCGCGATATCTTGTCGATCTCGTCGATGTAGACGATGCCGCGCTGCGCGCGCTCCACGTCGTAATCGCAGGCCTGCAACAGCTTCTGGATGATGTTCTCGACATCTTCGCCGACATAGCCAGCCTCCGTTAGCGTCGTCGCATCAGCCATCACGAACGGCACGTTGAGCAGCCGCGCCAGCGTCTGCGCCAGCAAGGTCTTGCCGGAACCGGTCGGACCGACCAGCAGGATGTTGCTCTTGGCCAGTTCGACGCCGTCCTTCTCCGTGTTCTTCAGTCGCTTGTAGTGGTTGTACACCGCCACGGACAGGATCTTTTTCGCCTGGCGCTGGCCGATGACGTATTCATCCAGGCGCTCGCATATCTCATGCGGGGTCGGCAGATCGTTCTTGTCTGCCTTGTCTCCGCCGATGGCGTTTTGCGTCTCCTCGCGGATGATGTCGTTGCACAGCGCGATACACTCGTCGCACACGAACACCGACGGCCCCGCGATCAGCTTGCGCACCTCATGCTGGCTCTTGCCACAGAACGAGCAGTACAGCAGCTTGTCACCCTTGTTTTTATCCGTTGTCATGTGCACCTCCGCCCCGAAACTATCGGCAGCCTACAAAAATTGCTTAAACGCGTTTATCCAGAACCTGGTCTACCAGACCGTATTCCATCGCCTCTTTGGCTGTGAGGAAATTGTCGCGCTCGCTGTCGCGTGCGACCTCTTCCACGGTACGACCGGTATGCTGCGCCATCAGGTTATACAAGCGTTCGCGCAAGCTCAGGATGTACTTGGCATGAATCTCGATGTCCGAAGCCTGCCCGCGGAAACCGCCCAGCGGCTGATGGATCATCACGGTGGAATTGGGCAACGCGAAACGCTTGCCCTTCTCCCCCGCCTGCAGCAGGAACGCGCCCATCGAAGCCGCCATGCCTATGCACAGCGTGGACACCTGCGGCTTGATGAACTGCATGGTGTCGTAGATGGCCATGCCGGCCGAGATGGATCCGCCCGGCGAGTTGATGTAGAAATGGATGTCCTTGTCGGGATTCTCCGATTCCAGGAACAGCATCTGTGCGACGATCAGGTTGGCGGTATGGTCGTTGACCTCGCCAACCAGAAACACCACGCGCTCCTTGAGCAGGCGCGAGTAGATGTCGAACGCGCGCTCACCGCGCCCGCTGGACTCGATCACCATCGGGATCAGCCCGATGTCTTGCGGCTCCATCATTTGCGAGGTGGCGCTATGCAGCATCTTCAGTTACTCCCCATCAGTTCGTTCAGCGTGACCGCCTGGTCGTTCACCTTGGCGCCCGCCATCACCCATGCGACCACATTGTCTTCCAGCACCAGATTCTCGATCTCGCGCATGCGGCCGGGTTCGGCGTTATACCAGCGCACCACCTCTTCCGGATGTTCGTAGCTCTGTGCATATTCCTGCACCAGCGCCTTCATCTGCTCCGGCTTGGCGCTCAAGTCATGCTGCTTCACCAACTCAGCAAGAATCAAGCCAAGCTTGACACGCTTGGTGGCGCGTTCGGCGAACATGTCGGTCGGCAATTGCATGCCTTTCGGTATCTTCATGCCGCGCGCTTCCATGTCCTGCATGGTCTGCTGCATCAGGTGTTGCGACTCGCTTTCCAGCAGCGCCTTCGGCACGTCCAATTGTGCGATCTTCAACAAAACGTCCATCGCGCTGTCTTTGTTACGTACCTTCACACGGCGCTGTGCTTCGCGCCCGATGTTGTCGCGGATCTCGGCTTTCAGCTTGGACACATCGCCATCGGCCATGCCCAGCGACTTGGCGAATTCGGCATCGACTTCAGGCAAGTGCGGCGCTTCCACGGCATGCACGGTGATGGTGAAAGTGACTTGTTTGCCCGCCACGTCCTTGCCGTGATAATCCGCCGGGAATGTCATGTCGAACGACTTGGTCTCGCCCGCCTTCATGCCGACGATGGCCTTCTCGAAATCCGGCAGCATGCGTCCCGCGCCCAGCACCACCGCAAAATCCTTGGCTTCGCCGCCCTCGAACACCACGCCGTCCAGCTTGCCGGTGAAATCGATGCGCACCTGATCGTCGTTCTGCGCAGCACGGTCGGCCTTCTTGAACTCGGCGCGCTGCTTGCGCAAGGTGTTGATGGTGTCTTCCACATCCGCATCGCTCAAGGTGAACGAGGCACGGTTCACGCTTTCGTCAGAGATGGAACCCAGCTTGACTTCGGGATAGACCTCGAAGGTCGCGCTGAATTCGATCTGCGGCGCGTTCAGGTCGGCGGTCTTGATCTCGAAATGCGGATACCCCGCGACCTGCAATTTGTTGCTGACGGCAGCCTCGGCAAACGAGCGCTGCAGGCTCTCGCCCAGCACTTCCTGTTGCACCGACGCGCCGTATTGCTGCTCCAGCACCTTGAACGGAACCTTGCCGGGACGGAAGCCATGTACTTTGGCAGTGCGCCCGATGCGCTTCAGGCGCGCTTCCATTTCGCTGCGCAATTGTTGTTGGGGGATGGACGCGTTCAAACGGCGTTGCAATCCACTCAGGGTCTCTACATTTGACATACTGACACTTCCTTTGAATTTTAAGCTGGCTCGAAAAACGAATATCGCGGATGGAATGATACATGAAACGGGGCAGGAAGACCCGCCCGTCCCCTCACTCCAGGCGCGGAGCCACCTGAGGCAAGTGCCAGATGTCGCTGTTGTAGTCCTGTATGGTACGGTCGCTGGAGAACTTGCCGCTGGCCGCCACATTGAGGATGCTCATGCGGATCCAGTGATCCCTGTCACGGTACATGGCCGCCACTTTTTGCTGTGCATCCACGTAGCCGCGGAAATCCGCCGCCGTCAGCCAGGGATCGTGCGGATTCAGGATGGAGTGTATGACAGGCTCGAACAGGCCCGGCTCGAACAGATTGAAATGCCCGCTTTCCAGAAGATGCATCACCCGCGCGAGATCGGGATCGGCCGCGACGATGGCCGCCGGATCGTAATGTCCGCGCGTCGCTTCCACCTGTTCGGCGGTCAGACCGAACAGGAAGAAATTCTCCGCCCCCACTTCTTCCCGTATCTCGATGTTCGCTCCGTCCAGAGTGCCGATGGTGATCGCGCCGTTCATCATGAACTTCATGTTGCCCGTTCCCGAAGCTTCCTTGCCCGCCGTGGATATCTGCTCGGACAGATCGGCTGCCGGACAGATCACTTCCATCGCCGACACCCGGTAGTCCGGCAAAAACGCCAGGCGCAACAAGCCCTTGGAGGCCGGGTCGTGATTGACGACATCGGCCACGGCCGTAACCAGCCGGATGACGCGTTTTGCCATCGCATAACCCGGCGCGGCCTTGCCGCCGATCAGCACGCAACGCGGCATCCAGTCGGCGATATCCCCGCGCTTGATGCGGTCATACAGGTGAATGACGTGCAGCACATTGAGCAGCTGGCGCTTGTATTCGTGGATGCGCTTCACTTGCACATCGAACAGCGCAGAAACGTCGAATTCCACCCCGCAATCGCGTGCGACCATCTCCGCGAGCCGACGCTTGTTAGCCTGTTTCACCTCGTGCCATTCATCCCGGAACGTCTTGTCGTCGGCGAACGCCTGCAACGCCTTCAATCTGGACAGGTCGGTGCGCCATCCCTCGCCGATGCTGCGGTCGATCAGGCCGCTCAGCAAGGGGTTGCTGGCATGCCATCCAGCGGCGCGGTGTCACGCCATTGGTCTTGTTATTGAACTTGCCCGGCCACAGCTCGAAGAAATCGTGGAACAGATGCTGTTGCAGCAACTGCGAATGCAGCGCCGCCACGCCGTTCACCGAATGACATGCAACCACGGCCAGATAGGCCATGCGTATCTGCGGCCAATCCCCTTCCTCGATGATGGACATGCGGCGCTGGCGCTCGGTGTCGCCCGGCCAGCGCAGCGACACCTCTTCCATGAAGCGCGCGTTGATCTCGTGGATGATGTCCAGCAAGCGCGGCAGCAGTCGCCCGAACATGCTCACCGGCCAGCGCTCCAGCGCCTCCGGCAGCAGGGTATGGTTGGTATAGGCCATGGTGCGTGAAGCGATGTTCCACGCCTCATCCCAGCTCAGCCCATGCTCGTCCATCAGCAACCGCATCAGTTCGGGCACGGCACAGGTCGGGTGGGTGTCGTTCAACTGGAAGCAATTCTTCCCGGCGAACTGCGAAAAATCCCCGCCATGTTTGCTCACCCAGCGCCGCAATACATCCTGCAGACTGGCGGATGCCAGGAAATACTGCTGGCGCAGACGCAACTCCTTGCCGTTCTCGCTGGCATCGTTGGGATACAGCACCATGGTGATGTGTTCGGCCGCGTTCTTGGCAGCCACGGATTCGGTATAGCTGCCGGCATTGAATTCGTCGAGATTGAACTCCTCGGTCGCGGCCGCCTTCCACAGGCGCAAGGTATTGACGGTTCCGTTGCGATATCCCGGGATGGGCATGTCATAGGGCACCGCCAGCACGTCCTGGGTATCCACCCAGCGCATCCGGGCCAATCCATCCATTCCGCGAAAGAACTCGCTGCGCCCGCCGAACTTGATCCTGACGGCGTATCCCGGACGCTCGATCTCCCACGGATTACCGTTGCTCAGCCAGTGATCCGGTTCCTCCACTTGATGTCCATGCTCGATCTTCTGGCGGAACATGCCGTATTCGTAGCGGATGCCGTACCCCATGACCGGCAGTTGCAGTGTCGCGCAGCTATCGAGGAAACACGCGGCCAGCCGCCCCAAGCCGCCGTTGCCGAGCCCGGCGTCGTGCTCCAGCTCGCGCACCTCCTCCAGCGCGAGCCCCATGTTGCGCAACGCTTCGGCAGTCGCGCCTTCCAGGCCGAGGTTCAGCAGCGCATTGCCCAGCGCGCGCCCCATCAGGAATTCCAGCGACAGGTAATAGGTCTGCTTGCAGTCCGATTCGTCATAGGCGCGCCGCGTACGGCGCCAGCGTTCCACCAGGCGATCGCGCAGCACCAGCGCATACGAGGAATAGACATGGTGAGACGAAACGCTTGCCCTGTCCCAGCCCAGGGTGTGGCTGAAGTAGCGGCAGAAATCCTCTTCCAGACCGAGGGCGTTCATGCCCAGCGGCGGCATGTTGAGTATGGCGGGCAGGTTGTCGAGAAACGACCTTGTTGACGGGATTCATTTACACCCCCGAAATCGGAATAGTTCCGTTTTGCTCATGCAACGTCGAGACAGAATTCCAGCGTATCGGTCTGTTCGGCCGGCGTATATTCGAACGTCAGCACCACGGCCTGCATTATCTTCTCGAAGCCGGCCTCGGATTGCGACACACTGAACAAAGGCTCGGAATGCAGCGAGACCGGGACGTTCACCGAGATATCGAGTTGACCGCCCAGTACCGCGTCCTCCAGCACGATGCGCCGCATCCCGTCCAGCTGCAATGGCTGGCCGAAACCGCCCATGATCTCATCGCCCACCCAAAAACGTCCGGCCGGCCCATCGCAGCTCGGCATGGCGATATTCACCGTCACCTGGAAGACGCCGCTGCTGATGCCGGAAAAATCATAGGCGACATACAAGCGCGTGTCTTCCAGCATCACTGACTTGCGCACCTTGCCCGCACCCAGGGCCGCTTCGAAGGCCACACCGAGCGTCATGCCGGCATTCGCCGCCGGAACGTAATGCGGCCGGATTCCGACATCGCCGGCCAGCCATTGGTCCAGGAACATCAGCTTCTGGCGCTCGTCGATCGCCATGTCCTCCGGTCTGATCTCGTGCTTGAGACTGATGCGCTCGTGCGGATTGGCTATGCCCGCTTCCTGCTTCTGCGCATCCGGCAGCGCATTCACCTTGCGATGATAGTGCTCTTGCGGCATGGACAGCGTGTCGGCGAAGTTATGGTTCAGGCGATAGGCATCGAACTCGCACAGGGCGGCGCTGCCGTCCTGGCGCAAAACGGCCTGCAGCACGCCGTTCTGCACGAATATCTCGTCGTCGCCATCCAGGTCGAGGTCGACTACCTGCCTGGACTGGCGCGGCTCGACCGCGTCCAGCAGCGCCTCCAGCCTGACGATGGCATTGTAGACAGCCCGGCGCAGATGCGGCAGATACAGCCCACCGAACAAGCCGTGCCAATAGGCGTCGTTGGCTTGCGCCTCGTACAGCGCATCTATCATTTCCGCCGTCTGCTTCTTCGCGGGCAAGGCATGCAGGCGGCGCGACAGGCCCAGCATGCGCTTGTGCATCCAGTTCGACTCGGGATAACGCATCAGGAAGTTCTTCCAGATGCCGCCGCGCAGGAACGATTTGTTCTGTTCGAACTGTCCGGAAGCTTTCGATGCGTGCACCAGGTCCGCATACAGGTGCGCGGCCGGCACCGGCAGCGTCCATTCATTCATCTCGATATAGGAAGTGGTCGGCAGATACACCACGCCGCGCGTCTTGGCGCGCGCATGGTAGTCGCAGTAACGTTCGGTCTTGATGATGTCGGAGGCCAGCACCCCTTCGATGAACTGGGTGAGCCAGCCCTTCTCGTAGACCCACTCATAAGTTTCCGGCCAGATGCCGAACTTCTCGATGTCGTCGAAATAAATCGCGGCCGGCGTCCCCTCTTCCTGCGCCAGGCTCTCCAGATATTTCACCGCCTCTTGCGCGGGAGAAAACGGCAGGCGGTAACGCAAGGCTTCGGAGATGGGAAACAGGTCGAGCTGCCGGCCGTTCTCTTCGGTGGTGAAGTAACCGTCCAGTTCGCTCGCGTGCTTGCCGGTGCACAGAAAGTGGTAATCGTCCACAGTGGAATAGCCGATGCCCGAGTCGGCCAGGGACGGCACCACGGTCGCCTCCCACACGCGCTCGGTGAGCCAGGCGCCTTGCGGACGCTGTCCCAAGGCATGTTCCAGCAGGTCCGACATGCGCTGCAACTGTCCCAGCCGGTCCACCTCCGGGATCACCGCCAGCACCGGCTCGGTATACCCTGCGCCGACCAGTTCTGCCTGGCCGCGCTTCACCATCTGTTTCAGCAACCTCATGTCATCGGGGTGCTTCTTGAGCATGTAATCCAGCAGCCAGCCGCTGATGTGAATGGCGAACCTGAAGCCGGGATAACGATGCAGCACGCGCAGGAACGGCCCATAACAGCGCTCATGCGCATCGTCCAGCACCTGGGTGAAATTCCCCACCGGCTGGTGTGCGTGAACTCCGAGTAACAGCGAGACTGACTTGGCCATGCTCTACTCCATCTGATGTTCAAACACTATCGGAACGACGCATGGTTCCTCCCATGGCGGGTTCGCCGGAGCCGACGCTGATGACGTGCTGCAATTCGTACGGCGCCGGCAACTGGAGCAGGCGATACAGATTGGAAAGATTGCGGCGGAACAGGGCATCGAACGACGCGACACTCAGCGCCGAGTTGTAATCGCCGAACCACCAGAACCAGTCCGAACCCTCGCAATCGGCAAGCTGTTCGGTCGCCAGTCGCATCTCTTCCTCGCTCAGGCGACCGCTCGCCATGACGATGTCATAGCTGCGCTTCGCTTCGCACAGCAGGTCCCAGCCGCGGTTCTTGTCCGGCGAACCGATCCAGGTGCTGAACGTGCCGTACACCCAGCTTCCCGCCACCATCTGATGCAGCCTGCTCGCCGTCACGCGCGACTCCGGATCGCCCAGTTCCTGCACGCACTCATGGAAGGTCATGGTGCGGATGTCGGGATGTTTCTCCAGCCTGTTGTACAGCTCGGACAGGAAATAGTAGGCGTTGTACGGATAGTATTCCCATGCGTTCTCGCCATCCAGGATCACCGTGACCACCGGATCCTCATCTCCCGGCGCATGATGCAATATCTCCTCCAGATGACGGACGAAATCGGCGGCCGCATCGTCGCCTTTCCATTTCGCATATTCGAAACCGATCTTGTCGGACAGCTGGTCGTCGCGGAAAAAACAATAGATCGGCTTGCCGCCGGTCTCGACCAGATAAGGTTTGTACAGGTAGCCGGAACTGCCCGGCAGCGGGTTCTCGCTCATCTCGCGGCGCAGGCTGTTGGCCAGCACCGCCTGTCCGGTCGCGGCCCATTCGCAGCCGTGCTCTGCCAGCACTTGCAGCGTGTCGCGCGAGACCCCTCCTTCCGACGGCCACATCCCGTGTGGCGCAACGCCGAAGTTCTGCTCGTGACTCTCCAGGGCTCTGGACAGATGGGCATGGACGCGCTCGCGGCCGCCGGGGTAGTGCGGCGTTTGCGGCAACGGCGCATTCGGCTCGCTTTCGCGCGCCGCCGCAAAGTCCAGCAACAGTGGCATGATGGGATGGTTGTAGGGAGTGGACGATATCTCGACCTGCCCGCGCTCGGCCAGCTTACGGTAACGCGGCACGATATCGGCGATGATGGCCCCGATGAGGTTGAACAGTTCCTTGCGCTCGGCGTAGGTGAACTGGCTGCCCTTGGTCATCAGGCGCGCCACCAGTTCGCTGCTGCGCCGTACGCTCTCCCCCATCCATACGAGGTGATACCACACCACCAGGTCCGCCAGAAACTGCCCGGACAGGTAGGTCACGTTCTCGCGGCCATGCCCCTCCACCATCTTCTGCAGGTCGAACAGGTGCTGGTAGGCGCGGTACGGCTGCAGCATCTTGGTGTGGCTGCTCTTGAAGCAGCTGTCCATGATATGTTGGCGTTCCGCATCGCCGAGCCCGTCCAGATCCTCGTGCCCCAGCATCCTGAGCAGCGGGTCGCGCACCTCGCCGGATTCGAACTGGCGCTGGTAATCCTGCAACTGTTCGATCAGGATGGGCACGAAGTTCACCACCGCCCTGGCCTGCGGATGCTGTTCCAGGTGGAAAGCCATATCGGTGTAATCCTTGGTGGCGTGCAGATACGTCCAGGGCAGCACGTATTCGCCGTGCAGATACTCCCGATAATCGGGCTGGTGCATGTGCCAGCACAGGATCAGCTGGAGCTTGCGGCCCGGAGTGTTTTGCGTATCGCTTTGCGGCATGACGGCATCCAATAGTTTTCCCGATCAGAATCTCATCGAATGTGGTGGATGGACTGCCCCAACATGTCAGGCGTCACCAGTGTAACCCCGCCCGGAGAGACATGGAAACGGTGCGCATCCTCCTCCCTGTTGTAGCCGATCTTCATCCCGTCGGGTATCTCGCAATTGTTGTCGAGCACCACGCGGTTAAGTTTCACGTCTTCGCCGATACGACAACCGGACAAAATCACCGAGTCGACGACTTCGCTGCGGCACCCGACACGGATATCCGAGAACAGCAGCGAGTGATGCACCCTGCCGCCGCTGATGATGCAGCCGCCGGAAACCATGGAGTCGATCGCCATGCCGCGCCGGTCATCATCGTTGAACACGAACTTGGCCGGCGGAAGTTGCTCCTGATAGGTCCAGATCGGCCAGGTCTTGTCATACAGGTCGAGAGCGGGAACGACGCCGACCATCTCCATGTTGGCCTGCCAGTAGGCATCGACGGTCCCTACATCGCGCCAGTAGGCCTCGCCGCTGTCGCTCTTGCCGACGCAACTCTTCTCGAAGCGATGCGCATACACGCGGTAACGGTCTATCAGGTAGGGAATGAGGTCGTGGCCGAAATCGTGCGAGGATTTCTTGGTATCGGCATCGCGGATCAGTTGCTCGTACAGGAATCTGGCGTTGAACACATAGATGCCCATGCTGGCCAGGATACGTCCCGGCTTGCCTGGAATCTCATCGGGATTGGCGGGTTTCTCGCTGAATTTGACGATGCGGTCCTTCTCGTCCACCGACATCACGCCGAACGACGTCGACTCAGTCGCGGGCATTTCGACGCAGCCCACCGTCATGTCCGCGTCGCTGCTCACGTGAGCGGCCAGCATCTCGCCGTAGTCCATCTTGTAAACATGGTCTCCGGCAAGGATCACGATGTATTCTGGATCGTAGCCGCGCAGGATATCGATGTTCTGGAACACCGCATCCGCCGTGCCGCGGTACCACTCTTCCTGGATGCGTTGCTGCGCCGGCAGCAAGGCCACGAACTCGTTGAACTCGCCGCGCAGGAAACCCCAGCCCTTCTGGATGTGTTCGATCAGGGTGTGCGCCTTGTACTGGGTCACCACCCCGACGCGGCGGATGCCGGAATTGATGCAATTGGACAGCGGGAAGTCGATGATGCGGAATTTGCCGCCGAACTGCACCGCGGGCTTGGCGTTCCAGTCGGTCAGGTTGTGCAAGCGGCTCCCTCTGCCGCCCGCCAATACCAGGGCCACGGTGTTTTTGGTCAGTGCGCTGATGAAACGTGGTGAACGCATGTCTTGAACCATGATGCTCTCCCTGAAGTCGCTGCCCTCTGATACTCCTATGCGATCGTCCGATACAGATCGAGATAATGTTGCGCGCTGCTGCGCCATCCTACATCACGGCGCATGCCGTTGAGCTGGATACGCCGGAAAGTCTTTTTGCCCCGGTAACAATCAATGGCGGCAACGACGCAGCGATACAGCGCGGCCGGCGTCGCCTCGTCGAACACGAAACCGGTGCCGTCCGGCCGACTCGCGTCGGTGACTGAATCGGCCAGACCGCCCGTGCGGCGCACCACCGGCGGCGTACCGTAATGCATGCCGTACATCTGGTTCAGCCCGCACGGCTCGAAACGCGATGGCATCAGGAAGATGTCCGCGCCCGCCATGATCTGGTGCGACAAGGCTTCATCGAAACGCACCGTCACTGAGACGCGCCCCGGATAGCGCAGCGCCAGCTGCTGATAGCGCCGCTCCAGCTCGGCCTCGCCGCTGCCCAGCAGCGCCAGCTGTGCGCCGCTGTCCAGCAGTTTGGACAGGCACTCGAGCAACATGTCCAGACCCTTCTGATAAGTGAGACGGCTGACCACGCCGAGCAAGGGCGCACGGTCATTGACCTCCAGGCCGAGGCGCTGCTGCAGCGCACGTTTGCCCGCCGCTTTCGGGGCAAGATCGCTGCTGTCGTAACGTGCCGTGAGATGTTTGTCGGTCGCCGGATTCCATTCACTCTCGTCTATGCCGTTGAGGATGCCGCTGACATCGCCGTTGCGCACCGTGAGCAAGCCCTGCATGCCGTAGCCCATCTCGGTCGTCTGTATCTCGCGCGCATAGGTGGGGCTCACCGTCACGATGCGGTCGGCGTAATGCAGCCCCGCCTTCAGGAACGACAGGTAACCGTGGAACTCCACGCCGTGCATGTCGAAACACGACTGCGGCAGATCGAGCGGATTCAGCCAGTCGCGGTCGAAATTCCCCTGAAACGCGATGTTGTGGATGGTCATCACGCTCTTTGCATGCGCGTCCTGGGCCATATGCAGATAGGCCGGAGCGAGACCGCTCTGCCAGTCGTTGCAATGCACGACGTCGGCGCGCCAGGCGATGGGCGATGCAGCGCTGCCCAGCACCGCCGCCACCCTGGACAGCATGCCGAAGCGCATCGCGTTGTCCGGCCAGTCGCCGCCCAACTCGTATTGATACGGCCCCGCCACGCGGCAAAAGTATTGCGGCGCATCCAGCACATATACCGGCACATCCGTATCGGGCATCTTCGCGCTCAGCAGCTTCACTTCCGGCTGCCCCGGAAAAGCGACGAACGATGCGACAAGGCGCTTGTTCTCCAGCTTGTCCAGCACCGGGATATAGCCCGGTATCAACAGCCGCACATCCTGACCAAGCGCCTGCAGCGCGGCCGGCAATGAACCGCTGACATCGGCCAGTCCGCCGGTCTTGATCAGCGGATGGACTTCGGACGTGACGAACAGGATGTTCATTTGAGTGTGTTGTAGTGGTGGATCAGGCCGTTGGTGGAAGAGTCGTGCGTCGTGATCTCCGCCCCGCTGCGCAACTCGGCCTGGATGTGCGAGGCCAACTGTTTGCCCAGCTCCACTCCCCACTGGTCATAGGAATTGATGTTCCAGACGACGCCCTGCACGAATATCTTGTGCTCGTAGAGCGCGATCAGCCGGCCCAGTGTGCGCGGCGTCAGCTGCCTGAACAGGATGGAATTGGTCGGCTTGTTGCCTTCGAACACCTTGTGCGGCAGCAGCGCCTCTATGGCTCGGGCATCCATGCCGGCGGCCTGCATCTCGGCGCGCGCTTCCGTTTCGGTCTTGCCGCGCATCAGCGCCTCGGTCTGGGCGAAGAAATTCGACAGCAATGTCGAATGATGTTCGCCCAGCGGATAATGGGTCTGCACCGAGGCGATGAAATCGGCCGGGATCATCTGCGTGCCCTGATGGATGATCTGGAAATACGCATGCTGGCCGTTGGTGCCGATGCCGCCCCACAGGATGGGGCCGGTCGCATAATCCACAAGCGCCCCATCCCTATCCACGCGCTTGCCGTTGCTCTCCATGTCGGCCTGCTGGATGTACGGCACGAAATGCTCCAGCGCCTGGTCGTAAGGCAGCAGCGCATGTTTGGTGACGTCGTGGAAATTGTTGTACCACACCCCAAGCAACGCCAGGATCACCGGCATGTTCTGTTCCAGCGGCGCGGTGCGGAAGTGCGTATCCATCTCGTAACCGCCGCGCAGCAACTCCTCGACATTGTCCATCCCCACCGTCAGCGCGATCGACAGGCCGATGGCAGACCACAGCGAGTAGCGCCCGCCTACCCAATCCGAGAACTCGAACATGTTCGCCGGATCGATGCCGAACGCCGCGACCTCCTTCGCGTTGGTCGAAAGCGCCACGAAATGCCTGGCCACATGCTTTGCATCGCCGGCCTTGCGCAGGAACCAGTCGCGCGCGGAGCGCGCGTTCATCAATGTCTCCTGCGTGGTGAAAGTCTTGGAGGCTACGATAAACAGTGTGGTCTCCGGATCGAGCACTTCCAGCTTCTCCAGCAGGTCGGTGCTGTCGATATTGGAGACGAAATGCGCCTTCACTTTGCTGCCGTAGGGATGCAAAGCCTGGCACACCATCAGCGGCCCGAGGAAGGAACCGCCGATGCCGATGTTCACTGCGTCGGTGATCGGCCTGCCGGAGTAACCGCGCCACACGCCGTTGCGCACGTCATCGCTGAAAGCGCGCATCTTGTCCAGCACGCGGCGCACGCCCGGCAGTACGTCCTGTCCGTCCACAAGGATCGGCGCATGTTTCGGGTCAGTCGCGGCACGCAGTGCGGTGTGCAACACCGCGCGATGCTCGGTGCAATTGATCTTTGCGCCGGAGAACATCTGGTCGCGCCAGCCTTCGACTTTGGCATGGCGGGCCAGATCGAACAGCAAGGCCATGGTCTCCTGGGTGACGAGATTCTTTGAATAATCCAGCAGCAGGTCGTCCAGACGCAGCGAGAAGCGCTCGAAGCGCCGGGGATCGTCGGCGAACAGGCGACGCATGGATAGCTGCCGGTTCGTGGCGTGATGGGCAAGCAACGCTTGCCAGGCTCTCGATTGTGTCAATGCCGACATATTTCTTCCTTGTTATTCTGGTGCACCGTCAACGCACCCGCTGCAACACGATCCCTGCCAGTGGCGGCAATGTTAGTGCCAATGACTGCATTTCGCCATTCCAGCTGATGTCCGAGGTATCCAGCCCCAGGCCGTTGCCCATGTTGGAGCCGCCGTAGTAATGCGAATCGCTGTTGAATAGTTCGCGGTAATAGCCCTTGTGCCGCACCCCTGTGCGATAGCCCACGCGCGGCACCGGCGTGAAAGTTGAGCAACACGACCACGTCGGAGCCGTCGCGCGCGATGCGGCGAAAAGTCAGAATCGAATCGTCGGCATTGTTGCAGTCGATCCACGCGAAACCGTCCGGCGAGAAATCCAGCTCGTGCAGCGCCGGGATCTCCGCATACAGGTGGTTCAGATCGCGCAGCAAGGACTGTACGCCGCTGTGCTCGCCGCGCCCGAGCAGGTACCAGTCCAGTTCCGTCCCGACCTTCCATTCGTGCCCTTGCGCGAATTCGTTGCCCATGAAATTGAGCTTCTTGCCCGGATAGGTCATCTGGTAGGTGAACAGCATGCGCAGGTTGGCGAACTTCTGCCAGGCGTCGCCCGGCATCTTGTCCAGCAGCGAGCGCTTGCCGTGCACGACTTCGTCGTGCGAGAACGGCAGTACGAAGTTCTCGGTGTAGCTGTAGAGCTGGCCGAAGGTGAGCATGTTGTGGTGATAGCGCCGGTGCACCGGATCGTGCCTGATATAGCTGAGCGTGTCGTTCATCCAGCCCATGTTCCATTTCATGGTGAATCCCAGCCCGCCCAGATAGGTCGGACGCGAGACCATGGGCCAGGAGGTCGATTCCTCGGCCAGGGTCAGTGTGCCCGGGAAACGCTCATGGGTCATCACGTTCATTTCGCGGAAGAACTCCACCGCCGCTATGTTCTCGCGCCCGCCGAACCTGTTCGGCAACCACTCGCCCGCCTTGCGCGAATAGTCCAGATACAGCATCGACGCCACCGCATCCACGCGCAAGCCGTCGATATGGAACTCGCTCAGCCAGTAGTGCGCGTTGGCCAGCAGGAAGTTGCGCACTTCGTTGCGGCCGTAATTGAAGATCAGCGTGCCCCAATCCTGGTGCTCTCCCAGCCGCGGGTCTTCGTGCTCATATAGCGCCGTACCGTCGAAACGCGCCAGTGCAAAGCGGTCTTTCGGGAAATGCGCGGGCACCCAATCGAGGATCACGCCGATGCCAAGGACGTGGCAGGCGTCGACGAAATACCTGAAATCGTCCGGAGTGCCGTAGCGGCTGGTCACGCCGTAATAGCCGGTGGTCTGGTAGCCCCATGACTCGTCCAGCGGATGTTCGCTGACCGGCATCAGCTCGATGTGCGTGAACCCCATCTCCTGCACATAAGGCACGAGGCTGTCAGCCAGCTCGCGGAAATTGTAGAAGCGTCCATCCCAATGTTTCTTCCAGGAACCGGCATGCACCTCGTACACGTTCAAGGGCTGATGCAGCCAGTCGCTGTTCGCACGCTGCTGCTGCCAGGCCAAGTCGCGCCACTGGTAGCCGTCCAGCGCTGCCACCCTGGATGCCGTGCCGGGACGCATCTCGAAGCTCAATCCGTACGGATCGGTCTTGACGAACACATCGCCATTAAAACGGTTGCGTATCTCGAATTTGTAGAACTCGCCCTGTCCGATGTCGGGCACGAAAATCTCCCACACACCGCTGCTGCCCAGCGCCCGCATGGGATTGATGCGCCCGTCCCAGCCGTTGAAGTCGCCCACCACGCTGACCCGTTCGGCGTTCGGCGCCCACACCGCGAAACGCACGCCCCACACCCCTTCGCACTCCATGTGGTGCGCGCCGAGCATGCGGTAGGCCTGCTCCAGGCGGCCTTGCGAGAACAGGTAGAGATCGTGCTCGCTGATGCTGCTGCCGAAGGTGTAGGCATCATGCACTTCGATGACATGCTTGAAGAAACTGAGCTTCAGGCGGCAAGGCGCTGGCAGCGCCTGCTTGCCCTGCCAGAGATAGAAACCGGTGGAAACATCGCGCTCCAGCGGCAGCCAGGAATCGCCGTCGTGGACAGCAACCTCGGTCGCGTGGGGCTGAAAGACGCGCAGGACCCAGCCGGACTTGTTCTGATGCAACCCCAGATAGGAAAAGGGGTCATGATGACGCGCTTCAAGGATGGAGAACTTGTTCTGTTTGTCACTTGGCATTCTTTGCTCCTGTGGCGCGATACTGCCGCTTAGCACGCATGGCGCAATGCGAAATCGAAAGAAAAACCAGCATGAAACAAAAAGTTCACTATTGCTGCAAAGGTATTCTGCACATCGGCAAGCAAGCCCGCCACAATGTCCTGGTGCGAAAGGAGAGACTCGAACTCTCACGCCTTACGGCGCTGGAACCTAAATCCAGTGCGTCTACCAATTCCGCCACTTTCGCCCGACAGGCAAGCTATGCCCGAGAGGGCGCGCATTATAACCGAGCGGCTTTCAACCGCCAGCGATTTGCACCACCGTGCGGCCTCTGGTCTCGCCATGCAGCATCCTGGGGAACACCTCCGGCAGCTCTGCAAACGGCACGCTGTGTGCGAGTTGGGAAAGCTGGCGCGGTTTCAATTCGCCTGCCAAACGTTGCCATATCTGTTTGCGCAAAGTCATCGCGGTGGCTGCCGAATCCACCCCCAGCAATTTCACTCCGCGCAGGATGAACGGGAACACCGTGGTGTGCAGCTCGATCCCGCCGGCGTTGCCGAAGCTTGCGATGGCGCCATCCTGCTGCATGCTGCGCGCAAGCCAGGCCAGCGTATCGCCGCCCACGGCATCCAGCGCTCCCGCCCACTGCGCCTTTTCCAGCGGGCGCGTGCTTTTCAGATCGATACTGCTGCGCGCCAGCACCTCGCTCGCCCCAAGCGACTTCAGGTATTCGTGTTCGCTGTCTTTTCCGGTCAGCGCCACGACGCGGTAACCGAGTTGCGACAACATCTGTATCCCCAGACTGCCCACCCCGCCGGTCGCCCCGGTGACGATCACTTTGCCCTTGTCCGGAGAGAGCTCGTTCTGTTCCAGACGATGAATGGCAAGTGCCGCAGTGAAACCCGCCGTGCCGAGCGCCATCGCCTCGAACAGTGACAGATTCGGTGGCAGCGGCACCACCCACTCAGCCGGAACGCGCACATACTCGGCAAAGCCGCCGTCGTGCGCCACCCCCATGTCGTAGCCGGTAACCAGCACCGCATCGCCAGCCTTGAAGCGCGCGTCCGACGAACTCGCCACCAGCCCGGAGACATCGATGCCGCCGACGCAGGGGAAACGACGGATCACCTTGCCCGCACCGGTCGCGGCCAGTGCGTCCTTGTAATTCACTCCGGAATAATGCGTCTTGATGACGACTTCGCCAGGATCGAGATCGTCCAGCGACACGTCAACGAAACGGCCCGAGGATTTACCACCTTCGTCGAAGATGCGATAAGCGCGAAAGGTAGTCATTACAGATCCAGCAACAATTGTCCCGGATACTCCAGGAACTCCTTGATGGCGATCAGGAACTGCACCGCCTCGCGGCCGTCGATGATGCGGTGGTCGTAGGACAGCGCGAGGTAGTTCATCGGGCGGATGACCACCTGGCCGTTCTCGGCCACGGGGCGGTCCTTGGTGGCGTGGATGCCGAGGATGGCGCTCTGCGGCGGGTTGATGATGGGGGTGGAGAGCATGGAGCCGAACACGCCGCCGTTGGTGATCGAGAATGTGCCGCCGGAGAGTTCTTCCATGCCGAGCTTGCCGTCCTTGGCGCGCGCGGCGAAATCGGCGATGCGGCTCTCGATGTCGGCGAAGGACAGCTTGTCGGCATCGCGCAGGATGGGCACGACCAGGCCGCGTTCGCTGCCGATGGCCACGCCGATGTCGAAATAGCCGTGATAGATGATGTCGCTGCCGTCCACCGACGCATTGACGATGGGAAACTTCTGCAGCGCATGCACGGCGGCCTTGACGAAGAAGGAAGAGAAGCCGAGCTTGACGCCGTGTTTCTTCTCGAACGCATCCTTGTAGCGGTTGCGCAGGTCCATCACCGGCTGCATGTTCACTTCGTTGAAGGTGGTGAGGATGGCGGCGTTGGCTTGCGATTGCAGCAGGCGCTCGGCGATGCGCTGGCGGATGCGCGTCATCGGCACGCGCTGCTCGGGACGCTCGCCTGCGGGCGCTGCAACGGGAACAGGCTGGCCCGCCGCTGGCTGCACTGCGCTGAGTACATCTTCCCTGGTCACCAGTCCGTGTTTGCCGCTGCCTTTCAACTGGCTCGCGTCCACATCGTGCTCGTGCGCCAGTTTGCGCGCCGAAGGGGTAGCGGCGGGAATGGTTTCCGCCCTGGCCTTGGGCGCTGCCGCCGCAGCCGCTTCGGTGTCGATCTGCGCGATGACTTCGCCGCTGCCCACCTTGGAGCCGTCGCCCTTGATGATCTTGCTGAGCACGCCGCTCTTGATCGCAGGCAGTTCCAGCACCACCTTGTCGGTCTCGATGTCGATCAGGTTCTCGCCTTCGCTCACCGCCTCGCCGATCTTCTTGTTCCAGGTCAGCAGCGTCGCTTCGGTGACGGATTCGGAGAGTTGCGGGACTTTGACTTCAATCAGCATAGTGTTTTGCTCCTGGTTTGTTCTTTACATCGAGGTCCGGGCGGAAAGCGGCATCGATCACCGCTTTCTGTTGTTCGTTGTGCACCGCGAGATAGCCCGCCGCTGGCGAGGCCGACGACGGACGCAAGCGCATAATCGAGGCGCATCCCCTGGCGCATATGGCGCAACAGGTAATGCTGGATGCGGTGCCACGCGCCCTGGTTGCCCGGCTCTTCCTGGCACCACACCACTTCGATCGCTTTGGGATAGGCGGCGATCTGCGCGGCAAAATCCTCGTGCGGGAAGGGATAGAGCTGCTCCAGGCGGATGATGACCATATCGGCGATGCCGCGTTCGCGCCGCGCCTTGAGCAGGTCGTAATACACCTTGCCGCTGCAGGCGATGATGCGGCGCACCTTGTTCGCCGGAAGGTCGTCGACCTCGCGGTATCACGGGCTGGAACCGGCCCTGCGCCAGATCGTCCAGCTTTGATGCGGCATCCTTGCTGCGCAGCAGGCTCTTGGGCGTAAACACGATGAGCGGATGGCGCGTCGGACGCAGCATCTGGCGGCGCAGCAGATGGAATATCTGTGCCGGGTTGGACGGGATGCACACCTGGATGTTGTAGTCGGCGCACAGTTGCAGGTAACGCTCGATGCGGCCGGAGGAATGTTCCGGCCCTTGCCCTTCGTAGCCGTGCGGCAACAGCATGGTCAGGCCGCACAGCCTGCCCCACTTGGCCTCGCCGGAGGCGATGAACTGGTCGATGACCACTTGCGCGCCGTTGGCGAAATCGCCGAACTGCGCTTCCCAGATCGTCAGCGTGTCCGGCTCGGCGGTGGCATAGCCGTATTCGTAGGCCAGCACCGCCTCTTCCGAGAGGATGGAGTTGATGACCATGAAGTCGGCCTGGTCCGGGGCCAGGTTCTGCAGGGGGATCTGGTAGCCCTTGTCCCACTGCGTGCGATTCTGGTCGTGCAGCACGGCATGGCGGTGAAAGAATGTGCCGCGCTCGCAGTCTTCTCCCGAGAGCCGCACCGCATAACCGTCGGTCAGCAAGGTGGCATAGGCCAGGTTCTCGGCCATGCCCCAATCCAGCGGCAGTTCGCCCTTGCCCATCGCGACACGGTCTGCGATGATCTTCTCCACGCGGGAATGCAGTTTCAGGTCGCCCTGCACGTCGGTCAGGCGCTCTGCCAGCTGCTGCAGCCTTGCACGCGGCACCGCGGTCTCCACCGCCACGTTCCAGGGCACATCGCCCTTGTATCTCGTCCAGTTGACGCCGAACTCATGCTTGATGCCGCTCAACGCGGCTTGCATAGGATCGCGTCCCTCGTCCATCGCGCGGCGATAGTCCGCGACCATCGCCTCCGGCTCTTCCGCTGCCAGCACACCCTGTTCCACCAGCCGCCCGGCATACAGCGCGCGCGTGCCGGGGTGCTTGTTGATGTAACGGTACATGAACGGCTGCGTGACCAGCGGTTCGTCCTGCTCGTTGTGCCCCAGTTTGCGGAAGCACACCATGTCGATGACCACGTCCTTGCCGAACTGCATGCGGAAATCCAATGCCAGCTCGGTGATCAGCAGCACCGCCTCGGGGTCGTCCGCGTTCACGTGGAAGATGGGAGCATCAACCATCTTCGCCACGTCGGTGCAATACAACGAGGAGCGTGTGTCGCGCGCATCCGAAGTGGTGAAGCCGATCTGGTTGTTGATGACGATGTGCACCGTGCCGCCGGTGCGGTAGCCGCGCGTCTGCGACAGGTTGAAGGTCTCCTGGTTCACGCCCTGCCCGGCGAAGGCGGCGTCGCCGTGCAGCAGCACCGGCAGCACCTGCTTGCCCTGATGGTCCCCGCGCCGGTGCTGGCGCGCGCGCACCGAGCCCTCCACCACCGGATTCACGATCTCCAGATGCGAGGGATTGAAGGCGAGCGCGACATGCATGGGACCGCCCGGTGTCGTGATGGCGGAAGAGAAACCCTGGTGGTATTTCACGTCACCCGAGGTCAGATGTCCGTGGTGGACGCCCTCGAATTCCGCGAACAGGTCTTTGGGCAGCTTGCCCAGCGTGTTCACCAGCACGTTGAGGCGCCCGCGGTGCGCCATGCCGATCACGGTCTCCTTCACGCCCTGCTCGCCCGCGCGCTGCAACAAGTGATGCAGCAAGGGGATCAGCGTCTCGCCGCCTTCCAGCGAGAAGCGCTTCTGCCCGACATATTTGGTATGCAGGTAGCGCTCCAGCCCTTCCGCGGCGGTCAGCCGCTCAAGGATGCGTCTCTTGGTCTCGACGGGATAGCGCGGCTCGCCGCGTTCGCCTTCCAGCCGGTTCTGTATCCAGCGTTTCTGCGCGATGTCGCTGATGTACATGTACTCCGCGCCGACGCTGCCGCAGTAGATGCGGCGCAGACGCTGCAGGATCTCGCGCAAGGTCATGCGCGCGCCGCCCACCAGCGAACCGGTATTGAAGGTGGTATCGAAATCGGCTTCGCCGAGGTTGTAATAGGCCGGATTCAGTTCGGCGATCTGCGGCTTGGTATGGCGGGCCAGCGGGTCGAGATCGGCGACGCGCACGCCGAGGAAGCGGTGGGCGTTGATGAGTTGCAGCACCGACGCCTGCTTGCGCGCATCGTCGACCTGCATTGCGCCCGGCGCAGCCGCACCGGCAACCGGCAACGCCGCAAAACTGCGCTGGATGAGCGAATGCCGGACATCGGGCGACTTGCTCCCCGCGACCATCCTTTCGAAATACTCGCGCCACTCGCGCGGCACACTGGCCGGATCGCCCAGGAAGTCCTCGTACAGCCCCTCGATGAACACATTGTTTCCGCCGAACAGCGCGGAACTGTCCTGCATCAGTTTCAAAAAGTTCACCGGCTCATTCAACAGTCGCTCCTTAACGCTTGGAGATCGGCACGAAATCCCGTTTCACCGCGCCGCGGTACAGCTGGCGCGGGCGGCCGATCTTCTGCTCGGCATCGCCCACCATCTCGTTCCACTGCGACACCCAGCCGATGGTGCGCGCCAGCGCGAAGATCACAGTGAACATGTTGGTCGGGATGCCGACTGCGCGCAGCACGATGCCGGAATAGAAGTCCACGTTCGGATACAGCTTGCGTTCGATGAAATACGGGTCGCTCAAGGCGGTACGCTCCAGTTCCATCGCCAGTTCGAACAGCTTGTTGTTTTCCAGCTTGAGCTCTTTCAGCACTTCGTAACAGGTCTCGCGCATCACCTTGGCACGCGGGTCCATGTTCTTGTAGACGCGGTGGCCGAAACCCATCAGGCGGTATTTCTTGTCCTTCACGCCCTGCACATACTCCTGCACGCGCGACACGTCGCCGATCTCTTCCAGCATCTTCAGCGCCGCCTCGTTGGCGCCGCCGTGTGCCGGCCCCCACAGCGCCGCGATGCCGGAAGCGATACAGGCGAACGGGTTGGCACCGCTGGAGCCGGCCAGGCGCACGGTCGAGGTCGATGCGTTCTGCTCGTGGTCGGCATGCAGGATGAAGATGCGCTCCAATGCGCGCACCAGCACCGGGTTCGGCACATAGTCCTCGGCGGGGGTGGCGAACATCATGTACATGAAGTTCTCCACATAGCTGAACTTGTTCTTCGGATACATGAACGGCTCGCCGACGTTGTATTTGTGCGTCATCGCGGCGATGGTCGGCACCTTGGCCAGCAGGCGGTGGGCCGATATCTCGCGGTGCTGCGGATTATTGATGTCCAGCGAGTCGTGATAGAACGCCGACAGCGCGCCAACCACGCCGACCATCACCGCCATCGGGTGTGCATCGCGGCGGAAGCCGTTGAAGAAGCGCGCCAGCTGGTCGTGCACCATGGAGTGATGGGTGATGACCTCGCTGAATTCCTTCTTCTGCGCTGCAGTCGGCAGTTCGCCGTTCAGCAGCAGGTAACACACTTCCAGAAAATCGGATTTCTCGGCCAGTTGTTCGATGGGGTAGCCGCGGTAGTAAAGCAGCCCGGCATCGCCATCGATGAAGGTGATGGCCGAAGTGCAACTGGCAGTCGCAAAGAACGCCGGGTCGTAGGTGAAGACGCCGAGCTTGTTCAGGCTGCGCATGTCCACCACATCCGGCCCCAGCGTGCCGGACAGGATCGGCAGTTCGATGCTGCGTCCGTCATCCAGAGTCAGGGTTGCAGTGCGTTGTTTTTCCATTCTTATTCCTTAGTTCTTCAAGCCGATTTCAGCCATTCCAACACCGTGCGCTGCGATTCCTGCGCCGGAGCCTCCCTGCCCGCAATCATATCCCACAGCAGGGTGTCCGGCATATCCAGCAATGCGTCAAAGGCCTCTTTCTGGGCCTGATCCAGCCCGGCATAACGCTGCTCGACGAAGCGACCGAGCACGATATCCAGTTCCAGCAAACCGCGCCGGCAGCGCCAGCGCACGCGTTCCATATAAACAGGATCGGGGATTGCGGATTGAGGATTGCGCAAATCCGCAGCGCCCCTCCCCTCACTCTTCGATCCTCGATCCTCGATCCTCATACCGTTCTTTTCACCATCATGTCTTTGATCTTGCCGATGGCTTCCGTCGGGTTCAGCCCCTTCGGGCACACGTCCACGCAATTCATGATGGTATGGCAGCGGAACAGGCGGTACGGGTCTTCCAGGTTATCCAGGCGCTCGGCAGTCGCCTGGTCGCGCGTGTCGGCGATGAAGCGATAAGCCTGCAACAAGCCGGCGGGACCGACGAACTTGTCCGGATTCCACCAGAACGAGGGGCAAGCCGTGGTGCAGCAGGCGCACAGGATGCACTCGTACAGGCCATCCAGCTCGGCACGATCCTGCGGCGATTGCAGGCGCTCCGTCTCCGGCGGCGGATCGTTGTTGACCAGATACGGCTTGATCGAGTGGTACTGCTTGAAGAACTGCGTCATGTCCACGATCAGGTCGCGGATGACGGGCAGCCCGGGCAAGGGTCGGATCTCGATAGGCTGCTTGAGCGACGAAAGCGGCGTGATGCAGGCCAGGCCGTTGCGCCCGTTGATGTTCATCGCATCCGAACCGCACACCCCCTCGCGGCAGGACTTGCGGAAGGCGATGCTGTCGTCCTGCTCCTTCAGCAGCATCAGCGCATCCAGCAGCATGGCATCGCCCGCCTCCATGCTCAGCTCGTAGTCCTGCATGTAGGGCCTGGTATCAGTGTCCGGGTTGTAGCGGTAGATTCTGAATTTCATCTCGCCGCCCCCTTAGTAGACCCGCGCCTTGAGCGGGAACGACTCCACCGTCAGCGGTTTCAGGCGCACCGGTTTGTAATCGAGCCGGTAGCCCTCGCTGTAGTACAGGGAATGTTTCAGCCAGTTCTTGTCGTCGCGCTCGGGGAAGTCCTCGCGCGCATGCGCGCCGCGACTTTCCTTGCGCGCCTCGGCGGCAGTCATGGTGGCCTGCGCGACTTCGATCAGGTTGTCCAGTTCCAGCGCTTCGACACGCGCCGTGTTGAACACCTTGCTCTTGTCCTTGATCCCGGTGTGCTTCACCCGCTCCGCCACTTCGCGGATCTTCGTCACGCCTTCGGCCAGCAGGTCGGGGAAACGGAACACGCCGCAATGCAACTGCATGGTCTTGCGCATCGCATCGCCCACCTCTGCCACGCTCTCGCCGTCTTTCTGGTTCTCCAGCCGCGCCAGCCGTGCCAAAGGACGTTCTGCCGCATCGGCCGGCAGCGGTTTGGGGTTCGGGTTGTTGTTCAGGTCTTCGATGATCTGCCGTGCCGCCGCGCGGCCGAACACGATCAGGTCGAGCAGCGAGTTGCAGCCCAGACGGTTCGCGCCGTGCACCGACACGCAGGCGCATTCGCCCACCGCATAGAACCCCTGCACCACGTCTTCCGGCGCGGTGCCGTGCGGCGCGACCACTTGCCCGTGATAGTTGGTCGGGATGCCGCCCATCATGTAGTGCGCGGTCGGCACCACCGGGATGGGCGCCTTGGACGGATCGACGTGCGCGAACTTGAGGGCGATGTCGCGGATGCCGGGCAGGCGGTGGCGGATCACCTCGTCGCCCAGATGGTCGAGCTTGAGCAGCACATGGTCGCCGTGCGGACCGCAGCCGCGCCCTTCCTTGATCTCGGTGGCCATGGCGCGCGACACCACGTCGCGGCTGGCCAGGTCCTTGGCGGTCGGCGCATAGCGCGGCATGAAGCGCTCGCCGTCCTTGTTCACCAGATAACCGCCCTCGCCGCGCACGCCTTCGGTGATCAGCACGCCCGCGCCATACACCCCGGTCGGGTGGAACTGGAAGAACTCCATGTCTTCCAGCGGGATGCCGGCGCGCGCCGCCATGCCGAGGCCGTCGCCGGTGTTGATGTAGGCATTGGTGCTGGCCGAGAAGATGCGTCCCGCGCCGCCGGTGGCGAACAGCGTCGCGCGCGCCTGCAGGATCATCACTTCGGAGGTCTCGATCTCCATCGCCACCACGCCCAGCACATCGCCGTCCTCGTCGCGGATCAGGTCGAGCGCCATCCATTCGACGAAGAAATTGGTGTTGGCTTTGACGTTCTGCTGGTACAGCGTGTGCAACAGCGCATGGCCGGTGCGGTCGGCGGCGGCGCAGGCGCGCGGCACCGGGTTCTTGCCGTAGTCCTGCATGTGGCCGCCGAACGGGACGCTGGTAGATCTTGCCGGAATCCAGCCGGTCGAACGGCATGCCGAAGTGTTCCAGTTCGTACACCACCTCCGGCGCGGCGCGACACATGTATTCGATGGCATCCTGGTCGCCCAGATAGTCCGAACCTTTCACGGTGTCGTACATGTGCCAGTGCCAGTTATCCTCGTTGACGTTGCCCAGCGAAGCGGCGATGCCGCCCTGTGCCGCGACGGTATGCGAACGGGTGGGAAACACTTTGGAGAGCACCGCCACCTTGAGTCCCGCCTGGGAGAGCGTCAGCGCCGCACGCATGCCGGCACCGCCCGCGCCCACCACCACCACATCGAATGTTCTTTTTGTTATCGCCATTACAGACCCCAGAGTATTTGCACCGACCAGATCGTGTACAGGATCAACGCCAATATGACCAACACATGGATCAGCAGGCGGATGCCGGTCGGCTTCACATAATCCATCACGATGTCGCGCACGCCGATCCAGGCGTGATAGAACACGCTCAGCAGGAACAGAATCGAGAACGTGCGCATCACGTTGCCGGAAAAAAGATAGGTCCAGGTGTCGTAACCGAAGTCAGGCTGAATCAGCAGATAGACCGCGAGCACCAGCGTATAGACAGCCATCACCGCCGCAGTGACGCGCTGCGCCAGCCAATCGCGCAGGCCGTAGTGCGCTCCCGTAACGACGCGGTTCACCATAGCTTTGCTCCCAGCACGACGGTCAATATCAGGCTCACCGCCAACACCCACCTGCTGCTGGCGCGCGCAGCAGCCAGGCTCGGCAGCAGATGCAGGTCGATGGCCAGGTAGCGCAATCCAGCACAGAAGTGATGCAGGAACGCCCACAGCAATCCCACCAGCATCAGCTTCAATAGTGGATGCGCCAGATTCTCGGTCAGGTTGGTGTAAGTCTCGATGGAGCGCAAGCTCTGATCGAGGAACAACAACAGAAAGGGAAGAGCGAGGAACAGCAGCGCACCGCTGATGCGATGCAGGATGGAGACGAAACCGGGAAGAGGTAATTTGATCTTGTGAAGCGCAAGGTGTTTTGGGCGATTATTAATAATCATTATCAATGTTTTCACAAGCGAATCACGATGGCGCAATCCTACACCTCAGCTTGGCGAGTGAAAAGCAAAAGGGATATGATGCCTGCGACTTCTCCGAACATCACACCGGGATATCCTCTTGGAAATCGACAAGCCGACTTCGGCGCTTTGCGACAAACGTTGGCTCCCCCAGGCATCATCCCCGCTTCTGTATGGCGGCGCGCTGTTCGCCATCACCATACTACCCGTCGCGATCGCGATCATCCTGGCGCGCATCATGGTCTTCCCTGATGCAACATGGCTCGAATTGCTGATCAGACTTTGGGAGAAATTGGGCGCCATGGATTGGTCACGCGTTATGGGCAACGTGCTGGGCAGTCTCGCGATGGTCGTGTTCTTCATCGCGCAATTCGCTTATATAGGAAGGGCACGCAGGACGGAGCGCCTCGTTCTCACGCCGGAAGGTATCCGATACATATCGCCGCTCCCGCCCTTCCTGAAACGGTTCAACCCGGACTGGTCCCTTGCCTGGCAACAGATAAGGACTGCCGAACTGGGAACACCGAACGGCCGGTTGATCAATGCCGACTTCGTGCTGCTGACCCTCACCACCGCGACGGAGAAACGCAAGCTCTATCCTGCACGCTGGGTCGACCCTGCAAGTCATTCGCGTCCGCCCTTGCGCTTCAAACTGTCCCTCGGCATGCAGACTGCGACACCCGAAGACATCGAAAAGACCGTCTTGTCGACTGAGGTCATTCGATACATATCAGTCAATGCACCTCACATCCGGGTCGATTCGGACCTGAACAGACCCGCCGCCTTCACCAGCCTGGAAAAGAACCCGCACGGCCAGATCGCGATCGGCATCATCATCGCTCTGATGCTCTATGCGTTCATCGACGCCATCGTCGGTCCCGACTCATATATCGGCGAACCGATGTCCTTTGCGCACATCTACATCATGTTCGGCATCGCTGCCGCAGTCATCTCCGGCTTGTGGCTATACAAGAGCACCCTCGCCCAAGCCGAAAAGGCCGGGCTGGCGATCCTGATCGGCGCCGTCTTTGCCGGCGCGATGATCCCCGGCGCCCTGCGTATCAACGCGCTCACCGATACCACGGACAGCGCCACTTACGACTATCAGGTGACGCAAAACTACGATGGTGTCGTGTTGCGCCCCATCATACAGAGCATGCCCGACATCGAATATTTCGCCAAGAACGAGTTCTGGGACAATTTCGGCAGTCGCGACATTTATCCGGTACAACTGCATAAAGGCATACTGGGCTTCTATCAGTTCAACTCTGCCATCATCATCGAAGACATCCACAGTCATATCGGGAATTGAACAATCGAAAAATCCGGTGAAAACCGCGATAGGGCACACGAAGCTGCCTTTTCTTCTATACCTGCCACCCGAACATTGGCAGAATGCAGACACAACAATCAGGAGGAAAACAACATGAAAGCCCCTATCCGCGTCGCAATCACCGGCGCTGCCGGACAGATCGGTTACAGCATGCTGTTCCGCATCGCCAACGGCGACATGCTGGGACGCGAGCAGCCCGTCATCCTGCAACTGCTCGACGTCCCGCAGGCGCAGCAGGTGTTGCGCGGTGTGGCGATGGAGCTGGAAGACTGCGCCTTCCCCAACCTGCAACAGGTCATCATCACCGACGATCCGCGCGTCGCCTTCCGCGATGCCGAAGTCGTCCTGCTGGTCGGCGCCCGTCCGCGCAGCAAGGGCATGGAACGCAAGGACCTGCTGGAAGCCAACGGCGCCATCTTCTCCGAGCAGGGCCGCATCCTCAATGAGGTCGCCGCGCGCCATGCCAAGGTGCTGGTGGTCGGCAACCCGGCCAACACCAACGCGCTCATCGCCATGAAGAACGCGCCCGACCTCGACCCGCGCAACTTCAGCGCCATGATGCGCCTCGACCACAACCGCTCCATCGCGCAGGTCGCACTGAAACTGTTCCAGCCTATCCAGGACATCAAGAAGATGGTGGTGTGGGGCAACCACTCCGGCACGCAGTACCCCGACCTCGACCACGCCGAGGTGCGCGGACGCAAGGTGCTGGACGTGTTGCGCCAGAACGGCTGGGAAAACTGGGTGGAATCCGAGTTCATCCCCACCGTGCAGAAGCGCGGCACGGCGGTGATCGAGGCGCGCGGCCTGTCCAGCGCGGCCAGCGCCGCCAACGCCGCCATCGGTCACGTGCACGACTGGCTGCTGCACTCGCACCACAACGACTGGGTCACCATGAGCGTGCCGTCGGACGGCAGCTACGGCATCCCGGAAGGCGTCATCTATGGCTTCCCTGTCACCTGCCGCAACGGCCACTACGCCATCGTCAAGGATCTGCCCATCAGCGAACTCGGACGCAGGCACATGATGGAAAGCTACCGGGAATTGCTCGACGAACGCGAGCATGTGAAGCATTTGCTGGGATAGCGCCCAGCACACCGCGGCGAGGCAAGCCAATGGCGTCCGAATCACGACGCTCCATGATGGGGCTGCGTCACCCGGAAATGACTTGATTCTTCCCTTTCAGCCGCCATATTGTGTGTGTCACGAAAAGGAGGTTGCCATGCCTGCCGTCCGCCCCCCTGCCGTAGCCGGAACGTTCTACCCCGCCGATCCCCGCCAGCTGGCACATGAGGTGCAGGGATTCCTGGCTGAAGCGCGCCCGCGGGCATTGGCTCCCAAGGCGCTGATCGCCCCGCATGCAGGCTACATCTATTCCGGCCCCATCGCCGCCAGTGCTTATGCCACGCTGCAGGGCATTGCCCCACGCATCCGTCACGTGGTCCTGCTGGGCCCCACCCATCGCGTCGCGGTGCGCGGTTTGGCCCTGCCGGATGCGGAAGCGTTCGACACCCCGCTGGGGCGGGTGAGGCTGAATGGCGAGGCGATGCGCGCTATCGCGCACCTGCCGCAGGTGGTCGTCAACGGCGCGGCACATGCGCAGGAACACTCGCTGGAGGTGCAACTGCCCTTCCTGCAAAGCGTGATTCCGGATTTCGACCTGTTGCCGCTGGCAGTGGGCATGGCGACCGCGGATGAGGTCGCGGAGGTGCTGGAAGCGGTGTGGGGCGGCGACGACACCCTGATCGTCATCAGTTCCGACCTGTCGCACTACCTGCCCTACGCCACCGCGCAAAGCGTCGATGGCCAGACCGCAGACGCCATCCTCAAGCTGCACCAGCTCATATCCCACGACCAGGCCTGCGGCGGCACGCCGATCAGCGGTTTGATCGTTGCAGCGCGCAAACACCATCTCGAACCGCATTTGCTCGACCTGCGAAACTCTGGGGACACTTCGGGGTCTCATGACAGAGTGGTGGGGTATGCTGCTTTTGCTTTTACCCCGGCTGCCGAACCTAAGGAGGAGCTAGAGCATGTCGATTGAAAACCGGGGAAAAGTGTTGCTGCCGATAGCACGCGCCGCGATCGCGCGCGCCGTGAACTTGCCTCATGCCGCGGATGAAACCGCACCGTGGCTCGCCGAGCATGGTGCATGCTTCGTAACACTCACCCAGGATGGCGAGTTGCGCGGCTGCATAGGTACGCTGCAGGCCCACCGCCCCTTGCTCGCCGACATCAAGAGCAACGCCGTATCCGCCGCATTGCGCGACCCGCGTTTCCTGCCGCTGACCGCGGAAGAGTTCGATATCACCGCAGTCGAGGTATCGCTGCTCACGCCGAGCCAGGCGATGGAAGTCCAGGATGAAGGCGATGCCCATGCGCAACTGCGCCCCGGTGTGGACGGCATCGTGTTCGAATACGGCAGCCATCGCAGCACTTTCCTGCCGCAAGTATGGGAACAACTGCCCCACCCGCATCAGTTCATGGCACAACTCAAGCGCAAAGCGGGACTGCCCGGCGACTTTTGGGCAGACGGGATCAGGTTGTCGCGTTATACCGTCACCAAATGGCGCGAGCAGGGGTAATGATATGAACGAAGCATGCACCGCCGAAGTTCAGCGCTATGGAAAGGCGCATGCCGCTTCGTTTCCACCAAGGAGAATGATCATGACCGACACTAACAAAGGGCGAACGCTACTGCATCTGGCACGTGCAGCCATTGCCAAAGAACTCGGTTTTGTATCGCACGATCTGCCGCGAACCAACTGGCTGGAAGAGCCCGGCGCGACTTTCGTCACGCTGACCCTGGACGACCGGATGCGCGGCTGCGTAGGCAGCCTGGAACCGAAGCGACCGCTCATCGACGATGTACGCAGCAACGCCGTCGCCGCAGCTTTCCATGACCCGCGTTTTTCACCGCTCGCGAAAGACGAGTTCGCCGATGTGGTCATCGACGTGGCCCTGCTCAGCAAACCGGAGCCCATCCGCTTCAGCACCGAGCAGGATGCCCTGGCACAACTGAATCCGGGAGTGGATGGCGTGGTGTTCGAGTATGGCCCCCACCGCTCCACCCTCCTGCCACACGGCTGGGCGGATCTGCCGCATGCGCGGGATGTCCTTGCGCGCCTCAAGAATCAGGCGGGACTGGCGGAAGATTTCTGGTCGGTCGACATCAAGCTCGCGCGCTTCACCACGCAGAAATGGTTCGAGATCAAGCAACATGGCTGAGCCGATCGGCATGGACGAACGTTATCCGGCACGCTATTGGCACATGCTGGAGGACGGGCGCATCCAGTGCGACCTGTGCCCGCGCGACTGCAAACTGAATGAAGGCCAGCGCGGCGCATGTTTTGTGCGCGGCCGCATCGGCGACACGATGGTGCTCACCACCTATGGGCGCAGTTCCGGCTTCTGCGTAGACCCCATCGAGAAAAAGCCGCTCAACCATTTTTACCCCGGCAGCAGCATCCTGTCGTTCGGCACGGCCGGGTGCAATCTGGCCTGCAAGTTCTGCCAGAACTGGGACATCTCCAAGTCGCGCAGCTTCGACAAACTCGCCGAGGTGGCCACGCCGGAAACCATCGCACGCGTCGCCGTCGAGCTGGAGTGCAAGAGCGTGGCATTCACCTACAACGATCCCGTGATCTTCGCCGAGTATGCGATGGACGTGGCCGATGCCTGCCACGAGCGCGGAATCAAGACCGTGGCGGTGACCGCGGGCTACATGCACGACGTGCCGCGCCGCGAGTTCTACGCCAAGATGGATGCGGCCAATGTGGACCTGAAAGCGTTCACCGACGAGTTCTATTTCAAGCTCACCGGCGCGCACCTGCAACCGGTGCTGGACACGCTGAAATACCTGCGTCAGGAAACACAAGTGTGGGTCGAATTGACCACGCTGCTGATTCCCGGCTACAACGATTCAGCGCACGAGATCGGAAAAATGTGCGAATGGATCGCCAGGGAACTGGGCACCGACGTGCCGCTGCACTTCACCGCCTTCCATCCCGACTACAAGATGACCGACGTCCCCGCCACCCCCTCCGTCCAAGCTGACGGAAGCCAGGCAGATCGCGCATTCTGCAGGCCTGCTGCATGTCTATACCGGCAACGTTCACGACCTTTCCGGCGGCACGACGCATTGCGCGAACTGCCATCAGCCGCTCATCGTGCGCGACTGGCACATGATCCGCGACTATTCGCTCACTGAAACAGGGGAATGCCCGCACTGCGGCACGAAGCTGGCGGGACATTTCGGAAAGTTCGAAGGGCAGTTCGGGCGGAAGCGCATCCCCATCGTCATGGGCGCCAGTTGAGATTCAGGCGCCCTGCCGGTCCGGCAAGGCGTCTCGTAAATCAATTCAAAATCAGTTCGCCAGGCGCACCAGCGCGAACCCTCCGCCCGGCGTGCGGAAGTTGGTGGTCTGTCCCTGATAGAGCCGCGCGGCGATAAGCTGGATGTGTCCGTCGTATACATAGCAGCGCACGTCGTATTTGAGCGATTGCGGCTCAAGCCCCGCCGGGCACACCTTGCGCTCGCCCGGCAACGCCAGGCGTTGCGCCACGTAGTCCGACTGCATGATCTCCTCGAACACGCGCTTGGTCAGCTTGTCGCCGCGATACGCGCCCTTGCTGCCGTAGCCGCTTGCCGGCTTGAAGAACCATTGCTTGCGCTCTTCCCACCATTGTCCGGCATCCTCCGCGCGCACCATCCTCGTTTGCGGGACACCTCTCGTCAGCGCATCGATGCCGACTTGCGACACCCCGGCGGCGCGTAGCATCTTCGCATCGGAAAACAGGGCCAACTTGTGTTTATCGGCATAGCGCTGGTGATGCGACGGGTTCGGCGTCACCACGACCTGCTGCCTTTCCCAGGCCGAACGGATGTGCGGGTAGCGTTGCAGGGTAAAGTCGGTGAGACGGTTATAGATCAGATCGATGCGCTGATCGCCGCAATACAGCCCATCTTCACGCGCCTGCAACGCGGAAGGATCGGCGATGTGTGCAGCGATGCCGGCGCGTTCGAACAGCTTCTGCGCCAACTGGAACTCGGGGTAGAGATATTGCGACTCAGGCTGCTCGTCCACGATGGCAACGGTCTTGAGCGGCACGTCGCCGTGAACCAGTCGCCACTCGTTGCGGAACATGTCGAGCAGGCTGTTTTCCAGATGGTGCGGCGTCTCGGCATGGAGCGGATCCGAGCCATACAGGCCCGCATCGCGCTGGCTCTCGTCCAGCACGCCAGGAGAAATGCGCCGCCCGCATTGGTATTGACCTCGATCAGGTGAGTACCCTGCTCGTTGAGGTGAAAGTCGTAACCGTAGAACACACCCAGTGCAGCATGCGGTTCCGAGGCGCCGACCGCCTCTTCCACCCCGGCAATGACCGCACGCATCTGCTGCAACTGCAACTCGCTGATGTACACCGGCGCGGCAGCGAACAGATGCGGGCAGCGTTCCTTCACCAGCGCATGCCACTCCGCTCCCTGAGCCTGCAAAGCGCCTTGCAGCGCCTCGCCATCCATCCCCGCCCAGTCGTTGCACTCCCCGTTCAGGTGCGCAATGAAATCGTAATCCACATCGAAATGCTCTTTCGCCTCTTCCGGCACACCCGAATCAACCACCTAACAATTCCTTCTTCAAATCTTCCTGTACCGGCTTGCTGCCCAGCCATACCTTGAGCAGCGCACGATTGAACGCTGCCCCTTCGATGCGGCCGATGGTCACGTCGTTGAAATTGATATTCGTGCCCTTGCCCGGGGCATAGTCCATAGTGATGACATCGCCCTCTTTTGCCTCGCTCATCATGGTGAAGAGCGCCGAGAATTGCCTGAGCTGGACGTCAAGCGCAACCAGCTCGGCATGCGTAAGGTTAAGGGCGATCGACTTATGGAACGACTTCGACAGAGTCTCCGAGTCGATAGTGCGCAAAATATGCAGAGCCATGCGATTCTCGCCGCTGCCGGAAAGGATCGCATCGCCGCTCGTTGTTTTTTCAGGCAGATACAGTGCAGCGACATAAAGGTCCAGGAAAATAAACCTGCTGCGCACGCCCGCGCCATTGAGCACCAGATCGCGCTCCCCGACATGCAGCCTGTCGGACAGGCTCACTCCTTCCACTTCAGCAGCCGCCGCGCTCCAACTGAGCAAGGCACAGCAAAGCATCAACAAGATTTTTTTCATATCCCGCACTCTCAAGAAGAACACTGTTGGAAACCGTAGCGAGCGCCCGCAGGGCAAGGCGCAAGACAGCGAGAAACCGCAGTGTACAAGAATGTACGCAAGGATTTCGAACTGTCGAGCAACGCAGTCTGCAGGTGCGCAGCAGGTTTACAACGCCTCGAACACGCCGGCCGCGCCCATGCCGGTGCCTATGCACATCGTCACCATGCCGTACTTCTGCTTGCGCCGGCGCAGGCCGTGCAGCAGGGTCGCGGTGCGGATCGCGCCCGTCGCGCCCAGCGGGTGGCCCAAGCGCGATGGCGCCGCCCAGCGGATTGACGATCTCCGGGTCGAGTCCGACATCGTTGATGACCGCCAGCGACTGCGCGGCGAAGGCCTCGTTGAGTTCGATCCAGCCCATGTCGTTCAGAGTCAATCCCACCTGCTTCAACACGCGCGGGATGGCCTCTTTCGGGCCGATGCCCATGATCTCCGGCGGCACGCCCGCCACGCCGAAGCCCAGGAACTTCCCGATGGGCGTCAGGTTGTAGCGCTTCAGCGCCGCCTCGGAGCACAGCAGCACGGCGCCCGCACCGTCCGACATCTGCGAACTGTTGCCTGCCGTCACCGAACCCTTCTGCGCGAACACCGTCTTCAACTTCGCCAAAGCTTCGAGCGAAGTATCGGAGCGCGGGCCTTCGTCCTGCTTCACCTCGCGCGTCTTCACCTTCACCTCGCGGCTGCCCAGGTCCGGCATGTGCTCGGTGATGAGATACGGCGTGATCTCGTCCTCGAACTCGCCGTTGTTGATCCCCGCGATGGCGCGCAGGTGGCTCTGCAGCGCGAACTCGTCCTGCGCCTCGCGCGCTAACCTTCCAGCGCTCCGCCACCTTCTCCGCCGTCAGCCCCATGCCGTAGGCGATGCCGACATGCTCGTTCTCGAAGATGGCGGGATTGAACGCCACCTTGTTGCCCATCATCGGCACCATGCTCATGCTCTCGGTGCCCGCCGCGATCATCACGTCCGCCTCGCCGAGCCGAATGCGGTCCGCCGCCAGCGCCACCGCCTGCACGCCGGAAGAACAGAAACGATTCACCGTCATGCCCGGCACCGAGTTCGGCAAGCCCGCCAGCAGCAAGCCGATGCGCGCCACGTTCATCCCCTGCTCCGCCTCCGGCATCGCACAGCCGACGATCACATCGCCGATGCTGGCCGGGTCGAGCGACGGCGCCTGCGCCAGCACGCTCTTCAGCACATGCGCCAGCAGATCGTCGGGCGGGTGTTGCGGAACATGCCGCGCGGCGCCTTGCCCACCGGCGTGCGTGTGGCGGCAACGATGTAGGCTTCCTGGACTTGTCTGGTCATAATTTCCTCCGATCAACTATCGCATTTTTTCATTTCAAGAATTGAGAATGGGGCAACTCCGTAGGTCGGGTTAGCACAGCGTAACCCGACACCTACCTCATTCATCCCCAACCCCCTCAAAATTCATCTGCCGTTGCCCCCTACGGAACCGCATACCTCCTTCGACTCGACTACGGCCTGACGGCGGTGATGACGCCGTCGATCGAATACACCCGCTGCGCACGGCTGGTTCCGAACACATACAGCCTGAGCGGCATCGAATCGTAGGTATCCACAACGATCTGGGACACTCCCCCCGTGCGCGCATGTATCGTGCAGTTCCTGAACGTCACATCGCTCATCCCGATTTCGGGATAGTCGTACAGCTTCCCGCCGCACGCCTGCTTGGCCTCATCCAGGAAGGCGGTCAGCCTCCCCGCAGATTCGCGATTCTTCTGCTTCGTCTTCTCCTCGTATTCCGCAAACTGCGATCTCTGCGCGGCCCGGAACGCTCCGCCGGACATCGGGTCGAAACGCTCTTCCCGTTCACTGGCGCTGCCCTCCCCGGCACTCGCCTCCGGCCGGGAGGTCGGCCGTCGCACCTTGCCCGCGCCTTGCACCTGCAACAGGTCGAGCCGCCGATGCAGGGTCGCGTAGAGTTCCTTGCGCTGAAGGCCCTGCTCCACCGTTTCCTGCGCGCAGGGCGCTTCCTGGTACACCACCTTGCCGTCGATCTCGCACTTGGTGAACGCCAGCCCGTCGCCGCACCACAGAACCGCCCATGCCGCCACCGCCGCCACCGCCGCCAGGCCACTACGCTTTGCGCTGGGGCGGTTCTCCATGTGTGTGGGGCTACCTGGCATCGATGGCACCCGCGCCCAGCCCATCAAGGCTGACGTTCACCGCGAAGACCTGCTCCCTGCCCCCGACCAAGTGGAAGAGCTCGTCCGCGGTGCTCAGATAGCGGCTCCGGTATTCGTTCTCAGGGAAGTCCTGCACGCCCGGGTAATCCTGCTGCACGATTTCCTTGTCCTGCTGGCTGATCGGTGCTCCGCCCTTCACCCGCGCGAGGATGGCATCCAGCCTCAACTGGGGCTGATGGATCACGCGGCCGATGCGGAGGTTGTCGAAGTTCTGGCATTCCCGCAGCGCGGGGCCCAGGTCCCGGCTGGTGCGGGACTGGGCCACATGGTCCTCGCCCTGCTCGTACAGGTCGGCCACGATCGGGTCCCAGTACGCATGCACGTCCGCAATGCACTGGGCCGTGGTCGTCCCGTCGTCCCAGCCGTTGTGCTGGGGGATGGGTTTGACCACGTTCACCACGTTGACCTCGGTGACGTACTTGCTGCAGCCGCTCCGCTCGAGGTGCTCGTGCCGATCCTCGGTCCACTGGCTCCGGCACGCGGCATGGCTCCTGATGCCGTTGTCGCGCGCCCATTCGTAACCCCGGCTGACGGCCCAGTCGGGCGAGCCCGGTTCGGTGCGCACAGGCAGCGCCCCCTTCGCCACGTCCGCTTCCGCGCGCGTGAAGCGGGTGCGCGAACCGTCCTTCTCCACCAGGAGGAAGAAGTCCTTGTCGACGACATCCATGGGGTTGATGTCGGGCGGCCAGACGTTGCCCTCGTCGTACAGCCACACCATCTGTCTGTCGTACACCCCCCATGCCCCATGAAAGGTCTCGGCGCTCAAGGTGCAGCCCATGGGTTCACCGACGAACTCGCCGTTCGCCTGCAGCGTGAAACGGTAGTTGCAGCGCGGCTGCGAGGAGTTCCACGTGCCCACGAACTCGCCCGGGTTGCTGGGCATGGCATCGATCGCGTGATAGACCGGACGCATCGCCATGTTCCCCAGCACGCCGTTCTTCTGCCTCAGGCACGTGACCATGGCGCGCGCATACTCCATACCCTTCGATGCGGAGACCATCGCCGAGCATTCCATGGTGTTGCTCGCCACCCTCCCCTGCACGACGCCGTTGGCCAGGTTGAAGAGGATGAACAGGACGAGCGCATAGAAGGCCACCCTCACCGGCCACGAGATCCATCTGGGCAAATCGTCATTCAGTTTCATCGCAAGTATCCTGTCGCCGGTAGTTCAGTTCAGCGCGCTCGCCAGCTTACGCCGATACTCCGACACCAGCTCGCCCTGCCCGCCCAGCAGGTTGAACACATCGAGCAACGTCTTGCGCCCGATGTCATCCTTGAACTTGCGGTCGCGCTGCACGATCTCCAGCAACTGGTCCATGCCCTCGGCGACGCGGTTCGACGCGATCAGCACGTTGGCCAGCTTGAGCCGCGCTTCCAGATCGTCGGCGTCCGCCGCCACCGCTGCGGCAAGCGCAGCCTCGCTCTCGCCGGTCGCGCTCATCTCGGCAAGACGGGTCTGCGCCTTCAACTGCAGCACGCGCGCATCCTTCAGCACATCCGCATCCTGCAGGCTGTCGAGCAGGCGCTGCGCCTCGTCCATCTCGCCCTTGAGCAGCATGACCTCCGCCGCATCCACGCGCACCCATTCGTTGGCCGGCTCCAGCGCCGAGGCTTCCGCCAGCTTCTGCGCCGCGCCGTCCAGATCGCCCGCCGCCGCCAGCTGCTGCGCCGCCAGCTGCAGCTCTTGCGCCGGGCTGGGGATGATCTTGTCCAGCCATTCGCGCACCACGCCTTCCGGCTGCGCGCCGGTAAACTCGTTCACGATCCTGCCGTTCACCATCGCCTTCACCGAAGGGATGCCGCGCACCTTGTAGCGCGCCGCAATCTCCTGGTTCTCGTCCGAGTTCACCTTGGCCAGCAGGAACTTGCCGGCGTATTCGTTGGCCAGCTTTTCCAGGACAGGCCCGAGCGCCTTGCACGGCCCGCACCACGGCGCCCAGAAATCGATCACCACCGGCTGGCGGTGCGACGCGGCGACCACCTGCTCGTCGAAATCGGCCTGAGTTACATCACGAACGTACATCTACTTCCTTTCCAAAATATCTCTATGCTGATCCATATCGCTTCTCCATATCGCTTTATGATTCGACCCTTTCAGTAATCGCATTCCCGCCAATAGTTGCAGTCTTCAATACTTCCTCTGAAGATTCTGACAATCCCATTTTTTTACGTGCCAAACAAGAATCAAATGCTGAATCTGCGTAAGACAAATTAGCTGGTGGTTTTTGCCTTAACAGCCTAATCACTGAATCAGATTCCAAGTTCAAATTATCAAATAAGGCATACTTCTCAACCAACAGTTTGAATTTGCTACCTCGTTCGGTATAACCGTTGTAAAACAAGTACACCATTTCTATCCAGGACAGTTGCGCTCTTACGATACTGACATAAAACCATTTCTGGGCTAGATTCACACGCGAATCATTTTGAGAGTCAATCCAACGAATCAAGCTATAGAGATTGCGAAATAGATTGTCGAGTTGATATTCATTCGCTCCATAAATCTTGTTCCATTTTTTAATCGCGTATTCCGGTATTGCATTTGGAAATTTCTCCGCAATCGCATAAAGCTTCTTTTCCTCGGTATTTTGAAATACTAATTTGGCTCTAAATGCTTCTGGCAATTCTGCATTGACCTCAGGAAAAACTCGCACATCACTAAGCCCTTCCTCCCACCATTTGAAAAGTGCTCTTCTACCTTGCCGCTCAACAGCTGCGTGCACAGTAGTTGCAACTGAATCAAGAAGCTCACTATAACTTTTCAACCAAGAAAAAAATGTTTGCTCAAAACTCTGATGAGCAATCGCCTTGTTTTGGGCATCAAGTGCCTCTGATGACTTCTTCAACTCTTCAGAAGAAATCTTCAGTTCTCTACCCTGAATAACCAAAGCAGTAAGCAGTGCGATAATTGAAAGAAAACCAAATATTGGGTTAAGGGTTCCACCAAAGAAATCGCCCATTTGCCCCCATGATGCAATTGCCTCCTTATCCCCCGACGGAAATCCCCTAAAGTGAAACGGATAGTTATAAACAACCACTCCAACAAGAACAACAGCTAGTACCAATATGGAAATTAGTATTATTAGCGCATGCTCTGAAATCCACTTACTTGCCATCACAAATTCTCCAAGAAACCTTCCTCTAATTCCTCAACGGCTTCCCGTTCTTCAACATATGCTCGATGCGCGCCTGCGTCTTCTCGGTCGCCAGCAGTTCCATGAAGTTGCGCCGCTCCAGATCGAGCAGCCATTGCTCATCCACCAGGCTGTTCGGCTCCACGTCGCCGCCGCACATGGTCTCGGCGACGCGGCAGCCGATGTTGTAGTCGTGCTCGGAGATGAAGCCGCCCTGCAGCAGGTTGACCATCGCGGCCTTGAGGGTGGCGATGCCGGTGCGGCCGGCGACCTGGTATCTGGCGCGTGTGCAGCGGCGGACGGTAGGCGGTGGCGTTGAGCGCCTTGGCTTCTTCCTTGGCGATGTGCAGCAGCTCGAATCTGTTCATCACGATGCGGTCGGACTGCCTGAGGTAGCCCATCTCCCTTGCCAGTTCGGCGCTCTTGGCGACTTCGCCCATGGCGATGTTCTGGAAGTAGCGGCGCACGAAGGGGAAGATGTCCACGCGGTGCTCGTTGGCGAAGCGTTGTGCTTCCTGCGAGGCGCGCTGCGTCATCTCCTTGCAGCCGCCGCCCGCGGGCAGCAGGCCGACGCCGACTTCGACCAGGCCGATGTAGCTTTCCAGCGTGGCGACGATGCGCGAGCAGTGGATGGAGAATTCGCAGCCGCCGCCGAGCGCCAGGCCGTCCACCGCGGCGATGGTGGGCACCTGCGCGTATTTGAGGCGTTGCGACACGTGCTGGAACTTGGCGACCACGGCTTCGACATGCGGCACGTTGCCGGTGGCGGCGTTCATGATCTCGCCCAGCCCGCCGCCGCCCGCGACGGTGTATTTGACGCGGGTGACCGCGCCCTTGAGCTTGCCGAGCAGGCCGCCTGATTCCGCTGGCGCCTTCCTGCACGCCCTGCATCAGTTGCAGCAGGTTGGCGCCGGCCGAGAACGGCGGCTCGCTCTGCCACAGGATGAGCGCGCTGAAATGTTCCTCGGCCTCGTTCACCGCGCGCAGGATGCCGTCCAGCACTTCGTTGCTGACGGTGTGCATCTTGGTCTTGAAGCTGAGGATGGCGATGTTGTCGCCGGTGTGCCACAGGCGTACTTCGTCGGTTTCGAAGACGGTTTCGCCGTAGTGGCGTTCTTCGCCCAGGAGATGGTCGGGGTAGAGCTGGCGGCGGTAGACGGGGAGTTGGGAGCGGGGTTGGTAGCTTCCTGCACCACCCCTCACCCCCTGCCCCTCTCCCGCTTGCGGGAGAGGGGAGAAAGAGCCCTGCGGCGTGTGGACGCCGGTGCGGCTGGGATCGGTGGCCCAGGCGGGCAGCGGCGTGGCGGCCATCGCCTTGCCTGCCGCGATGTCGGCGCTGATCCAGCCCGCCACCTGCTGCCAGCCGGCCGCCTGCCAGATCTCGAACGGGCCGTTGTCCCAGCCGAAGCCCCAGCGCACGGCGAAGTCGAGGTCGCGCGCGTTGTTGGCGATGATCTCCAGGTGCAGCGCGCAGTAGTGGAACACGTCGCGGAACACCGCCCACAGGAACTGCGCCTGCGGATGCGGGCTGTTGCGCAGCCCGGCGAGCTTCTTCGCCCAGTCGCGCTCGCGCAGGATCTCCTTCACGCCGTCGTCCACCTTGGCGTCGGACAGGCGGTATTCGCGCGTGTGCAGGTCGAGCACGTGGATCTCCTTGCCGATCTTCATGTAGATGCCGCGCTTGGTCTTCTGCCCGAGCGAGCCCTGATCCACCAGGTAGTTGAACCAGCTCGGCAGTTCGAAGTGCTGGTGCCACGGGTCGTCGGTGAGGTTCTCGCGCATGGTGTTGACCACGTGCGCGAACACGTCGAGGCCGACCACGTCCAGCGTGCGGAAGGTGGCGCTCTTGGGGCGGCCGAGGTAGCGTCCGGTGAGCGCGTCCACCATGTCGAAGCCGAGGTTGAACGCGGCCGCGTGGTGCTTGGTGGCGAGCATGGAGAACACGCCGATGCGGTTGGCGATGAAGTTGGGCGTGTCCTTGGCGCGCACCACGCCTTTGCCCAGCGTGGAGACGAGGAAGGTCTCCAGCTCGTCGAGCAGGCTCGCTTCGGTCTCGCGGCACGGGATCAGCTCGACCAGATGCATGTAGCGCGGCGGGTTGAAGAAGTGGATGCCGCAGAAGCGGTGGCGCAAGGCGTCGGGAAACGCTGCTGCGAGTTCGTTGATGGACAGGCCGGAGGTGTTGCTGGCGAAGATGGCGCGCTCGTTCACGAACGGCGCGACCTTGCGGTACAGGTCGGATTTCCAGTCCATGCGCTCGGCGATGGCCTCGATGACGAGGTCGCATTCGCGCAGCTGCTCCAGATGCTGCTCGTAGTTCGCCGGCTGGATGTAGGTGATCCGGGAAGGGCTGGAGATCGGTGCAGGATCGAGCTTCTTCAGGCCGTCCAGCGCCTTGTTGACGTTGCCGTTGGGGTCACCCTCTTTCGCGGGCAACTCGAACAGCAGCGTCTCGACGTTGGCGTTGACCAGATGCGCCGCGATCTGCGCGCCCATCACGCCCGCACCCAGCACTGCAACCTTGCGTATCTTCAGATGATTGCTCATCGCCACACTCCCGTTCATAGGCTATAGAAACGGCGGGATGAACTCCCGCCGCCGCTCGGCTCAACTAAAAGCTGTACGCGTACTGCACGCTCAGGATATCCACGCTGCTCTTGTAGGTTCCCACCACGCTGCCCTTGCCTGCTGCGGACTGATTGTCGGCGATGGGGGCATCCTTCATGAACAAGTGCGCATAGCCGAAATCGATCGTACCGGCTTGCGACGGTTTGTACTGGCCGCCAATCGAAAACCAGGTGCGGTCGCTGTCCGGGATACGCGCGGTGCGATAGGCATCCAGAACCGGCGTATGGTCATACGCAACGCCGATGCGCGTCATCCATTGCTCGCTGTTGTGATGGGTCGCGCCCACGGCGAAACGCCAGGTGTTATTCCAGTTCTCCTGTACGGTCTGCACGTTGCTGCCATCGGTGCGGTCGATCTTCAATTGCTTGAAGTCGCCCCAGCCGGTCCGGGTCGCGTCGGCCATCACGTCCCACTTGTCGTCCAATTTGTGGAAACCGCTGATCGAGAACGAATCGGGCATGTTGATGGGCAAGGTCACGTCGCCATTGGCCAGCAACGGGCTGGAAGCCAGTTGCGTCGGCACGTCGGAAAAGGTGATCGTGCCTTTCAGGGTATATTTCATCTTGGAGCGGTAAGCCATCCCGATGCGCGTATCCGGCGAAATGTCGATCAGCGCCCCGAAGTTGTAGCCCCAGGCGGAGTCGCTCCCCTTCATGGTGCTGATCCCTTCCCTGTTGGTGCCCACCAGTCCGAGCAAGCCTGCGCCGCCCGCCGAGAAAGCAGCCGCGCTGTAGTTCACCGCGCTGGTCAGCTCGCCCGAGATGTGCTGGTAGTTCAGGCCGGCCCCCAGGCTGACGCTGTCGTTCATCTGATAGGAAACGGAGGGGTTCAGATTGATGGCCTGGAGGCTGGACTTGATCGCCTGGAAGCGGCCTACCCAGGTCGAGTCGTATTCGGTCTGCAGGCCAAACGGTACATTGATGCCCATGCCGAAGCGCCAGGCGCTGTCCAACTCCGTCATCATATAGGCGTTAGGCACCACTGCCAGGCCGCCCGCGTCGCCGCCATTGCCACCCTTGGTTTGGAAAAGCGCTCCCGTCGAGCCGGTATCGGAGAACCTGGCCGAAGGCTGGATCAGGCTGGCGGCCACGGTCGCCTGTTTGCCTTTCAGTCTGGACATGCCTGCAGGATTGAAGAATATGGTGGTCGCATCTTCTGCGGCGGCTGCGCCGCCGGCAAACGCATTACCCAGCCCGCTGCTTTGCTCGATCAATGCAAACGCCGATGCTGCCGCATTTCCGGACAACGCCAACAACGCACCTGCCACCGCTACCCCTAATAACGATTGCCTGAATTTCATTTTCGTTTCTCCCTGATTATTATTAAAACTGCACTCGACTGCGAAAACAACTCCAAATCATCCCGACTTTTCTTGCGGCGGCAGCGGTCGCGGCCTGCGGTCGTCGCCGACCGCGACATAGGTCAGCGTCGCTTCGGTCACTTTCAGACAAGTCGGATTCTCGGGATCGCGCTGCACGTAGACCTCGACATCGACCGTGATGGAGGTATTCCCGACCTTGATGATGCTGGCATAGAAGCTCACCACGTCGCCGACGAAGATGGGCTGCTTGAACACGAAGGAGTTCACCGCAATGGTCGCCACCCTGCCCCTTGCGCGATGCACGGCGGGGATGCTGCCGGCGACATCCACCTGCCCCATCAGCCAGCCGCCGAAGATGTCGCCGGTGTAGTTCGCATCCGACGGCATCGCCGCCACGCGCAGGGTCGGCTGGCGGTCCGGCAAGGAAATCGTTTCTTCGGCCATGTTCAATGCCCTTTATAGAGTTCGTCGATCTGCTTGCCGAACTTCGCCACCACGCGGTCGCGCTTGATGCTGAGCTTGGGCGTGAGCAGTCCGTTGTCTATGGTCCACGGCTCCCGCAACAGCAGCACGCGGTGCACCTTGGCATAGCCGGGGAAGCCGCTCAGATTGCGCGCGATACGGCGCAACACCTTGGCCTCCACATTGCTGTCCGTCAGCGACTCCGGCATGTCCGGACGCACGCCGACCTTGGCGGCGATGTCCAGCCACACCTCGGGATTGAGCACGGCCAGCGCAACCAGGTACGGCCGAGCCTCGCCGAAGATCAGCACCTGGTCGATCAGCGGGTCGTGCAGGATAGCGGCTTCCATGTCGGCGGGAGGGACCTTCTCGCCGTTGGACAGCACGATGATCTCCTTCAGCCGGCCGGTGATGTAGATATGCCCCGTCTCGCTGATGTGCGCGATGTCGCCGGTGTTGAGCCAGCCGTCGGCGTCTATCATGGCCCTGGTCGCTTCGGGATTCTTCCAGTATCCCATCATCACGTTCGGCCCCTTCACCAGCAGCGCGTTCTGCTCGCCCAGCTTCACCTGCACGTCGCGGATCGGCTGGCCCGACACTGTCAGGAAAATTGTTCTCGAGATGGTTGCCCGACACGATGGGGCTGGTCTCGGTGAGCCCGTAGCCTTGCACCACCGGCAACCCCAGACCGACGAACATGCGCGAAATCTCGGGCGCCAGCGCCGCACCGCCGCTGATGGCGGTGCGCACTCTTCCGCCGAGCCGATCGAGTATCTTTTGCGCCACCAGCTTTTGCAGCAGCGGCCACAGCAACAACGAGGGCTTCCAGCCGCCGCGCCCCTGCGCGCGCAGAAATTGCGCCCAGCCGACTTCCACCGCCAGATTGAACAGCAAACGCTTGAGCGGCGAACTCTCCGCCAGTTTGGCCCTGATCGCGGCGTAGATCCGTTCGTAGATGCGCGGCACGGAGATCAGGATGGTCGGACGGACGCTTAGCAGGTCTTCCGACAGCTGCGGAATGGAACGCGCATAGGTCACCGTCGCGCCGGACATCACCTGCAGGTAATAGCCGCAAGTGCGCTCGAAGGTGTGCGACAGCGGCAGGAAGGACAGCATCACGTCGTCGTCGCGCACCGGAATGACATCCAGCGCGGCGTACGCGTTGCTCAGCATGTTGTAGTGGCTCAGCATGACGCCTTTGGGCCGGCCGGTAGTGCCCGAGGTGTAGATGATGCTGGCCAGCTCGTTGGTCTCGCAGGGCACGGCGGCCTGCAACTCGGCGCGGGCCGGCAGGCACTTTGCCGCCGACACCAGTCGCGCCTCGTCGCTCCCGAAGTCGTCCAGCGAAATGAAACGCTGCACGCAGCCCATCTGTCCGAGCACGCCGGAGAGTTCCTTCCATTGCTCGGCGGTCTCGAACAGCAGCACTTTCGCTTCCGAATCGTTCACGATGTAGGCGATGTTCTCGGCCCGGTCCACCGTGTATAGCGGCACGGTGATCAAACCCAGCGACATCGCCGCCTGGTCGAACATCACCCATTGCGGACAGTTGCGCAGCATGAGCGCCACGCGGTCGCCTTTTACCAGCCCTTCTTTCGCCAGGGCGGCTTGCCAGCGCGCCACCTGGTCGCGCATATCGCCCCAGGTGAAATCCGCCCACTCATTCGTCGCCTTGTCGAAGTGGCGGTAGGCCAGCTTGTCCCGCGAAAGCTTCACCCGCTCCAGAAACAAGCCATGCAGGGTTACGGCCTGTTGCGGCGAAACGGCACCTTGATGCTCTTCTCCCATGTCATCCCCCTTTTTTTGGTTATTACAGTCCCCGTTCCAGAAACAGATCGCCGTGCAGCCGCTCTCCCGGCGTGACCGCATATTGCTCCAGGTTCTTGATTCCGATCGCGCGTATCACTTCGTCGTCGATGAAGAAATGGCCGCTGAACGTCTTGCTGTCGCGCAGCAGAATGGCATGCGCCGCATCCGCCACGATGGCCGGCTTGCGCGAAGCGCGCAGGATCTCGGGCGGGAAATTGAACTCGATGGCGGCGGTGGCGATGGTGGTGCGCGGCCACAGGCAATTCACCGCGATGCCGTCCGCGGCGAATTCCTTCGCCAGTCCCAGGGCGCACATGCTCATGCCGTATTTGGAAATAGTGTATGCGAGGTGCGACGCGAACCACTTTGCCTCCAGGTTCAGCGGCGGCGACAGCATGAGGATATGCGGATTGGCTGCCTTCTTCAGGTGCGGGATGCAGGCTTGCGAGGCGAAGAAGGTGGCGCGCATGTTCACGTCCCACATCAGGTCGAGACGCTTGGCGGTGGTCTCCAGCGTCGGCGTCAGGCCGATGGCGCTGGCATTGTTGACCAGCACATCGATGCCGCCGAAATGGGCAGCGGCCTGCTCGACCGCGTCATGGATGGCTTGCTCGTCGCGCACGTCGAGCTGGATGGCCAGCGCTTCTCCGCCCGCCTCCACCACTTCTTTTGCCACGGTATGGATGGTGCCCGGCAGCTTGGAGTGCGGCTCCACCGTCTTGCCGGTGATGACCAGCCTGGCGCCGTCGCGCGCGCAGCGCAAGGCGATCTCGCGGCCGATGCCGCGTGAGGAACCGGTGATGAAGATGGTCTTGCCGCGCAGATCATTCATGGTCGAAACACCGTTCGCTGTTTAACGTAGGGTGGGCACCCTGTGCCCACGCGCTTGATGCAACACGATCGTGGGCAGAGAACTGCCCACCCTGCCCTGCTTATCTCCCCGCCCGCAACTCCTCCGGCGCGAAATCGTCCACCATGATGACCTTGCGGCGCAGCGCATAGTCGCGCTCCAGCTGCAGCGCCTGTTCGGCATCGATGATGCCCAGCTCGCGCGCTTCGGCGATCTGCAGCAGCTCTTCGCGCGCCTTCAGCTTGCCTTCCTTGCGCGCCTTCTCCAGTTCGGCCTGCAGCGGTTCGCACGCCAGCGTGCTGGCGAGGGCCGCTTCGAGTGCGCCGACCGCCTCCTCCTCGTCGGACGGGATGAACATGCCCGCGGTCAGGCGGTCGCGCGCCGCACCGGGCTTGAGCAGCAGCGATGCGACCTGATGGCCGAGATGGTCGCTGGGCGGCTTGCGCCATTGCCCGAGCGGAAAGATCATGGCGCGCAGCACCAGCGCGGCGAAACGGTTGGGGAAGTTCTGCAGCACGCCGTCGAACGCGGTCTGGATGCGATACAGCCCATCCTGCATGCCCCAGTGCAGCAGCGGCAGGTCTTCCGCCAGGCGGCCGTCGTCCTCGAAGCGTTTCAGCACGGCGGAGCACAGGTACATCTGGCTCAGCACGTCGCCCAGGCGCGCGGAGAGTTTCTCGCGGCGCTTGAGGCCGCCGCCCAGCACCAGCATGGCGACATCCGCAGCGAATGCGAACGCCGCCGAGTAGCGCGTCAGCGCCTGGTAGTAGCGTTTGGTCGGCTGCTCGGTCGGCACGCCGATGATGAGCCCGCCGGTCAGGCCGTAGACCAGGCTGCGCACCGCATTGCTGAGGCTGAAGCTGATGTGTCCGAACAGCGCCGCGTCGAATTCGCGCACCGCGCGCTTCTTGTCCTGGTCGTGCGCCGCATGGATCTCCTTCAGCACATAGGGATGCGAGCGCACTGCGCCCTGCCCGAAGATGATGAGGCTGCGCGTGAGGATGTTCGCGCCTTCCACCGTGATGCCGATGGGCGTCTGCTGGTAGCCGCGCCCCAGATAGTTGTTCGGCCCCAGGCAGATGCCCTTGCCGCCGTGCACGTCCATGGCGTCGTTGGTGACTTGGCGGCCGCGCTCGGTGCAGTGGTATTTGACGATGGCGGAGATGACCGAGGGCTTGCCGCCCAGGTCCACCGCCTGCGCCGTCATGGTGCGCGCCGCATCTATCACGTAGAGGTTGCCGGCGATGCGCGTGAGCGCCTCTTCCACGCCCTCGAACTTGCCCACCGGCATCTTGAACTGCTTGCGCACGCGGCAGTAGGCGCCGCTGGTGCGCGCCGCCATTTTGGCTGCCGCCGGTCGCGCTGGACGGCAGCGAAATGGAACGCCCCGCCGCCAGGCAGTCCATCAGCATGCGCCAGCCGTGGCCGATGCGCATGGTGCCGCCGATGATGTAGTCCATCGGGATGAACACGTTGTTGCCGGTGGTCGGGCCGTTGAGGAAGGCCGAATTGAGCGGGAAATGGCGGCGTCCGATGTTGACGCCCGGCGTGTTGGTGGGAACCAGCGCCAGCGTGATGCCGCGCGAGACTTCCGCCCCCAGCAGATGATTGGGGTCGTAGAGCTTGAACGCGAGACCCAGCAAGGTCGCCACCGGCGCCAGCGTGATATAGCGCTTTTCCCAGGTGACGCACACGCCGAGCACATTCTTGTACGCGCCGTAATCGCCGTAGCACACGGTGCCGTAATCGGGGATCGCACCCGCATCGGAGCCGGCGAACGGGCCGGTCAGCGCGAAACACGGGATCTCCTTGCCGCTGGCCAGGCCGCGCAGGTATTTGTTCTTCTGTTCCTGCGTGCCGTAGTGCAGCAACAGTTCGGCAGGTCCCAGCGAATTGGGCACCATCACCGTCACTGCCGCCGAGCCGCTGCGCGAAGCGACCTTGGCGATCACGGCCGATTGCGCCTGCGCGGAGAATTCCAGCCCGCCGTATTCCTTCGGGATGATCATGCCGAAGAAACCCTTGTCCTTGATGAACTGCCACACTTCGGGCGGCAGGTCCTGGCGGGTATGGGTGATGTCCCAGTCGTCCAGCATCGCGCACAGCTGCTCGACCTCGTTGTCGAGGAAGGCCTGTTCCTCGTCGCTCAGCCCGGTCTTGGGCAGGGCCAGCAGTTTCTTCCAGTGCGGGTTGCCGCTGAACAGTTCGCCGTCCCAGCCCACGGTACCGGCATCGAGCGCTTCCTGCTCGGTCTGCGAGACCTGCGGCAATATCTTGCGGAATATCTTGAGGATGAAGCTGCTGACCAGCAGGCGGCGCAATGCGGGGATGCCGAGTATGGCGAGGAAGATGCCGAGCGAGATATAGACCGTCTTCAGCGATTCGTCCGATATGCGGCTTTCGATGGCGATCAGCGGAACGAGCACTGCGATGGCGATCAACCAACCCCAGATGGAGGCGCGAAAGAAGGCTAACAGCAGGACCACCACCAGCACTACAAGCATCAGAATCCCCATATCGTCCCCTCTTTATAGTTTTTGTGGATGGGGTGAACTTTAACGCCAGTGTGCGATGCTGACAACGGATATATTCCACACCCGTGTACAGGGTCGTGTGCCCCGGCGGATTGACTATCGCCCGCCACTTTGCCACACTGGGCCCATGTCTCACCTGTCCAGAAAATTCGTTGCCGTGCTTATGCTGCTGTGGCTGCCGCTATTCAGCGGAAGCGCGCTGGCGGCATCGGTATCCATGCAGCTGCAGCATGGCGGGTGCCATGAAGCTGCGGCAGCTCAGACGATGTCCCATGAGGACATGGGTGAACATCATCAGCATCACGGCGCAATGCCTGCCGCAGCGGACGAACAAACCCCTGCCTGCAGCTCTTGCGGCCTTTGCCATCTGGCCTGCACCGGTTATCTGGCCGTGCCGGGTGCGGAACTGGTCGCCGTGCAAACAGTCGCCCGCGAGACCACCCCCTATCTGGTCGCATTCCACTCCTTCACTTCCGCTCCGCTGGTTCCGCCTCCTCTCGTTCGCGCCTGACGCGGGACGAGTCCGTCTGTAGTTTCCATTAGCTGATCCTCGTCCCGCTCCGTGCGGCAGCCGCTTGCGGCTGTCCGCCTGCTTTTCAACAGCATCAGGATGCGGATCATGAAGCCATTTTTTTCAATCATCACCACGCTGGGCGCGCTCTGGCTCACGCCTGCCAGCGCCGACGAGTTGCTGGGCAGCGATCTCAACGGATTGCTGGAATACGCGCGCGAACACAATCCGGAACTGGCGGCCACGCGCCATGAAGCCGATGCGGCGCAACAGCGCAGCGAATCGGCCGACGCCCTGCCCGACCCGGTGTTGCGCACCGAGCTGATGGACATCACCAATGAGGGCTCGACCGGCGTGCGCCTGCTGCCGTCGCAGGTGGGCGGCACGCGCTATCTGCTGATGCAGAGCGTGCCGTGGTACGGCAAGCGCGACCTGCAACGCGAGGTTGCCGATGCGCAGGCGGCGCAGGCCAACGGGCAAGTGGCGGCAAGCTGGTCGGAACTGGCGAGCCGCATCAAGCAGACTTACGCCATGCACTACTACGCCACGGCCAGCGAGCGCCTGGCCCAGCAGACGCTCGCCCTGCTGGACGGTCTGGAGCAAAGCGCCCAGACGCGTTATGCCAACGGCATAGGCCAGCAGCAGGACGTGATCCAGGTGCAGGTCGAAAAGACCATGTTGAGGAGCGAACTGATCGCGCTGCAGAACGAGCGTCACCATACGCATGTCCGCCTGAACACCCTGCTGGCGCGTCCGGTGAATGCGCCGCTGGCAGAGCCGGCGCGCCTGCGCGCCCTGCCGCAGGCTGCGGCACTGGATGAGCAGGCATTGCTGGAGCGCCTCACCGCCCGCAACCCGCAGCTGCAGATCGCCGCAGCGCAGATCGAGTCTACCGAGAAAAGCCGCAAGCTCGCCTACGCCAATCGTTATCCCGATTTCACGCTGGGCGTCGCGCCCACGCAATCCGGCAACTCGGTGAAGACCTGGGACCTGATGGTCGAGCTCACCATCCCCTTGCAGCAGTCGTCGCGCCGCGCACGGGAGTACGAAGCGGAGGCGATGCTCTCCGCCACGACGGCGCGCAAACAGGCATTGCTCAACCAGATGCAGTCGGATCTCGCGGAAAACCTGGCCGCGCTGGAGGCGGCACGCCAGACCGAAACGCTCATCGCCACACGCCTGTTGCCGCAAGCCGAACTCACCTGGCAATCCGCACTGGCGGGTTACGAGAACGGCAAGGTCGAATTCGCCATGCTGATCGAGGCGCAGAAGCAGGTCCTGAAAGCACGCCAGCAACAACTGCAGATACAGACAGACATGCAGTTGCGCCTGGCCGACATCGAAAAATTGTTGGGAGAAGAACTATGAACAACGTCGGCAAGATCATCCTGGGCATGCTGCTGTTGCTGGGCGCAACGGCAGCGGGATACTGGTTCGGCACGCAGAAGTACTGAGTACAGAGTGCTGAGTACTGAGTCGAGCCGAGCGCAAGGTCCTCTACTACCGCAACCCGATGGGCTTGCCGGACACCTCGCCGGTGCCGAAGAAGGACGCTATGGGCATGGACTATGTGCCGGTGTATGAAGGCGATGCCGAACCCGGCACCCAGCTCAGCATCAGCCTCGACAAGGTGCAGAAGCTGGGCGTGAAGAGCGAGGCAGCGACGCTGCGCGAGTTGGGCAAGACGCTGCGCGTGACCGGGCGCATCGAGATCGACGAGCGGCGCACCTACACCATCGCGCCCAAGTTCGAGGGCTGGGTGGAACGCCTGTATGTGAACGCCACCGGGCAGGCGGTCGGCAAAGGCCAGCCGCTGTTCGACGTGTACAGTCCCGAGTTGGTCGCGGCGCAGCGCGAGCATGCGGTGGCCGTGCAGGGTCTCGCAGCGCTGAAGGATGCCGACGACGATGCGAAGCAAAGCATGCAGCGGCTCGCCGATGCCAGCGCCGCGCGCCTGAAGAACTGGGACATGGCCGATGTGCACCCCTAATCCCGGCGAAGCCCGCATCACTTTCCGTGCACCTGCCACCGGCATCGTGCTGGAAAAAAGGGCCGTGCAAGGCATGCGCTTCATGCCCGGCGAGATGCTGTACCAGATCGCCGACCTGTCTTCGGTGTGGGTCATCGCCGAAGTTCCGGAACAGGACATCGGACACGTGAAGCTCGGCAGTCCCACCCAGGTCACGGTCGATGGCTGGCCGGATCGCGCCTTCTCTGGCCGTGTGGACTTCATCTACCCGACGCTGAACAGTACGACGCGCACGGTGCAGGTGCGCATGCAGATCGCCAATCCCAAAGGCCTGCTCAAACCCGCCATGTTCGCCAGCGCGCAGATCGCCGCGGGCAAAGCCGACAAGGTGCTGACCGTGCCTGCCTCGGCGGTGATCGACAGCGGCACCAGGCAAATGGTGCTGGTGCGCCTGGCGGAAGGACGCTTCGAGCCGCGCACGGTCACACTCGGAAGCCGCGGCGATGATTTCGTCGAAGTTCTGGCCGGTGTCGCGGAAGGCGAACAGGTGGTCACGTCCGCCAACTTCCTGATCGACTCGGAGAGCAACCTCAAGGCGGCACTGGGCGGGATGTCAACAAAGACGCCAGCAGCGGAGGTAGGTCGGGATTCATCCCGACATGTCGGACTGAAGTCCGACCTACCCAGCGTAGGTCATCAGGCGCAAGGCATGCTCGAAGCCATCAACGCCGACGGTAGCGTGAGCATCACCCACGAACCCATCCCCACGCTCAAGTGGCCCGGCATGACCATGGACTTCGCACTGGCGAATCCGTCGCTGGTCGCAGGCATCCAGCCCGGCAGCAAGATCACCTTCGAGCTCGTCGAGCGCAAGCAGGATGAATGGGTGATCACCAAGCTGCACGCGCAACCCCAACACGAGGGACACTGACATGCTCTCGACTATCATCGAGTGGTCGGCGAAGAACCGCTTCCTGGTGCTGCTCGCCACCCTGTTCATCACGCTGGCCGGCATCTACGCGCTGGTGAAGACTCCGCTGGATGCGCTGCCCGACCTGTCCGACGTGCAGGTGATCGTCTATACCGAGTACCCCGGCCAGGCACCGCAGGTGGTGGAAGACCAGGTGACCTACCCGCTCACCACGGCCATGCTGGCGGTGCCGAAGTCCAAGGTGGTGCGCGGCTTCTCGTTCTTCGGCGCATCGTTCGTGTACGTGATCTTCGAGGACGGCACCGACATCTACTGGGCGCGTTCGCGCGTGCTGGAATACCTCAACAGCATCGCCGGACGCATGCCGAAAGGCGTCTCGCCGCAACTGGGGCCAGACGCGAGCGGCGTGGGCTGGGTGTACCAATATGCGGTGCTCAGCGACAGGCACAATCTCGCCGAGTTGCGCACCATGCAGGACTGGTATCTGCGCTACCAGCTCACCAAGGCGCACGGCGTGGCGGAAGTCGCTTCCATCGGCGGCTTCGTGCAGCAGTACCAGGTGACGGTCGATCCGCTGAAGCTGCGTAGCTACGGCATCCCGCTGAGCAAGGTCGCGCAGGTCATCCGCGAGTCGAACCGCGACGTCGGCGGGCGCGTGGTGGAGATGGCCGAGACCGAGTACATGGTGCGCGGCCGCGGCTACCTGCGCGGCAAAGCGGACATCGAGAATCTGGTGGTGAAAGCCGAGCGCGGCACGCCGGTGCTGCTGCGCGACATCGCGCGCGTCGAACTCGGGCCGGACGAGCGGCGCGGCCTGTCCGAACTCAACGGCGAAGGCGAAGTGGTGTCCGGCATCGCCATGGCGCGCTACGGGCAGAACGCGCTGGAGGTGATCCGGAACATCAAGGACAAGATCGCCGAAGTCTCCGCCGGATTGCCCGAGGGCGTGAGCATCCAGGCCGTGTACGACCGTTCCGAACTGATCCAGCGCGCCATCGCCACGCTCAAGCGCACCCTGCTGGAGGAAGGGCTGATCGTGGCGCTGGTGTGCATGGTGTTCCTGATGCATGCACGCAGCGCGCTGGTCGCCATCGTGATGCTGCCCATCGGCGTGCTGATCGCGTTCATTGCGATGCGTTTCCTGAATCTCAACTCCAACATCATGAGTCTGGGCGGGATTGCGATTGCCATCGGCGCGATGGTGGATGCGGCCATCGTGATGATAGAGAACGCGCACAAGCATCTGGAGCGGCTCGATGCCTCCCGCGCATCAGTCCCCTCCCCCGCAAGCGGGGGAGGGTTAGGGAGAGGGCAAGCAGTTGAAAGCGAAGACACCCTCTCCCCCAGCCCCTCTCCCACAAGTGGGCGAGGGGAGCCGAGTTTTGAAACTCGCGCATCTGCCATCCTCGCCGCCTGCAAGGAAGTCGGCCCCTCCCTCTTCTTCTCCCTGCTCATCATCACCGTCTCCTTCCTGCCGGTGTTCACGCTGGAAGCGCAGGAAGGCCGTTTGTTCGCGCCGCTCGCGTTCACCAAGACCTTCGCCATGGCCGGCGCTGCCCTGCTCTCGGTCACGCTGGTGCCGGTGCTGATGCTGATGTTCATCAAGGGCAGGATCAAACCGGAAGCGGAGAACCCGCTCAACCGCTGGCTCATCGCAGGCTACCGTCCGCTCATCGCCGCCGTGCTGCGACGCAAGAAGACCACGCTCGCCGTCGCCGCCCTGGCGATGCTGTTGAGCGTGTATCCCGCCCTGAAACTGGGCAGCGAATTCATGCCGACCTTGAACGAAGGCACGCTGTTCTACATGCCGACTGCTTTGCCCGGCATGTCGGTGACCAAGGCCGCCGAATTGCTGCAGACGCAGAACAAGATCATCAAGAGCTTCCCCGAGGTCGCCTCGGTGTATGGCAAGGCCGGACGCGCGCAGACCGCCACCGACCCGGCGCCGCTGGAGATGTTCGAGACGGTGATCAACCTCAAGCCGCAGGAGGAATGGCGCGACGGCATGGACACCGACAAGCTGATCGCCGAGATGGACCAGGCGCTGCAATTCCCCGGCGTGGCGAACTCGTGGACCATGCCGATCAAGGCGCGCATCGACATGCTCTCCACCGGCATCCGCACGCCCATCGGCATCAAGGTGTACGGCAAGGATCTGGAAGAGATGGAACGCCTCGCCAAGCAGATCGAGGCCGTGGTCAAGAACATACCGGGCACGACCAGCGCCTACGCCGAGCGCATCACCGGCGGTTTCTATCTCGACATCGAACCGGACCGGCTGGCGCTGGCGCGCTACGGGCTGACGGTCGGCGAGTTGCAGGATGTCATCGCCACCGCGCTCGGCGGCGAGATGGTCACCACCACGGTGGAAGGTCTGGAACGCTTCGGCGTCAGCGTGCGTTACCCGCGCGAACTGCGCGACACGCCGGAACGGATCGCGCGCGAAGTGCTGGTGACTACCATGGACGGCGCGATGATCCCGCTCGGCCAGGTCGCCAGGGTGAGCCTCAGCAAGGGCGCGCCGTGATCCGCACCGAGAACGCCCTGCTCTCCGCCTACATCTACGTGGACATCCGCGAGCGCGACATCGGCTCGTATGTGGACGAGGCGCGCAAGGCGGTGGCGGCGGAGGTGAAGTTCCCGCCCGGCTACTACGCCACCTGGAGCGGGCAGTTCGAGTACATGGAGCGCGCCATCGCGAAGATGAAGATCGTGATCCCCATCACGCTGCTGCTGATCTTCCTGCTGCTCTATCTCAACTTCAAGCGCGTCACCGAATCGCTGGTGGTGATGCTGTCGGTGCCGTTCGCGCTGGTGGGCGGCGTGTGGCTGCTGTGGCTGCTCGATTACAACCTGAGCGTGGCAGTGGCGGTGGGATTCATCGCGCTGGCGGGTGTGGCGGCGGAGACCGGCGTGGTGATGCTGATCTATCTGGAACACGCCTGGCAAGACATCCAGGCACGTTGCGCCGAGGAAGGAAGATCGCCGACCGCCGCCGACCTGCATGCCGCCATCATGCACGGCGCAGTCGAACGCGTGCGCCCGAAGATGATGACCGTGGTGGCGATCATGGCCGGACTCTTGCCCATCCTGTGGGGCACCGGCACCGGCTCGGAAGTGATGCGCCGCATCGCCGCACCCATGGTCGGCGGCATGATCTCCTCGGCGCTGCTGACGCTGCTGGTGATCCCGGCCATCTATTCCCTGCTCAAACAACGCAGTCATTTCCCATCCGCCAATCTCGACCGAAAGGAAACACCATGAACACGTTCACGCTCACCTTCGCCCTCGCCATCGTCCTGACCACGAGCAGCGCAACAACACTGGCCGCGGCGCACGGACAAGCGCACGGACAAGCGCACGCACATGTCGGCGCATCCGGAGCAGCAACCGGCCGCCGCTCACCAAGGCATCGGCGTGGTGAAGAAGATCGAACATGAAGCAGCCAAAGTGCAGATCGCACATGAACCCATTCCGTCGCTGCAGTGGCCGGCGATGACCATGTGGTTCGCGCTGCAGCGGCCCTTGCCCGGAAGCGTAAAGGCCGGCGACAGGGTGCGTTTCGAGATGGAACAGACACAGTCGAAAGCATGGGCGATTACCCGCATTGAGCGCAACCGCTGAACGGTGTTAAATAGGACTCGCCCGATTGGGCAGGAGCAGCTTTTTCCTGCCTGCCACGCGCACTCTTGTGTCGGGCATGTTGCATCTATTTGGCGTATCTTGCGGGTACGGCCCCCATGCCGTGACCGGCGCATACCCGCCGGTTTGCCAAGGGAAGGATGACTGCCATGCTGACCGAATTCGTTCACGAACCGCGCATCGCGTACTTCTCGATGGAGATCGCGCTGCGCAACGAGATCCAGACCTACGCCGGCGGCCTCGGCATACTCGCCGGCGACACCATGCGTTCGGCCGCCAGCCTGGAACTGCCGATGGTTGCGGTCAGCCTGGCAAGTCACGCCGGCTATTTCCACCAGGAGATCGACACACATGGCCGGCAGATCGAACATGCGGCGACCTGGGATATCCGGCGCTGGGCGCAACCCATAGACGCCAAGATCGCGGTGCAGATAGAAGGCCGCACGGTGTGGATCGGCGCGTGGCTGTATGTGATCCAGGGACACCTCGGCGGCCGCCAGCCGGTGCTGCTGCTGGACACCGACCTGGACGAGAACAACAGCGACGACCGCCAGATCACCCACCATCTTTACGGCGGCGACACCCTGTACCGGCTCAAGCAGGAGATCGTGCTGGGCCTGGGCGGCGTGCGCCTGCTGCATGCCGTCGGCTTCAACATCCACCATTACCACATGAACGAAGGCCATTCCGCCCTGCTCGGACTGGAACTGATGCGGCGCTACACCTATGCCGCCCAGCACGTGCGACCCGGCGAATCGCCCTACGACCTCCCGCGCGTGCGCGACCTGTGCAGCTTCACCACGCACACGCCGGTCGAGGCCGGACATGACCGCTTTCCCTACGATCTGGTGCAGCGCGTACTCGATAACAACGTCGACATCGAAACCCTCAAGCACCTGGCCGGGGAGGACGGACCTGAACATGACGCGGCTGGCGCTGAACCTGAGCGAATACGTGAACGGCGTCGCCAAGAAACATGCCGAGGTGTCCAACGCGATGTTCCCCGGCTACAAGGTGCATGCGATCACCAACGGCGTGCACCCCTACACCTGGACCGCCGAGACCTTCCGCCAGTTCTACGACCATTACGTCCCCGGCTGGTGTCTCGAACCGCAGTTGCTGACGCGCGCGGATTGCTGCATCCCGGACAATGCGATCATGGAGGCGCATGCCCAAGCGAAGCAGTTGCTCATCGACAAGGTGCTGGAACTCACCGGCATCACGCTCAAACCCGACATCCCCATCTTCGGCTTCGCGCGGCGCATGACGGCATACAAGCGACCCGACCTCCTCTTCTCCGACCTGGAGCGGTTGCGCTCGATCACACGCAAATATCCGTTCCAGGTCGTGCTTGCCGGCAAGGCGCACCCCAAGGACGAGAACGGCAAACACCTGATCGAGCTTCTGTGCGGGTACGCGCGCGACCTGGCCGGCACGGTGACGGTGGCCTACCTGCCCGATTACGATCTGGCGCTCGCCCAGACGCTGACCGCAGGATCGGACGTGTGGCTCAATACCCCGCTGCCCCCGCTCGAGGCCTCCGGCACCAGCGGCATGAAGGCCGCCTTCAACGGCGTGCCCACCCTCTCCGTGCTCGACGGCTGGTGGGTCGAAGGCTGCCTGGAAGGCGTGACCGGCTGGGCCATCGGCGACGCTAGCGGCATGGCCGACGGCAACGCCCAGGCGCTGTACGACAAGCTGGAACAGGTGGTGCTACCGCTGTACTACAACCGCAACGACGGCGGCTGGGTCAAGGTGATGAAGGGCGCGATCAGCAAGAATGCCTCCTACTTCAACAGCGACCGCATGATGCGCCGCTATGCGACGGAGGCATACGCGCGCTGAGTGCCGATCGCGCACAGAAAAGGAGGATCGCCATGAACGACCTCACGAGTCCCGAACCGGAGATCTACACCTGCCCCATGCATCCGGAGGTACGTCAATCTTCGCCGGGCACTTGCCCCAAGTGCGGCATGGCACTTGAGATAGCGTCGACGGCTACAACGGCAACGGGAATCGCCGAACCACTTTGGCTTGGAACAGGCGCGAGCGCCTTGTTGCTCGCCGTCTACTTTGCCGTGGTCGGCCTGATCTCCGGGATCGACTTCGCACTCGATCAGTTCGCCAGATTCTGGTACTACATCGTGCCCCTTGCACTGGGCTTCGGCGTCCAGGTAGGCCTGTACACCCATCTCAAAAATACTGTCGGGAAGCATGGCACGTCGGGCAAGGTGGTCGCGGTGTCGGGCACCACCTCCACGGTCGCGATGGTCGCCTGTTGCGCCCACTACCTGGCCAACATCGTTCCCATCCTGGGGATCGCCGGCTTTCTCTCCATCGTCGCCGAGTACGAGGTCAGACTGTTCTGGTTGGGCCTGGCCTTCAACGCTGCTGGCATCTTGTACATCTCGTCCAAAGTCGTCAAAGCCGCAAAGGAGCATGAAAAATGTTGAAACGATATCTGTCCGGCCTGGCCCTTGCAGCCATGGCTGCTGGAGCGATCTCGACAAGCAATGCCGCTGAAACGGGCCTTGCGCCGCAAACCAGCAATGAACGCGGCGTGAAAGTTACGGTCGCTCCGCAGGAGCTTTCGCTTGATGCAAAGACATGGGACTTCGAAGTCACGCTGGAAACCCATACCCAGAACCTGGGCGACGACCTGACCAAGTCTGCATTACTCGTCGCGGAAGGGAAGCAATACTCGCCGCTGGGCTGGGAAGGCGCGGCGCCGGGAGGACATCACCGCAAGGGACTGTTGCGCTTCAAGGCGATCGTCCCGCAGCCGGACTCGATCGAACTCCAGATACGCCTGGCGGGCGACGCCTCTCCGAGAAGCTTCAAATGGGTATTGAAATAAGACCGGGTTACGCGGCAAGACCGCCCCATCTCCAGAAAGGAGCATGTCATGGCAACCGATCCCGTATGCGGCATGACGGTATCTCCCGACAGCCGTTACCGCCATGTGCATGGCGGACAGACTTATCTGTTCTGCAGCGCGCATTGTCTGGACAAGTTTCAGGCGTCGCCCGCGAGCTATGTCGGCACGCACGCAACACCAGCGCCTGCGGCCCAGCCCGGTGTGACCTACACCTGTCCGATGCACCCGGAAGTCCGCCAGCCTGTGCCGGGCAACTGCCCGAAATGCGGCATGACGCTGGAACCGGTGGCACCCGCCAGTACCGCATCGAGCTCCATCGAATACACCTGCCCGATGCATCCGGAAGTGGTGCAGCATGGGACCGGGCAGTTGCCCGAAATGCGGCATGGCACTGGAGCCGCGCAACGCGCCGGTGGAAGACAATACCGAATTGCACGACATGACCCGGCGCTTCTGGGTCAGCGCGGCATTGGCCTTGCCGGTATTCCTCATGGCGATGGTGTCCGACCTCGCACCGCAGCTGATGCCGGACTTCGTTTCGATGACCGCGCTGCAGTGGCTGGAATTCGCCTTGGCCACGCCGGTGGTGCTGTGGGGCGGCTGGCCGTTCTTCCAGCGCGGCTGGGCATCGGTGGTCAACCGCAGTCTCAACATGTTCAGCTGATCGCGCTCGGCGTCGGCGTGGCGTGGACCTACAGCGTGGTGGCGATGCTGCTGCCGGGCATCTTCCCGCGCCGCGATGCGCAGCATGGGCGAGACGGTGCCGGTCTATTTCGAGGCGGCGGCGGTGATCATGGCACTGGTGCTGCTCGGGCAGGTGATGGAATTGCGCGCGCGCAGCCAGACCAGCGCCGCGATCAAACTGCTGCTGGGCCTTGCCCCCAAGACCGCACGCATCGTGCGCGACGACGGCAGCGAGGAAGACATCCCGCTGGAGCAGGTGCAGCCCGGCGACGTGCTGCGCGTGCGACCCGGCGAGAAGGTGCCGGTGGACGGCGTGGTGCTGGAAGGCACGAGCGCGTCGATGAATCCATGGTCACCGGCGAATCCGATCCCGGTGGAGAAGACGGCGGGCGCACGGCTGATCGGCGCCACGGTGAACGGCACCGGCAGCCTGTTGATGCGCGCCGAGCGCGTCGGCGCCGACACCCTGCTCGCACAGATCGTGCACATGGTGAGCGAGGCGCAGCGCAGCCGCGCGCCGATCCAGCGGCTGGCGGATGTCGTCGCCGGCTATTTCGTTCCGGCGGTGATAGGCGTCGCCCTCGTCACCTTCGTCGTCTGGGGCATCTGGGGGCCGGAGCCGCGCCTGGCGCACGCCATCGTCAACGCCGTGGCCGTGCTCATCATCGCCTGCCCCTGCGCGTTGGGACTGGCCACGCCGATGTCCATCATGGTCGGCACCGGACGCGGGGCGACGGCGGGCGTGCTGATCAAGAACGCCGAGGCGCTGGAAACCATGGAGAAGGTCGACACGCTGGTGGTGGACAAGACCGGGACGCTGACCGAAGGCAAGCCGAAACTGGTCTCGGTCAGTGCACTGGCCGGATTCAATGAAAACGAAGTACTGCAGCTTGGCGCCAGCCTGGAACGTGCGAGCGAGCATCCGCTGGCCGCGGCGATCGTGAACGGGGCGCAGGAAAAAGGCGTCGCGCTCAAGACGGTCAGCGACTTCCGCTCGATCACCGGCAAGGGCGTGGTCGGGAACGGTTGACGGACTGCACCGTCGCTCTGGGCAATCTCAAGCTGTTTGCGGAGCTGAACATCGACGCTGGCCGACCTGCCCGCACCGCGCAGAGGCCTTGCGGAACGACGGGCAGACGGTGATGCTGCTGGCGATACGACGGTGAAGCCGTGCGGGCTGCTCGGCGTGGCCGACCCGGTCAAGGCTTCCACGCCGGACGCGATCCGCGCTGCTGCACGAGGAAGGCATCCGCAGTCATCATGCTCACCGGCGACAACCGCACCACGGCGGAAGCGGTGGCGAAGAAGCTGGGCATCGACCAGATCGAGGCGGAGGTGCTGCCCGAGCAGAAGGCCGCCATCGTGAAGCAACTGCAGGCGCAGGGCCGCATCGTGGCGATGGCGGGCGACGGCATCAACGACGCACCGGCACTGGCCCAGGCCCAGGTGGGCATCGCCATGGGCACCGGCACCGACGTGGCCATGGAAAGCGCGGGCATCACGCTGGTCAAGGGCGACCTGCGCGGCATCGTGCGCGCGCTGCGCCTCTCGCCGCGCCACCATGCGCAACATCCGCCAGAACCTGTTCTTCGCCTTCATCTACAACGTGCTCGGCATCCCGGTCGCGGCGGGCGTGCTCTATCCGTTCTTCGGCCTGCTGCTCTCGCCCATCATCGCGGCGGCCGCGATGAGCTTCAGTTCGGTGTCGGTGATCAGCAATGCGCTGCGGTTGCGCCGCATCGACATCCACTGAGCAAGTCCTCCGTTCGTGGTGTACCCGCAAGGGGTAGGCCGTGGCTGTAAGGGGCATGCGCCCCAACAGCACACGCACAGCTTGTCGAACCATGAACGGGACAAATGGGATCGGACTCAGCCGTAGCGGTGAATCTCTATCGTGGTATGCACGATCTCCTCATGCCGACATAGCATGTCGCGCACCTGGTCGGGAGTGAGGGTATCGCTGCGCGTCGCAAGCGTGAGCGCACAGGAATAGGCGTCCGTGCCCACACGCCAGACATGCAGGTCGACGATCTTCGTTCCATCTGTGTGCTCCAGCGGTTTGATGACTTCCGCGGATCTCGTCCACAACGGGGTGATCCATCTCCCGGTCGAGCAATACCTTGCCGGTATCAAGCAACAGCCCCTTCGCCCAGATCGCCACCAGTATCGCGCCGACGATGCCCATGACCGGGTCCAGCCACGACCAGCCGTAGATCAAGCCGCCCGTCAGGGCGACGATGGCCAGCACGGAAGTCGCCGCGTCGGCGATGACATGCAGATAGGCCGATTTCAGGTTCAGGTCATGATGATGGTCGTGATGATGGTCATGCGCCGCATGCCCGTGGTGGTGATGCCCATCCTGAGACTTCCCGAGAATCACGGCAGAGACGATATTCACCAACAGACCGATCACTGCGACGAAGATCGCCTCCTGATAGTGGATAGTCTGCGGCTGGATCAGGCGCTCGACCGAACTGAAGACCATCATGGCGGCAATGCCGAGCAGGAAGATGGCACTGGCAAAGCCGCCCAGTATCTCGATCTTCCAGGTGCCGAAGGCGAATCTCGAATCGTGCGAATACCGCCGCGCCGCCGCATAGGCAAAGGCGCTCAGCCCGATGGCGAAAGCATGCGAACCCATGTGCCAGCCGTCCGCCAGCAGCGCCATCGAGTTGAACCACCATCCGGCCACGATCTCCACCACCATCATGGTGGCGGTGATCCACATCACGGCGCGCGTGCTCCGCTCGGCGGCGGGATTGCCCCTGTTGAATACGTGATGGTGTGTCCAGCGGGGATCGTCGAGAATCGGCATAGAGTGTTTGAAGAAGAATGCTTTCGTTTGACAAGACTGCGGCTCGTTGCAGGTCATCATATCAAACGCGGGGCCTGAACAGAGTCGTCGTCCACGCCGGATGCGGTCATTCCCCGATTGATTGAAGGGACACTCTGGCGGGCGCCCTTACTTTTCGCCAAATGATTTCAGCCTGGCCTTGATCTGGGATAGCGCCGCAGTAGCCGCTTTCTCGCCTTCAAGTATGGCCCAATGCTTGTCGTCCAGATTGGTCTGGTCGATCTCCTTGGTGACGGGGCTGATGACGACATCCGCTTGCTGCAGCTCGTAGCGGTTGATGGAACAGCTCATGATGTCGAAGGTCTGCATCAACACCCCAAGGACCGATTCGGTCTGGTTGTTGGTCGGGACGTTTGAAATGTTCACGGCGATCACCACATCGGCGCCCATAGCGCGAGCGACGCTCACCGCCACCGGTTTGACCAGACATCCGTCCACGTAGCTTCTGCCCTTCATCTCCATCGGCTGGAAGATCCCGGGCACCGCGCATGATGCACGCACCGCCTGCCCCGCATTGCCAGTACGGAACACCACTTCCTCGCCAGTCTCCAGATCCGCTGCAACGGCAGCGAAGGTCCGCTGGAATTCTTCAATAGGCTGCTGCTTGACCATGCGGTTGATGAATTGCTCCAGTGGCTCGCCCGACATGAAACCGCGATTGGGCATAGTCCAGGCGGACACCGATGCACGCTCCATCGGAAGGGATATTTCCTGCAACTGGAAACCCGTGTGGCCGGCCGCATATAGCGCGCCCACTGCCGACCCCACGCTTGTTCCAACGACGATATCGGGATTTATGCCTTGTGATTCGAGCACCTTGATGACGCCGACGTGGGCAAAGCCCCTCGTCCCGCCTCCGCCCAGAACAAGTCCTATCCTGGGCTGACGTGCGGCGGCAGGCAGCATCTTGCTGATCCATTGCGGCAGGCTAAAACGAGAACGATTCATGTGAATCACAATCCATCAAGGTGCGAACGATGGCGACAGTGTAAACCAATGACGGCCACGGCTGGACGCATCCATTCGACTTTTGCCCGCGGTGGCGGTAGCATCGCCGCCCATTTTTATCGGCCCGGTTTTAGGCCATCTCCCGCCCATGTCTGTTGAAACTCCCGCCCGCGCCTGCGGCATCGATTTCGGTACGTCCAATTCCACGGCGGGCTGGCTGCGTCCCGGTCAGCCGCCCTTGCTGGCACTGGAAGACGGCAAGGTCACCTTGCCCTCCGTGATATTTTTCAATGCCGACGAAAACACCGTAAGCGTCGGCCGGGCCGGCCTCAACGAATATATGGAAGGCTACGAAGGCCGTCTGATGCGCGCCTTGAAGAGCCTCCTGGGCAGCAGCCTGATGGAAGGCAGAACCGAGGTTCAAGGGCGCTCGAAGACTTACATGGAATTGCTGACCCAGTTCATCGCCGAACTCAAGCACCGAGCCGAAGCGGCGGCGGATAGATCTTTCGACCAGGCCGTGTTCGGCCGGCCTGTGTTCTTCGTGGATGATGATACAGCGGCCGACCGCAAGGCCGAGGCAACCCTGGACGCCATCGCCCGCGCCACCGGCTTCCGCGAGGTGAGTTTTCAGTATGAGCCCATCGCCGCGGCCTATCACTACGAACGCCAGATCGACCGCGAGGAACTGGTGCTGATCGCCGACATCGGCGGCGGCACCTCGGACTTTTCCCTGATCCGGCTCTCGCCGCAACGGGCTCGGGTCGCGGATCGGCGCGACGATCTGTTGGCCAACGGCGGCGTGCACATAGGCGGCACCAACTTCGACCAGCAACTGAGTCTGGCCGGGGTAATGCCCCTGCTTGGCTATCGCAGCAAGCTCAAGCGCGGCCTGGAAATGCCCTCCAGCTACTACATGAACCTGGCCACCTGGCACACCATCAATCAAGCCTATACACGCCGGACTTGGGCCGACCTGCAGGAGCTGTATCTGGACACCCAGGCGCCTGAAGCCATGGACCGGCTGTTCAAGCTGATCCGCGAACGCGCCGGACATTGGCTGGCAATGCAAGTAGAGGAAGCCAAGATCGCCTTGTCCGCTGGCGATAGCGCCATCCTGCATCTGGATCGGCTGGCACCGGATCTGCGCCACACGCTGACCCGGATCGAGTTCGAACAGGCTTCGACGCAGTTGGTGGAGCGGATCGGGGCCACCCTGAGCGCTTTGCTGGCACAGGCCGGCGTGCATTGCGAGGCAGTGGATACGGTGTTTTTCACCGGCGGTGCCAGCGGCGTGCCGCTGCTGCGCGAACGCATCGCCGCGCTATTGCCACAAGCTAGGCGCATAGAAGGCGACTTGTTCGGCAGCATCGGCGCAGGCCTCGCGGTAGAGGCGCAACGCCGCTTCGGCTGACGACACCACACAGCGACTGTTCCTCGGCCATTGCGGACCTCGGGGGAGTGGTGAATTAGCTGCCTATAGAGGCTGGGATGATGTCCGTTTTCCATACCGAAGCGGACATTGCCAGGCAGCGTTTTGAAGTTGACAGAAGGTCGCTTGCTAACCCATTGCGGTCATTCAGCGTTCTACAAAGCGGTCGGCCATTTTTACGTAACCGGCGCAAGCAGCTTTATCGCTTGCGTCCATATTGATGGATGGAACACTCTTTTCTCGATTCGAGTATGGGCGCACCATATGCTCTACGGCATGTTTCGCCAATAGGAGGGTTCTGCCCGTTTTTTCTTTGCTCCTGGACGTCGTGATAAATCGATCGTACACGTTCCGCTTCAGGACCAACACCAGCTGCAATTAAGTTATCTACAGCCATCAAGTACCCTTGACGAGCTGCCCTAACAAGCCACTTAGTCATTTCCGCAAAGTCATGGTCAGCGTTTGCCAACTGATCTTCACTACTCGTGTAGCAGTAACCTAGCATGTAGATAGCTGCAACGGCGTATTGAGCCAATACGTTTCCGTTTTCAGCAATAGGGATGAGTTTCTGTAAATGCTCCTGAAATTTTATTGCGAGTTCCTCCGTTATGGGCCAGATCCAGATTCCTGAAACATTGACCACCTCAAGCGATTCGGTGTCACGCCAGAACGCGAGGGTTTCGCTCGTTTCATCGGATTTGAAATTATGATCAGAGGGATACATGGTACCGGTCACTCATTTCGCTATATCTTCCGTCCCTGCCTAACCCATTAGAGACATTCAGCCCATCCGAAAACCGACATTCGGCACCTATTCACTGAGGTGAAGGAACAGGGAATAACACAACCACGAGAATAAACGAGAGAAGAAGTAGCGCTGTCTTTCTCTTTAGTGTGTAACTTGGCCAACGCTCTGCTGGCATGAAAGCGAAAGTTGCACCCGCTACAGAGGCTAATGCAGATGCCCATGCACTAACATGCCAGCACGCGGCTGCAAGAACAATAAAACAGAGCCAACCAAACATGCGGCCAGCTAGAAATATTGGTTTGTCTGATGGGGCGATAGTTGACCTCTGGCGTGAATTCTTTGAATCATCGATAGCCGTTGCCATCAGTACCTGTCCATCACTATGGAATTGGCATGCAAGAAGCTCTTGATCATTGAGCTCTCGGCCTTGCCAAACAATTGCTTTGGATGCGCCAGCGCCCATTGCCATTTCACGTAATGCCCGTATCTCGATTTGGGTGAAGCCGCCATCCGGATCTCCCAGTGGGTGTATCACCACCCTTGGAGATATGGCAAAAACGGAATTACCCATTACGCGACGCAAGAATGCTTTCAACAACTGTTCGCCAACAATAAAGTCGGAAACCAGCGAGCGCGGATGCGCGAACGGGTTCGTTATCTCTACGGATGGAGTGGTTTGGTGCGAACGTGCATCTGTACCAACCCCAAGAATGCTTGTCTTAGGATCGTGTGCAATTGCGACTTCAGGTATTTCGGAGATAGCTACGCCAGACTTTGTGTTTCGGACGGTTAACCGCTCCGGGGAAATCTGAATGTAGACAGTTGGAATGAGGGAGGTGAGCATAAGATGATTATGGAAACATTAGGAAACGATAGGCTTTCTGTTCAGAAATAAGGAAGAGTTAGAACGTTCATCTGTCAGTATGCGCGCTGCACCAGCAAAAGTTGTAGCGCGTGGAACCTGACGTTGCAGCCAGGCAGCCACAGAGACCAAAACGACTATTCCGATCAACACCGCACACCTCGTCCAACCCACAAGGTAACGGCATCCTTGTAAAGTTGATCACAGGAACTTCCAAACAATCCACAAAAGCATTGCTGCAATAATAATTCCATCGACGACGGATATCGCAATGATTTGTCCGCGTTCTGGCTCTTTATCTCCACGCGATGTAAGTCTAAATTTCACGCTGTTCTTTTTTTTGTGTCGAAACTCATATTTGAAGGACACCCCTGAACGACTGTTATTGGCCGGTTTCTGCCTATTCATCATTGCTAAGCACCATGGCCGCATTACGTACGAGAGCAGCCATGCCGGACGGCATCGTGATTGAAAAGTGCCGTCCAGGCAACAACAAAAAGTATATATATCTAGACCTCTGTCTGCTCTGCCATCTCTAAAGCATCGTCCACCTCAATACCGAGATAGCGCACTGTACTCTCAAGCCTGGAGTGCCCCAGTAGCAACTGGACGGCCCTCAGGTTTTTGGTACGTCGATAGATTAATGTCGGCTTTGTGCGTCGCATTGTGTGTGTGCCATAGCAAGTCGTATCCAGCCCTATATCACTGACCCAAGCATGCACGATGCGTGCATATTGTCTGGTGGAAAGGTGAGTCGAATCACTGACACGGCTGGGGAACAAGAAATCTTCAGAACTCAAATCTGCTGCATGAATCCACTTGCTCAGCGCATTACGGGTTTGTTCGGTAATTTCGAACTGCACCGGCCTTTGAGTCTTCTGCTGCAGGATGATTGCTCGTGATGCGATGAGGTCTCCATGCGACACATCGCGCACTCTCAACTTCATCAGGTCGCATGCTCTAAGTTTGCTGTCGATGGCAAGATTGAACAATGCAAGATCTCGCGGCTGTTCACCCAGTTGCAGTCGGACGCGAATGGCCCAGATGTCCTGCAGTCTGAGTGGCGCTTTCTGACCAGTCAGCTTTCCTTTGTTCCACGGCTCGTGATGACGAATGGCAATATTGGTTTCCATGATGATCTCCTTGTGTAAAAGGAAGGATCACTTTGCTCTTTCCTGCGGAAAGGAATCAAGCAGCCCAGTACAGGTGCTGAAGGCTGTTGACTAGATCTCCAAGTAAGTTGACCAATACGGTCTGGATATCTAGATATTCTCTAATCTTGCCTGATGGGCATTTTTCAATCACGATGCTGCCCGGTATGGCTGCTTCCGTACGTTAAGCGGTCAAAGCGATTAGCAAATGTAAACAGGCGAAACCGGCCAGGAGCGGACATCTGGGTAGGGCCTCCAATTTACATAATTGCGGACATTTATCTCCCAAGGGGGAGTCATTAAATGCAAAGCCTGTAGTGCAGTACTGTTGATTGGCTTGCTGTGGGTCTCGGCAAGGGCTACGGCGAGCGAGAGCGCGTCGGGAACCGTGGTCCGACCCCACAAATACGATTAAGTAGCACGTAGTAGACATTTGCATTAACTCTTCGAGGAAAGAATGAGGAAAATCACTTGGTTAATATTGGGCTTCATGGTGTTCTGCCTAAACTGCGTGCTATCTGCGCAAGCAGCGAGTTTCGACTGCGCGAAAGCTGTAACAAAGATGGAGAAGCTGATTTGTAGTGATGAGCAGCTCTCAAAGATGGATGGGGATTTGTCGGTTGCCTACTTAAAATCATTACATGAAGCGTCCGACCCGGCAATAATCAAGAAACGGCAGCGCGAATGGCTGGCCGATGTACGCGTGCGCTGTAATGATGCGGAGTGCCTTCAGCGGGCGTACACAGCACGTATAGCGCAACTTGCGCCATCCACAACACTAAACGCGGCATCAAAATCTCCTGTTATTGTTAAAACACCACAGAAGGACGTGCAGCCAGCCAAGATCAAGGATGGCTGGGATGCGCCAACGGTGATTGGCAACGTCAGTGACGTCGAGGCAGAGGCCTATCCGAAGATATATTTCGATAGTAAAGGTAATGCCACTGTGCCGTGGAGCGTATATAAACCTAAAACCGTCCCTCAAGCCTATGTCAATCGCTATCAAGCCACAGAGATGTCTTGGGGATTTGCTGGGTTGCTATTACCCAAGGAAGAGCAAGGTACAGATGGTCTTGAGATGGCTATTGCACCAAATGGCAATAGCGCGGTGGTATGGTTTAGGGGCAAGCTATGGCCTGAGCCATCTGAACAAAATCCCTATATGGATTGGCACCGGAGTGATCTTCTCTGGACTGCGCAATATGATGCCGCAAGCGATAACTGGGATGCAGCCAAGTTACTTGATTCACCAGCAGGTTGGGTACGAATTGCGATTGATCCCAAGGGTGACACGTTTGCGCTTTGGGGGCAGAACACCGGTGTGCACTACAGCATACATTGTAACCGCTATGACGCTGCCGCCAAGGAATGGGGCAAAAGCTCTGTTGTGATAGATGAAGGCGAGATGGGCTCAGCCAGCGACATGCAGTTTGTCTTTGATACAAAAGGCAATGCGATAGCGCTTTGGTCTCTCTATGATGTGAATGATGACCGTAAAACCAGCATTCGGTCCAGCCGCTATGATGTCGCGAGCAGAACATGGAGCAAGCCCGTTAAGATATCCGGCCCTGGTGCCATGGATCCGCAGATTGCCATGGATAGCAAGGGCAATGCGATTGCTGTCTGGGGGGGTAGCCCAAATCGCAGATATGGATATTACAGTGTCTGGGCTAATCACTACGATGCTGCCAAGGGTTGGGGAAAGCAGCGCCTGATTGATGTCAGCACCACAGCCTCCGTAGAGGAGCTTGAAAAGCAGGCCATGGAGGAAGACTTAGATTATGTATATGGAAACAATTTTTATCCCAAAATTGCCATGGATACGACCGGCAACGCAATTGTGGTCTGGCATAGAGAGGGAAAGCATTTTACTAACACCTGGGCCAGACGATATGACGAGAAGGCTAAAACCTGGCAGAAACAAATAATGCTTGATGACCGTGAGTGGGGCGTTAATACAAGTCATCCAGAGATTGCCATGGACAGCAAGGGCAATGCCATTGTCGTCTGGCCACTGGCCTATCGGGATGAAGAAGTGAATGAAGGCGACTATGCATATCCGAGCAAGATTGCATATAAGCGCTATGATGCAGCCAACGGCTGGGGCCAACTGGGCTTAATCGGTCAGAAGGCTGAGCATGTGTCTGTCGATCACCCACAGGTTGCCATGGACATCAAAGGCAATGCGATAGCAGTGTGGCAGCAAAAAAGTGAAGGTCAATCAAACATCATGGCCAGTTATTTCAAGGTGCCGTAGTTGGGTTTAGATTTTCGTAGAGCAAAAGGGGCCATTCATAGCGTAATAAGGGACGAATCACGGTTTCCCACCAAGCACACAGTTAGGCCTAAGTATTAAATGTCCGCTTTTCTGCAAAGCTGATGTCCGAAATGGGTTAGCAAGGGACCTTTAATCGTCATCAAAACACTGCCAGGCAACGACCGCTCTTGCGTGGGAAACGGACATCATCCCGGCGTGCATAGACAGCCATTTCGGCAAACCGATGATGTCTCTTATGGCCACAAGTGACCATTGCCAGCTGTGAGGATTCTGCCGTCGCTGAATGCGAATGTCCGCCGTGCCGCGTGCCCTTCGCTTCAAACGAAACGGGCATCCGAGGATGCCCGCTTTGAATCGCGTTGCCTGGCTCGCTTGCCTGGAGGTGGCGACAACATGAGCGCTGCTGAAGCGGTTGAATGGCTCAGTCTTTGCCTTCGTATTTGAACGAGACTTTGACCTTCGCCCGATACGCGGCGATCTTTCCATCCACGATGTGCATGTCCAGCTGCGACACTTCGGCCACGCGCAGGTCGCGCAGGCTCTCGGCGGCCCGGTTCACCGCACTCGCCGCTGCCTTCTCCCATGATTCGGTGCTCGTACCCACAAGCTCGATGACTTTATATACGCTGTCTGACATTTCTTTCTCCTTTGGTCGAAGGTTGTTGAAAGATCATGAAGCTGTGTTGCTGTGATGGTCCGCTCCTTGGACAAGCGGCTGTCGGATTCTGACACATTTAGTGTGCGCATCCAATTTTGCGTGAGGGAAGCGATGGGCGGCAGCACGCAATAGTCTTGGCATCGACCGGTTGCATCCGCGCTCGCGACCTAGTTCAAAGTGGTCGCTCTGGCCGAGCTTGAGCCGTTCAGCACCAACGCGCCGACCGACAACGTCTGGCCGTTTTGAGCCGCCTACCCTACCTCATCTTCTCCACCGCCTCTTCCACCCGCTCCACCGCGATGATCTCCATGCCCTCGATCTTGTGCTTGGGCGCATTGGCCTTGGGGATGATGGCGTGGGTGAAGCCTAGCTTGGCGGCTTCTTTCAGACGCTCGATCCGCGGCGCCCTTCAACCGTCACGCCTACAGCGAATGGTTATGCGGCTACACAACTTTTTCAACACTAATTCCGCCGCGGACTTGTATGTCTAGATGCTGGCCCTGAGTTAGGCGAGGCGGCTGCCGAACGAACATCTTGTACCCCGTTGCACGCAGCGATACCTCCCCTTCCTGGCACTCAAACCTATAGAGATGCTCAGTAAATCCTCCATGCTCCAACTTCGATTCCTCTTCCCGATGGAGATGGTCAATTTCAATGAAGCCCTGCTGTGACTCGATATCTATGCTCACCCTGTGAGCATTTTAAAGACCATGGTTACCGGACAAACCCAGAACTTGAAGTAGGTTTCCCCCGGCCCCGGTTGAACCCACTTAAAGATGTAATCTAGATCCAAAGAAAACTCGAATGCATCAATGTCTGCGACCATCGCCCACAGCCTACAGTCATGCCAGCCCATGACTTCGTAGTCCTGTTCAGTCCAAACGGATTTTTCTAGTTCGCAGGATTCCATCTCAAACTTTTCCTCGCCGCATAACGTTTAGATTCTAGGGGCACGCTTTAGCGTCCCGCTTGAATGAGACGTTAGGCTTCATTTCGCCATGCCTCCAAACAAACCGAATTTCCATGCGGCCAAGACCAGGCAAATTGCAGTTAGGA
>CAWCNZ010000016.1:0-47909 GCA_963797045.1 uncultured beta proteobacterium | reverse complement strand
TGGTGACAAATGTAACTCGCAACGAACCCCAGTACGTTCAAGGTGAGGTACTGGTCAAGTTCAAACCCGGGGCGGCGGCAGCGGGACGTGCGCAATTGGTACAAGCCTATGGTGCCAAGGGGATGCAGGCAGTTGGCAACCATTCCGACTTGGTGCTGGCCTACCTGATACCTGGAAGAACCGTGGAACAGGCGGTCAGTGCTTACGCCAACGATCCCAATGTGGAGTATGCGCAGCCGAACTATATCTACCATGCGACGGCGGTTCCTACAGACCCGAATTACGGCAAGCTCTGGGCTGCGAACAATACCGGGCAGCCAATTTCGCCTGCCAGCTATACGGTCAACAATCCACCACTTTCGACAGGCAATGACATGAATCTCGAATCGGCTTGGGACATCCAGACCGATTGCAGGTCGGTTGTGGTTGCCGTGGTCGACAGCGGCATCAACTACAACTCGGAGGATATTGCAGCCAATATGTGGACGGATCCATCTGGTATTGACACGAAACATGGTCGGAATTTCGCTCCCGACGTAGCCACAGGCGTCAATAGCGACCCGATGGATATCGCCGGTCATGGCACCCATGTCGCGGGCATCATCGGGGCGGTCGCCAATAATGCAACCGTTAGCGGTGCCGACGGTGTCGGGGTGTGCTGGCAAGCGAATCTCATGGCGGTGCGAGTTCTGGATGCGGCCGGTTCTGGAACGACGACGAATATCATTTTGGGTATGGACTATGCCATTGCCAAGGGAGCCAAGATCATCAACATGAGTTTGGGGGGGGGCACTGGCGACCCCAGCTACAGTGCAGCGATCACCAGGGCACAGAACGCGAATGTTTTGGTGGTGGTGGCGGCGGGTAATGAGACCAACAACAATGATGGCGTTACTGCCAGTTATCCGTGCAACTTCACGCAATCGAACCTGATCTGCGTCGCCGCGCTCGACCAGAATTACTCACTGGCCACTTTCTCCAATTATGGCGCAATGAGCGTCGATGTCGGCGCACCGGGCACCAATATCTATAGCACCTGGGCTGGGACCAGCAGTGAGATTCCGGATACTTTTGCGGGCTGGACATACAGCAGCACAACTGCGGGCACCGGCGGTGGGTGGGCGGCGAACACATATGTGGACGGGATATGGCTTGAGGTTCCCGGCGCCAACTGGGGGACGGCCAAGTACAACGCCAGCACGGATGATCGCGCCTACAAGAGTTTCAACCTCTTGGGGGTGAATGGTGCCGTGCTTGAAGAAGCGGTAGCAATCAATGTCAACGACAACGATCTTTTCCTCATAAATTACTCGAGTGCCGGTGGCGATCCGTCCTCCTTCGCCGGTTCAACCGGGACGATAGCCGAAGGTTATACGCGCTGGCACGACGGCTATACCGCATACACTACCAGGACCAGTATTACCCCCTGTATCAGCGCGACTTGCACGGTTGGCTATCAGTTGATATCCAATGCCACTACACCAAAGGATTTTGGCGTCACGATGACGAATTTCAAGATCACGACCATGACCAATGCCACGGATAGCTATAAGACCACTAACGGCACCTCCATGGCTACGCCGGAAGTCGCCGGGGTGGCTGCACTGGTGTGGGCACATAACCCGGCATACACCTACGCCGATGTGGCGAGTGCTATCAAGAACGGCGGACGCACTGTCGCCGCGTTGAACGGCAAGACCACAACCGGCAAGGCGGTGGATGCGATGGGCTCGCTGTCCTACATCAATCCCCCAACGGGAATTGCAGTAACGGTCCAATAGCATGAAGACGAAATCCCTGATAAGCATGGCAGCCCTGGCGTCCCTGACGACAGTGGGTGCCTGCTCGGAGACACCGACCCCGACCCCGAGTCTGGCATCCACCAGGCCGACGGTGGTAACCAAAGAGCGTGCGCAGAGTGCGCAGACAGTGCCGGGCAGCTACATCATCAACGCGCCGGGTGATGGCGCGGCGGCGATACGCCGTGTCTTCGCACAATATGGCGTCGTGCTGGTGAATTCGCTCGGGAACGAGCAGTTCGAGATGCGCCTGGAACGTGATCCGGGACTGGAAGCATTAAAGGGGCTGGTTTCCGGTTCGGGCGGTGCGGTGACGGCGGTCCAGCCGAATTTCGTTTACCGCGCCTATTGAACGCTCATCAGATGTAACACAGTGGTTCGCTGCAAAGTAAAAGTGCCCGACATCGGGCACTTTTCTTTTTGGGCGGGCTCAATCGTTCTGCGCCAGCCTTGGCTTGGCTAGCGCCGGGTTCTGCGCGAAATAACGTTTGATGCCGCCCAGCATGGCGCTCGCCATCTTTTCCTGATAAGCATCATCCTTCAGCCGTTGCTCTTCGGTCGGATTGCTGATGAAGGCGGTCTCCACCAGTATCGAAGGAATCTCGGGCGATTTCAGTACGGCGAATCCAGCCTGCTCGACCCGGCCACGGTGCAGTGTATTGATCTCGCCGACCTCCCTGAGCACGTGCCTCGCGAGCTTGAGGCTGTCGCTGATGGCGGCGGTCTGCTTCAGGTCGAGCAGGGTGCGCACCAGATACGGATCTTTCTCCGCGAGGTTTACGCCGCCGATCAGGTCGGCCTCGTTCTCCTTCTTCGCCAGCAGGCGAGCGCTGGCGCTGGTCGCGCCGTGCTGGGACAGCGCGAACACCGACGAGCCGCGCGCATGCGAGCGCGTGAAGGCGTCGGCATGGATGGAGACGAACAGGTCGGCATGCGCCTTCTCCGCCTTTTCCACACGCACGCCCAGCGGGATGAAGTAGTCGCCGTCGCGGACAAGGATGGCGCGCATGCCGGGGGTGTCGTCGATCTGTGCTTTCAGCCGGCGTGCGATGGCGAGGGTCACGTCCTTTTCGCGCGTGCCGCGGCGTCCGCGTGCGCCGGGATCCTCGCCGCCGTGACCGGCATCCACGGCCACGAGCAGCACGCGGTTGCGCAGTTCGGGGTACGCCAGCGGCGCGGGCTGGTCGACTGGTTCGACTGGCAACGCGGCGCCCGCGATGGGATCGGGGATGGCTGTTTCCACGGTCGCACTGGCTGGTGGTTCGCTCGTGGCGAGTGTGGACTCGCCCTGCCGCACCAGCGCCATCAGCGGATCGATGGCGACCAGCGGGTACACGTCCAGCACCAGACGATGACCGTATTCGGCGACCGGTTTGAGGCTGAACAACTGCGGTTTGACTTCGGCCTTGAGGTCGAGCACCAGGCGGATCACGCCGGGCTTGAAGCGTCCGATGCGCACGCTCTTGATGTAGGGGTCGTCGCTGCCGACCTTGCCCGCCAGTTCGTTCAGGGTGGAGTTGATCCCGACATCCTCAAGGTCGACCACCAGGCGTTGCGGGTTGGAGAGCGTGAACAGGTTGTAACTGATGGGCTGCTTCGATTCGAGCGTGAGGCGCGTGTAATCCTGCGCCGGCCAGATGCGCGCCGCGGTGACGGCGATCTCCGCGAAGGCTGAAGGCAGCCACAGCAGGCACGACAAAAGGGTAAGTCTTACAGCGCGTTCAAGCATTTCCGGCCGGCTTCGGTATAGGCGTGCAGCAAGAGCTCGCGCCCGTCCTGAAATATCTCGAGGGTGATGCTGACATCTGCAGGGGGCAACAGTCCCGCGGCCTTTTCCGGCCACTCGACCAGGCAGACGTTGCGTGCGTCGAACTCATCGCGAAATCCGGAACCCTCCCATTCTTCGGCATCGCGGAAGCGATACAGATCGAAGTGGCGCAAGTGTAACCCACCTGCTTCGTAGCGCTCAACCAAAGTATAGGTCGGGCTCTTCACCCGCCCGGCATAACCCAGCTTGTGCAGCAGCGCGCGCGCCAGCGTGGTCTTGCCCGCGCCCAGGTCGCCGCGCAGGTAGATCACCAGTCCTGGCTGCAGGGCATGCGCCAGGCGCGCCGCGAAGGCCGTCGTGGCGGCCTCATCGGGCAGGGCTAATGCGAGCTTCCGCCCTGCGGCGCAATGCCTGCTTACACCACTTCGGCTATGATTCGGTTCATGCAAAACGGGACACCTCGAACGGATTACGACGCACTTGCCGCGCGCATCAAGGCGTGGGGCGATGCGCTCGGTTTTCAGGCGGTGGGCATCAGCGACACGCGCCTCGATGCAGCCGAAGCGCACCTCATGCAATGGCTGGCAGGCGGCCATCACGGCGCGATGGATTATATGGCAAAACATGGCGCCAAACGTGCGCGCCCGGCGGAACTGGTGCCCGGTACCCTGCGCGTCATCTCGGTGCGCATGAACTACTACCCGGAACATGCGAAAGACACGCACGAGGTGCTGGCGGACGGGAGCCGCGCCTTCGTCTCGCGCTATGCCCTGGGGCGCGACTACCACAAGGTGCTGCGCAACCGGCTGGAGAAGCTGGCGCAGCAGATACGCGCCGAGGCGGTATGCCAGTGCCGCGTTTTCACCGACTCCGCTCCGGTGCTGGAAGTGGAACTGGCGCAGAAGGCGCATCTGGGCTGGCGCGGCAAGCACACGCTGCTGCTGTCGCGCGAGCAGGGCTCATGGTTCTTCCTCGGCGAGATATACATCGACCTGCCGCTGCCCGCGGATGTGCCGGATGCGGACCATTGCGGCACCTGCCACGCCTGCATCGACATCTGCCCCACCCGGGCCATCACCGCACCGTACCAGCTCGACGCGCGGCGCTGCATCTCCTACCTCACCATCGAGCTCAAAGGCAGCATCCCCGTCGAGTTGCGCCCGCTCATTGGCAACCGCATTTACGGCTGCGACGACTGCCAGCTGGTCTGCCCGTGGAACCGTTTCTCGCACAAGAGCGTCGAGCCGGACTTCGCCGTGCGCAACGGCCTGGACGATGCGGCGCTCACCGAACTGTTCGCGTGGGACGAGGCGACCTTCCACGGCAGGCTGGCCGGCAGCGCCATCCACCGCATCGGCCACGAACAGTGGCTACGCAATATAGCCGTGGCCCTGGGCAATGCGCCATCCACGCCGGAGGTCGTGGCCGCATTGCAGGCGCGCTTGCATGACCCGTCGCCATTGGTACGCGAGCACGTCGCATGGGCGCTGCAGCGACACGGCAGGGGATGAGCGCCGGCACAATTTTCTTGACAATTTCGGCTGCTCGCATAAAATGCGCGGCCTCTTCCGGGTCGTTAGCTCAGCTGGTAGAGCAGCGGACTCTTAATCCGTTTGTCGCAGGTTCGATCCCCGCACGACCCACCAATAAAAAAGGCCCCGCGTTTCTCGCGGGGCCTTTTCATTTCGGCATTCATCGACCGGCATTGCACTGTTGGCGATGTGGTCTTTGTGATGTCTCATCGCATTTTTCCTGAACATCCCTTCCAGAACGCCCATCCCATCTGAACGTCCCTGTGGCAATCGCCCTACGGCGGGACTAATATGAAACAAAATTACTCAACTTTTGTGAACGGCGAGTGTCCAATCTTCGAGTAAACCGCTCGGCTCGGCCGAATCTCAAGAAACGCATAGGGAGGGCTGAACCAGGCATCGGTTGGAGGTGAAAATGCCTACAGCAACCAAACAGTTAGATGAACTGATCGGCCGAGAATACCGGCATGGTTTCTATACGACGCTGGAAACCGACACGGTGCCGCGCGGCCTGAATGAAGACGTCATCCGCATGATCTCGGCGCGCAAGAACGAGCCGGAATTCATGCTGGAATGGCGCCTGCAAGCCTACCGCCACTGGCTGACCATGGCCGAGCCGCAATGGGCGAATGTGCACCATCCGGCCATCGACTATCAGGATATCTCCTACTACTCCGCACCGAAATCGGAGAAGGGCGGGCCGCGCAGCCTGTCCGAGATAGACCCGGAGTTGCTGCGCACCTACGAGAAGCTGGGCATCCCGCTCAAGGAGCAGGAGATGCTGGCCGGCGTTGCGGTGGATGCGGTGTTCGACAGCGTGTCGGTGGCGACCACCTTCAAGGAAAAGCTGGCCGAGCTCGGCATCATCTTCTGCTCGTTCTCCGAGGCGGTGCAGCAGCATCCGGACCTGGTGAAGCAATACCTCGGCTCGGTGGTGCCTTATACCGACAACTTCTTCGCCACCCTCAACTCCGCCGTGTTCAGCGACGGCTCGTTCTGTTACATCCCGCCCGGCGTGCGCTGCCCGATGGAGCTGTCCACCTATTTCCGCATCAACGCGAAGAACACCGGCCAGTTCGAACGCACCCTGATCATCGCCGACAAGGACGCTTACGTCAGTTACCTGGAAGGCTGCACCGCGCCGATGCGCGACGAGAACCAGTTGCATGCGGCCGTGGTGGAGCTGGTCGCGCTGGAGAACGCGCAGATCAAGTACGCGACGGTGCAGAACTGGTATCCGGGCGACAAGGAAGGGCGCGGCGGCATCTACAACTTCGTCACCAAGCGCGGCGAGTGCCGCGGCGCCAATTCGCACATCTCCTGGACCCAGGTCGAGACCGGCGCGGCCATCACCTGGAAATATCCCAGCGTGGTGCTGCTCGGCGACAACTCGGTGGGCGAGTTCTATTCCGTCGCCCTCACCAACCATTACCAGCAGGCCGATACCGGCACCAAGATGACCCACGTCGGCCGCAATACCAGCAGCACGGTGCTGTCCAAAGGCATCAGCGCCGGCCACGGGCAGAACACCTATCGCGGCCAGATCAAGGTGCTGGCGGGGGCGGAGAACGCGCGCAACTACACGCAGTGCGATTCGCTGCTGCTGGGCGACCAGTGCAGCGCACACACCATGCCCTACATCGAGGTGAAGAACCCAACTGCCCGCGTGGAGCACGAGGCCTCCACCTCGCGCATCGGCGAAGACCAGCTGTTCTACTGCACGCAACGTGGCATCGCGCCGGAAGAGGCGGTGTCGATGATCGTCAACGGCTTCTGCAAGGCGGTGTTCCAGAACCTGCCGATGGAGTTCGCCGTGGAAGCGCAGAAGCTGCTCGGCGTGAGCCTGGAAGGCGGCACCGGCTAGCGCGCAAGGGAGAAGATCATGCTCAGCGTAAAGAATCTGCATGCGAGCGTTGACGGCAAGGAGATCCTGCGCGGCATCGATCTCGAAGTGGGCGCGGGCGAGGTGCACGCCATCATGGGGCCGAACGGTTCCGGCAAGAGCACGCTGGCGCAGATACTGGCCGGGCGCGAAGGCTACCAGGTGACGGCGGGCACGGTGCGCTATCTGGAGCAGGACCTGCTGACGATGGCGCCGGAAGAACGCGCGCGCGCCGGCGTGTTCCTGGCGTTCCAGTACCCGGTGGAGATCCCCGGCGTGAGCAACGCGCTGTTCCTCAAGACCGGCCTCAACAGCATACGCAAACAGCGCGGGCTGCCCGAACTCGACGCCATGGATTTCCTGCAACTGCTGCGCGACAAGATGAAGTTGCTGGGCATGGACGACACGCTGCTGCAGCGCGCGGTGAACGAAGGCTTCTCCGGCGGCGAGAAGAAACGCAACGAGATCCTGCAACTGGCCGTGCTGGAACCGAAGCTGGCGATCCTCGACGAGACCGACTCCGGCCTGGACATCGACGCGCTCAAGCTGGTGGCGGACGGCGTGAACGGCATGCGCAATCCGGAGCGCGCCATCGTGCTGGTCACCCACTACCAGCGCCTGCTCAACTACATCGTGCCGGACCAGGTGCACGTGCTGTCGCAGGGGCGCATCGTGAGATCCGGCGGCGCGGAGCTGGCGCTGGAACTGGAGCAGCATGGCTACGCCGCGATCGAGGCGCAAGGCGCCGTGCATGCATAGCGAGATGAAAATGAACGCTCAACTGGAATCGTGGGAAGACATGGCGCTGGAACGCGTACCGCAGTTCCTGGCGGGCCATGGTGTGCCTTGGGTGGGCGAGGCGCGGGCGGATGCGTTCGCGCGTTTCGCGGCGCACGGTTTCCCCACGCGCCAGGAAGAGGAGTGGAAATATACCGACGTGTCGGCGATCGGCAGACGCGCCTCGCTCGCGCCGGACAACATCCCGCCCGACCCGTCATCCGAAGCCGCGCTGCTCGCCTGGACCCTGGCGCAGGAGAGCACACACCTGATGGTGTTCGTGAACGGACATTATTCCGACGAGTTGTCGGCGCTGGGCGAGCTGCCCGCAGGTGCGCGGCTGGAAAGCCTGGCGGACTTGCTGGATGCGGGCGCCGATCTGCCGCAGACGCTGTTCGACCAGCAGCACGAGCACACCATCTTCGCCGCGCTCAACAACGCCTTGATGACCGATGGCGCGGTGCTGCGGCTGGCGTCCGGGGTGACGCTGGAAAAGCCCGTCTACCTGCTGTTCGTCGCGAGCGGACACAACACCGCGATCTACCCGCGCAACATCGTCATCGCCGCGGAGGGCGCGCGCGCCACGGTCATCGAACATTATTTCGGCATGCTGGACGCGCACAATTTCACCGACGTGGTGACGCAGATCGGTCTCGCCGAGCGTGCCGAGGTGCTGCACTGCAAGCTGGAGCAGGAAGGCAGCGCTGCCTTCCATGTCGCCGGCATCCACGCGGAACAGGCGGCGCACAGCCGCTTCGTGTCGCATTCGTTCGCGCTGGGCGGACGCCTGGCGCGCAACGACATCACCACCCGCATGAGCGGGACGGATTGCCAGTGCAGCCTCGACGGCTTGTACCTGCTGGACGGCAAACAGCATGTGGACCATCACACCCGCATCGACCACCTCGCACCGTCGGGCACCAGCCGCGAGTATTACCGCGGCATCCTGGACGGCGAGTCGCGCGGCGTGTTCAACGGCAGGGTGATCGTGCATCCGCATGCGGTGAAGACCGACGCGCACCAGGCCAACCACAACCTGCTGCTGTCGCGCCAGGCCGAGGTGGACACCAAGCCGCAACTGGAGATATTCGCCGACGACGTGAAATGCACGCACGGTGCGACGGTCGGCCAGCTCGACGACGAGAGCCTGTTCTACCTGCGCGCGCGCGGGGTGGATGCGGAGTCGGCGCGTTCGTTGCTGATCTACGGTTTTGCCAACGACATCATCAGGCGCGTCGAGGTGCCGGACATGCGCGCGCGCATCGAACATCTGGTGCTGGACCGTTTGCCGCAAGGCGAACAGATCAAGGAGTTGCTATGAAATTGCTCGACAGGCTGATCCATCATCACGATATCCAGGCGCAGTTCTGGCGCACGGACTTCCCGATACTGAAGACCAAGGTCCATGCCAAACCGCTGGTGTATCTGGACAACGCCGCCACCACGCAGAAGCCGCTGGCGGTGATAGACGCCGAGACCAAGTATTACCGCGACTACAACGCCAACGTGCATCGCGGCATCCATGCCCTTAGCCAGTGGGCGACCGACGCCTTCGAGGCGGCGCGCAGCAAGGTGCAGCGCCTGATCAACGCGGCCAGCCCCGAGGAAATCATCTTCGTGCGCGGCACCACCGAGGCCATCAACCTGGTGGCGCAGAGCTACGGCCGCAGCCGTTTCCAGGCCGGCGACGAGATCGTCCTGACGCGCATGGAGCACCATTCCAATATCGTTCCCTGGCAGATACTGTGCCAGCAGACCGGCGCGGTGCTGCGCATCGCCCCGGTCTCAGACAGCGGAGAGCTGCAGATGGATGAGTTCGCTACGCTGCTGAACGAACGCACGCGGCTGGTGGCGGTGACGCATGTCTCCAACTCGCTGGGCACGATCAATCCTGTGAAGGACATCATAGAGCGCGCGCATGTGTATGGTGTGCCGGTGCTGCTGGACGGTGCACAGGCCATCGCCCACGTGCCGGTGGATGTGCAGGCGCTGGATTGCGATTTCTATGCCTTCTCCGGGCACAAGCTGTACGGCCCGACCGGCATCGGCGTGTTATACGGCAAGGCTGCCTTGCTCGACGCCATGCCGCCGTATCAGGGCGGCGGCGACATGATCCGCTCCGTCAGCCTTGAGGAGGGCACCACCTACAACACCTTGCCCTACAAGTTCGAGGCCGGCACGCCCAACATCGCTGGCGTCATCGGGCTGGGAGCGGCGGTGGATTACGTGAGCGCCATCGGTTTCGAGGCCATTGCCGCGCACGAGCAGGCGCTGCTGCACTATGCGACGCCGCTGGTTGCCGCCATTCCCGGGCTGCGCATCGTCGGTACTGCGCGCGAGAAGAGCGCCATCCTGTCGTTCGTGCTGGAGGGCATGCATCCGCACGACATCGGCACGATACTGGACCGCGAGGGCGTGGCGGTGCGCACCGGGCACCACTGCAACATGCCGTTGATGGCACGTTTTGGCGTGGCGGGCACGGCGCGCGCCTCGTTCGCGCTATACAACACGCGCCAGGAAGTGGATGCGCTGGTGGCGGCGATCCACAAGGCGCAGGAGGTGTTCGGGCGATGAGTGACCTGCGCGAACTCTATCAGGAGACCATCTTCGACCATTACCGCCGGCCGCGTAATTACGGCCGGCTGAATGGTGCCAACCGCACGGCTGAAGGCTACAACCCGCTGTGCGGCGACAAGGTCACGCTGTACCTGCAGGTGGACGAGGGCGTGATCCGCGACGCGCGCTTCGAAGGTTCCGGCTGCGCCATCGCCACCGCCTCGGCCTCGCTCATGACCGAGAGCATCAAAGGCAAACGCGAAGATGAGGCGCTGCGTCTGCTGGAAAGCATACACGGCATGGTGACCACCGGTGCCATGAGCGGCGACCTGGGCAAACTCGAAGTGCTGGCCGGGGTGCACGAGTTCCCGCTGCGGGTGAAGTGCGCGACGCTGGCCTGGCACACCATGAAGGCGGCGCTGGAGAACGTGGCGGAGCCGGTCTCGACCGAGTGATCCTTGGTGCAAGGAGTGAGACATGACCAAGCAGCAAGACCTGAGCGAACAGTTGCAGGAAGAACCCTCCACCCAGGAGGAGTTGGAGGCGCGCGTGATCGCGGCGCTGCGCAAGATCTACGACCCCGAGATCCCGGTGAACATCTATGACCTTGGCCTGATCTACGACTTGCTGGTGGGCGACGGCGGCGAGGTGTTCGTGCGCATGACGTTGACCGCGCCCAACTGTCCGGTGGCGGAAGGCTTTCCCGGTATGGTGGAGGAAGTGCTGTGGATGGTGGAGGGTGTCAACGAAGTGAAAGTGGAACTGGTGTGGGAGCCGCCGTGGAGTCTGGAGAACATGTCGGAGGCGGCACGCCTGCAGCTCGGCCTGCTGTGAAGATGAGAGGCGAATGATGGGCACTTGGCTGGATGTCGCAAGCGCCGCCGAGCTGACGCCGGGCATGCGCCGCGTCATCGATGCGGACGGCGTGGCCGTGGCCGTGTTCAATCTCGGCGGTGAATATTTCGCCATCAAGGATGAGTGTCCCCACGACGGCGGCGATCTGGCCAAAGGCAACCTGGAAGGCGAGGTGATCGTTTGCCCGCGCCATGGGGCGCGTTTCTCGGTCAGGACCGGTGCCGTGCTGGGGCCGCCCGCCTACGAGGACGTGCGCACCTACCCGGTGCGGGTCGCGCAGGGCAGGGTGCAGGTCGAGGTCGAATGAGCCAGATTGCATCCGTAGTTGCCGTTCGTTATTATGCGGACAAGGAATGGTCTATCCCCGCGAATCTAAAAAGAAAAACCACATGAAATCCTCAATGACTTGGTTGTTGTTATACGGGCGCAAGCGTCCGTCTAATAACTGTTAGAAGGCTCATCTCATGCAGCCGCCGAAAAGCGCCACCTGCGTCATTTGCGGGATTCGTCCCGCCGAGACGGTCGATCATGTGCCGCCGAAGGGCTTCTTCAAAGGTGTTGAGAACGCTCAGTTGCGTACTGTGCCCGCTTGTCGGGATTGCAACAACGGGGCTTCGTCTGACGATGAAGACGTGCGCTTCTTCATAAGCGCCCAAATTGGGAAGCAGAATCCGGCGTCAAAGCAGCTTTGGGAAGCCGGGGCGCACAAGACAATCCTTCGCAAGACTAAGCTGCGCGAAGCGTTCGTCGCAACCGCTGGCAAAGTGACCGTTGTTGAAAACGACGGTAAGCGCACAACCAAGATCGCCTTTCGTGTGCCAGTGAACACCTATCAACGTGTGTTCGAGCGAACTACGCGTGGCTTGTACTTCTACCACACAGGCAGAATTCTTCCTGCAACGGTGCCCGTCTCTGTCACTATGCTTGCGGGCACTCCGAATATGGATACCGATGAAATTCGGCTTCTGAATATGGAGGTCATTGGTGACGGAGCATGTGTGTACCGCTACGGAGTTGTACCGGAAGACGTCGACTGCAGTCTGTGGATCTACGAGTTTCACCACGCACATTGGGCCATGGTGACGACCGGGTCCGTCGAATGAAGTCGCCTTCTAACCCTGCGCTCAACCGGACGCTCCGCGATAAAGCCGCGCAGCGCCGGTTAGCTCCACGTTGGGAAGTTTGGTTGGTCGCGTTTATTATACTTAAGCCAAAGGAGGTTCTCACATGCTCTTCAAGACCCTTGCCATCGTTGCGGTTGTTTTATTTCTCATTGTTACCCTTATATTCATTGCGAGAGGCCGCAGTTCCACGGTTTATGTCGAACGCACCGTCTCCGCTCCCGCCGAAAAGGTATGGAAACTCTGGAATGATCCTGAGTCGATGAAGAAATGGTGGGGTCCAAAAGACTACACCGCTCCCGTTATAAAAAATGATCTTCGCGTGGGTGGTATTTTTTTGCTTTCCATGAGGTCTCAGAAAGGTGAGGTATTCTGGAATACGGGGATCTACAAAGAGGTCATACCCAACACAAAAATCGTCTCGACGATGTCATTTTCCGATGAAAACGGCAAAGCCATTCCCGGTTCCGAAGTACCAGTTCCCGGCAAGTGGCCAGACGAAATCACGGTCACAGTGGAGTTTAAGGAAGTGAACGGAAAAACCACAGTTATCATCACTGAAGTCGGCATCCCACTCATCATGAAGTTTTTTGGAACGTTGGGCTGGCAGCAACAACTCGATAAGCTCGAGACTCTGCTTTAATAATGCAGCGTCCTCCCAACAAGATACTCAACCGGGCGCGGCCAAAACCAGCGCGCCGATTAGTTGTACGTTGGGTCTTCAATGCAACGTAAATATCATCACAGGAGAGCTTGATGTCGAAGGGGTACTGGATCGTTCGAGTGGATGTCACCGATCAGGAGCAGTTTAAGAAATATGCTGTAGCCAACGCTGATGCGTTCAAGAATATGGGGCAAGGTTTCTTGCCCGGGCTGGCCAATACTCCGTCCCGGAAGGAACGACCCGAACACGCAACACCATAGTGGAGTTTCCGTCTTATCAAGCCGCCCTCGATTGCTGGAATTCTCCCGAGTATCAGGCGGCGCTTAAGCTCAGGCTGTCGGCTTCGGCTATCGATCTCGTCATCGTTGAGGGTTACGATGGTCCGCAGCCATCATAAGGGAGGGTTTAGCGCGTGGGCGGGGTGAGGTCGGTGTTGCGGAAGACGAAGGTGCTGCGCCTGCGGTCGTCGAAGTAATGTTCCAGCGTGTAGCTTATCGCGCGGAACGCCAGCGTGTCCCACGGCACCTCGTCTTCGCTGAAGAGCTGCACTTCCAGGCTTTCCACGCCGGGCGAGAAATCCAGGTCGAGCAGTTTGGCGCGGAACAGCAGTTGCACCTGGTCGATGTAGGGCAGGTTGTACATGGCATAGAGGTCCTGCACCTCGATGCGCGCATTGGCTTCTTCCAGCGTCTCGCGTGCGGCGGCCTCGGTGGTGGTTTCGCCGTTCTCCATGAAGCCGGCCGGCAACGTCCACAATCCGCGGCGCGGCTCGATGGCGCGGCGGCACAGCAGGATGCGCCCGTCCTCCCATTCCGGGATGGCGCCGACGATGAGCTTGGGGTTCTGGTAGTGGATGGTATTGCAGACGGTGCAGACATGCCGCTCGCGGTGATCGTCCTGCGGCATCCGCATTTCGACGGGCGCACCGCATGTCGGGCAGTATTTCAAGATATCAGTCCCAGAACTTCCACCACGGCGAGGCGTTCTCGGGCGTTTCCTTGGTCTCCGGGCGGACGCCGTCCTTGGCGATGTTGAGGTCGAGCACGCGCTGTGCGTCGTCGCGCAGGTCTTTCATCCCCATCGCGTCGTAGGCCTGCACCATGATCTGCAAGGCCTCGCGCGTCTGAGGCGTCTGCGGATAGTCGATCAACACGCTCTTGGCGCGGTTCGCGGCGGCAATATAGGCGCCGCGGCGCAGGTAATAGTCGGCCACGTGGATCTCGGAGCTGGCCAGCGTGTTGAGCAGGTACTGCATGCGCAGTCGGGCATCCGGCGTGTACTTGCTGTCCGGGAAGCGCGTGACCAGTTCCTTGAAGGAATTGAACGAATCGTGCAGGGCGGCGGGGTCGCGCTCGGACGGGTCCTGTTTGAACATGGTGCCGAACAGGCTGTTGATGTTCTCGTTGAAGTTGATGAGGCCCTTGAGGTAGTACACATAATCCAGATGCGCACTGTTGGGGTACATCTTCACGAAGTTGTCCAGCGCGGCGAGCGCCGGTGCCGGCTCGCTGTGCTTGTAGTAGGCGTAGGCGATCTCCATCTGCGCCTGCTGCGCGTAGCGGCCATAGGGATAGCGCGATTGCAGCTTCTCGAACTGCTTCACTGCCTTTTCGTAGTTGTTGTCCTTCATCGACTCCTTTGCCTGGGCATAAAGTTCGTCGGCGGTGAGGTTCTCGGCCTCTTTGGCGGGGTCGGAACTGCAAGCAACTAACGAGAGCAGGAGGAAAACGGCTAAACTATGACGCATGACAGAACCCGAAGAAGATTTTCCCGATTATAGCAAAGACGACGAGTCAGCCGACCTGCTTGAGATGAAAGTGCCGATGGAGCACGGCGGACTGCGTCTCGACCAGGTCCTGGTCAAACTGCTGCCCGAATACTCGCGCAGCCGCCTGCAGGACTGGATAGAGCAGGGGCTGGTCACGCTCAACGGCAAGGCAGGCAGCGCCAAGCAGAAGGTGTGGGGCGGCGAGACCGTGCGCGTGTCGCCGCAGATACATCCCTCCGAGCAACCTTATCAGGCCGAGGACATTCCGCTCGACATCGTGTACGAGGACGATGCCATCATCGTCATCGACAAGCATGTCGGGCTGGTGGTGCATCCGGGCAGCGGCAACTGGGAAGGCACGTTGCTCAATGCTTTGCTGCACCACGCGCCGCAACTGGCCGAAGTGCCGCGCGCAGGCATCGTGCATCGCCTGGACAAGGACACCAGCGGCCTGATGGTGGTGGCCAAGACGCTGGTCGCGCAGACCGCGCTGGTGCGGCAGATGCAGGCGCGCAGCGTGAAGCGCGAATACCTGGCGCTGGTGTGGGGCGAACTGGACCGCCCTTATACCATCAACGTCCCCATCGGCCGCCATCCCACGCAGCGCGTGAAGATGGCCACGACCGAGAGCGGCAAGGAGGCGGTCACGCATGTCAGCATCGAAGAGCGTTTCCCCTATTGCACCCTGGTGCGCTGCCGCCTGGAGACCGGCCGCACCCACCAGATCCGCGTGCACATGACCCACATCGGCCACCCGCTGATCGGCGACAGCGTCTACCAGCGCGGCACGCAGAAATGTTCTCCGTCCCTGCGCGAACTGCTGAACGGCTTCCCGCGCCAGGCACTGCACGCCACGCGGCTGGCGCTGGACCATCCCGTCACCGGCGAGCGCATGGAATTCGATTCCCCCTTGCCGGACGACATGGAAGAGTTGCTGGAACGGATAGACGAGGCGAGCGATGCAGTTGAGTGAGACCTTCATCCACCCGGACTGGCCGGCACCCGCCAACGTCAAGGCCTTGCAGACCACGCGTCAGGGCGGCATCAGCGCCGCACCGTATGACACGCTCAACCTCGGCCTGCATGTCGGCGACGATCCCGTGCGCGTGAACCGCAACCGCCAGTTGCTTGCGCCGTTCATGCCGAGCGAGCCGGTGTGGCTGGAGCAGACGCATGGCACCGTCGTCGCCAATGCCGATGCGGCCGCCTGCCGCGTGCAGGCCGATGCCTGCATCGCGCGCCAGCGCGGTTCGGTGTGCGTGGTGATGACGGCGGATTGCCTGCCGGTGCTGCTGTGCGATGAAGACGGAACGGTGGTCGGTGCGGTGCATGCAGGATGGAAAGGCCTCGCCGCGGGCGTGATCGAAGCGACCGTGAAAGAGATGGGCGTAGCTCCGCACAAGTTGCTGGCCTGGTTCGGCCCGGCCATCGGCCCCGAAGCGTTCGAGGTCGGCGAGGATGTGCGCGCGGCGTTCATGGCGCACGATGCCAAAGCGGCCGCAGCCTTCAAACCACTCCTCTCCCTTGCGGGAGAGGGCGGGGGAGAGGGCAAAATACCACGCCGACATCTACCTGCTCGCACGCCAGCGCCTCAACGCCCTCGGCATCACGCGCGTCTTCGGCGGCAACTATTGCACCTATCACCAGAAGGATCGTTTCTTCTCCTACCGCCGCGATGGCGTGACCGGCCGCATGGGTACGTTCATCTGGCTGGAATGAATCCAGTCACGAAAAAATATATGGCAATTTAGGGATGCTCCAATTTGGTCCGTTCGTGGAGAGTCTTTTTCGCTCGCCCCTCGATACGCCGCGTCCTGCGCGGCACTTGGGGCGAACGGGAAATGTAACGACCAGATTTTCCCACAAGGCATGTCTTACCCTGGACAATTTGCCGCTGTGGATACCGCCAGACATGCAGGCAACGCATAATCGCAATATTGTTTTTCCAGAGTGTAGTAGCTATGGCACGTCGACTCCGAATTCGACTGCAAGCACGCTGTGTAGCTATCGTGCGCGCTCGCTGCGGCCCAATAGCTGCCGTGACTCTGAATCCAGAGCGGGTCGTTCACAGGCTTGCTCGTCGGACACTGGTAGTCGCCAACCGCGGTCCCAACACCCCCGGTGCCACTACCCGATCCAGAGGAGGTGAGCGACAGTGATTTTGTGAGCGTGGAGGTCGTGGTCCGTGTGCCATTGCCCAACTGACCCAAGGTGTTACCACCGGCGCCGAATATCTCACCCAGAGCATTTGCGACCAGCGTCGTTGCGCCCCCTGCTGCCACCATGGTGTAGCCGGTTCCGACCTGTTTCGGTACCGAAGAGTTCGTCGTGGTCCCGTCGGCCAGTTGCCCACCGGAGTTGCTGCCCCAGGTCCATAATGAGCCGTCACTCTTCAGCGCTGCGACGTGAGCTCCACCCGCTGCGATGGTGGCAAACCCGCTTTGCACCTGAACCGGGGTATTGCGCTGGGTCGTCGTGCCGTCACCGAGTTGCCCGCTGGAGTTGTCCCCCCAAGCCCAGAGCGAGCCATCGGTCTTCAATGCGTAGCCGGAGTTCCCTCCCGCCCACACACGCGCAGCTCCCGTAAGGATCTGGATGGGTGTTTTCGCATCGGTCCCGGTGGGGGTGGTCAGAACGGTACGACCCAATTGGCCCAAGGCGTTCGAGTAGCCCCAGGTCCACACGGAGCCGTCCGTTTTCAGCGCGACGACATGCTCCATTCCGCCGGACACAGAGTCGAAACCGGAGCCGATGTTGTTTGCGCTGTAGGGAAGCAAGGGGGACGAATACATCGCCGAGCCCCAAGCCCACAAAGTGCCGTCGGCTCGCACTGCAGCTGTAAAAAGAGGAGTCGACGCCAGCGATTTGAATCCTCCGGGCGTTGTGGATACGGGCGAGGAGCGAAGTGTCGTCGTGCCATCTCCCAGCACGCCGTATGTGTTACTCCCCCAAGCATACGTGTACACGCTCGGTCCGTAGGCAAAGCTTTGACGCCATCCCGTGGTTACAAATGCAAAGTTGGTACCCAACACCGCGACCTGTACAGGCGTCGCCTGAACTGTATAACAGGTGGTCTGCGGCCCTAGTTGACACGCTTCATTGGATCCCCAAGCCCATACCGTGTTGTCGTTCTTTATGACCATGACGTGAGATGATGAACTACTGGCGTTGATGCTCTTAATCTGCGACACAATCCCAGCATTCGAAATGGGTGCAACAGTGACGGTGTAGTTCGTCGTTGTGTTATCGGCGGCCACTACCGTGTAGACCACTGGGTTGGTAAAGTCATTTGCGGTGACGCCACTGACCTGCGGGGTAGTGCCGACAGCGACACTCGCGCCCGTGGTAGTAAACGTGGGGATTAATGCAGTCACAGCAGTGCCGGGATGCATGGTAACCACGATGGTCTTGTTCGTTTCATTGATGGTGCCGGCCAGTCCTGTCAGTGCAAAGGATGTGATCGCTTTGGGGGCTGTTGCCCCGCCCCCGCTTGTTCCGCCGCCGCCGCCGCAGGCAACTAATAACCCCGTCAGCAGCAACCCCAGAATCCTTCCTGCAAATCGTATATTTCGCATTCTTGTCGTCCCCAAGTAGTAGTAATAGCCGCATCAGCTAACATTCGATCACTGCCCAAATGTCATAGGGCAATTAATCCTCACTTGGGATATGGTAGTCTGCGCCCCGCAAGCCACGCATCACCAAAACAGGGTATAAAAACGTTATGTATGGGGGAGGGAGAAGTGAATCGTACCAACGAGGAATTGGCGCGCCTTAGCGATCTGATCGGATTGATTTACGAAGGAGCGACAGACCCCAGCCGCTGGACCAAAGACATTCTGCCTGCTGTGGCGGAGTACATTCAGGCTCCCCAGTGTTACCTGTTCACGCCGTTACACACGCCTCTGGATGGTGGATTCATTTTTCTTTATGGCATTACCCAGGATCAGGTCGATCTTTACGCAAAGAAGCATCAGAGAGAGGACCCATGGGCCGTTGCCGCGTTTGAGAAAAACCTGGCGTTCGAAGGGAGTGTGGCACTTGGGGATGAGTTGATTCCCCGTGAGCAGTGGCTTGCGTCAAAAGCCTATAACGAGTGTTTTAACCGTGACAAGAATATGGCGCAAATGATGACGAGCGTTGTCTTCGGAGGGAGCTCGACCAATTCAATGCTTACTTGTTGTTCTCTCTTTCGCGGCCTGCATCACCCGGACTTTTGCGAGGACGACCGTACCCGCTTGCGTCTGGTGTTGCCGCACCTGTCTCGTTCGCTTGGTGTGATGCAGCGCCTGCGATCAGCCGAACTGACCGTGGCAACAACGCTAGCGGCACTTGATCGTTTATCCGCTGGCGTGTTGCTTATCGATGCGAACGGTGCGGTGGCCTTTGCCAATCGTTCTGCGCAACGCATGCTGGACGACGGCGATGGCCTGCGTTTGCGTAAGCTTACCCATGGCACTTGTCATGGCGATCTGGTTGCGGAAAGTGCTGCCGCCAACAAGGCGATCGGCGATGCGATCAGCGCGACCTTGAGTCGCGATCCCTTTGACACGCCGCATTTCTCCAATTGTGTCTCGGTTCCGCGCACTTCCGGCGTGGCGAGCTATACCCTGCAGTTCTCCGCGCTCGGAGAACATGGCGAATTTGGCGGAGATAGCGGTGCGTATGCTGCCATCGTGTTTATTGCCGATGGCGCGCAGGAGGTGCATGTTGATCCTGCGCTGCTGCAAAGTGCCTATGGACTGACACCAGCCGAGGCGAAGGTGGCGGTGACGTTGCTGGAATCCGGCTCCGCGCAGGAGGCGGCGGAAAAACTGGGTACCAGCCCGAACACGGTGAATACCCAGGTCAAGCAGATATATGCCAAACTTGGAGTCGATACCCGTACCCGTTTCGTTAAATTGCTGCTAGGTCTGGCCACTCACCGTAATTAGAATATGCGGTTATTTCCCGGCTTTAACGCATGGCTGGCCTGAAGCCATTTCAACACTGACCGCTCAATGAAAAAGACACTGCAAGAACTCACCCCTTCCCAGCGCAAAGTCGTGCTCGGCGCCTGCTTCGGCACCTTCCTGGAGTGGTACGACTTCCTCACCTTCGCCTCGCTGGCGACTTATTTCAGCGTGCTGTTCTTCCCGCCGGAGAACCCGACCGCGGCGCTGCTGATGAGTCTCGCCACCTTCGGCGTCGGCATGATGGTGCGGCCGCTGGGTTCCGCGCTGTTCGGTTCGCTGGCGGACAGCTACGGGCGCCGTCCCATCTTCATCGCCACCATCTCGCTGATGGGCATCTCGACCTTCCTGGTCGGCCTGCTGCCGACCTATGCGCAGATCGGCATGCTGGCGCCCGCCTTGCTGCTGTTGCTGCGCCTGCTGCAGGGCTTCGCGGTGGGCGGCGAGATCGGCGGGGTGGCGGTGTATCTCACCGAGCATGCGCCGCACGGCAAGCGCGGCACCTACACCAGCGTGCTGCAACTGATGGGGCCGCTGGGCATCCTGGTCTCCACCTTGCAGATCGTGCTGCTGCAGGTGTTCCTCAGCGACGCCGATTTCCACAGCTGGGGCTGGCGCATCCCGTTCCTGTTCTCCGCCGTGCTGCTGTTCATCTCGATCAAGAGCCGCATGAGCCTGGAAGAGTCGCCCGTGTTCCGCCAGATGGAGGAAGAGGGCACGCTGTCCAAGGCGCCGCTGCGCGAATGCCTGAGCGACCGCCGCACGCTGGGGCGCATGGCGCTGCTGTTCTTCTGCATCTCGGCCGGCGGTTCGCTGCTGTTCTTCTCCTCGCAGGTGTACGCCAACGTGTTCCTCAAGAGCGTGGTGCGCATCGATGCCCAGCTCGCCAGTACCTTGGTGATGACCAGCACCCTGCTGCTGTTCCCGCTCACCATCTTCTGCGGCTGGCTGTCGGACAAGGTGCGGGCGCAGGCCGGTGCTGCTGGCGGGCCTGCTGCTCGGCGCGCTCACCATCCTGCCCGTGTTCAAGGCCCTGCAGCACTACGGCAATCCGCAGCTGGAGCGCTTCAACAACGAAGTCGCGGTGACCCTGTACGGCAGCGATTGCGACTACAGCCCGTTCCGCAAGGCCGCCAACGATTGCGAGCGCAAGCAGGAATTCCTGACCAAGAACGGCGTGTCGTATGAGCTGAAGCCCCGCTGGGCGAGCGCAGGGAAGTCACGCTGAACATCGGCGGCGACAGCGAGGTGGCCGCTTTCCATCCGGCAGAGATCACTGCCGCGCTGCAGGGCAAAGGCTGGCTGGAGAAAGCGGACCGCGCGCAAGTGAACAGCTTCATGCTGTTCCTGCTGCTGCTCGTCCCGGTCGTCGCCGTGGCGCTCATCACCGGCCCGCAGACGGCGGTACTGGCGGAACTGTTCACCGCGCGCACGCGCTACACCGCCGCCGCTGTGCCGCACAACCTCAGCGCCGGGCTGGATCGGCGGCTTGTCGCCGTTCATGGTCACGCTGCTGTCGGTGCAGGCGGGCGATGCGCTGGCGGGATTGTGGTATCCGGTGGGCATGCTGATCGTAGCAAGCGTCGTCGGGATACTGTTCCTGCCGGAGACCAGGGATGTCGAACTGCATCACTGACGATCTTCTTCGCGAGACGCGCGACGTGAGGTCGCACCCTTAGCCCCTCTTTTCCTTCCTCCTGTTGCCGGGGGAGGGGAATCCGCGCCGCATAAGTTACAATGCGCGTCCATAAGACATTTCTCCGCAACATGACTATTCTCACCTGGATCATTCTTGCCAGCCTGCTGGGCGGCGCCCTGAGCGTGATGGCGGCGGCGCTGTTCGCGCTCAATGCCCGTGCAATACCTGGGCGGGCTGGTGAGCTATGCCATCGGTGCGCTGCTCGGCGCGGTGTTCCTCGACATCCTGCCCGAGGCGATCGAGATGGCGCCCAGCGTGGCCGCGGTGAGCGCCACGGTGCTGCTGGGCATCCTGGTGTTCTTCACGCTGGAAAAGGTGCTGATCTGGCGCCACTGTCACCATACCAACTGCGAAGCGCATGAGCCGGACGAACACGCCGGGCACGATCACGGCCGCAGCGGCATGATGGTCATCGTCGGCGACACCTTCCACAACTTCGTCGATGGCATCATCATCGCGGCGGCCTTCCTTGCCGATCGTGCATCTGGGCATCGTCACCGCGCTGGCCATCATCGCGCACGAGATCCCGCAGGAAGTCGGCGACTTCGCCGTCCTGCTGCATTCCGGCTACAGCAAGCTGCGCGCATTCCAGATGAATCTTATTTTCAGTTTTGCCACGCTGGTCGGCGGCGTGCTCGGCTATTTCGCGCTGCAGGGCATGGAGGTGCTGGTGCCATACCTGCTGGCCCTGGCCGCCGCCAGCATGATCTACGTCGCCGTGGCCGACCTGATCCCCGGCCTGCACAAGCGCACGCGGTTGCGCGACACCGTGCAGCAGGTGGTGTTGATCTGCTCCGGTATCGCGACCATTGCGCTGGTCCATCTGGTGCTGGGATAGGCGGGGGCGGGATGAAGGTGATTGGTTCCGGCCTGCTGCAGGCTGCTGCGGTTGCATGTGTTTTGCCGGCGATGATGTGCGCGTCCCTGCCGGCCATGTCGCAGGAAGTCAGCGTGACTCCCTATCGCCCCACCGTCACCAATTCGGCCGCCTTGTCCGCACCCGGCTGGCTTGAACTGGAGCTGGGCGTCGCGCAGCAGGAGGAGGCCGACGGCTCGCGCCAGAGTGGCCTGCCCTATCTGCTCAAGTTCGCTTTTACTCCCGATTTCGGCGTGCTGCTCGGCGGCGATGCGTATCTGGCGCAGCGCGCCGCGGACGGCACGCGCCAGTCCGGTGGCGGCGACTCCACCCTGATGCTGAAACACCGCTTCGCACTGGAGAAGGCCGCGCTTGGCCTCGAATACGGCTTCAAGGCGGCCACTGCGGCCAGGGGGCTGGGCAGCGGCGAACGCGATTACACGGTGAACGGCATCTACAGCCGCGCCATCGGACTGCACGAACTGGATGTCAACCTCAACGCCACCCGGCTTGGCGATGCGCTGCCGGGCGCCAGCCCTTACGAATACGGTTTTTCTGCCACCGTGTTCCATGCGCTGGATGGCGGATGGGGCGGCATGGCGGAACTGTCCGGCGTTGCGCGCAGCGGCGCCCTGCCGCGGAGCCAGTGGCTGGTAGCGGTCAACTACGAATTGAATCCGCGCGTCGTGCTGGACGCCGGATTCTCCTCCGGCATCGACCAGCGCTCGCATCGCTATGCCGTATTTGCGGGTTTGGCTATGCTGCTGGGCCAGGTGCGCTGAGCACATTGCGGGAGAACGAGTGATGGCAAGGGAACAACTGAAGCGTTATGCATGGCTTTCCATTGCGGCCGCCGTCGCCACCATCCTGCTCAAGGGCGTGGCCTGGTGGCTGACCGGCTCGGTCGGCCTGCTGTCCGATGCGCTCGAATCGTTCGTCAATCTGGCCGGGGCATTGATGGCGCTGGCCATGCTGACCCTGGCGGCCTCGCCGGCCGACGAAAAGCATGCCTACGGCCACGGCAAGGCGGAATATTTCTCCAGCGCATTCGAGGGCTTCCTCATCCTGCTGGCCGCAGGCAGCATCGCCTACGCCGCGATTGAGCGTTTCCTCCATCCGCAAGCGCTGGCGGATGTCGGCGTCGGTCTGGCCGTGTCGGTCGTCGCATCGATCATCAATCTGCTGGCCGCGCGTGAACTTCTCAAGGCGGGCCTTGCCTACAACTCCATTACGCTGGAGGCCGATGCCAGGCACCTGCTGACCGATGTCTGGACTTCGGCCGGCGTCATCGTCGGCGTGGGCCTGGTATGGATCACCGGCTGGCTGTGGCTGGACCCGCTGCTTGCCTTGCTGGTGGCGGCGAACATCGTGTGGACGGGCTGGCAGCTGTTGCACCGTTCCGCTTCCGGCCTGATGGACGAGGCGATCCCCAGGGAGCAGATCGAGGCGGTCGAGGCGGTGCTGGCGAAATACCGCCAGCAAGGGCTGGATTTTCATGCGCTGCGCACCCGCCAGGCGGGCAGGCATGCGTTCATCTCCATGCATGTGCTGGTGCCGGGCGCGTGGTCGGTGCAGCGCGGCCATGATCTGGTGGAGCAGATCGAGGCCGAGATCAGGGCGGCAGTGCCGTATAGCCATCTGACCACGCACCTCGAACCGATCGAAGACCCGTTGTCGCAGGTCGATGCGTCGCTGGAGCGGCGCAATAATGAGTAACCAAGGAAAAAGCAATGAGTAAAGCAACACCCAAGATCGGCTTCGTCTCGCTCGGCTGCCCCAAGGCCACGTCCGATTCCGAACTCATCCTCACGCGCATGCAGGCCGAAGGCTACGAGATCACGCCCAGCTACCAGGAGGCCGATCTGGTGGTGGTCAACACCTGCGGCTTCATCGACAGCGCGGTGGCCGAGTCGCTGGATGCCATCGGCGAAGCGCTGCAGGAGAACGGCCGGTCATCGTCACCGGCTGCCTCGGCGCCAAGGGCGACATCGTGATGAGGACCCATCCCAAGGTGCTCGCCGTCACCGGCCCGCACGAGACCGAGGCGGTGATGAACGCGGTGCACCAGAACCTGCCCAAGCTGCACGACCCCTATACCGACCTGGTGCCGCCGCAGGGCGTGCGCCTGACGCCGCGGCACTTCGCCTACCTGAAGATCTCCGAAGGCTGCAACCACCGCTGCACCTTCTGCATCATCCCCGCGCTGCGCGGCGATCTGGTCAGCCGTCCCATCCACGAGGTGATGAACGAGGCGGAGAAGCTGGTCGAGTCCGGCGTCAAGGAGCTGCTGGTCATCTCGCAGGACACCAGCGCCTACGGCGTGGACGTGAAATACCGCACCGGCTTCTGGCAGGGCAAGCCGCTGAAGACGCGCATGACCGACCTGGCCGGTGCACTCGGCAGCCTCGGCGTGTGGACGCGCCTGCATTACGTCTATCCCTATCCCAGCGTGGACGAGGTCATCCCGCTGATGGCGGAAGGCAAGATCCTGCCTTACCTCGACATCCCGTTCCAGCACGCCAACGAGCGCATCCTGAAACTGATGAAGCGCCCGGCCAGCAGCGAGAACGTGCTCAAGCGCATCCAGCAATGGCGCAGCGTCTGCCCTGACATCGCGCTGCGCAGCACCTTCATCGTCGGCTTCCCCGGCGAGACGGAAGAGGAGTTCGAGGAACTGCTCGACTTCATCGAAGAAGCGCAGCTCGACCGCGTCGGCGCATTCAAGTATTCGCCGGTGGAAGGCGCCGCGGCCAACGCGCTGCCCGACCATGTCGATCCCGACGTGCAGGAAGACCGCCTCGCGCGCCTGATGTACCTGCAGGAAGAGATCAGCGCCGCGAAGCTGGCGAAGAAGGTCGGCCGGACCATGACCGTGCTGGTGGACGACGTGGACGAGGAGGGCGCGGTCGCGCGCAGCGCCGCCGACGCGCCGGAGATCGACGGGCTGGTGTACATCGATGGTGCGCAGGACCTGGAGGTCGGCGAGTTCGTCACGGTGAAGATCACCGACTCAGACGAGCATGACCTGTGGGGCGAGGTGGTTTCGTGAGTCAAAAACACTTTCCCGCAGATTACACAGATTCACGCAGATTAAAACCAGAACCATAATTTCCCATTGAGCTTGGCACGTGAGGTAATAGATCTGTGTCAATCTGTGTAATCTGCGGGCAAAAGAAGTGGTTTTACTATGAGCAATGCCAATCCTTGTTTATCCTGCGGCGCGTGCTGCGCCTATTACCGCATCTCGTTCTACTGGGGTGAATCCAGCGAGGCGCCGGGAGGTTTCGTGCCGCATCGAATTCACCGAGAAAGTGCACCAGCACATGGTGTGTATGAAAGGCACCAACAGCTACCCGCCGCGTTGCGCCGCACTGCGCGGTGAGGTCGGCAAGCAGGTCTCCTGCGCCATCTACGAGAACCGCCCCAGCCCCTGCCGCGAGTTCAACGAGTACGAACTGGACGGCACGCCCAACATGCGCTGCTTCAAGCTGCGCGGCATCACGCCTCCATGATCCGTAGGGTGGGCACGTTTGTCCCCGCAAGGGGGAGGCCGACGGGTTCCCAACGGCTACGCCGTTACCCATTCGCACTGCCCACGCTGGTTGCACAGGTGAGTTCCGCGTGGGCACAACCAACGTGCCCACCCTACAAAATCCATCTCGCCTGCTACAATCCGCCCATGACGCTCTATGCCTTCATCGCAGTCGGATTTGGTGCGGCCATCGGCGCATGGCTGCGCTGGGGGCTGGGCTTGTGGCTCAACCCGGTCACGCCCGAGCTGCCGCTGGGCACGCTCTCGGCCAACCTGGTCGGCGGTTATCTCATCGGCCTCGCGGTCGCGTTCTTCATGCAGCACCCCGGCGTTTCGCCGGAATGGCGCCTGCTCATCATCACCGGCTTCCTCGGCGGCCTCACCACCTTTTCCACCTTCTCGGCCGAGACCGTCACGCTGCTGCTGCGCGGGCAATATGCGTGGGGAACGGCCATCATCGCGGCACACCTCGGCGGTTCGCTGTTGATGACGGTGCTGGGGATGCAGACGTTCAAATGGATGCAACAGTAAGGGGGCAAACATGCAAAGCGTGTATCTCAAGTTCTACGTGACCGAGAAAGATCACCATCAAGGCAAGCTGCTGCAGGAGTGGCTGCTGGAAAAGGCCAGGTCGCTGGGTGTGCCGGGTGGCTCGGTGTTCCGCGCCGTCGCGGGATTCGGGCGGCACGGTCAATTGCGTGAGGAGACCTTCTTCGAGCTGGCTGGCGAATTGCCGGCGCAGGTTGAGTTCGTGCTCGACGACACGCACGCCAATCAGTTGCTCGGTGTGGTCACTGCAGAGGGGCTGAATCTGCCCTACGTGCGCTATGCCGTCGAGGCGGGCACGACAGGCGGCAAGAAATAAGCCGTTACTTCTTTTTCTTGCCGGACAGCAAAGCCTCGATCTCGGCTTCGGCTGCGATCCAGTAGTCCATCGAGCCGGCGACGAAGCCGTTCTTTTCGGCGATGTAATAAGCGGCTTCCTGCACCATCCTGTAACGCTGTTCCGGTGTTGGCGCGGCGGGCTTGGCCGGTGCGGCAGCAGCGCGGCTCGCGGGTTTCTTCGCGGCGGGCTTGGCGAGCGGGGTCGCGGGCTTTTTGGTGATCGCGGTTCTGGAGCTGGCCGTTTTGGCGGTCGTCTTGCCGGTGGCGGCGGCCGTCTTTCCGCTCGCAGGTTTGGCGGCGGGTTTCTTCGCCGTGGTGGATTTGGATGTGGCCATGATCGCTACCTTTCAAAATTAAGTTCATTAACATGCGAAATGAAACTTGTAATTTGAAGCATCCTCCTCGTCCTTAATTCTAATCACAATTTCCTTCCGGCTTGTGACTAATTTAGGTCAAAGACAGAACACGCCGCCTGGGCAGGTCTGCGATTGCTCGATGCGCGCCAGGGTCGGCAGCAGGTTCAATCCGGTCTCTTCCTTCAATGCCTCGGCCTGTTCCTTGAGGTCGTCCAGACCGATGCGGATGGGGTCGCCCGTTGCCGCCAGCGCGATCACGTTGCCGCTGTCGCAGGAAGGGAAGGCCAGCGCGCGCGTGTCGAACGCCTCGCGCAGGCGTTCCAGGCTGGCGGTATGGCCGCGGCTGCGCCCGAGCAGGTTCACCGCCATGACGCCGTTGTCGTTCAGCCGCGCACGGCACATCTGGTAGAACGGCAGCGTGTCCAGTTCGCCGGGGCGCGCGTCCTCGTCGAAACCGTCCACCAGGATCAGGTCGTAGCTCTTGTCGTTTCCGGCGATGAACTGCGCGCCGTCCGCGATCACGATGTTCAGGCGTTTCGGGTCGTCCGGCAGCTTGAAGAACTGCCGTGCCGCCGCCACCACGCGCGGCTCGATCTCCACCACGGTCAGCTTCGCCAGCGGATAGTTGCGGTACAGGAACTTGGTGAGCGACGCGGCGCCCAGGCCGATGAGCAGCACGCGGCGCGGGAACTGCGAGTCTTCGCGCAGCAGCAGGCTCGCCATCATCTCCTTGGTGTAGTCGAGTTCCAGATGCCAGGGGCGCGCGATGCGCATCGCGCCCTGTATCCAGAGGGAACCGAAATGAAGATAGCGGACGCCAGCTTCCTCGCTGATATCGATGGGGTAGGTCATTGTGGTCTTGCTGTGGAGGAGCGTGGTACGGAACGGAAAAATCTGGCAGAGGCGAATCTGGCAAGCGCGAGGAGGGATTCTACCAGCATCAGGATGAGGAGGGCGGCTCCCGCGCCGAAGATCAGCGCGTCCTGGTTCAGCGGAACATTGTAGGTGTATTGCCCGAGCGCCTCATCGATCATCTCGCGGTCGCCGTGCAGCAGCACATGCCATGCTTTCAGCGGCAGGCTGGTCTGCAATGCGGCCAGGTCGGCCTCGAAGCGCAGCTTGCGCTGCATCATCTTTTCGATCGCCGCACCTTCTTCCTGGAAGGGCTTTTCGCCGCTGTTGCGGTGCAGCTCGATGAGCTTGTTGAGGTCGCCGCCGAAATACTTGTTGGCGATGTCCTGGAACGGCTGCAGGTTGATGGTCACTTCGCGCAGGTGCGCGTCCACCCGCTTCTGGTACTGGTCGATGAAGTTAGGGACTTGCAGCCCGACCAGCAGCGCGATGCAGGCCACAACGATCATCAGGTAGCGGTAAAGGATGTCGGTCATATTTTCGTTGCAATCGCGTCCCACGAAAATAGCCGCATTACAATGCTGATCGAATTGGGGTTATGGTTTCATGATCCGAGCGGTTCAGCAGCCAGCGCGCCCATTCGGTCACCTCGGTCGCGCTCATGCCGAGGGTGGCCTGTTGCTGCGCCAGTTCGTCCGCCGCCGCGCCGTGCAGGTGCACGGCCAGCAGCAGCGCCTCGTCCGTGCTCAGGCCCTGTGCGATGAACGCGGCGATCATGCCGGCCAGCACATCTCCCATGCCCGCGTTGCTCATGCCGGGGTTGCCGGTCTGGTTGAGGTGCAGCTTGCCGTCGGTCGTGGCGCACAGGCTGCCCGCGCCTTTCAGCACCACGCTGCCGCCCAGGCGCTTGTAGAGGCTGTGCGCCGCGTGGACGCGGTCCTTCTGGACGTCTTCCGTGCTGCAACCCAGCAGGCGCGCGGCTTCGCCGGGGTGCGGGGTGAACACCGCCGTCGCCTTGCGCGTGTGCAGCATGCCGCGCAGGTCGGGGCGCAGCGCGACCAGGTTGAGCGCGTCGGCGTCCAGCACCAGCGTCACGTCGAGCAGCAGCGCGTCGTACAGTATCTTTTGTGCGGCGGGGCTTTGCCCCAGGCCGCAGCCGATCACCAGCACGCTAGGGTTAAATATTGCTTTTCACGTTCGCTCCCTCTCCCGCTTGCGGGAGATAACCAGCGACTTGCCCGCTTGCGAGCTTAGTCGAATGGCTAGTTGTTCCATCAGGGTTGGGGAGAGGGATTCGTTTCAGCGCGTCGCCAGCCGAATGCAGCATCAGCTCGGGCTGGTTCACATCCACGGCCGGGGCGTTGTCCGCCAGCATGCCGACGTGCACGCGGCCCGCGCCCATCTTGAGCGCGGCGCGCCCGGCCAGCAGTGCCGCGCCGGCCATGCCGCGATCACCGCCGATGACGGTGACCGTGCCGAACAGTCCCTTGTGGCTGTCTTTTGGGCGCGGCTTGAGGAAGGCGGCGACTTGCTTGCGGGTGATGGGGCTGGGGCGGGCAACGGTCATGATGTGGCTCCCTGGTTTTTGCGTCCCCGCCATGGCGGGAACCAGTTATTGTCAGGTCAGGATCCCGTGTTTGCAGTTGTTCCGGCAATGACGGGTTAGGTTCTACGGGTGCGCATAGTATAATCCGGCCTCGTTATTTCATCGCGCTATCTCGCCATGTACCGCACCTCGATAGGTAAACCCGCTCTTTCCTCCTTCCGCCTCGAAAAACTGCGCACCGCGCTGGCCGCGACCAAGTCCGGCGTCACCCTCGAAGACACGCGCCACTGCTATTTCACCGAACTGTCCGCCGCGCTGTCCCCGGCCGAGGTCATCCTGCTGGATCGGCTGCTCGGGCATCGACAAGGATGCAGGAGAGCCGGAGGTCGCGGGCAAGGTGCAGAGCCTGCTGGTGGTGCCGCGCCTCGGCACCATCTCGCCGTGGTCGTCCAAGGCCACCGACATCGCGCGCCATTGCGCGCTGCCGCAGGTGACGCGCATCGAGCGCGGCGTGCTGTATTACCTCAAGAGCAAGAGCGGCAAGCACCTTTCCGAAGCGGAAAAGCAGGCCGTGCTGCCGCTGCTGCACGACCGCATGACCGAATCGGTGGTGTTCGACATCGAGGGCCTCGAAGAGCGCCTGTTCAAGCACGGCACCCCGCAGCCGCTCTCCAGCGTGGACATCCTCAAGGGCGGCAAAGCCGCGCTGGAAGCCGCCAACCGCGAGCTGGGCCTGGCGCTCTCCGCCGACGAGATCGACTACCTGGTGGAGAACTTCACCAAGTTGGGCCGCAACCCCACCGACGTCGAACTGATGATGTTCGCGCAGGCCAACTCCGAGCACTGCCGCCACAAGATATTCAACGCCGACTGGATCATCGACGACGAACAGCAGGCCATCTCGCTGTTCGGCATGATCCGCAACACGCACAAGCTGCACCCGGAAGGCACGGTGGTGGCCTATTCCGACAACTCCTCCGTCATCGAGGGCGCCGAGATCGAGCGCTTCTATCCGCGCGCCAACGGCCAATATGGTTTCAGCAAGGAACTCACCCACACCCTGATGAAGGTCGAGACGCACAACCACCCGACCGCCATCGCGCCGTTCGCGGGTGCCGCCACCGGCTCCGGCGGCGAGATCCGCGACGAGGGCGCGACCGGCACCGGCTCCAAGCCCAAGGCGGGCTTGGCCGGATTCTCGGTCTCCAACCTGCACATCCCCGGCTTCGAGCAGCCGTGGGAAGCCGACCCCGTCGGCAAGCCGGGGCGCATCGCCTCCGCCCTGCAGATCATGATCGACGGCCCCATCGGCAGCGCCGCGTTCAACAACGAATTCGGCCGCCCCAACCTGGCCGGCTACTTCCGCACCTTCGAGGAAGAGGTGAACGGCGAAGTGCGCGGCTACCACAAGCCCATCATGCTGGCGGGCGGCGTGGGCAACATCAAGGCCGAGCACACCCACAAGCACGACCTGCCGGAAGGCGCGCTGCTGATCCAGCTCGGCGGCCCCGGCATGCTGATCGGCCTGGGCGGCGGCGCGGCATCCAGCATGGATACCGGCGCCAACGCCGAGAACCTCGACTTCGATTCGGTGCAGCGCGGCAACCCCGAGATGCAGCGCCGTGCGCAGGAAGTCATCGACCGCTGCTGGCAGATGGGCGACAACAACCCCATCCTGTCCATCCACGACGTCGGCGCGGGCGGCATCTCCAACGCGCTGCCGGAGCTGGTGCACGGCGGCGGCAAGGGCGCGCACTTCGAGCTGCGCTCGGTGCCGAACGAAGAGCGCGGCATGACGCCGATGCAGATCTGGAGCAACGAAGCGCAGGAGCGCTACGTGCTGGCGATCCCGACGGAGCGCCTCGATGGAATTCAAGGCGCTGTGCGAGCGCGAGCGCTGCCCGTTCTCCGTGCTGGGCCGCGCCATCAGCGAAGACCGCCTGGTGGTGCATGACGAAGAGTTCAGCAACAACGCGGTGGACATGCCGCTCTCCGTGCTGCTGGGCAAGCCGCCCAAGATGACGCGCAAGGTGAAGCGCGAGCATGTCGAGCTGCCCAGGTTCGACACCAAGGACATCGTATTGAAGGACGCCATCGAGCGCGTGCTGCGCCTGCCGTCCGTCGCGGACAAGACCTTCCTCATCTCCATCGGCGACCGTACCGTGGGCGGCATGACCGCGCGCGACCAGATGGTCGGCCCGTGGCAGGTGCCGGTGGCGGACGTGGCCGTCACGCTGATGAGCTTCAACAGCTGCCGCGGCGAGGCCTTCGCGCTCGGCGAGCGCACGCCCATCGCGGTGCTCAACGCGCCCGCCTCGGGACGCATGGCCATCGGCGAGGCGATCACCAACATCGCCGCGGCGCAGATCAACCACATCGGCGACATCAAGCTCTCCGCCAACTGGATGGCCGCCGCCGGACACCACGGCGAAGACGCCGCGCTGTTCGACACGGTCAAGGCCGTGGGCATGGAACTGTGCCCCGAGCTCGGCATCAGCATTCCGGTGGGCAAGGACTCGATGTCCATGAAGACCACCTGGACCGAACCCCTTCCCCCAAGCAGGGGGAAGGTTGGGATGGGGGTTGAAGAGTCGAGTACCACCCAAGCTTCTACCCTCTCCCCAACCCTCCCCCTGCAAGGGGGAGGGGATAGTACGGTGGTGAAGAAAGAAGTCACCGCTCCCCTCTCGCTCATCGTCACCGCCTTCGCGCCCTGCAGCGATGCGCGCCTGACGCTCACGCCGCAACTTGCGGCCGACACCGACACCGTCGTGCTGCTGTTCGACCTGGGCTGCGGCAAGAACCGCCTCGGCGGCTCGGCGCTGGCGCAGGTGTACAAGCAGGTGGGCGACGTGGCGCCGGACGTGGACGATGCCAAGCGGCTCAAGGCCTTCTTCCACCTCATCCAGCGCTTCAACCGCGAAGGCAAGCTGCTCGCCTATCACGACCGTTCCGACGGCGGCATGCTGGCGGCGCTGTGCGAGATGACCTTCGCTTCGCACATCGGCCTCGATATCCGTCTGGACGAATGCAAGGGCGACGACCTCGGCAACCTGTTCAACGAAGAACTCGGTGCGCTGGTGCAGGTGCGCCGCGCCGATCTGGCCGACATCTTCGTGCAGTGCGACGAAGCCGGGCTCACCTGCGTGCATGAAGTCGCGCGCCTCAACACCAGCGGCACCATCAACATCTCGCGCGGCAAGACGATACTTGTTCAGCGAGAACGCGATCACGTTGCGCCGCATCTGGTCCGAGACCACCTACCGCATGCAGCAGCTGCGCGACAACCCGGCCTGCGCGCAGCAGGAATACGACCGCACCCTCGACGCGAAGGATGCCGGGTCTGCATGCCAAGCTCACCTACGACCCCAACGAGAACATCGCGCCCGCATTGCTGATGTCGCATCCCAAGATCGCCATCCTGCGCGAGCAGGGCGTGAACGGCCAGGTGGAGATGGCCGCCGCGTTCGACCGCGCCGGATTCACTGCCGTGGACGTGCACATGAGCGACATCATCAGCGGCCGCGTGAAGCTCTCCGACTTCAAAGGCTTCGCGGCCTGCGGCGGCTTCTCCTACGGCGACGTGCTGGGCGCGGGCGAGGGCTGGGCCAAATCCATCCTGTTCAACCCCAGGGCGCGCGACGAGTTCGAGAAGTTCTTCTGCCGCCAGGACACCTTCGCCCTGGGCGTGTGCAACGGCTGCCAGATGATGAGCAACCTGCACGAGATCATCCCCGGCGCGGAACACTGGGCGCACTTCGCGCGCAACCAGTCCGAGCAGTTCGAGGCGCGCTTCGTCATGGTGGAAGTGCAGCAGTCGCCCTCCATCCTGTTCGACGGCATGGAAGGTTCGCCGCATGCCCATCGTCGTGGCGCACGGCGAAGGCTATGCCGATTTCGGCGGAGCCAAGAAGCTCAAAGCCGCGCAGCCGCTGGTCACGCTGCGCTACGTGGATCACAACGGCAAGCCCACCGAAACCTATCCGCTCAACCCCAACGGCTCGCCGCAAGGCATCACCGGACTCACCACGCCGGACGGCCGCTTCAGCATCATGATGCCGCACCCCGAGCGCGTGTTCCGTGCCGTGCAGAACTCCTGGTATCCGCGCGAGTGGCAGGAGAACGGCGCATGGCTGCGCATGTTCCAGAATGCGCGGAAGTGGGTGGGGTAGGAGCAGGAGTTAGGTGGAAAAAAAGGCGACCTGAAGGTCGCCTTTTTTGTGTAGGTTTGAAATGTAATGCTGCACCTTTCAGGTTGCACCAACTCTTAAACTAAGCCGTATTGTTTCATCTCACCGCGGACCTCTTGGATTTCGCGGTTCAATTGGGTGAGATATTCATTAGCAACCTGAGAGAACAAATCATCTCTGATTTCGTCGAGTTTGATCTGAAATTCTCCGACCTTGATCCGGGTAATGATTTTGTTGAACGCGCTCTTTACCTCGTTCGACTTGTCCTCGGACATCGGAATACTGATTTCCTCGTTTCCGGATTTAATTTTGATGAAGTACTTGCCATCAAGATTTTCTACAGTTGCTTTAATTGTTTCCATAGATTTTTCCTCGCTCACCAAATGCCTCCTCTCCGCCTTCAAGGGTTCGCATGCTGACTTTTTTCCAGTCACGCTGATCGCCCGCATCGTTCGGATTCACCAGATTGTTCGTAAAAGGATTGCCAACATAGGTTTTGTACCCCGATTTCCCGTGGCATCGGTAAACCGAGCTGTAAGGGAGGGTCCGCACGGCAATATTTGCATCGTGCGTCGAAATGAACACTTTCTTGCCTGCCCGCGCACGTTCCTTAATCAGCGGCACAATGACGTCGCTAATATATTCATTGCCCAAGCTCCTCTCAGGCTCATCCAGAATGTATACCTCCTTGTCCGCTCCCAGCTCCTTTTGCAGCATGACCATCGAGGATTCACCACTCGACGGCGAATAGGGCTGTCCGTCTAGCGCAAAATATCTCTTGAACAGAAGCAACTCGTGAACCGTTTTGATATCTTCCACATCCTCGATCGCACTGAGTTCTGAAATGTGCTGAAATAGATCATCGGCATAAACATGCTTAAGTACCTTCCGGATACAGTTGATGAACTTCTTCTGTGGCCCCTTTTTAACTCCCGATAGGCTCGACAGAGCACCATCTGTAATATCACCGTTTTGGAACTTGAATTCTGTTAGAAACTGCAAGTCTCCTTTGTTTGAGCCGAGACTACCAACAAGCTCAGTCAGCATGGGAATCTCTGTGTCAACGCTCTTAACGATCTCGGTGGCGTTGACCTCGATCTCAATGCGGTTCATCGCGTAATCACGAAAACCTGTTGTTATCGGTTTGGCTGGTTTTCCCGTCTTCCGCTGTATCTCTTTGCGGAATGCCTTGATCGCTGAGTTCAGTAAAGAAATTTCTTTCCAACCTGAATAGCTTGTCCACTCCCTCTTGCGTAGGCGCTCCAGAAGATCTGACAAGATTCGGGTGACCTCCGTGAGTTCCTGTTCGTCGAGCTCTTTTCTAACGGAAGAGTTTATAGCCAGAAATTTCAGAAATTCCGCCGTCGTTTTCGCCGCCTCGTTAAACTCAACAAACTCGCGCTTAACGCTGCTCCCTTCCTCTGGATCTATGTCCTTGAGCAGTATTTTGTTCGCGTTTCTGTTTGTGTTCGTTGCAGCGAAGTAGTCTACGAACTTGCTAAGGCTTGTAACGGCAACTTCACTTGCGCTCCTTATGGTCTCGATTTCGTCAGAGCAGTAGTTGATGCCGTGCGTATTAAGATTGATTTTCAGATCTCTACCTCTTATATCGAAAATCTCATCCAGACGATCACTAGCGGGTTCATAGACTCTGGCATCAATCCCGTTCTCCGAATAGTGCTTGGCAATGGCCTTCAGAATGCATGATTTTCCGGTTCCTTTCGGTCCAAAAACGACGTTAATATCATTGAATGCCTTGATTCTCAATGAAGAATCATCATCAAAAGGAGACAAGACAAGATCCTCTGGCGTCTTCCTATCCAGCGCCGTATTGATGGTAGTCGGATCCTTTTTTAGCAAAAGGCAAAAATGCTCAAAACTATCGACGGGAAGCCGAAGGTCTGGAAGGTCGTGAGAAAGCTCTTCGTACTTCGTCCAGTCGTGGATATCGGACCCATAAATTGAAGAATGCCCGTGTGAGATATAAATGCCTGCCGAGATCGAGTTGGTCACCTCTTTGATCACGCACTCCGGGTTCTTGGTTTTCGTCAGCAACATCTCAAGCACTTCATCCGAGAGGTTTGGCTTCTTATGCTTATAGTGGGCGATGTATAGTGGATTGAAAGCGTCGAATGCCTCCAAAACATCCTCAATCGTCGCTGTGAAACTGTCCGGACTGGCACCATTGGTTAGTTCGCCAACTGCCGCTGAGAACTCTCTCGCCAACTTTGGTGAAACGATAACCAACAAGTGACCTCTCGATCCGCTGTCAAGGACGTCAAGCTCGATTCCAGGCCAGACTTGCGCGTCCTCACCTAAGCGGGTTTCAATCTCCTCGAATTGATCCAAGTCGAAAACATTGTGGTTTGTGACTGCAATGATTCGGACTTCCGTTGACAGAATCGTTTCGCAGAAGTCTGCTGGAGAAATTTCTCTCGTAGGCGCATCACCAGACTTACATTTCTTTGTGTGCGTGTGTATGTCGATCTTCATTGCTTCATCACTTGATTAGACAGATCAGCGCTACCTTGGAATATATTCGGAGGCATAGGAGGAAGCATAGCAATCACTTCAGTTTGAACAAATCATCGAGCGGGTTCTTTCCCGCAGGCGCACTTCCCGAAACCTTCTTCACCGTGAATTCATCTTCGATGTTGTCGCGATAGAAGCTCCAGGCAGCTCCGGAGCTGCTGAGCCGGCGCCAGATATCCTCGCCGACGCCGCTGTATTGGAGTGTGTCGCCGTTGTCGAGCTGAACCTGCAGGATGCGCGCGCGCGCGTCGTAGCCGATGGCACGCAGTTTGCCCGAGTTGATCTTCTTCATCTCTTTGGTGATTTATTGAAGAGTTCGATTTCTAGGCTTCACTAACAGACGGTTCGCTTTCGTTGCTTTCAGCTTTTGGTTTATTAGTTGTCGTTGCACGCAATGATTTGGATGCGGCTCTGGAAATCTTCTTGCGCGCCTCCTCCGCTTTGTCACCTTCAATCACATCGCGCTTGATTACTTCGTTAATCAGAACGTTCTCAATCTGTTCGATATCAATGCGCACATCAGGTGAGACGCGGCGCAATTCTCGACGAATTACTTCGAGTACGGGATCCGTCTGCAGCATTGCGCCAATAAAGAATCTGGATAACGCTTGTTGCTGAATGTGATATTCCCCAAGAACGGATCGCTGCCACCCTTCCTTGCACCATAGGTACAGAAGGTCGAGATCATGCGTGTTGCGAGAGTTGAGAGTCGTGAAATCAATATCAACGACAAGCTCATGCACGATAGGTTTGGAGAAGGTCAGGTGATAGACGCGCCAGCATGCGCCGTTTGTGAGTAATACCCAATCAACGCCTTGGTTGGCGGCATAGTCAACAGCTTGTTTTACATGCTGGTCTTTTAAGTCGAGGCCAATTGATTTGACTTCGATCAGAGTCTGGACAACCCCATCAATTTTGGTGGCAAGGTCGCAGTACGTCCCACGAATTGCGAACTCTGAAGTCAGTTCAGAGTATTTGTCATATCCAAAGATATCTTGAAACATATCCTTGATGATCGTAACTGTATCTGCCTCGCCCACATCCCGAGATTTTGCAGATGCGAGAATCGGCTGATACTTCTTGATGCCGTTTACCAAGCGTTCTGAAACCTTTTTTGGAATTGAAGCCATGATCTCCCCTTTGTTGAACAAGTGGCATTTCTGGTAAAGCGTCCCGTCCGATGCGGGAATCGACTCTTGCACCAGCTCCTGTTCTGGGGATTCTGCTGTGAGCCTCGTGCCGTGCGTGCGGCGCGATGTGCGTGTTGCGGATCTGCAAGTGGGACGAACTGTAGGGGAGTCGGGCGGGTAGTGTCAATACTGGAGTGAGGGGTTTGGCGGCGGGCTGCTTTCTGGCATGCCCTGCTAAACTTCGGACTGCATTCAATCCTCCGTACATGGTTCGACAGGCTGTGCGTGTGCTGTTGGGGCGGACGCCCCTTACAGCCACGGCCTACCCCTTGCGGGTACACCACGAACGGAGGATTAATCGGTGCTTCTCTAAAACAATGAAGGTGCAAAGATGAAAAAGGAATTTTGGCTGGAGCGTTGGGAGCGCTCGGAGATTGGTTTTCACCAGGGGGAGATCAATCCTTATCTGCTTCGCTACTGGAAGGAGCTGCATCCTGCATGCGTCGGCGAGGTGTTCGTGCCACTGTGCGGGAAGAGTCTGGATATGGTGTGGCTGCGCCAGCAGGGATGCAAGGTGCTGGGGGTGGAGCTGAGTCCCATTGCGGTTGAAGATTTCTTCAAGGAGAACGGCAAAGCGCCGACGCATATGAGCACAGGGCAGTTCGAGTGCTGCGAGGCGGACGGCATCCGCATCCTGTGCGGTGATTTCTTCGACTTGGGCAAGGAAGATATGGCGAACGTCAGCGCGGTGTACGACCGTGCGTCGCTGATAGCGTTGCCGCCGGAAATGCGCGAACGTTACGCACGCCATCTGATGGATATCCTGCCGTCCGCGACACAAATCCTCCTGATTACCGTTGATTATCCGCAAGCTGAGATGCAGGGGCCGCCGTTCCCGGTGTCGGTGAGCGAGGTGGAGGCGCTCTACGGCAAGTACGCCGAGGTACGCCTGCTGGCGCAGGAAGATGTGCTGGCGCAGAACCCGCGCTTTCAGCAGCGCGGGATGAGCCGGATGCAGGAGAACGTGTTCCTGTTGACGCTGCGATAGGGCAACGCTCACAAAGGCCTCCGTTCGTGGTGTACCCGCAAGGGGTAGGCCGTGGCTGTAAGGGCAACCGCCCCAACAGCACACGCACAGTTTGGCGAACCATGAATGGACTTGGGCCTGAGCGCCGTTCGTTCCTTCGACAAGCTCAGGACGAACGGAATCACAAGCTCAGGACGAACGGAATCAGGGGCTCAGGACGAACGGAATCAGGGGCTCACCACGGAGAATCCAGGTCGCGACAGTGTGCGACAGATGGATACTTCCGGTTATTGACCGGTAACGCGCGAAGGAATAGGGTGAGGGCCAGTGATTCCGTTGCGGAAGTTGCCTGTCCGTCCCCTGTCTTTCTTGTCAACGGTGAGGGTCGCCCGGATATGAGAATACGAGCACGCGAACTTGCACTTGGTCTGGCGCTGCTGCTTGCGCCCGGCTGGGTGATGGCGGCGCCGCCGCCGGTGATGGTGCTGAAGATCGATGGCGCGATCGGCCCCGCGACAGCGGACTACGTCGTGCGCGGCCTGGCGCATGCCGCGACGGAGCGGGCGCAACTGGTGGTGCTGCAGATGGATACGCCGGGCGGCCTCGATACTTCCATGCGCCAGATCATCAAGGCCATACTCGCCTCGGCGGTTCCTGTGGCGACCTATGTCGCGCCGAGTGGCGCGCGTGCCGCCAGCGCCGGCACTTATATCCTCTATGCCAGCCATGTCGCCGCGATGGCGCCGGGCACCAATCTCGGTGCGGCCACGCCGGTGCAGATCGGCGCGCCGCCGGATATCTCTCCGCCGCGCAAGCCCGCACCCGGGACCGGCGCAGACAAGACAAAGCCCGATGATGCACAAGGACAGACGAAGCCGACCATGAGCGAGAAGCAGGTCAGCGACGCTGCCGCCTACATCCGCAGCCTCGCGCAACTGCGCGGTCGCAATGTGGAATGGGCGGAGCGGGCGGTGCGCGAAGCGGTCAGCCTGCCGGCGGAGGATGCGCTGAAGCTCAAGGTGGTCGACCACGTCGCCGCCGACCTGCCGCAGTTATTGCGGCAACTCGACGGCAGGAAGCTGAATGCGCTCGGGCAGGAGATCCGGCTGGCGACCGCGGATGCGCCGCTGCTCAGTTATGAGCCGGACTGGCGCGTCCGTTTGCTGGCGGTCATCACCGATCCCGGCATCGCGCTGATCCTGATGATGATCGGCGTCTATGGCCTGTTCTTCGAGTTCACCTCGCCCGGTTTCGGCGTGGCCGGCGTGCTCGGCGCGATCTGCCTGCTGCTGGGACTGTATGCGCTGCAACTGCTGCCGGTGAACTACGCCGGGCTGGCGCTGATCCTGCTCGGCGTCGCGTTCATGGTGGCGGAGGCGTTCTATCCCGGCTACGGCGTGCTCGGCATCGGCGGTGTGGTCGCCTTCGTGGTCGGCGGCATCATCCTGATCGACACCGAACTGCCGGGTTTCGGCATTCCGCTCGGACTTATCGTGGGCATCGCGGCGGTCAGCGCCCTTCTGCTCGGGCTGCTTGGCGGCATGGCGCTGAAGTCGCGCCAGCGCCAGACGGTGAGCGGCGACGCAGTGCTGATCGGCAGTGTCGGCGAAATGCTGGAGGACGCCGCGACGGAAGGGTGGGCGCGGGTTCACGGCGAGAGTTGGCGCGTACGAACGGGATCACCTTTGCAGCGCGGGCAGAAGGTGCGAGTCGTTGCCCGAGACGACCTGGTGCTCCAGGTCAAACCCATGGAAGCAGAGTCGAGCAAGCATGGCACAGGCAGCGCCGGATAATGAATCGTCTGTGTCGTGATTCCTCACCTCCGTCCCCCTGCGCGGAATGTTCATTAAAGGAGAATAGCCATGTTCGAATTCGGATTTACTGGCATCGCATTCGTGATCGTTGCCCTGGTTGCCGCCTCGTTTCGCATCCTGCGCGAATACGAGCGCGGCGTGGTGTTCATGCTCGGCCGCTTCTGGAAGGTCAAGGGGCCGGGTCTGGTGGTCGTGCTGCCCGGCGTGCAGCAGATGGTGCGCATCGATCTGCGCACCGTGGTGCTGGATGTGCCGACGCAGGACGTGATCTCGCGCGACAACGTGTCGGTCAAGGTCAACGCGGTGGTGTATCTGCGCGTCATCGATCCGCAGAAGGCGATCATCCAGGTCGAAAACTTCCTCAATGCCACCAGCCAGCTCGCGCAGACCACGCTACGCTCGGTGCTGGGCAAGCACGAGCTGGACGAGATGCTGGCCGAGCGCGAGCGGCTCAACCTCGACATCCAGCAGGTGCTGGACACGCAGACCGACGCGTGGGGAATCAAGGTGGCCAATGTGGAGATTAAGCACGTCGACATCGACGAGTCGATGGTGCGGGCCATCGCGAAACAGGCCGAGGCGGAGCGGGAGCGGCGTGCCAAGGTGATACACGCAGAGGGTGAGCTGCAGGCCTCGGAAAAGCTGCTGCAGGCGGCGCAGGTCCTCGCACGACAGCCGGAAGCGATGCAGTTGCGTTACCTGCAGACGCTCGCCGGCATCGCCGGGGACAAGACCAATACCATCGTGTTCCCGGTGCCGGGGGAGTTCCTGGAATCGCTGTTCCGTCATAAAACGGGCGGCGGCGCGTGATCCCGCCGAACGCCGGTGCGATGCTGGTATCCTCCGCTTCATCTTCACCCCAGGCTTTCATGCCGCCACACACGGAATAAACGATGCCCACGACACTTCCCACCCTCTCACTCCTTGAAACCCGCGTGCTCGGTGTGCTCGCCGAGAAGCAGCGCACGGTGCCGGACAGTTATCCCCTGACGCTGAACTCGCTGGTGTCCGGCTGCAACCAGAAGAGCAGCCGCGACCCGGTCATCGACGCCGCGGAAGCGGAAGTGCAGGCGGCGCTGGACAGCCTGCGCGCGCTGTCGCTGATCGTGGAGACGAGCGGGGGGAGGGCAGCGCGTTACGGGCACAACATCGAACGCGTTTTGCACGTCCCCACGCAGTCCACCGCCTTGCTGACCATGCTGATGCTGCGCGGCCCGCAGACGGCGGGAGAGCTGCGCATCAATTGCGAAAGGCTGCACAAGTTTGCGGATATCGCTTCGGTGGAAAGTTTTCTGGCTGAGTTGGCCGAGCGCGCCGAGGGCGCGCTCGTAGCGGAGCTGCCGCGCCAGCCCGGCTCGCGCGAGAACCGCTGGATGCACCTGCTTTCCGGCGCACCTGTCATCGAGGAGCACTCATCGGCCCGCGTGGCATCCGCCGCACCGGCGGGCGATGTGACAGTGGGCGAGATCGCCGCGCTCAAGGCCAATGTCGCCCGGCTGGAAGCGGAGGTGGGCGATCTGCGGGCAAAGATGGAAAAGTTGTGCGCGGAACTGGGCGTTTCGGCGTCTTGAGGTCGCACTTCAGCATCGCAACCATCTGTGCGAACACATCAAGCGGATTCTTTCCGGTAGGCACACTTTCCGAAATCCGCTTAATGGGATCCCTTGCGACAAAGCTTGCTCAGACCATGATTCCTTTGGCCTAATGCTTAAACACTGGACGCTCTTCTGGCGGCAGGCTTTGTTGAGTTGTCGCCCAATCGTTAGTTTCCGTCTTTAGATGTGGGTAGCGTTGCTGCAATAGAATACGCTGCTGAATATAGCTAGTTAGCTGCGCGACAGTCGTTAATGACTTCCAATGCTCATCTGGAATCTTTAACTCAAATTGACGCTCTAGTTTGTCGATAATTTGTATTCTCTCGATATAGCTAGGTGCTTGATCGCCGACTAACGGGTAGTCATCCCCGATCTGACTTGGTGATTTACCTGTTACTTTGCTTATTTCAAGTACCACTGTTTTTCTAACGTTGGTATCTCTTGCTTGTCGTAATACAGGAGGCTCTCCTGACTCTGAGGAACTTGCGGGTGCTGGACGTGCTGACTTTTCCGTTGGTTCAGCAGCCGGGTAAGGTACAACGAGGGTGCCAGCGAAGGCATCGGAAACACCAGGAATCGGCAATCGATTGAACATATCTATCATTGCTGACTTGGTATCTGGGGTGAGTGATGTCGCTACACTTATGTACGGCGAAGAATTGCTGATTTCTACTTGACGCGGGCCAGATCTCCAAGCCTCTACTGCGGTGAATCTGACTTTGAACCATTGGCCCTTGTCTTCATGAAACACTTGAAATTCAATCGGAGCCGGTAATTTTGATACTATCGGAATAGACCAATATCCCCCTTCATTTGACTGAAATTTGTAGTCACGGCCTTCTACCTGCATTTGAATATTGGCGCCTCGGTACGGGATTAACCCACCAGTTGACTGGTCCTTCACCACAAGTTGGCCGTCAATGAATCTAGGAATAAGTGTTAGATATACAAAAACGCCAAGTAAAACGAGGTACGCCAAAACGCGAACCCATAGAGGTTGATTTGGAAACTGCTTAAATAGAAAAGACTCAATGTTGGTCAACATAACTTCTCTCCTTTGATCTCATTCTTAGTGCATGAAATTGCAGAGCACAGCATCGCAATTGTCTATGAACGAATTGAGCGAGGCCAAGATGTTCTGGCAGCTTGCCCAAAGCAAGTCCGGTGAGATTTGGCATTCAAGTGATCCCCCCTTGCTGAACAAGTCGTGTTGCTGGCGCTGCATTCCGGCCGATACGGGAATAACGTCTTGCGCCAGCTCCTGTTCTGGGGATTCCGCTGCGAGCCTCACACCGTGCATGCGGTGCGATGTACCTGGATGTACCTGTAGCGGATTTGCAAGTGGGATGACTTTAGGGGACTTGGTCGGGTGATGTCAATGACGATGTGGACATGGCTGTGCATGTTCCAGAACGAGCAGAAGTGATAGGAATCCTATTTTGTGCTGTTGATCGCGTCGATCTTCTTGTTGTACTCATCTGTCGCCTGATTGCAGCGCTTGATGGCATCGCGCAATGCGTCGGCTGCGATGCTGCATTCCCGCAGGGCTCTGCGGTCAGCCTGCATGGTGTCGACGAGCGCCGCATAGGTGGTGTCGTTCGCGAGCGGCCTGGGTTCTGCACATTTGCCGGCCAGCAGCTCCTTGCTCACGTCGCAACTGACGGCATGCGGGACGACGGTAAGTGTTTTGCATCCTGCGAGGAACAGGCTACCCAGCAATATCGGAGTGAGTTTCAGTCTGGCAAACTTCATCACTTGCTCCCTGCCGCTTTCGCCACCTGCAGCGCATCGAACACGCCATGCGGAACCCGTGCTTGCAGGCATGTATTGCCTTCGATCTCTTTGCGCAGCTCATCCCGCTCTTTCCGCAGGCGCTCGATCTCCAGGTCAAGCTCGGCCCTGCCGGTCTCGGATGCGCCGTCGCGTTGGGCAATGAGAGATTTCAGTTTGGCGTCGGATACAACGAGCTTTGCGGCCGAGAGTCTGATGTCGTCGTCCAGGCCGTTTTTGGTGCGCCGCCATCCGGCCACCTTTGCATCGCTGATTTTTCGCGTCGCTTCAAGTTCGCGATGGTGTTTTTCGTTGATACCGTTCAATTCCGTCTTGAGTTTGGCGATGGCAGTCTCTCGATCTGCGTCGAGCGTCTTTCCGGTTTCAACGGCCTTCTGCAGCGCTTCGCGCGCCGCTTTGCCGCGGTAGTCGCCGATCAGGTATCCGGAGAGGAAGCCAGAAACCAGGACCAACAGCAGTATGAGATTTTTCATTCGATTGTTCCGAAAATTTCGGTAGATAGTAACCGATATTACGAACCAGTTTTTGCTTCACCAGTACCACCGGGCTTCTTCTCGCCGGGCAGGATACCCGCAGCACGTACTTGCATAACGCGACTAAGCAAATCGAACCAGAATGGCGCCCCCAGCGAAATCGCAAGGATGCTGATCAGCAGGCCCATAATCTTGCTTGCCCAGTTGCCGTAGCCCACGGGGAGAGCCTGCCACCCCAGTTGAATCCCAGCTGAAGACAGATCTGCATTGGCTTTTGCCAATGCCTCGGCGGCTTTTTCGCTGCGATCTTTGGCTTCCTTCAATGCGTCAGCATCCGCTGTGCTTCCAGTATTTGCTGCAGGCACACCCAGCTTGGATGTGGACTCTTTGGCGGCGTCCACCTGCTGCTGGGCAATTTCGAGCATTTTGGCTTTTGCAGCGGGATTCGTGGAGAGCGAGTTGGCAAGATTGATCGTATCGACGTTGGCAAAGATGACAAATACTGCGGAGACGACGAGCGCAATGGTCTGGGTTTTTCGTTTGTACCAGCCTGATGCGCGGTCCATCGCGGTGTCATACTGGCTCTCAATCAACTTGCGGAAGTCAGCGATATCTTCCTTGGCGTCCCTCTGCAATGACTCAAGCAGCCCCTTGATCCGGTTGCTTTGAGTTGTGCCTGGCAATTTGTCTATCGCTTGCTTGAGGGAGGAAACACCATCTCTTGCATTGATCAAATCAGTTACGGCACGCCCAACAAGTTCGGGATCGATATACGATGGCCTTCCGTTCCTGCCCTGGCTGAGCGTCTGGACAATTGGATGTGCGAAGAAGGCTTTTACAAAACTTTTCCCTTGTTCGATGTCCCCGTGCAGGAATTCTCCCAGTGCTGCTTCAAGATTCTTGCTGCGCACCTCAAGCCAGGATGAGATTGCTTCAACAGTTGCCGTGCAAGCCAAGGCAAACATCAGGTAAACGGTGATGATGCCGATCATCACATCAAGCGATTCGAGCATTACATTTTCTCCTTGAAGATTCGCGAAATTACTTGCTATGACCACGAACTATAGGGGGCATCGAATAATCTCAGGGAAATATGATGCAGACCCGTTAACTACTGAATTGTCATTGGGGGAGGCTAGGTTCTGCTGCAGATCCAAATTTTAGTCCACTTAGAACAAAGGACTTGTTTACCCCATTTTGGCGACCGCCCTCTCCCCCGATTGTTGCGACAAACCACGTATTATTTGAAATTTTGTATTCCATTCCAATGGCAAACCGTCGCACATGGTCTTTGACACCACCAGCATAATTTATATATGTGTAACTTGATTCAACAGAAGTGCCGAAATCGGAAGACCCCGTTCGTATGCGAGCTCCATATACGGTGGAATTTTGTTCCAAAAATGCCCCCGCAAGATTAGGATCGGGTGCACGTTCGCCAAGTAAGCGTCGACCATGAAGAATCAGAAGTGCGTCATTTTCTAAACCCGGTATCCCATCGAAACCATAAGATACGGAAGACCATAAGCCGCGAGCCGATTTCGTCATGTTGCTCGTGGACCCGTCATCCGAGTGCCAAGATGATCCAAGCCCGATTATCCAAGCAGACTTGTTCCAATTTTTCTTGGCTGCCACGTTATAGCAGGGTGTCCCAGCATTCTTAAATTCTTGCCGCCGCTTTTCCTTCGCAACTTCATCAATAGGCGATTTATTGCCAATATTCAAACTTGGGGGGGGCGTGCTAAATAAATTATCCGTTAGATCTTTCAGGCATTTTTGAAATGTCTCATCCATTCTTGGATCGCCTTTGTCCCAGATTGTCGATTGCAGACCCAAGCCAACACGCAACGACTTGTCTTTATCCTCGTTTGCCTGGGTGGTTCCGATTGACACCTGTGTGTTTGCAATGATGCGCGTTGTATGGTTTTCTTTTTCTTTATAGGCATTGAGCGATAATTCGTTTCCGTATAAGAGCATGTACGGATTTAAGTCGATAGCGAGACCCGATGCCAACTTTCCGTTCTTATCGACTCCTTGTGCTACTGCAAGCGCAAAATCCCGCGGTGAGGTCGGTCTGGTAACTTGCTCTGGAGTTGTCCCCAATACAGTGAAGGCGGGCGATTCCGGTACCGACAAATCAAGTGAATATTTCCTCAGATTCTCAACAGCGGGATTTGCGTTCTCACTACCACTTGATGGTGTCGGAGACGAAGAGGGGACGGGTGCAGTTGGGTTGCCGGTACTTTCATTCAGAGCCAATGCATTTCCGCCGATTAAACCTAACACGAGCAGGAGAATCGGAGCCGCGGACCTATAGTTTTGTTTGGTAATCATTACTTCACCTCAATCTTAATGCAATCTTCGATTCTCTCCCCGGATGAAGGAAGAGCACCCGAATAGTCGAACGAGTGGATCACCGTTTTTTGCTGAAGAATTTGAACTTCGAGAAAATATTTCTGACCTTGCTGAAGCGATAACGGTTTGATGCCGACATCCCAGTAAACATAGAAGCCATTAAGCGCGGACATATATTTCTTTATTTCGTGAAGGTCAGGGATGTTGTCGTTGTTCAAGCCACGGCCAATTTCACTTACATATTTTCCATCTTTATCGTAAAGATACAGTGCATATCTTGCCCATTGCGCCTGCCCGATGTTTAGTGCTATCGAAATACGTCCATTTGCCTTTGGTATTTCTACCGTACCTGCATTTGCCTGTGTCATATTAGTCTCCTGATAAATTCCAAATACCTAAAAATATAAGGGAGGCAGCATAAAAGGGGGACATCGAAGTTATTTATGAACGAGTTGAGCGAGGCCAAGATTTGCTGGCCTGCTCGAAGCAAGTTCTGTGAGATTTGGTATTCAAGTGCTTCCCCTTTTTGCTGAACAAGTCGTGCTGCTGGCGCTGTATCCCGTCTGATGCGGAATTACGTCTTGCGCCAGCTCCTGTTCTGGGGATCCCGCTGTGAGCCTCGCACCGTGCATGCGGTGCGATGTGCGTGTTGCGGATTTGCAAGTCGCCGGAACTCTAGTGGACTTGGTCGGGTCATGTCAATGACGATCTGAAGGGTATTTTCGCGCGTTCTGCGCCATGCAGAATTCTTTCCCGCTCCCTGTTACACTTTGCGCACCTGCCCCAAAAGGAGGAACCAGATCATGAAAGCCTTGTTCGCTATTTGCATGATGGTGACTGCGACGTTCGTTTGGGCGGGTGAGAATCCTCACCGCCCTCTGGTGAGGGTGACGTACACCGGCGATATCCGTGTCGCCAAGGCCAGCGGTGCGAACGCGCGGACGGTCGCTGAGATCGTGACCAAGAGTGCCGAACTCAAAGACCAGATTGTCTTGGTCCGCGGAAAAGTCGTGAAGTACCACCCCGAGATCATGGGGATGAATTGGGTGCATCTGCGCGATGGCACAGGTTCCGCGGTGGACGATTCAAACGACCTTGTGGTGACCACCACGCATGAGACGAAGATAGGGGATATAGTGACGGCGAAGGGCATCGTCCGTACCGACAAGGATTTCGGTTACGGCTATGCCTACAAGGTGCTCATCGAAGAGGCGACGCTGCAGTGATTGATGGCAGCTGTGCCGGTGCGAAGAAAGGCGACTGGATGGTCGCCTTTTTTTGTGGGCGGCTCTCCCTGATCGTTGCATTCCTGTTAATTTGCGGGGAAGGTAGGGATAGTGAGTAGTGTTTGACGTACCGATTTGCACTATAGTTTTACTGCGTGGTGTGGATCATGACTTCATTTCCGTCCCATGACGGGGGCAGCATGGTCAAGGAAGGTGATTATGAAGATATCCAATAAGCTCCAAACGATAGGCATCGCTATCGGTCTCGGTTTATTCACTGCTACGGGCCTGTTCGTGACCATAGCGGCCAACAAGACCCCACCGGACAGTACTCCTGAACCTGGCGTCGCCATGGAGTCCGTCACCGCCCCTGCCGAGC
>CAWCNZ010000015.1:0-275882 GCA_963797045.1 uncultured beta proteobacterium | reverse complement strand
GACCATCAACAAGATGAACCGCATCTCGCGCCAGATCCTGCAGGAGACCGGTGTCGAGGCCGATGCCGCCACGCTGGCGATCAAGATGGAAATGCCGGAAGACAAGATCCGCAAGATCCTCAAGATCGCCAAGGAACCCATCTCCATGGAAACCCCGGTGGGCGACGACGACGACTCGCACCTAGGCGATTTCATCGAGGACGGCAACAGCCTGGCCCCGATCGACGCCGCCGTGTACGACAGCCTGCGCAACGTGACCAAGGACATCCTCGACAGCCTCACCGCACGCGAAGCCAAAGTGCTGCGCATGCGTTTCGGCATCGAGATGAACACCGACCACACCCTGGAAGAAGTCGGCAAACAGTTCGACGTCACGCGCGAACGCATCCGCCAGATAGAAGCCAAGGCCCTGCGCAAACTGCGTCACCCTTCGCGTTCGGAAAAGCTCAAGAGCTTCCTCGACGGCGAAAGCTAAGCTTTACGGGCCCTTAGCTCAGTTGGTTAGAGCAGAGGACTCATAATCCTTTGGTCCCCGGTTCAAGTCCGGGAGGGCCCACCACAAAACGAAAGCCTCGCAGCGATGCGAGGCTTTTTGTTTTGACTCTATATCCTCATGGGAATTTGGACGCAGAAGGCCGTTCGTGGTGAGCCTGTCGAACCATGAATGGCCCTTCGACAACGCCTTAAGCCCTGATCACTGGCCTGCGATAGCGCACGCACGCTGCGGCTTGATCAATTACCTGACTTATACTTGGCCGTTAGACCGTTGTTTGACACGAAATGTGGCAGAGCGCAGACTCCTTCGCAGTTACAAACAACGCAGCAGCAGAGGAGAAGTGAATGTCAAAGAAACGGTTTCACTGCCAAGCGGCAACACATTTAGGAAACAAGTGCATCAGCGTAACCGATGAAGGCCATGCTTTCCTGCTTTCAATCGAAGACGCCACCAACAAGTTCAACTACCTGAAAGAAACCATCGCCACTGGCAAATATCCCATAGAGATAGATCTGGTGAATTCCGTACCCAAAATGATGGTTGGAGCAACGATCAAATATCAAATTGCACAGCACGACGCTGAAAGGTTCTTACATTCGCTGGATAAGGCGCTGCATCATTGAAACTCTGGCCGACGGTTTAAGTCCGCGACGACCACCGTCAAACGAAAGCCTTGCAGAGATGCGAGGCTTTTTGTTTGCTTTCGAACTAGTTGTTTTTAAGGTCGCAAATTGTGACCTTAAACTTGAGATGCCAATTTGGCACCTCAAGATGACGTAGTTCGCGAGATGGCTTTAACGGTATTATTCGGGGAGCTACTCTGCTGGATAAATACAACAAACGAGATTCATGAACAAAGACCAACTCAAAAAGCTGGAAGCCGATCTGTGGAGTGCCGCCGATAAGCTGCGTGCCAATTCCGACCTGAAGTCCAGCGAATACGCCACCCCGGTGCTGGGGCTGATCTTCCTCAAGTTTGCCGACAACAACTACCGCCGCTTTGAGACCGAGATTCACGCCGAGTACACCAAGCTCAAAGGCTCGCGGCGCGAGAAGAAAATCTCCGACATTGCCATCGAGAAATGCGGCTTCTACCTGCCCGACCATGCGCGCTACGAGCATTTGCTGAATCTGCCGGAAGAGAAGAACATCGCCAAAGCGCTCAAGGAGGCGATGAAGGCCATCGAGGAATACAAGCCTGAGCTCGAAGGCGTGTTGCCCAAGGACGAATATGCCGCGTTGACGCGGACGGACAAGACCATCCCGCAGCAGTTGCTGCGCACCTTTGCCGACATACCCGCCAATGCTACCGGCGACTTGTTCGGGCAGATTTACGAATACTTCCTGTCCGAATTCGCGCGTAGCGAAGGCCAGAAGGGTGGCGAGTTTTTCACGCCGCGTTCCGTGGTGCGCCTGATGGTCGAGATCATCGAGCCGCACGGCGGCAAAGTGTTCGACCCCGCTTGCGGCTCAGGCGGCATGTTTGTGCAGTCTGCCCAGTTCATCGCCGAACACCGCAAGGAACTGAAAGGCTCCGAGAGCGGCGTGTATGTCTGCGGCCAGGAAAAAACGCGCGACACCGTCAACCTCGCCAAGATGAACCTTGCGGTCAACGGCCTGCGCGGCGAAATCAAGCAGGCCAACACCTATTACGAAGACCCGTACCAGAGTTTTGGCGCATTCGATTACGTCCTCGCCAATCCCCCGTTCAACGTGGACGACGTGAGCCTCTCCAGCGTGGAGAAGGACAAGCGCTTCAACACCTACGGCATCCCGCGCAACAAATCGAAAGTGAAGAAAGCCGACGAGGGCAAGGAAACCGTGCCCAACGGCAACTACCTGTGGATCAACCTGTTCGCCACCTCGCTCAAGGCGCAAGGCCGCGCTGCGCTGGTCATGGCCGAATTCGGCCTCCGATGCGCGCCATTCCGAAGCCGATATCCGCAAAACGCTGATCGAGCAAAACCTCATCTACGCCATGCTGACGCTGCCTTCGAACATGTTCTACACCGTCACGCTGCCGGCCACGCTGTGGTTCTTCGACAAGGCCAAGACCGACGACAAAATCCTGTTCATTGACGCGCGCAACATCTTCACCCAGATAGACCGCGCCCACCGCGAATTCAGCGAAGAACACATCCAGAACATCGCCATCATCAGCCAGTTGCACAAGGGGCGGCGCGAAAAATTCGTGCAGCTCATCGACCGCTATTTCGCGGCAGGCATGCAGCGCCTGGTCGAGAACAAAACCAACGTCGAACCCGTCTCCGCGCAATTGCTCGAAGTGCTGGACGACGCAGGTGGCAAGCAAGCCGTGGGTGAGCTTGTGCAGCAATGGGCGGGGCTGACCAAACTCAAAACCCGCTACACGCAATATCAGGAAAAGTACGCGGATGAAACCGCGGCAGACATGAAGAACAAGGCGCAGCAGCAATTGCGGGAGACATTCGATCCATTCTTTGTTGCGCTGCACGAAGGTTTGAAGCACTTGGACAAGGTCGTACGCCAACACGAAAAGCAGCAGGTTTTACAGGCGCAGGTCGATGGCAAACGTGCCACGACTGACCGCAAGACTAATGCGCTCAAGGCTGCACTGGAAGAGTTGCATCAGGAAGTAAAGAACGCGGAAAGCTACTACCAGCATATACACTGGCTACAGGTGCGTTTCCCTAAGGCGGAATATGAAGATGTAACCGGCCTGTGCAAACTTGCCACCCTAGCAGACCTGAAGGAGCAGGACTATTCACTGAATGCCGGGCGCTATGTTGGCGTGGTAATCGAAGAGGACGGGAAGACTGAGGAAGAGTTTGTTGCCGACCTGCTGGGGATGAATGACGAACTATCCAGCCTGAATGGCCTTGCACGAAAGCTGGAAGATGTAATTTCCCATAATATCCAACAAATCGCAGGGGACGCATGAGCAATTGGCAGACAGTCAAACTAGGCGATTGCGCTGAGATTGCTCGTGGTTCCTCACCACGCCCCATAAATGACAGCGCCTACTTTGATAATGGCACGATACCTTGGATTAAGATTGCAGATGCCACTGCCTCATTTAAGTACATATATAAAACCAAAGAGTATGTGAATGAATATGGCGCTTCATTCAGCAGAAAGCTTCCCCCTGGAAGTTTAATTGTCGCTGCAAGCGGAACATTGGGGTTCGCAATCTTTCTTGGAGTTGAAGGCTGTGTGCATGACGGTTGGATGTATTTCAAGAAGATCGATGAAAAACGACTTGATAAGCAATTTCTCTATTACCTGCTAAATACCCTTACAAAAAGTTTCAACGCTTTTTCATATGGTGCTGCGATCCAGAATATCAACACAGATATATTGAGAAATACAGCGTTCAGGATTCCAACTGTTAATGTACAAAGAAATATTGCTGCCATCCTTTCCGCATACGACGAGTTGATCGAACACAACCAACTGCGCATCGCGCTGCTCGAAAAAATGGCCGAGGAAATCTACCGTGAATGGTTTGTCCGCCTGCGCTTTCCCGGTCATGAAAATGTAAAAATTGTTAAAGGAATGCCCGCAGGCTGGCGCACGGTGCCGTTCACCGAAATCTGTGAATTCCAGAAAGGCAAAACACCCGATCAAATTTTCCCAGAGAAAAATGAAGGCTTATTACCATATGTCAGTGTGGAGTTTCTGGAGGGAGTAGATACGGGTCATGTTCAGAAAAAACGGAATAGCATTGTTTGTGAAAATGGCGACGTATTGATGTTGATGGACGGCGCAAGATCGGGTTTAGTGTTCAGGGGTAAAAAAGGAGTTGTTGGATCAACCTTTGCGCGCGTTGCAGTAGAACCGCTCTATCGGGATGTCGTCTATGAATTTCTTAGGGCAACACGCGAACACATTGTTTCCAATAATACGGGTTCTGCAATTCCTCACGCGAACAAGGAATTTATTCATCGGCTGATGATGTACCTACCTCAGAATGAAAAATTGATCGAGCAATTTAATGCAGTCTATCGCAGCCTATTTGAGCAAACGTTGAATCTCATGAGTCAAAACGAATTGCTGCGTCGATCCCGTGATGCACTTCTCCCTCGTCTCATATCCGGCAAATTCTCCGTCGAAAATCTCGACATCCAGTTCCCGCCCAGCATGGCGGAAGATGCCCATGCCTAACTTCATTTCCGAAGATCAGATCGAGCAGGCGCTGGTGCAGAAGCTCCAGCATGTGCATGGTTTTGAAGCACTCGACTGCTACACGGCAGATCAGGAAGACCTGAACGATGGCTCGGGCCGCGCCAACAAGCGCGATGTGATTCTGGTGGATCGGGTGCGGGAAGCCGCTATCCGCCTGAACCCGGATATCCCCGCTACTGCCATTGAGGATGCGCTGGATAAGTTGCTCGACCGGCGGCAGGCGATGACGCTGATTGCCGCGAACCGGGAAATCTATGGTCTGTTGCGTGATGGCATTCCGGTGGAATTCGACAACGCGCAAGGCGTGCGGCAACAGGAGCAGGTGCGGCTGCTGGATTTCAACCCTTCGACGCCAGACAACAACCGCTATCTGGCCGTGACCCAGCTTTGGATCAAGGGCGAGCGCGGCTTTCGCCGCCCGGATGTGTTGCTCTACGTCAACGGCATTCCGCTGGTGTTCATCGAGCTGAAAAACTCGAACGTGAAGTTGCGCAACGCCTACGACGACAACCTGACGACCTACAAGGCAGAGATTCCGCAGCTTTTCCTGACCAATGCCTTTTGCGTGCTGTCCAACGCCATCGAGACCAAGGTGGGCAGCATTACGGCGGAGTGGGAACATTTCTTCAACTGGCTGCGTGCGGATGACGAGAAGCAGAAGATCGACCGCGCCGCGATACGTGAGCAAGGCATCAGTCTGGAAGGCGTGATCGAAGGCTTGCTGCCCAAGCGCAGGCTGCTGGACTACGTGGAGAATTTCATTCTCTATTACAAGGATAGTTCGAAGATCATCGCGCAGAACCACCAGTTTATCGGCGTGAACCGGGCTTATGACGCTTTCCTAAAGCGCGAGGAGTTGGCGGGCAAGCTGGGTGTGTTCTGGCACACACAGGGCTCGGGCAAGAGCTTCTCGATGATTTTTTATGCGCGCAAAATCTTCCGCAAACAGACGGGCAATTTCACCTTCGTGGTGGTGACCGACCGCGACGATCTGGATGGGCAGATTTACCGCAACTTCCTGAACACGCGCACGGTCAGTGAGGCCGACGCCGCGCAGCCCAAGAACAGCGAGGAGATGCGCAAATTCCTCGGGCAGAACAAGCGGCTGGTGTTCACCCTGATCCAGAAATTCCGCTGGGACAAAGGCCGGGAATATCCCGAGCTATCTGATCGCAACGACATCATCGTGATCGTGGACGAAGCGCACCGCACGCAATACAAGTCGCTGGCCGAAAACATGCGGGCGGGGTTGCCCAAGGCGAACTATCTGGCCTTCACCGGCACGCCGCTGCTGGGGCGCGAGCGCAAGACCAATGCGTGGTTCGGCGGTTACGTTTCGGAATACAACTTCCAGCAGTCCATGGACGACGGCGCGACGGTGCCGCTGTTTTATGAGAAGCGCGTGCCGGAGGTGTTGATCCAGAACGAGGGGCTGAGCGAGGAGTTTTACGAGATTCTGGAAGATGAAAACCTGGACGAGGCGCAGCAGGCCAAGCTGGAGAAAAGGTTTTCCAATGAGATCGAGGTGATCAAGCGCGACGACCGGCTGGAGAAGATCGCGCGGGATATCGTGTATCACTTTCCCCGGCGCGGTTATCTGGGCAAGGGCTTGGTGGTGGCGGTGGACAAATTCACTGCCGTGAAGATGTACGACAAGGTGCAGCGGCTGTGGAAGGAAGAGATCAAGAACTTGCTGGGGAGCATCAGCCATTCGGTCAACGAAATCGAAAAGCGGCGGCTGAAGCAGATCGTTGATTACATGCGCACGGTGGAGATGGCCGTGGTGATCAGCGAAGATGCGGACGAGGACAAGAAGTTTGCGGATCAGAAGCTGGAAATCAAGCCGCACCGCGAGCGCATGAACCGGCTGGACAAGCATGGGCACGACATCGAGTTCAACTTCAAGGACGAGAACGACCCGCTGCAATTGGTGTTTGTGTGCGCCATGTGGCTGACGGGTTTCGATGCGCCCACGCTATCGACGCTGTATCTCGACAAGCCGATGCAGGGCCATACCCTGATGCAAACCATCGCCCGCGCCAACCGCGTGACCTCGTGGAAGATCAACGGGGTGGAGAAGCGCAACGGCGAGATCGTGGATTACTACAACGTGTTCCGCAGCATGAAGCTGGCGCTGAAGGATTACGCGCAAGGTGGCGATGATGAGGAACAACCGGTCAAGGAAAAGGCGGAGTTGTTCGGTTTGCTGGACGATGCGATTGAACAGGGCTTGGCGTTCTGCCACGAGAAAGAGATCGGGCTGCGCGAGGTGCTGGGCAGCGACGATGTGTTCAAGAGCCTCGGCCACTTCGCCACCTTCGCCGATGCTTTGCTGGCAAAGGATGAATGGCGCAAGGCTTTTAATGTGTACGAGAACACCATCTCGTCGCTGTATGAAGCGTGCAAGCCGGAAATCATGGGGCGCGACAAGCGAAGCCGGGTGCGCGAGGTGGCGGCATTCCAGTATTTGCGCGGGGTGATCGACAGTCGTATTGAACAGAAGGATATCGACGCGATCAGCCTGAAGATTGCCGAGCTGCTGGATGTGAGCGTGGTGGTGAACGATGCGGAGGCATTCAAGGCGCGACAGTACAACGCGGAATACCAGATCATCCAGAAGGGCAAGACCTGGGACCTGAGCAAGATCAACTTCGACAAGCTGCGCGAGGAGTTCAAGCAGGCCACCTACAAAAACATCGAGATCGCCGACCTGCGCGCCTTCCTGCAACACAAGCTTGAGCTGATGCTGCAGCAGAACGCGACGCGCACCGACTTTGCGCAGCGCTTGCAGGAAATTATCGACAAATACAATTCCGGCGGCTCTTCGACGGAACAATTTCATGAAGAGCTGACGCAATTCACCGAGGGCCTGAGGGCGGAGGAAGAGCGGCATATCCGCGAAGGGCTGACGGAAGATGAGCTGGAACTGTTCGACTTGCTGAAGAAAGACAAGATGACGCAAAAGGAGACGCAGAAGGTCAAGCTCGCGGCGAAGTCGTTGCTGCACCGTTTGCTGGAAGAACATCCCAAGGTGCTGGTGCAGGATTGGTACAAAGATACCCAGACCAAGAGGTTAGTGCGCTCAGCCGTTGAGAAGGTTTTGGACAGTGAACTGCCGGAAAGCTACGACCGTGTGCTATTCGGACAGAAATGCGACAACGTGTTTCACCTGATGCTCGATTATGCGAGCCATGGCAGGAAGTGGGCGGCTTGAGGACGAGTTGTTCCATAGGAATGAAAGAAATTTGAGTAATTAGAGGATGGATGGCAATGACAACAAGTAGCTTTGGTGCTCAACTTTTGACACTTCCGCAGATTTTTCAGGGGCGCTTTTTTACCGTACCTGATTATCAGCGTGGTTACGCTTGGGATGAAAAACAAGTGGAGGAGTTACTAAAGGATTTTGAACACTTGATGAACGATGGAATGGAGATGCGCCATTACACGGGCACCTTGGTGTTAAGTAATCTTAAGGAAACGGAAAGCGGCGAATTTCATGTGGTGGACGGGCAACAAAGGCTTACTACACTTGTGATCTTCCTTAGGCTGCTAAGAGACTACTTGCCGACATCCGATCACGACTCGTTTGATGGGCTTTATTTGCGTAGAGGAGAACTTGGGTCTGATCGCTTTGTGTTGTCTCTAAACTCTGACACTAGGATGTTTTTTGAGCGAGTAGTAATGGGAGACGGTAATCCATCCAATGAGACGATGTCACTTGAAGCGCATGTGAGGCTGCTGCAGGCAAGACGTTTGATTTGCTCGTGGTTAGACGGGCAACTGAAAAAAGGTAGAAATGTTTCTGAAATTCGCGAGATGGTTGAGCGGGAGATTGGATTCTTGGTTTATGCACCCAATGAGGATGCAGAGACTGGAGTCATGTTTGAAGTGATCAATAATCGTGGAAAGCTGCTTAGTGAGCTTGAGAAAGTTAAGAATTACTTGATTTACTGTTGTGCGAAATTGGGGGCTAACTCACTGAGGTCGACGATTGACTCTTGTTGGTCTGAAATACTTAGAGATCTAAATGCCGCTAAGAAGACCAGCCCTGGTGACGAGGGCGCATTCTTGCGTTATTGCGTTGCAGTGCACTTCAGGCTTAACAAGTCAGATAGCCAGTACGGATACAACGAACTTAAGAAACGGATAGTCATTGATACGGCTGTTGGTAATCCGGAACAAAAGAAAGATGCCATCAAACGAATTGGTGAATTCGTAAGCTTTATGAAGGTCGCTGCGCTATGGTATGCAAGACTATATGGGCAACAGCACAGTGGGCTTGCAGCACAGCTTATTCCAGTTCTCAATCAAATTAGAGCTCAAGAGAGGCACGCGTCGATTATGCCGATCTTTCTGGCTTTGGTTATCAAGCTTAAGGGGAAGGGCGACCGGCTGGTATCGCTACTGAAGTTGCTCGAAATATTGAACTTCAGAGTCTATATGGCCCGGAATATGATCTCGCGAAACGATAGCGGGCAAGGTGACTTATTTTATTATGCCTCGAAGTATTACCATGACGAGTTGCTTTCAGACTTCACCGAAGACGAGAAGAAGATTGGGAGGGATGTCATTCAGGACGAGGACGGTGCACTGGAGTATTGCCTCGTGGATTTCATATATTGGAATGCGCCAGATAACCTGTTCCAAGAGTCATTTAGGCTTAAGGCGGATAGTCCGGATGACTTCTTCAAGTGGTCTGGGTTGAGATACTTTCTCATGAGCTATGAACAAGAACTGCAACCAAACAAGACCGTTCAAATTGACAAAATCACGTTGTCACGTAGCGAAGGAAAATCTGCGGACTATCTTTCCGTTGAACACCTTTGGGCCTTGGAGAATAGAAATCAGGATGGGGAAAATAATCGGAAGATAGATAAATTCGAAAAAAGGCGGTTAGGTAACTTTGTCTTGCTTGAGTTGCGATTAAACATTCAAGGCGGCAAAGACAACCTCGAAGAGAAGCTTCCAAGATACATTAAGGGATTCGAAAATGAACCGCCTACCGATCTTGAACAAGTGCGAAAAATGGTTCGGGTCGCAAAGGACGTGCTGAAGCAGTTCGAATCCAGAACTAGAAAGAAGAACTATTATCTGGAATTGCATCAACAGCTGAATGATCGACTTGAACAGCGCTATGCCGATTTCGCATTAGGACGTTGGTCAATCAAGAACTATTCTTGTTATAAAAAAATGGAAGCAGAGTCTCGGGCAGAGCTCATTGATGAGTAGGAGTGAAATATTCAGGGACAGCCGCATATATTGTTCATGCAAAATCCTCGCATTGCTGCGAGGTCTTTTTTGTTTCTGTCGCCTGATGCGGGGAGGGGGATCCGTTGGGTACATCGTGCTCCCTTCGACAAGCTCAGGGTGAACGGATATTAATAATGCGGCGGTCTTTCGTTCGCTGACGACTTGCCCTCATTCCCCGCTTCAGCCAGCGCCCGGAGTTCTCTTGCGAGCGCCTCACAAATGGCCTCCAGCCGCTCCAGCTTTTGTTGCTGCTGATAGACCGTCTTGTTCAGTTCCTCGATCAGGTCTTCCTGGAAGGTGATTTTTGCCTCGATGTTTTCTAGACGTTCTTCATTCATGGGGTGACTCTGCAAGTTCGGCCACTGGCCGGGATGGCGGTCATTCTAGCGCGGACGCCCGGCGGTGTGCTGTCGATTCTTTGGCGCAAACGAAAAGGGGAAGCATTGCGCTTCCCCCTTTCCAGCCCTGAAGAGGCTGTCTTTTCCTGTTAGTTCGAATCAGAAGTAACAGGCTGGATCAGAGATAGCTCCAGCTCAGCAGCGTGAGATACATCATGATCGCCCATGCCACCAGTCCTGCCGACAGGATGGAGCCGGACAGCAGAATGGCATGGCCTTTTTCCTCGATCTTGAGGATAGGCGGCACACTGTAGAAGACCAGCATGCCGGAAAGTATCAGCGCCGCTGCGCCTATCGTGAGATTGAATATGAAGCTGGGGACGAACAGGAACAGCGGTGCGAGCCATAACGGCGTCGGCACCACGACCGCCAGCTTGTAGCAGTCTTCATATGCGGGCTTCATGTCTATCACCTCGCCCAGGCGCTGGATGACCCAGGCGACCAGGAAGGTCATTGCCAATTCCGCGATGAAGAACACGATGCCGATGTACTGCAACTGCGCCTCGTTCAGCGCCGGCAATAAGCCTCCGCCATACGTGACGCCGGCGTAACGGATCATCACCGGCGGAACGATGGACAGCGGCAGCGCATAGAGAAAGAACAGTCTTAACACCGACATGTGAGTGTGCGTTAACGTATCCCATCCCACGTGAGCCATGCGAGATAAAACGGACTGAGTCATAACGAACCTCCTTTCCTTGAAATAAATATTCGCGGGGAAGCATTGCACTTCCCCTCTCCCTGTTAGTTCAGATCAGAAGTAACAGGCTGGATGAGACAAAGCTCCAACTGAGCAGCGTGAGATACATCATCGCGGCCCACGCCACCAGCCCGGCAGCCAGGATGGAGCCGGACAGCAGCATGGCGTGGCCTGGTTCTTCGACCTTGAGGATGGTCGGCACGGTGTAGAAGATCAGCATGCCGGAAAGAATCAGGGCGGCCGCGCCCACCGTGAGGTTGAGCATGAAGCTGGGGATGAACATGAACAAGGGGGCGAGCCATAACGGCGTCGGCACCACCACCGCCAGCTTGTAGCAGTCCTCATAGGCGGGCTTGATGTCTATCACCTCGCCCATGCGCTGGATGAGGTATGCGACCACGAAGGTCATCGCGATTTCGACAAGGAAGAACACGACGCCGATGGTCTGCAACTGTATCTCGGTAAATGCCGGCAACATGTTGCCGCCATACATGGTGCCGGCGAAATAGATCATTGCCGGCGGAACCACGGACAGCGGCACGGCGTAGAACAGGCACATCTTCAATACGGAATAGTGGCTGTGCGCCAACGTATCCCAAGCGCCAATGTGAGTATGTAATTGAGCCATGATGAACCTCCTTCCCTCAGAGGATTTGGCAACTGTTTAGGCTGCAATAGTTGAGCAAAGTTGCATGGAATTTTGCGTGGCGTGACCATGCGGAAAAAACATCACAGGTAAGCGAGGTAATTTTGTGCGAGGTGGCGGTTCGCTGTATTGCCTCAAAACCATATCGGTGCCAGTCTTCGCCTGTCTCGTAAAAACGAAAAAAATCTATCAGGGGGTGTCGAGATGAGTCACAGCATGTTGCAGTGGTTGCCAGCGCGCGCACTGCGTCGCGCGAGCTTCGGGTTGTCGTTCGCTTTGTGCCTTGCCGGTGCACCCGTATGGGCGGGCACGCAGGCGCTGGGCTATGAGCAGCACACGCTGACAGTGGACGGCAAGAGCAGGACGGTGCGCGTGCCCAGGGGTTACCGGCTGGAATGGCTCGCCGGCATGGATGCGCCGCGCATGCTGACGTTTGCGGCGAACGGCGATCTGTTCGCCGGTTCGCAGTCGGGCAAGGTGTATCGCCTGCCGCCGCCTTATACGAAGGCGGAGGTGCTGGTGGACCTGGACGGTTATCCGCACAGCGTCGCGTTCCGGCGCGGCGAGATCTTGATCGCGCGCACGGACGGGGTGTATCGCGCGCCTTACCGGCCCGGGCAGGCCAGCATAGATCCGGATGATGTGGAATTGCTGGCGGCGCTGCCGGCGGGCGGCGGGCACAGCAGCCGCACGGTGGGGGTGGGGCCGGACGGGCGGGTGTATGTGAGTCTGGGCATCCAGGGCAATTGCAGCGACCAGTTTGCGAGTGAGGACTATCCGTTCGAGGACCGCCGCGGCGGCGTGCTGGTGCTGCGCGAGAACGGCCGCGGCAAGTCGGGCTGGGCGCACTTCGCTTCGGGGCTGCGCAATCCCGTGGGTTTCGATTGGCAACCGAACACCGGCGTGCTGTTCGCCGCCAACAACGGCCCGGACCATCTGGGCTACGACCAGCCGCCGGAATATTTCAGCAGGCTCGATCCGGGTTCTTTTCACGGCATGCCGTGGTTTTACTTCGACGGCAAGCAACTGAAACGCGACGATTGCGTGAAGAGCGCGCCGCCGCGCCCCATCAACGAGGTCACGCTGCCGGTGGCGACCTTCCCGTCGCGCAACGCGCCGCTCGGCATGGCGTTCGTGCCCAAGGGGGCGATGGATGCGCAACTGGAATTCGATGCGGTGGTGGCGCTGCACGGTTCCTGGGGCACCAAACCCAAGGGCAACTTCATCGGCCGCGCCGCCACGCGCCGCGCGCCTAAGCTGGCGGTGGTGCGCTTCCGGGACGGACAGGCGGTGCGCGTGGAAGAACTGGTCACCGGTTTCCAGCTGCCCGACGGCAAGCGCTGGGCGCGTCCGGCAGGCGTGGCGGTGGGGCCGGATGGCGCGGTGTATTTCAGCAGCGACAGCGAGGCCAATGGCTTGTTCAGGCTGAAGCGGATGCAATAAGAAATATCCATCCGTTCGTGGTGAGCCTGTCGAACCATGAGCGGATTCTCACTTTCCCATCAGTACAGCGCTCGGTGGCATGTGAATTGCTGTGCCACAACAGCCCGTGTGACAGCGGGCGGAAGCGGGCTCGCTGGCGATTGAGGGGTGGGCCTGTCGAATCGAGTTTGTTGCGCGCACATAAAGTGGACAATAACTATCCACTTTTAAATCCGTTCTGGCAGTGTTAATACCGATTATTAAATTTCGCTGCCTGCTTGCGTCGCAAATTTCACCCGGGAAGAGTAAGCCTATAATCATTTCGTTCCTTGAGGTGGTCGGATTGCAGGCAGTACACAAGTCATGGTGCTTAAGAGAATGAACACAGTCGAAGCAACGCTGGAAACGGTATTCAGGGACATCGCCGAAACGCGCATGGCGGGCCTGCCGATCTGCAATGCGGCGTTGCACGTGCAGGCGGTTGGGTTCCGCGAGTGGCAGGGGCATTGGGTAGGCGTGCTGGTCACGCCGTGGACGATCAGCCTGGCGCTGATGCCGGGCGACGAAGCGCCGCTCAAGACATTGGGACCGGAGGAGAAAATGAGCTGGGAATTTCCTTCCGGCAAATACGAGTTCATGGCCCTGAACGAGCCGGCGCTGGGGACTTGCCAGACCTGCTCGCTGATCTCGCCGGTGATCGACATCGAGCGCCACGAGGATGCGGTGAAGGTCGCCGAGCAGGTGATGGAGGCGCTGTTCGTGACGGACGATTCCGACGCGAAGCGCGATGCCGAGCGCAAACAGATGGTGGAAGCGGCGCGCCTCAAGGGCGAGCCGGTACTGGATAAACCGCTGTCGCGGCGCGATTTCCTGCGCGGCAGCTTCCTGGGGATGTAGGTTTGGTCGATGTCGGCAAGCTGACGCTGGGCGTGATCTGGGACGGTGAATCGGTCACGGCGACGGATATCCGTTCCACGCGGCCGATGGCGGCGCAGGTGCTGAAAGGCAAGACGCCGGTGCAGGTGGTGCAGATCGTGCCGCTGCTGTTCAGCGTGTGCGGGCGGGCGCAGGGCGCGGCGGCTGTCGCCGCACTGCAGGCGGCGCAGCAAACAGGCAAGCCTCCCTCGGCCGCGCTGGGGCGGATGATCGCGTGCGAGGCGATGCAGGAACATCTGTGGCGTCTGCTGCTCAACTGGCCGGAGTTGCTGGGTCTGGAACAGCAGGAGCAACGCTTCGCCGCCTGGTATGCGCTGTTGCGCAAGATCGGTGCGGGCGAGGCCGACATGGCGGTGTTCCTGCAGCAGTTCGAGCGCGACGCGCTGGGTATGCCGGCAGCGGAGTGGCTGGCGATGAGCAGCTTCGCCGAGCTGCAGGCGTGGTGGCAAGGAACGGATAGTCCGCTGGCGGAGACGCTGGCGAAATTGGCCGAACTGGAACAGCATAGGCAGGATGCGAACGAGAGCCGGTTGTTGCCGGCGTGGTCGGCGGCAGAGGCGCAGCAGGCTTGCGCCGGAAGCTGGGATGCGGAATTTGCGGCGCGTCCGCAGTGGCAGGGCGCGGCGGCGGAGACCGGGGCGTGGAGCTATTTCGCCGACAGTTCGTTGCTGCGCGATGTGCGGCAGCAGAGCGGGTCGAAGGCGTTGACGCGAGTGCTGGCCAGACTGGCGGATGTCGTGGCGATGGCCGGCGGCGACTTTGCGGCGCGGCTGGATGCGAGCAGCCCGGCGGCGGGCGAGGGCATCGCCGTGGTGCGCACCGCGCGCGGCCTGTTGCTGCACCGGGTGTCGCTCGATGGGGACAAGGTGGCGGACTATATGATCGTCGCGCCAACGGAATGGAACTTCCATCCGGACGGCGCCTTTGCGCAGGACATGCGCGGCTTGCAGGAACATGACGGCGGAATGCTGGAGTACCGCGCGCAGATCGAGGCGCTGTCGCTCGATCCTTGCGTGGCCTATGAAATAGAAATAGAAAACGAGGATGGGCGCCTCTAAAAAGCCGAAGTTCTAAGTAAGACAAGGCGCGAGCAAAAAATCGCGACGCGGCATATGCGGTCATGACACGGTGCGGCGGAGCCGTCTGGTGCGGGAATGACCGCGAGCGCCATCTCCCGCAAACGGCTGCCTTGCAGTAACGTGTCGATGGCGCATATGTAAGGAGTGATTTTTTGCGAGCAACGCAGTATTGCGACGAAATTCGGATTTTGAGAGGCGCTCATGCATGAGATGTCGCTGGCGGAAGGAGTCCTCCAGATCATTGAGGACTCGGCTAAGACGCAGAACTTCAGTCGCGTGAAAACGGTGTGGCTGGAGATCGGCCAACTGGCGGGCGTGGAAGTCGAGGCGATGAAATTCTGTTTCGATGCGGTGACGCGCGACAGCATCGCGCAGGATGCGAAGCTGGAGATAGTCGAGAAGCCGGGGCAGGCATGGTGCCTGCACTGTGCCGAGACCGTGCAGGTGCAGGCGCTGTACGATGCCTGTCCCAAATGCGGGAGCCATCAGGTGCAGGTGACCGGCGGCAACGAGATGCGGGTCAAAGAGCTGGATGTGGAATAGATGTCGTAGGGTGCAATAAGCGAAGCGCATTGCACCGGAGTTTTGACACCATACGGCGCAATGCCCGTTGGTTATTGCGCCCTACACGGATTGAGGAGAGCGAGAATGTGTAATGTATGCGGTTGTGGCGCGGGTGAAACGACCATAGACGGCAAGGCTGTCGAACACGGCGGACATTTCCATGTGCATGCCGACGGCACCGCGCACGATCATGATCACGGCCTCGACAATGCGACGCAGGCGACGCACATGCACTACCACCGGCATGAGGACGGCAGCGCGCACGAGCATGCGCATGACCACCTGCATGGCCACGACCACCATCATCACCACGATCACGAACATGGCCACGCACACGGAAGCCCTCTCCCCAACCCTCTCCCGCAAGCGGGCGAGGGGGCAAACGAAAAAGGCGATTCTTTAATCCCTGCGCTGCATTACGGCCTCGGCCCCGCCGGTGCGCACGCGCCCGGCATGAGCTCAGGCGCGCATGGTGAAGATCGAGCAGGACATCCTGTCCAAGAACGATTCCTACGCCAACGACAACCGCGCCCAACTGGCCGCGCACGGCATCTTCGCGCTCAACCTCGTCTCCAGCCCCGGTTCCGGCAAGACCACGCTGCTGGTGAAGACCATCGAGGCATTGAACAGCGAACTGAAGCTGGCGGTGATCGAGGGCGACCAGCAGACCGACAACGACGCCGCGCGCATCCGCGCCACCGGCGCCCCCGCGCTGCAGATCAACACCGGCAAGGGCTGCCATCTCGATGCCTACATGGTCGGCAAGGCGATGGCACAACTGCAACTGGCCGACGACAGTCTGTTGCTGATCGAGAACGTCGGCAATCTGGTGTGTCCCGCCAGCTTCGATCTGGGCGAGGCGCACAAGGTCGCCATCCTCTCGGTGACCGAAGGCGAGGACAAGCCGCTCAAATATCCCGACATGTTCCGCGCCGCCGACCTGATGCTGCTAAACAAATGCGACCTGCTGCCTTATCTCACCTTCGATGCCGAGCTGGCCGTGGCCAATGCGCGGCGCGTGAATCCCGATATCAAAGTGATCCGCACCTCGGCCACCAGCGGCGAGGGCATGAATGAATGGCTGGACTGGATCAAGGCTGGCTGCCGCAAGGCGGTGGACAGGAAATCGATCGATGGAAGGTGAATACTCCCTTCTCCCGCAGGCGGGACTGCGGAAGGGTCGCTGCGAAGCAGCGGGGCACCCACCGGCGTACCTCTTGCGGGTGTAAGGGTTGGGGATGAGGGTCTGGGCGAACAACACATCTTGTTTATTGCGCTACAACCCTCACCCTAACCCTCTCCCGCCCGCGGGAGAGGGAATAAGTGCAGAAAAACTGGACCAACTTTAGAGATGACATCAATGATCCACGCGCAAATCAGAGTCTCCGGGCAAGTGCAGGGTGTCGGCTTCCGACCTTTCGTCTATCGTCTCGCGCATGAGCTCGGCCTTGCGGGCTGGGTGCGCAACGACAGCGATGGGGTGGAGATCGCGGTCGAGGGGGAGCAGGAGCAGGTGCTGCGCATGATCGAGCGCCTGCAGAGCGAACCGCCGCTGCTGGCGCGCGTGGAAAGAGTCACGCACGATCTGACGCAGCCGGCCACCGGCATGCTTGGCTTCAACATCCTGGAGAGCAAGACCGGCAAGGTGAAGACGGGCATCGCGCCAGACATGGCGATTTGCCCGAATTGCCTTGCCGAGTTGTTCGATCCTGCCGACCGCCGCTACCGCCATCCCTTCATCAACTGTATCCACTGCGGGCCGCGCTACACGCTGACTGCGCGCCTCCCCTACGACCGCGCCAACACCAGCATGGCGAAGTTCACGCAGTGTCCCGCGTGCCAGAGCGAATACGACGATCCCGGTACGCGCCGTTTCCACGCGCAGCCCAATGCCTGCCCGCAATGCGGTCCGCGCCTGAGCCTGTTCGACGCGCAGTGGCATCCGGTGAAGACGGACGATGCCGTCGCCGCCACCGCCGCGCATATCCGCTCGGGACAGATCGTCGCGGTCAAGGGCGTCGGCGGCTTCCATCTGGTGTGCGATGCGCGCAAGGCTGCGGCCGTGGCCAGGTTGCGCGGCGGCAAGCAGCGCGAGGAGAAGCCGTTCGCGGTGATGGTGCTGAACACGGCTTCGGCGCAGTACTACGCGAGATTCCGCAAGCAGGATGCGGCGCTGCTGGAGACGGGCGAACGTCCCGTCGTGCTGCTGCGCCAGTCCGCCGCCTGCGACACGGAGTTTCCCGGCATCGCACCGGGGCTCTCCAGCATCGGCCTGATGCTGCCGTACACGCCGCTGCACTATCTGCTGTTCCACGAACTGCTGGGCAGACCGGATGGCCGCGACTGGCTGCAGCAGGCCACGCCGCTGGCGCTGGTGATGACCAGCGCCAATCCCTGCCGGCGCGCCGCTGGTGAAGGACGATGCCGAAGCGCGCGAGTCGCTGTCCGGTCTGGCCGACTACTTCCTTACGCACGACCGCGACATCCTGCATCGCTGCGACGACAGCGTGATGAAGTGGCAGGGCAATGCGCCGCTGTTCATCCGCCGCGCGCGCGGTTACACGCCGCGCCGTATCGTGCTGGCAGGCGGGCGGGCCGTCGGTGCTGGCTTGCGGGGGATGGATGAAGAACACCGTGTGCCTCACCCGCGACAACGAAGCGTTCGTGTCGCAGCACATCGGCGATCTCGACAATGCGGGCACGCGCCACATGCTGGAAGAGACCGTCGCCTACCTGAGCGACATCCTCGATGTGCAGCCGCAGGCCGTGGCGCACGACCTGCATCCGGATTTCTACAGCACGCAGTTCGCGCAGGCGTATGCCGCGGAACGCGGGCTGCCGCTCTATGCCGTGCAGCACCACCATGCGCACATCGCCGCCGTCTGCGCCGAACACCGCATCACCGGACCGGTGCTGGGTCTCGCGCTGGACGGCGTGGGGCTGGGTGCGGACGGCAGCGCGTGGGGCGGCGAGCTGTTGCGCGTGGCGGGGACGAGCTGCGAACGCCTGGGACATCTCGCGCCGCTGACCATGCCCGGCGGCGACCGCGCCGCGCGCGAACCTTGGCGCATGGCAGCGGCGGCGTTGTTCGACATGCAGCGCGGCGGCGAGATCGCGCAGCGCTTCGCGTCGCAGGCAGGCGCGGAAACCGTGCACGACATGCTGCAGCGCAAGGTGAATTGCGTCACGACCTCCAGCATGGGGCGCCTGTTCGACGCGGCGGCCGGATTGCTCGGCGTGAACGAAGTGCAAGGCTACGAGGGCCAGGCCGCGATGCTGCTGGAAGGACTGGCGGATCGCCACGGCAGAGTGCCTGCACTGGCCAAGGGTTACCGTGCACAGCGGCACGAACGAGCTCGACTTCGGCCCGCTGCTGGCAGCACTTGCCGACTGCAAGGATGCGGCCTACGGCGCGGCCCTGTTCCATGCCACCATCGCCGAGGGTCTGTGCGGATGGGTGCAGCGCGCGGCCGGCGTGTCCGGCATAAACCAGATCGCGCTGGCCGGCGGCTGTTTCCTCAACGGCATCCTGACGAATTCACTGAACGACACCCTCACCGCCGCGGGTTTGCACGTGCTGACCGCGCAGCAGTTGCCACCCAACGACGGCGCCATCTCGTTCGGCCAGGCCAGCATTGCTTTGCAACATCTCAACCAGGGAGCTTAACCATGTGTCTCGCCATTCCCGCCCGCATCGAGGAGCTGACGGCTCCGGGCAACGCCATCGTCAATCTGGGCGGTGTGCGCAAGGAGATCTCGCTGGCGCTGGTGGACGACGCCGTCATCGGCGATTACGTCATCGTGCACGTCGGCTATGCCCTGCAGAAGCTGGACCGGGAAGAGGCGGAGCGCACGCTGGAACTGTTCGCCGAGATGGGGCAGATGGATGAGTTGCGCAGTGAACTCGCTGGGGACGCAGCATGAAGCCGACTCTGTCATTCCGGCGCAGGCCGGAATCCAGCGGAAACGAGATGCTGCGAAGTAGACAAAAGCAATGTTGTCCCCCTTCACGTGATTTTTTCAATCGACTGGATTCCGGCCTGCGCCGGAATGACGGCATTTTGAGGGTTCGCTCATGAAGTATGTAGACGAATTCCGTGACGGCGAACTGGCCAAGAACATTTCCGCCAATATCGCACGCGAGGCCGACCCCGAACGCACTTACCGCTTGATGGAATTTTGCGGCGGCCACACGCACGCCATCTCGCGCTACGGCATCGCCGACCTGCTGCCCGCCAATGTGCGCATGATCCACGGCCCCGGTTGCCCGGTGTGCGTGCTGCCCATCGGTCGCGTCGACCAGGCCATCCGCCTGGCGCGCGAGCACGGCGTGATCCTGTGCACCTATGCCGACACCGTGCGCGTGCCGGCATCCGACAACCTGTCGCTGATGCGCGCCAAGGCGAAGGGTGCGGATGTGCGCATGATCTATTCGACGCAGGATGCGCTGAAGATCGCGCGCGAGAATCCCGAGCGCGAAGTGGTGTTCCTCGCCATCGGCTTCGAGACCACCACGCCGCCGACCGCGGTGGCGGTCAAGCAGGCGGCGGCCGACGGCCTGAAGAATTTCAGTATCCTGTGCGACCACGTGCTGACGCCGGCTGCGATGCACGCCATCCTCGCAGTCGAGGGCGGCGTGGCGCTGGACGGCTTCGTCGGTCCGGCGCATGTGTCCACCGTCATCGGCAGCAAGCCGTACGAACCCTTCGCCGACGACTACGGCAAGCCGGTGGTCATCGCCGGCTTCGAGCCGCTCGACGTGATGCAGGCGATCCTCATGCTGGTGCGCCAGGTGAACGACGGGCGCGCGCAAGTCGAGAACGAGTTCACCCGTGCCGTGACGCGCGAGGGCAATCTCAAGGCGCAGGATCTGGTGGCGGAAGTGTTCGAGCTGCGCGACATGTTCGAATGGCGCGGCCTGGGCAGCGTGCCCAACAGCGCATTGAAACTGCGTCCCAAATATGCAGCCTTCGATGCCGAACTGAAGTTCAAGGTCGATTACGTCGCCGTGCCCGACAACAAGGCCTGCGAATGCGCCGCGATTTTGAGAGGCCAGAAGCGGCCGCAGGAGTGCAAGATCTTCGGCACGGTGTGCACACCGGAGAACCCGGTGGGTTCGTGCATGGTGTCGTCGGAGGGCGCGTGTGCAGCGCATTACAGTTATGGAAGGTTCAGGGAGACGACGGTATGACGAGTCCGGTTAAACCCAACTACGCGCGCGCGCTCGATCTCAAGCACGGTCGCGTCGATATGTCGCACGGTTCCGGCGGGCGCGCCATGGCGCAGCTCATCACCGAATTGTTCGCTGCGGCGTTCGACAACGAATATCTGGCGCAGGGCAACGACGGCGCACTGCTGCCGCATGCTTCCGGACGCATGGTGATGGCGACGGACAGCCACGTGGTGTCGCCCTTGTTCTTCGCCGGTGGCGACATCGGCTGCCTGTCGGTGCACGGCACGATCAACGACGTGGCGGTGATGGGCGCCAGGCCGCTGTACCTGTCTGCCTCGTTCATCCTCGAGGAAGGTTTCCCGCTGTCCGACCTGAAGCGCATCGTCGAGTCGATGGCGCATGCCGCGCGCGAGGCGGGGGTGCATATCGTCACCGGCGACACCAAGGTGGTGGAGCAGGGCAAGGGCGATGGCGTGTTCATCACCACCACCGGGGTGGGCATGGCGCGCGACGGCTTGCACCTTTCCGGCGACCGGGCGCAGCCGGGCGACAAGATACTGCTGTCCGGCAGCATCGGCGACCACGGCATGGCGATATTGTCGCAACGCGAGGGGCTGACTTTCTCCGCGCCCATCGTGTCGGACACGGCCGCGCTGCACGGCCTCATCGGAGTCATGCTGGACAGCGGCGCGCAGTTGCGCGTGTTGCGCGACCCGACGCGCGGCGGGCTGGCGACGACGTTGAACGAGATCGCCAAACAATCCGGCGTCGGCATGATGCTGCATGAATCCGCCATCGCGGTGAACCAGCCGGTCGAGGCGGCGTGCGAGTTCCTCGGCCTCGACCCGCTGTATGTGGCGAACGAAGGCAAGCTGATCGCGATCTGTGCGCCGGAAGATGCGCCGCGTCTGCTGGAGGTGATGCGCGCGCATCCGCTGGCGCGCGAGGCATCCGTCATCGGCGAGGTGCTGGAAGACGCGCACGGTTTCGTGCAGATGACCACCAGACTGGGCGGCCGCCGCGTGGTGGATTGGCTGGCCGGGGAACAATTGCCGAGGATCTGCTGATGGATGCCTCTCAAAATCCACATTTCATCCCAACTGCTGCGTTGCAGGGAAAATTCCTTGCTCACATATCCTCCATATGCCGCGCTGCGGAATTTTCCCTGCGCCTTGCATTTGGGCGAAATCTGAATTTTTAGAGGCATCCATAAATGATTGCTCAGTTGCCTGCCGTATTGGTCATCGACGACGAAGTGCGCTCGCAGGAATCGATACGCCGCACGCTGGACGAAGAGTTCAACGTGCTCACCGCGTCGAGCGCGGAAGAGGGGCGCGCCATCATGGAACGCGAGCGCGTGAACGTGGTGTTGTGCGACCACCGCATGCCCGGCGTGACCGGCATCGATTTCCTCAAGGAAGTGCGCGAGCGCTGGCCGGATACGGTGCGCATGATCATCTCCGGCTATACCGACGTCGAGGACATCATCGCGGGCGTCAACGACGCCGGCATCTATCAGTACATCCTCAAACCCTGGCATCCCGAGTCGCTGCTGCTCAATGTGCGCGGGGCGGCGCAGTTGTACGACCTGCAGCAGCAGAGCAACAACATGAACCTGGAGCTGCGCACCATCCAGCCGGTGCTGCAACGGCGCGTGGCGGCAAAGCATGAGAAGTTGCGCACGCACTACGAGTTCGCGCGCATCGTGCGCGCGGCTGCCAGCCCGCTGAACGGGGTGATCGAGCTGGCGGCGCGGGTGGCGGCCTGTGACATCGCCGTGCACATCTCCGGCGAATCCGGCTCTGGCAAGGAGTTGCTGGGGCGCGCCATCCACTATTCGAGCCCGCGTGCGGCGCGCGCTTTCGTCATCGAGAACTGCGGCGCGATGTCCGACCAGTTGCTGGAATCGGAGCTGTTCGGCCACAAGCGCGGCAGCTTCACCGGCGCGTTCGAGGACCGCATCGGTCTGTTCGAGCAGGCCGACGGCGGCACCATTTTCCTGGACGAGATCGGCGAGACCTCGCCCTCGTTCCAGGTCAAGCTGCTGCGCGTGCTGCAGGAGGGCGAGATACGCCCGGTCGGCAGTTCGCGTTCGCGCAAGATCGACGTGCGCGTGCTGTCGGCGACCAACCGCGACCTGGAAGAGGAGGTGCGCAAGGGCCGTTTCCGCGAGGACCTCTATTACCGCCTGACCCAGTTCGTGCTGCCGATGCCGGCGCTGCGCGAACGCACCATGGACATCCCGCTGATCGCGCTCTCGCTGTTGCGCGAAGCCGCGCCGGCCATGGGCAGGGAGATACAGGGATTCACGCCGGAAGCGCTGGAGTGCATGGCCGGTTACCAGTGGCCCGGCAACGTGCGCGAGATGCAGAACGAGATATTGCGCGCCATCCTGCTGTGCGACAGCGAACACATCGGCGCGCACCTGTTCTCGCCCAAGGTGTTGCGCGCCGCGCCGGAAGAACAGTCGCAGGACATGAGCATCCTCGCCGGGCTGGACGGCAGTCTCAAGGACAGAATGGAGGCGCTGGAAGCACGCGTGCTGCGCGAATGCCTGATACGCCACCGCTGGAACAAGACGCGCGCCGCGACCGAGCTGGGCCTGTCGCGTGTCGGCCTGCGCAGCAAGCTGGCGCGCTATGGTATGGAGAAGAAGGGTGAGTGAGAATTTTTTAACTCTATCACCCCTCTCCCGCAAACGGGAGAGGGGCAGGGGTGAGGGGTGTGGAGAAATGAATGTCCTTATTCGGTACGCACAGCCCCTCATCCCCAACCCTTCTCCCGCTTGCGGGAGAAGGGGGTTGGCCGCGTTCATCAAACGTGAGAGAGGAAAAGCTTGAAAGCCGCTTCTTCACAAGAGCCGCTCAACCTGCTCTGGCTGCAATCCGGCGGTTGCGGCGGTTGCACGCTGTCGTTGCTGAATGCCGATTGCCGCAATCTGTTCGACACGCTGCACGGCGTCGGCATCAACCTGCTGTGGCATCCCTCGCTGTCCGAACAGAGCGCGGACGAGGCGCGCAAGATCATCGACGACTGCGCCAGCGGCGCGACGCGGCTGGATATCCTGTGTCTCGAAGGTGCGGTGCTGCGCGGTCCGTTCGGCAGCGGCGGTTTCCATCGCACCACCAACGGCAATTCGATGAAGAGCATGCTCGAACGCCTGGCGCATGTGGCGCGCTACACCGTCGCGGTGGGCAGTTGCGCGGCTTTCGGCGGCGTGACCTCGGGCGGCAGCAACCCGACGGATGCCTGCGGCATGCAGTATGACGGCGACGCAGCGGGCGGATTGCTGGGCGAGGACTACCGCGCGAAGAGCGGCCTGCCGGTGGTCAATATCTCGGGCTGTCCGACCCATCCCAACTGGGTGATCGAAACACTCGCTTCGCTCGCTGCGGGCCAGATGGGCGAAGCGCAGCTGGATGGCTATCGCCGCCCGCGGCTGTATGCCGATCACCTGGTGCACCACGGCTGCACGCGCAACGAGTTTTACGAGTTCAAGGCCAGTGCGCACAAGCCTTCCGACCTCGGCTGCCTGATGGAGAACATGGGCTGCAAGGGCACGCAGGTGCATGCCGACTGCAACATCCGCCTGTGGAATGGCGAGGGTTCCTGCGTGCGCGGCGGCTATGCCTGCATCGCCTGCACCGAGCCGGGCTTCGAAGAGCCGGGGCATCCCTTCGGCGTCACGCCCAAGATCGCCGGCATACCCATCGGCTTGCCGACCGATATGCCGAAGGCCTGGTTCGTGGCGCTGGCGTCGCTGTCCAAATCGGCCACGCCGAAACGCGTGAAGGAGAACGCGGTGTCCGACCATCAGGTGATCGCGCCTGCCAGCAAGAGGACGCGCCTGAAATGACCCGCCGCGTCGTCGGCCCATTCAACCGCGTCGAGGGCGACCTTGAAGTCACGCTCGATATCGAAGGCGGGCGCGTGAGTGCCGCTTATGTGAATTCGCCGATGTACCGCGGTTTCGAGCAGATCCTGGCGGGAAAACATCCGCTCGATGCGCTGGTGTATGTGCCGCGCATCTGCGGCATCTGTTCGGTGGCGCAATCGGCGGCGGCGGCGCAGGCGCTGGCGCAAAGCATGGGACTGCAGCCGCCAGACAACGGCCGCCTCGCCGCCACGCTGACGCTGGCGGCGGAGAACCTGGCCGATCACCTGAGCCATTTCTATCTGTTCTTCATGCCGGATTTCGCGCGCGACGGCTATCGCGACCGCGCCTGGTTCGCCGATGCGCAGGCGCGCTTCAAATCGGTGTCGGGTTCGGCGACAGCGGACGTGTTGCCGGTGCGCGCGAAGTTCATGAACGTGATGGCCTATCTGGCGGGCCGCTGGCCGCACACGCTGTCGCTGCAGCCCGGCGGTTCGTCGCGTCCGCTGGAAGAAGCGGAGAAGCTGCGCCTGAAGATGCTGCTGGCCGAATTTCGCACCTTCCTCGAGCGCACCCTGTTCGGCGACACGCTGGAAGCGATAGCGGCACTTGATTCCGAGGCTGCCCTGTACGCGTGGATGCAGCCGCGCGCGAAGTCTGCCGACTTCCCGCGCTTCCTGCACATCGCGCGTGATCTGGGTTTGCAGAAAATGGGGCGCGCCACGGACCGTTTCATGAGTTACGGCGCCTATGGCGATGGCGCGAGTGCATTGTTTCCGGCGGGCGTGTGGGCGGACGGCAAGCTGCAGGCGCTGGATATCGGCGCGATCCGCGAGGACGTGACCAGCAGCTGGATGGCGGGCGATGTCGCGCTCGCGCCGGCAGAGGGCCGCACCCTGCCGCAACCGGACAAGCCGGATGCGTATTCCTGGTGCAAGGCGCCGCGCCTGTCCGGCCAGGTGCTGGAGACGGGCGCGCTGGCGCGGCAGATGGTGGCCGGTCATCCGCTGGTGCACGATCTGGTGGGACGCTACGGCGCCAGCGTGACAGCGCGGGTCGTCGCACGTATGCTGGAATTCGCGCTGGTGATCCCGGCAATGGAGTCCTGGTTGCAGCAGATACAGCCGGGAGCGCCGTTCTGCCTGCCTGCCGGGGAACTGGTGGAGGCGCGCGGCATCGGCCTGGTCGAAGCGGCGCGCGGCAGCCTCGGTCACTGGCTGGACGTGCGCAAGGGCAAGATATACAACTACCAGATCATCGCGCCGACCACCTGGAACTTCTCGCCGCGCGATGCGGCGGGCGTGCCCGGTGCGCTGGAACAGGCGCTGGTCGGGCTGGCGGCGGAAGAGGGCGGCAACGCCGCGCCGCTGGCGGTGCAGCATGTGGTACGTTCGTTCGATCCGTGCATGGTGTGCACGGTGCATTGAGTTGCGAAAGACATTGGCCCGCAGATGACACAGATTTCACGCAGATTAAAACACCGCCCATGCCTGGAACTGAACATGACAAAGTAATCTGCGTCAATCTGCGTAATCTGCGGGTAAAGTGGTTTTGAACCAAAGGAAAAACATGGAACGCTTCACCATCTCACTCGACGAAAAACTCGCCAGCGAATTCGACCGCCTGATCCGCGAGCGCGGTTACCTGAACCGTTCCGAGGCAGTGCGCGACATGTTGCGCGGCAAACTGGATACGCTGCGCGTGCAGGAGAAGCAGGCGCTGTATTGCGTGGCGAATCTTTCCTATGTGTACAACCATCACGAGCGCGATCTGGCGGAGCGGCTTACCGGATTGCAGCATGACCATCACGATCTGGTGGTGGCATCGACGCATGTGCATCTGGATCACGAGAATTGCCTGGAGACGGTGATGCTGCGCGGCAGGACCGAGGTGGTGCGCCGCTTTGCCGATGCGCTGATCGCCGAGCGCGGCGTGCGCCACGGGCAGGTCAATCTGGTGCCGGTCGAGGCGGAGGCCGGGCATGGCCACGGTCATGTGCACAGCCATCCGACGACTTGAACGAAACCACAGGAACACATAGAGCATGAGCACGCGCACCCAACCTTCCCCATCGAGACTGCCGCTGCCGAGCGAGATCGAACCGTTCTCGGAGTCGGCCTGGATAGATGTCGTGCGCTCGATGGACGAGGTCTACAACGAGCTGCTGCAATACGAGGTGGTGCTGGAGCGGAAGAACTCCGAGCTGGAAGAGTCGCAGCAGTTCATCTACAGCATCCTGACCTCGATGTCCGACCTCCTGGTGGTGTGCGACCGCAATGCCGTGATCGAGGAGGTGAACCATTCGCTGCTGGCGTTCACGGGGCGCTCGGAAAAGGAACTCAAGGGAGCGAAGCTCGGTTCGCTGTTCGCGGATGAGAGCGGGTGCGACACGGCCAAGCGGGTCATCTCCAGCCTGACCACAGAACCGGCCAACGATATCGAATTGCAGTTCAAGACGCGCGACGGCGGCACCACCCCGGTGGCGCTCAACTTCACGCCGCGCCTGTCCGGTGCGGGCAAGCTGCTCGGCGTGGTGATCACCGGGCGCCCGGTGGGCGAGTTGCGCCGCGCCTATCACAAGCTGCGCGAGGCGCACGAAGAGCTCAAGCGCACCCAGCAGCAACTGCTGCAATCCGAGAAGATGGCGTCATTGGGCAAGCTGGTCGCCGGAGTGGCGCACGAATTGAACAACCCGATCAGCTTCGTGCTGGGCAACGTGCATGCGATGCGGAAATACACGCCGCGCCTGAAACGCTATCTGGATGCGGTGCACGACGGCATGACAGGCGCGGAGTTGCGCGCCTTGCGCGAGGAACTGCGCATCGACCGGCTTCTCGACGACCTGGCGCCGCTGCTATCCGGTGCGGTGGAGGGCGCCGAGCGCACACGCGACATCGTGGACGGCCTCAAGCGCTTCTCCGCATCCGACCGCAACGAGAACGTCGATTTCAATCTGGCCGAGACCATAGAGCGTTCGGTGCACTGGGTCACGCGCGCCACGCCGGTCAACTTCCGTGTGGTGACGGATGTGCCGAAAGATCTGCATATCTTCGGCTCCCCCGGACAGATCCAGCAGGTGATCATCAATCTGGTGCAGAACGCATCGGATGCGACCGAAGGGATGCCCGAGCCGTTACTGACCATCACCGCCGAGGCTGACGGAGACCTGCTTTGCATCCTGTTCCGCGACAACGGGCCGGGCATTCCCGAAAAGGCGCTGGGCAAGATATTCGATCCCTTCTATACCACCAAGCCGGTCGGCAAAGGGACGGGGCTGGGATTGTCGATCAGCTACGGCATCGTCGAGCGTCATGGCGGAGAGTTGTCGGTGAGCAACGCAGCGGGCGGCGGGGCGCAGTTCAGGTTGTGTCTGCCGCGATCGAAGCGGAGTTGAAAGCGGTAAGCCGGTTACCGGCATTCGGCTGCTGCTGTGCTGCGGGCTGAGGGAACGGCAGGGCAGACGGAACTCTCCGGAGTGCATATATTGATTGCCATCAGTATGTTGTGGATTCGCGGCGAGTGTTTTCCTGGCGCGCTGCGCATTTCGGTTTATTGGCATGTTTCTTGTTAAGAAAAGATGTGAAATCTTCTTACGAGGGCGTTATGGAAACGGTTAGCGGCGGTCTTTATCCCCTGGTCGCGCTGGCGATCGTGCTGGGCATGAAGCACGGCATGGATGCCGACCATCTCGCCACCATCGATGGCCTGACCCGTTTCAACGCCGCCGCCGGGCGCGGCAAGCTGGCGCGGCTGTGCGGTTTCCTGTTCTCGCTCGGTCACGGTGTGGTGGTGTGCATCGTCGCGGTCGCCACCGGTCTCCTGTTCCAGCAGGGCGCGGTGCCCGCGTGGATGGATGATGTCGGCGCCTGGGTGTCGGCATTCTTCCTGATCTCGCTGGGGGCGCTCAACCTGTACGCGGTGTTCACCACGCCCGCGCACGAGATGGTGCGAATGGTCGGCCTCAAGGGGCGCTGGCTGGGCAAGCTCAGGCATGCGGGGCATCCGCTGCTGATCGCGCATGGTGGGCGCGTTGTTCGCCTTCTCTTTCGACACGCTGTCGCAGGCCGCGCTGTTCTCTGCCACCGCCACGCAATACGGCGGGGTCATGTCCGCGCTGCTGCTGGCGCTGTGCTTCATGTCCGGCATGATGGTCACCGATGCCGCCAACGGCCTGTGGATCTCGCACCTGCTGCGCCGCGCCGACGCCACCGCACGCGCCGCTTCGCGCGTCATGGGCATCACCGTGGCGCTGCTCAGCTTGTTTGTCGCGGCGCTGGGGTTGTCGCGCCGCTTCTTCCCCGAAGCATCCTCCTGGCAGGAAGGCCGCGAACTGTTCATCGGCTGTTCCATCATCCTGGTCATCGCCGTCAGTTTCCTGTTCGCGCGCTACAGCCAGCAGCGTGCTTCCTTCCCCGCCTGATCAACAGTCAGCAGGATTTCACGCTACGCCTTGCGGCCAGAAAATGACGCCTCTAAGCGACAACAGGCTTCTATTTCTTCTTGCCGTATGCCGCAGCGATCTCGCGGAACTGCCTGAGTTCGCTTTCGATGGTGGAGAGCTGGTAGTAGTCGTTGCCGGCACGCTGGGCGAGTTCCAGCTGTTCGATCGCGCCATGCAGGTCGCCGTGCAGGATGTAGTTGTAGGCGAGCACGTGATGCTCTTCCTGATGTCTGCCGAGCGCTGAGTAGGCGCGCGCCTGCAGCGCATAGAGCTTGTGGTCGTTGCCGTTGATGGCGACCTGCTCGTCGAGCAGCTTGAGCGCCTCTTCGTAACGACGGTCTTGCAGCAGCACTTCGGCGTAGTCGTAGATCAGCGCATGGTGCTGCGGGAAGTTCTTCAGCGCGGCGCGATAGTAGGCGACGACTTCCTTGTCCTGCTTGTCCAGGCGCTTGATCTGTCCGGCCAGCGCCGCGATGGTCGGGTTGACCTTGGCCTGCTTCTGCAGGGGGGCGAATTCCTGCGCCGCGCGCTGCGGCTGATTGTTGCGCAGCAGCGCCAGCACCAGACCGTAGCGCTGTGCGACGGGATTGCCGAATTTCTTTTCGCCCAGGGCGCTGTCGAAATAGGCGACCGCTTCCGGCGCGATCTTCTGGTTGGCGATCAGGCGGGCGCGTATCAGCTGGAAGTCGAGGCTGTCCGGCACCAGATGGTAAGGTATCTGTTGCACGCGACCGTCGACGTCGGCGATACGCTCGGTGGTGAGCGGGTGGGTGCGCAGATAGGACGGCGTGTTCCCTTCCAGCAACTGCGTGGCTTTTTGCATGCGCTCGAAAAACACGGGCATGGAGCGGGTGTCGAGGCCGGATTTTTCGAGGATGCCGATGCCGAAGCGGTCGGCCTCTTTTTCATGCTCGCGCGTGAAGTTGAGCTGGCGCTGCAGCGTTCCGGCCTGCGCGCCGACGATGGCGGTGGTTGCGGCTTCCGGGTTGTTGCGCGCGGCGAGGATGGCGACGGCGACCGTGGCCAGCGCGGCGAGCGAGTCGTATTGCTGGCCGGAGACCATGCGTGCGTAATGGTGCTGCGTGACGTGCGAGATTTCGTGGCTCAGCACAGAGGCGAGTTCGGATTCGTTCTGCGCCAGCAGGATCAGGCCGGTGTTTACGCCGACAAAGCCGCCGGGTATGGCGAAGGCGTTGATGGCGTTGTCGTTGATGGCGAAGAACTCGAATGGCTGTCCCGGTTCGCTGCTGAACGAAACCAGCCGCCCGCCCAGGCGGTTGAGGTAATCGTTGACCTCGGGGTCATCCAGATAGCTCTTGTCGGCGCGTATCTGGAACATGGCCTGCTCGCCGATCCGTCGCTCCATCTGGGGAGAAACCGCCTCCTGCGACACGTCGCCCAGATCCGGCAGGCCGTCTGCATGCGCCAGCAGGGGCAGGGCAAGGAACGCGGAAAGAATGAATTTTTTCATGGGCGGTATGATAGCACCGGCCCGGACGAGTTCCTCGGCGGACCATTTTTTCCGGTGAATAAGTGGGGATTCTGGACACGGCGCCGTCTAACCCTCAGAATGCGCGCGGCAAAAAAGGATTAAGACTTTCTCGCTCGCCTCCTCGCCCGATTGAAGATTGCCTTTCACTTTGTCCTTTCTCCGCTTGCGAATGGAGAGGTTTCATGCAGAGGATTGAGGAGAGGGCTCGGAGGGCTGCGCAGGCAAGGAATTCAGGCATGGACAAGGTCGGTAAATACGAAATCGTCAAAGAATTGGGACACGGTGCGACCAGCACGGTGTACCTTGCGCTCGACCCGTTCAGCCAGCAACAGGTCGCGCTCAAGGTGTTCGATCTGTCCGTTTTGCACGACCAGACCCGCGCCAAGGCTTTCCGCAAGCTGCTGCTCACTGAAGCATCGCTCGCCGGGAAACTCTCCCATCCGCATATCGTGAAGATCCAGGACGCCGTGATGGACGGCGAAGTGAACTACATGGTGATGGAATACGTCGAGGGCGAGACGCTGGAGATTTACGGCGAGGTCGATCACCTGCTCGGCCTGGGGCGCATCGCCGAGATCATCTACAAATGCTGCAAGGCGCTGGAATACGCGCAGTACCAGGGCATCACCCACCGCGACATCAAGCCCGCCAACATCCTGTTGCGCGGCGAGAGCGACATCAAGATCACCGATTTCGGCGCAGCAGTCATCGAAAGCCAGCAGAGTACGCAGGTAAGCGGCGTGGGCTCCCCGGCATATATGTCGCCGGAGCAGGTCAGGGAACTGCCGCTGACGCACCAGACCGACATCTACTCGCTGGGCGTGACCATGTATCGCCTGCTCACCGGCAAGCTGCCGTTCGATGCGGCCAACAGCTACAGCATGATCTACCAGATCATGAACATCGATCCGCAACCGCCCAGCACCTTCCGTCCCGAGATACCGCCCTCGATGGACGCCATCGTGCTGCGCGCCATGGCCAAGGATACGGCGCAGCGCTATCAGACCTGGGACGAGTTTGCGCGCGACCTGGTGGCGTTCATCAGCGCCAACGTGCCGCAGCAGGAAGAGATCTTCGATACCGAGAAGTTCAATACCTTGCGCGAGCTGAGCTTCTTCACAGACTTCAACGATGTCGAACTGTGGGAAGTGTTGCGCATCAGCGACTGGTACAAGGTGTCCGAGGGCGAATCGATACTCCAGGAAGGCGAGGAAGGACAGAGCTTCTTCCTCATCGCCAGCGGCTCGGTGCGCGTGGTCAAGCAGGGCCGCCTGTTGAGCCTGTTGCACAAGGGCGACTGTTTCGGCGAGATGGCGCACCTCACCGGCAAGGACGCGCGGCGCTCGACCGACGTGATCTCGAAGACCGAGGTCACGCTGATCGAGATCATTCCGGAGGCGCTGGCACGCGCCTCGGCGAACTGCCGCTTCCAGTTCGCCGAGGCGTTCCTGGAGATGCTGGCGAAGCGCCTGTCGATGGCGAATACACGCATCTCGCGGCTGTTGAGCGACCACGGGCAAGAGCAGTAATCAATCATTCAGAATGGAGCAGCAGGAGTGGCAGATTTCCAGAACATCAGTGCAAGCGAATTGCCGGAACTGATCGCCAGCGGCACGGTGCAGTTGGTTGATGTGCGCACCGACGCGGAGATCGCGCGTGGACGCATCAAGGGGGCGGTCAGCCTGCCGTTGCACCTGTTGCCGTTGCGCCTGAACGAACTGGATGCGCAAAGACAACGGTGTTCTATTGCCAGATGGGCGGACGTTCCGCACAGGCAGCGGCGTTCGCTGCGGCCCAGGGCCTGGCGAAGTCAGCCAACCTGCAGGGCGGCATCATGGCCTGGCTGCAGTCCGGCGGGGAGCTCGTCGCGTGAGCGGGACTGCGTTCGATGTGGAACTCGATGTGCGCCAGCTGGCGTGCCCGCTGCCCATCCTGCGCGCCAAGAAATCGCTGTCCGCGATGAGCGCCGGGCAAGTGCTGAAGATACTGGCGACCGACAAGGGCTCGCCCAAGGATTTTGAGGATTTTTGCCGCAAGACCGGCAACGAGTTGTTGTCTTCAACAGAACAGGATGGGCGAATTCGTCTTCCTGATCCGCCGCCGCTGAGCCGTCAGGTCACTCGGCGGCTTTATTCTCGATCTCTTTCGCCAGGAAGTAGGCCATCACGGTCCGGATCACCACGATCCCGCCCAGGATCATCAGCGTTTCCCTGCTCGGCACCACGATGGTGCCGACGATGTCGCCGGCCAGGAAGAAGTCCAGCCCCAGCGCCATCTTCTCGCCGATGGCGATGCGGATGTCGCGCAGGGATTCCGCCACGGGCAGTTTCTGCACAGAAAGCCAGGCGCGGCGCAGCAGCAATATCAGACCATGCAGGGTGCCCCAGGTGACCACGGCAGCGCCCAGCAACTCGGTAAACGGCACGATGTAGGCGATCGCTTCGACCAGCAGTTCATGCATGCTTCACCTCCGGAAATAAATGCCTGCGCAACGCGCAGCCCCTCTGGCTCCGGAGGCGCACGTCAGCCCAGCTTTTTGCGCTGTGCCTGCAACTGTACCAGTGTCGCGCCGAATTCATCCAGCCGTTTCTTTTCCTGCTCCACCACCGCCGCCGGGGCGCGCGCGACGAAGCTCTCGTTGCCCAACTTGGCCTGTGCCTTGGTGATCTCGTTGGAAAGACGCGCGATCTCCTTGTCCAGACGCTCGCGCTCGGCGGCGACATCGATCTCCACCTTCAGCATCAGCTTGAAATTGCCGACGATGGATACCGGCGCATCGCCTTCCGGAAGTTCGGCGACGACCTGCACTTCGCTCAGCTTGCCCAAGCTGCTGATGTAGGGCGCGAGTGTGTTCAACACGGTAGCGTCGCCTGCTGCGATCAGCGGTACGCGCGCGGCGGGGGACAGGTTCATCTCGCTGCGCAGGCTGCGGGTGGCGGTGATGAGTTCCTGCAGCAGCGCGATCTGGGCAACAGCGGCATCGTCGATCTTGCTGCTGTCGGCCTTGGGATAGGCTTGCAGCATGATGCTGTCGCCTTTCTGGTTTGCCATCGGCGCGACCGATTGCCACAGCTCTTCGGTGATGAACGGGATGATGGGGTGTGCCAGGCGCAGGATGGTTTCCAGCACGCGCACCAGTGTGCGGCGGGTGGCGCGCTGCTGCGCTTCGCTGCCGTTGGCAATCTGCACCTTGGCCAGTTCCACATACCAGTCGCAGTAGGTGTTCCACACCAGTTCGTACACGGCGCGCGCGGCCATGTCGAAACGGTAGTCGGCGAAATGCGTCGCCATCTCGGCTTCGGCCTGTCTGCAGTTCGCTGATCATCCATTTGTCGGCAGCGGAGAATTCCAGCGGCAGCGATTCATCCTGTCCCACATCCTTGCCATCGCAGTTCATCAGCACGAAGCGCGTGGCGTTCCACAGCTTGTTGCAGAAGTTGCGATAGCCTTCGCAGCGCTGCATGTCGAACTTGATGTCGCGGCCGGGCGAGGCCAGCGAGGCGAACGTGAAACGCAATGCGTCGGTGCCGAAGGCGGTGATGCCTTCCGGGAATTCCTTGCGGGTGCGTTTCTCGATCTTTTCCGCATCCTTCGGGTTCATCAGGCCGGTGGTGCGTTTCTTCACCAGGTCTTCGATGCCGATGCCGTCGATGAGGTCGATCGGGTCGAGCACATTTCCCTTGGACTTGGACATCTTCTGGCCTTCCGCGTCGCGGATCAGGCCGTGCACGTACACGTCCTTGAACGGAATCTTGCCGGTGATGTGTTTGGTCATCATCACCATGCGCGCCACCCAGAAGAAGATGATGTCGAAGCCGGTGACCAGCACGGAGGACGGCAGGTATTGCTTCACGAATTCGTTCTGCGCGTCGAACGGTTTGCCCTCTTCCCAGTCGAGCGTGGAGAACGGCCACAGCGCGGAAGAGAACCAGGTGTCGAGCACGTCGTTGTCGCGGTCGAGCTGTCCGGCGTAGCCGGCCTTGTCGGCGAGCTGGCGCGCTTCGGCTTCGTCGCGCGCGACGAACACTTCGCCGTTCACGCCGTACCACGCGGGAATCTGATGTCCCCACCACAGTTGGCGCGAGATGCACCAGTCCTGGATGTTGTTCAGCCACTGGTTGTAGGTGTTCACCCAGTTCTCCGGATGGAACTTGATCTCGCCGGAGCTCACGCATTCCAGCGCCTGCTCGGTGATGCTCTTGCCTTCCGGGCCCGCTTGCTCATGGCGACGAACCACTGGTCGGTCAGCATCGGCTCGATCACCACGCCGGTGCGGTCGCCGCGCGGCACCTTGAGTTTGTGCTTGTCGGCCTTGTGAACAGTCCGGCGGCTTCGAGGTCGGCGCAGATCTGCTTGCGCGCGGCGAAGCGATCCATGCCTTGATATTGCTTGGGCGCGTGTTCGTTGATCTTCGCATCCAGCGTGAGGATGGAGATCATCGCCAGCTTGTGGCGCTGTCCCACTGCATAGTCGTTGAAGTCATGCGCGGGCGTGACCTTCACCACGCCGGTGCCGAATTCCTTGTCCACATATTCGTCGGCGATGACGGGGATGGTGCGGTCGCACAGCGGCAGCGTGACCTGCTTGCCGATGAGGTGTTTGTAGCGCTCGTCTTCCGGATGCACCATCACCGCCACGTCGCCGAGCATGGTCTCGGGGCGGGTGGTGGCGACCACCAAGATGGCCGGAGCCATCCGCCAGCGGATACTGGATGTGGTACATGAAGCCGTCTTCTTCTTCCTGCACCACTTCGAGGTCGGAGACGGCGGTGTGCAGTTTCGGGTCCCAGTTCACCAGACGCTTGCCGCGATAGATCAGGCCTTCGTTGATACAGGCGCACGAAGGTCTCGGTGACCGAGTCGCGACAGGCCTTCGTCCATGGTGAAGCGTTCGCGCGACCAGTCGGGCGAGGTGCCGAGGCGGCGCATCTGCCGGGTGATGGTGTTGCCGGAGTATTCCTTCCACTCCCACACTTTCTCGATGAACTTTTCGCGGCCGAGGTCGTGGCGCGAGATCTTCTGCGCGTCGAGCTGGCGTTCCACCACGATCTGCGTGGCGATGCCCGCGTGGTCGGTGCCCGGCTGCCACAGCGTGTTGTCGCCGCTCATGCGGTGGTAGCGCGTCAGCGCATCCATCAGGGTCTGGTTGAAGCCGTGGCCCATGTGCAGCGTGCCGGTGACGTTGGGCGGCGGCAACTGGATGCAGAAAGATTCGATCTTGTTCGGGTCGAGCCCGGCCTTGAAGTAGCCGGAGGATTCCCACTTGGGATACCAGCGCGATTCGATGTCTTTCGGTTCAAAACTTTTTGCGAGTTCTCTTTGCTGAGTCATGTTCTTGCGACGAGTGTGTTAGCCGGATGGCCGGAAAAGGCGTGATTATACAGGGCGCAGGGTGGGCACGCGTGCCCACCCTACCGGGGCTTTTGTACGGTACCGAGGATGAGGTCGGGCAGTGCGGCGTGCACCTGCTGCATGGACTTTTCCCAGCGTGCCTCGGAGCGCGAGCCGATCACTTCGCGCAGCGTCGCTTCGAGCTTGGGAAAGAGCTGCTCGGCCAGTTGCCGGCATTGCGCCTCGCTGAGCGGCAAGGCGCTAGCCGCAGTGGCGCGGTGTCCTTCGATTGCTTCCGTGAGCACCGGCAGGTCGAGCACTTTGCCATCGGCCGTCTCGGTCAGGATGGGCAGCAGGTTGGGATCGATGCGCGATTTCATGGCTTGCGCAGGTCGAAGTGGCGCAGTTCGTAACCGCGGTCCTTGTAGAAAACGTAGCGTTCGCGCCCCAGTCTGGCGTCGTCGGCATCCTGGCCGACGATCTCCTTGACGCATTCGAAGCGGCTGAAGAACGGCAGGCACTCGTTGTGCAGGCTGATCAGCAGTTCGGAATGCGGAAAGGTCTCGTCGCGCCCGATGACGACGGGCATGCTGGCGGCTTCCGCCTCGTGGCTGCGGCAGTGCGGCATGAAGGCGGTGGCGGGGTAGTGCCACAGCAACTGGTCCAGCTTGTTCGCGGTGTCCTCGTCCGGCACATGCAGCAACACGCGCATGCCGTTCTGCATCGCCTTGTGGCTCAACTGGCAAGCGGTGCGCAGCTTGTCCTCTGAGCCGGTATAGAAATCGACTTTAGTCATAATGAAAAATCATTTAGCCACAGAGACCACAGAGTACACAGAGAAGAACACTCGCATCCCTCTCTGTGGTCTCTGTGTGCTCTGTGGCAAAAATCATTTGCTGTTTGATCTATTGATCAAATACTGCGTGAGCAACGGCACCGGACGACCGGTGGCGCCCTTGTCCTTGCCGGACTTGTTGGCGGTGCCGGCGATGTCGAGGTGCGCCCAGCGGTAGTCCTTGGTGAAGCGCGCCAGGAAACAGGCTGCGGTGATGGTGCCGCCCGCGCGCCCGCCGATGTTCTGCATGTCGGCGAAGTTGCTGTCCAGCAGCGGCTGGTAGTCTTCCCACAGCGGCAGTTGCCAGGCGCGGTCATGCGATTGTTCGCCCGCAGTCAGCAGTTCCTTGGCGAGTTTGTCTTCGTTGCTGAACAGGCCGCTGGCGACATGGCCCAGCGCGATCACGCAGGCGCCGGTGAGCGTGGCGATGTCGATCACGGTGTCGGGGTCGAATTTCTTCGAGTAGGTCAGCGCATCGCACAGGATGAGGCGGCCTTCGGCGTCGGTGTTGAGGATCTCGATGGTCTGGCCGGACATGCTGGTCACGATGTCGCCGGGCCGGGTGGCGCGGCCGCTGGGCATGTTCTCGCAGGTCGGGATGACGCCGACCACGTTGAGCTTCAGTCCCATCTCGGCGATGGCCTGCATGGTGCCGAGCACGCTGGCTGCACCGCACATGTCGTATTTCATCTCGTCCATGTCGGCGCCGGGCTTGAGCGAGATGCCGCCGGTATCGAAGGTGATGCCCTTGCCGACCAGCACCACGGGTTTCTGTTTCTTGTCCGCGCCGTGGTATTCCATCGTGATCAGCTTGGCCGGCTGTTCGCTGCCGCGCGTGACGGAAAGCAGCGAGCCCATGCCCAGCTTCTGCATGTCCTTCTCTTCCAGCACGGTGGTCTTGATGCTCTTGTGCGCCTTGCCCAGCGCCAGCGCCTTGGCGGCGAGGTAGGTCGGGGTGCAGACGTTGGCGGGCAGGTTGCCCAGCGTCTTGGTGAGTTCCATGCCGCGCGCGGTTGCGGCAGCCTGGTCGAGCACGTTCTTCAATGCGGCGGACGGTTTGTCCAGCGTGGCGAAGGTGATGTGCTTCAGCGCGGCGGCCTTGGCCGGTTTGCTCTTCATGCCGTCGGCGCGGAAAGCCTGTTCGGCCGCGGCGAACACGGCCTGCTTGACGACCCACGCCGCATCCTTGCCGACGCCATCATCGACGATATACAGCGCGGCATCCTTGGCAGCGGTGGCATTCAAGGCGGTGAAGGTCGCGCGCAGGATCTCCACGCTGGTCTTGTTGTTGAGTTCGCTGGCCTTGCCCAGGCCGACCAGCAGCACGCGCTCGGCAGCGACGCCGGGGAGCTTGTGCAGCAGCAGCGTGGAAGAGGCTTTGCCGGTCATGTCGCCGCGCGCGATGAGGTCGCTCAACGCGTGCTTGGCGGCCATGTCGATCGCCCGTGCAGAGGCGGACAACTTGCCGCCCTCGAACACGCCGACCGCGATGCAGCCGCTCTTCAGTTTTTCCGGACTGCCTTGTTTTATGCTAAATTCCACGCGCCTCTCCTCAATAATCTCAGAATTGTCCTAGATGCAGGATTATCCGCAATCCCAGCCACAAAAGTCAAAGAAGCCGCGTCTGCACGGCATCTTCCACTGGTCATTGGTGCGCGAGTTCGCGAGCACGGGATTGCTGGTGTCTTCCATTCTGCTCGGTATCGTCGTGTTTACCCAGTTGATTCGCTTTCTGGGCGAATCGGTCAGCGGCCTGCTGGCGGTGGAGGGGGTGATGGCGATGCTGGGCTTCAGCGCTCTCAATTACCTGCCGGTACTGCTTTCCATCAGCCTGTTCATGTCGGTGCTGCTGACGCTGACGCGCAGCTATCGCGACAGCGAGATGGTGGTGTGGTTCTCTTCCGGCATCGGGCTCACGCGCTGGATACCCCCGGTGCTGGGCTATGCCATTCCGGTGACGGTGGTGATCGCCTTGCTCAGTCTGGTGTTGTCGCCGTGGGCGTTATCCAAGGCGGAAGAGTACAAGCGCAGGCTGGACAGCCGCGATGATGTGGCGGCTGCGACGCCGGGCGCATTCCGCGAATCCAGGCAGGCGGACCGCGTATTCTTTCTGGAAGAGGTCGATACCGAGAAAAGGCGCGTCAGCAATATTTTCGTGCGGTCGGTGCAGAACGGCAGGGAAGGCACGATGGTGGCCAAGGAAGGCTTCCAGGAAACCGCGCCGAATGGCGACCGTTTTCTGGTGATGCTCAACGGCACGCGCTATGAAGGCTTCCCGGGACAGGCGGATTTCAAGATCGTGGAGTTCGAGCGCTACGCGATGCGCATCGAGCCCGCCGAACTGCGGAAGGAAAGGGCCAACTACAAGGCTTATCCTACCCTGGCTCTGTTGCGGGACCCGAACCCGTGGAACATGTCGGAACTGGAATGGCGTATCGGCCTGCCGCTGAGCGCGCTGATTCTGGCGCTGATGGCGATTCCCCTGAGCTTTGTGAACCCGCGTGCCGGACGTTCGCTCAACCTGGTCACCGCCATCGTTATCTACATGTTCTATAACAACATGATCAGCGTGACCAACTCCTGGGTTGGATGGGGCAAGATAAGTGCGGCGACGGGTCTGCTGGGCATACACTCGCTGATGTTGTTCGTGACGTTGCTGCTGTTCTATCACCGCTCGTCGGCCTTTTCGTGGCGCAGGTTGAAACGATGAAACTGCTTACGCGTTATCTGAGGCGCGAGATATACGCCAGCATCCTGCTGGTGTTTGTTGCGCTCATCATGCTGTTCGCCCTGCTCGATCTGATCAACGAACTGAACTCGATGGGGAAAGGCGACTACAGCCTGGGCTATGTGTTGCTGTTTGTGACGCTGACCGTCCCCGGGCATGTGTACGAATTGTTTCCGGTCGCGGTGCTGATCGGCACCATCTTCGCCATGGTGCAGATGGCGGCCAATTCCGAATTGACCGTGTATCGAAGTTCCGGGGTCTCGCTCAAACAGATGATAGGCGTGCTGCTCAAGATCGGCATGCCACTGGTGATCCTGTGCTTCCTGAGCGGCGAATTCGTTGCGCCGCCGAGCGAAAGGCTGGCGCAACAATTGCGACTGAAGGCGCAGAACGCGCAAGTCAATCTGAAAGAATTCCGCTCCGGGGTTTGGGCGAAAGACGAGCGCAGCTTCATCAATGTGAAGAGCGTGCTGCCGGACACTTCGCTGCTGGACGTCAGCATCTACGAATTCGACGAAAGCTATCATTTGCGCAGCATCATCACCGCCGAGCACGCCGCCTATCTGGACGGGCAGCGCTGGCAACTGGATGGCGTGCGGCAGACCCGTTTCGACAAGGAAGGCGCCACCACCGACAACCGTCCGAGCGCAGAGTGGCGTACCTCGCTTAATCCGGACATCCTGAGCGTGTTGCTGGTGGTGCCCGAGCAGATGTCGGCATGGAATCTGTACCAATACACCGAACATCTGCGCGACAACCACCAGAAGACCGTGCGTTACGAGATCGCCATGTGGAACAAGCTGGTCTATCCGTTCGCGGTACTGGTGATGATGATGCTGGCGTTGCCGTTCTCGGCCTATCAGCGCCGCGAGGGCGGTATCAGCGGCAAGATCTTCGTGGGTATCGTGCTGGGGTTGGCCTTCCACTTCGTCGGCAGGCTGTTCGCCAATGTCGGGGCCTTGAACGACTGGTCGCCGTTGTTGAGCGCCACGGCGATGACCTGGATGTTCCTTGCGCTGGCGCTGGGGATGCTCTGGCGCACCGAGCGCAGATGATCAGGGCGAAGCCGGCTGAACGCCGCTTGCGGCTTGGCTGGCCTGTTGTTCGCGCACCATCTTTTTCACCTCTTCGCGCTTGTCCGCAGGAACCTTGCTGAACGCCTTGTATTTTTCCCTGGCGCGCTTGCGCTGCTCCGGCGTCAGTTTGCTCCATTTTTCGAGTCTGCTCGTGCAGGCGCTGCTGCTTTTGCGGGGGAAGTTTCGGATAGCGCTTGGCGATACCGAGCAGGTTATGCCGCTCCTTTTCGGGCAGGGTGTTCCACGAAGCGGAGAACGGTGCGAGGGCTTCCTGCTGTTGTGCGGTCAGGCTTTCCCAAGGCTGGGCGACCGCCAGCAGCGGCCAGGCCGTCAGTGCGCAGGCGAGCAGCAGGCGGACGGGCCGTGCAAGGCCTTAATCGACATACACATCGACCGGCATCTCGTCGGTCAGGATGGCGATGTCGATGTCACCGCGGTCGTGTTCGGTGGAGTGGTAGCGGCAGGTCATGTTGGCCAGCAACAGGGTCGCGACGACGGCAGCCAGGATCCAGCCCAGCGAGCGCTGGGACAGTTGCAGGTGTCCATGCAGCAAGCCGTCCCGGCTCAGCCCGGGCGATATCGAAGTACGCTGGTGCTGCAGGGCGTGATGACGTGCGGCTTCAAGCCCGTCCAGTGTGGAGCGATCCAGTCGATCGGCTGATCGATCCAGCAATCGCCCGATTTCTTTGTGGTTCAATCTGATGTTCATGACAGGGTTATTCCTTTTTTCCTGAGTATTGCGGAGAGTGCGTGGGTGGCGCGCGAGCAGTGGGTCTTGACGCTGCCTTCCGAGCAACCCATGGCGGCCGCCGTTTCCGCCGTGTCCAGTTCTTCCCAATAACGCAACAGGAAGGCCTCGCGTTGACGTGCGGGGAGTTCGCTCAAGGCCTCTTCGACCGCTGCGATCAGCTGCGATTGCACCAGGGCATCGTCCGGCCGGGCTGGCTGGCTGGGGTTGTCTTCGTCTTTCAGGGTGTCGAGCGGGTCGAAATCCTCGCTATTGTGTTGCGGCGTGAGAGAGGAAAACAGCGTCGTCCAGAGCGAGCGCACCTTCTGGCGGCGGTAATGGTCGCGGATGGTGTTCTGCAGGATACGCTGGAACAGCATGGGGAATTCTTCGGGGCTGCGGTCGCCGTAGTGTTCGGCGAGTTTCATCATGGCGTCCTGCACGATATCCAGCGCCACATGCTCGTCGCGCACGGCGAATTGCGCCTGTTTGTATGCCCGGCGCTCCACCTGCGCGAGGAATTCGGAAAGTTGCTGCGGCGTGGACAGTTGACGGCTCCCTGACGATGGGGGCGGATACTAGCAAATTCATGCGCCGATTAGGGATTTTGCCGTTTCCGGGGCGCTGCAGGGGTTGACCAAAACGCCGCCAGCCTTTATCTTGCGCGGTCTTTCGTTGTTTAAATCTGGGGTAGTGGGTTCATGGAACTGACGGGCGCAGAAATTACCATCCGCTGTTTGCAGGAAGAGGGGGTCGAATACGTTTTCGGCTACCCCGGCGGCGCGGTGTTGTTCATCTACGATGAGCTGTTCAAGCAGGAACAGGTCAAGCACGTGCTGGTGCGCCACGAGCAGGCGGCGGTACATGCCGCCGACGGCTACGCCCGCTCCACCGACAAGGTCGGCGTGGCGCTGGTGACCTCCGGCCCCGGCGTGACCAATGCCGTCACCGGCATCGCCACGGCCTATCTCGATTCCATCCCGATGGTGGTGATCAGCGGCCAGGTGCCGACCAGCTTCATCGGCGAAGACGCCTTCCAGGAAGTGGACGCGGTCGGCATCACACGCCCCTGCGTGAAGCACAATTTCCTCGTCAAGGACGCCAAGGACATCGCCAGCACGCTGAAAAAGGCGTTCTATCTGGCCAAGAGCGGCCGCCCCGGCCCGGTGCTGGTGGATATCCCCAAGGATGTGTCGAACCAGAAGGCCGAATTCGAATATCCCGCCACAGTGAGCATCCGCTCCTACAATCCGCAGGTCCAGGGCGACATCGGCCAGATCAAGCGCGCGGCGCAGATGCTGCTGGAAGCCAAGCGTCCGATGGTCTATGCGGGCGGCGGCGTGATCCTGTCCGATGCGTCCAAACAATTGACCGAGCTGGTGCGCCTGCTGGGCGCGCCCTGCACCAACACGCTGATGGGCTTGGGCGGATTCCCGGCCAGCGACAAACAGTTCGTCGGCATGCTGGGCATGCACGGCACCTACGAAGCCAACATGGGCATGCAGAACTGCGACGTGCTGCTGGCGGTTGGCGCGCGTTTCGACGACCGCGTGATCGGCAATGTGGCGCATTTCAATTCCGTGCCGCGCAAGATCATCCACATCGACATCGATCCCGCTTCCATCTCCAAGCGCGTGAAGGTGGACGTGTCCATCGTCGGCGATGTGGCGCATGTGGTGTCCGATCTGTTGGCGGTACTGAACAGCAGCAAACAGAAGCCCGAAACGGCTGCGCTGAAGGACTGGTGGAAACAGATCGACGAATGGCGCGGTGCGAATTCGCTGACCTACAAGAATTCGACCGAACTCATCAAGCCGCAATACGTGATCGAGACGCTGCACAAGATCACGCACGGCGATGCCTTCGTGACATCCGACGTGGGCCAGCACCAGATGTGGGCGGCGCAGTACTACAAGTTCAACCAGCCGCGCCGCTGGATCAACTCCGGCGGCCTGGGCACCATGGGCTTCGGCCTGCCGGCGGCGATGGGCGTGCAGCTGGCGCATCCGGGCGCGACCGTGGCCTGCGTGACGGGCGAGGGCAGCATCCAGATGAACATCCAGGAGCTGTCCACCTGCAAGCAATACAACCTGCCGATCAAGATCATCGCGCTGAACAACCGTTATCTGGGCATGGTGCGCCAGTGGCAGGAGTTCTTCCACGGCAACCGCTACTCGCACTCCTACATGGATGCGCTGCCGGACTTCGTGAAGCTGGCCGAGGCTTACGGACATGTCGGCATCCTGGTGGAGAAGCCTTCCGATGTGGAAGGCGCGCTGAAAGAAGCCTTCGCGCGCAAGGACGATCTGGTGTTCCTGGATTTCCGCACCGACTCCACCGAGAACGTGTACCCCATGGTTCCCGGCGGCAAGGGCTTGTCCGAAGTGATCCTGGCGGAGGACCTGTAACATGCGACATATCATCTCTCTGCTGATGGAAAACGAGATCGGGCGCGCTGTCGCGCGTGGCCGGGCTGTTCTCGGCACGCGGCTACAACATCGAGTCGCTCAACGTGGCGCCGACCGAAGACCCGACCCTGTCGCGCATGACCATCGTCACCAGCGGTTCCGACGAGGTCATCGAGCAGATCAACAAGCAGCTCAACAAGCTGGTGGATGTGGTCACGGTGATGGACCTGACCGACGGCGACCACATCGAGCGCGAACTGATGCTGGTCAAGGTGCGCGCGGTCGGCGACGACCGTGAGGAACTCAAGCGCATGACCGACATCTTCCGCGGACGCGTCATCGATGTCACCGACAAGACTTACACCATCGAACTGACCGGGACGGGCCACAAGCTGGACCGTTTCCTGCAGGCGATCGACCACAGCCTGATCCTGGAAACGGTGCGTACCGGCGCCTCCGGCATCGGGCGCGGCGACCGCATCCTGAAACTTTAACGATTTTTATCTACTGATTTTTTCGACGAGGCCAACATGAAAGTTTATTACGACAAAGACGCAGACCTGTCCCTGATCAAGGGCAAGCAAGTGACCATCATCGGCTACGGCTCGCAAGGCCATGCCCACGCGCAGAACCTGAAGGATTCCGGCGTCAATGTGACCGTCGGTCTGCGCAAGGGTGGCGCTTCCTGGAAGAAGGTCGAAGCGGCTGGTATCAAGGTCGCCGAAGTCGCCGATGCGGTGAAGAACGCCGACGTGGTGATGATGCTGTTGCCCGACGAGAACATCCCCGATGTCTACAACAAGGAAGTCGCGCCGAACATGAAGGCAGGCGCCGCACTGGCCTTCGCCCACGGCTTCAACGTGCATTACAACCAGGTCGTGCCGCGTGCCGACGTGGACGTGATCATGATCGCGCCCAAGGGCCCCGGCCACACCGTGCGTTCCGAATACCTCAAGGGCGGCGGCGTACCGACACTGATCGCTGTGTACCAGGACAAGAGCGGCAAGGCCAAAGACATCGCGCTGTCCTATGCGGCAGCCAACGGCGGCACCAAGGGCGGCGTGATCGAGACCAACTTCCGCGAAGAGACCGAGACCGACCTGTTCGGCGAACAGGCCGTGCTGTGCGGCGGTGCGGTGGAGCTGGTGAAGGCCGGTTTCGAGACGCTGACCGAAGCCGGTTATGCGCCGGAAATGGCCTACTTCGAGTGCCTGCACGAACTGAAGCTGATCGTCGACCTGATGTACGAAGGCGGCATCGCCAACATGAACTACTCCATCTCCAACAACGCGGAGTATGGCGAGTATGTCACCGGTCACCGCGTGATCGCCGACCAGGCCCGCGCCGCGATGAAGGAATGCCTGAAGAACATCCAGAACGGTTCCTACGCCAAGCAGTTCATCCTGGAAGGCCGCACCAACTACCCGGAAATGACTGCGCGCCGCCGTTTGAACGCCGAGCATCCGATCGAAGTGGTGGGCGGCCAGTTGCGCGCCATGATGCCGTGGATCGGCAAGAACAAGCTGGTCGATCAGTCCAAGAACTAACAGCAGGGCGAAGAGAAGGGGGAAGCGGTGAAGGGTAAAACCCTTTGCTCTGAACCTTCCCCCTTCGCTTTACTACCTTAGTCCTCGACAACTATGAACAACTATCCTCATCCCATCATCGCCCGCGAGGGCTGGCCGTTCCTGGCGATCTCTCTGGTATCTGGCCGTTGCTGCCACCGTCTGGTGTGCGGCCTGGTCGATCCCGTTGTGGATCATCTTCGTGTTCGTGTTGCAGTTCTTCCGCGATCCGGCACGCGAGATTCCGCAGGAAGCAGGTGCGGTGCTGTCGCCCTGCGACGGGCGCGTCATCAAGGTCGAGCGCACGCAGGATCCGTACGGTGCAACGTGAGGCGATCCTGGTCAGCGTGTTCATGAACGTGTTCAACGTGCATTCCAACCGCAGCCCGGCTGGATGGCAAGGTCGAGAAGATCCAGTATTTCCCCGGCAAGTTCGTGAATGCCGATCTGGACAAGGCTTCCACGGAAAACGAGCGCAACGCGGTGGTGCTGAAAACCAACGACGGGCAGACCGTGACCTTCGTGCAAGTGGCCGGCCTGATCGCGCGCCGCATCCTGTGCTACGTCAAGGTGGGCGATGTGCTGACGACGCGGCCAGCGTTACGGCTTCATCCGCTTCGGTTCGCGCGTGGATGTCTACCTGCCGCTGACGGCTACCGTCAAGGTGAGCATCGGTGATAAAGTGTCCGCCACCACCACTATTTTGGCGAAGCTCTGAACCCATGAACGAACTGAATCAGCGTAACCACCTGAACCTGCGCCGGCGCAGCATCTACCTGCTGCCCAACCTGTTCACCACGGCTGCGCTGTTCGCCGGGTTCTACGCCATCGTGCAGGCGATGAACGGCAAGTACGAGTTCGCCGCCGTCGCGATCTTCATCGCCATGGTGCTGGATGGGCTGGACGGACGCATCGCGCGCATGACCCACACGCAGAGCGAGTTCGGCGCCGAGTACGACAGCCTGTCCGACATGGTGTCGTTCGGCGTCGCGCCCTCCATCCTGATGTACGAATGGGCGTTCCGCGATCTGGGCAAATGGGGCTGGTTCGCCGCTTTCATTTATTGCGCGGGCGCGGCGTTGCGTCTGGCGCGTTTCAACACCAACATCGACGTGGTCGACAAGCGCTATTTCCAGGGCTTGCCCAGTCCGGCGGCGGCGGCGCTGGTGGCGGGATTCGTGTGGGTGATGCTGGACAACAAGTTCAGCGGTTTCGAACTGCGCTGGTATGCCGTGGCTCTGACCGTGTTTGCGGGCCTGAGCATGGTCAGCAATCTCAAGTATTACAGCTTCAAGTCGATCAACATGCGCAAGAGCGTGCCGTTCATCGTCATCTTCCTGTTCGCCCTGTTCTTCATCCTGGTGTCGGTCGATCCGCCGTTGCACCTGTTCCTGCTGTTCTTCGGCTACTGTCTGTCCGGATATGTAATGTGGCTGCTTGACCTGCGCAAGCCGAGAACGCCTTCATCCCAGCCTTGACGCAACACTTCGTCGCCGCCGATGCGTGCGGCGATTCCGTCCGTTCTTACTGTTTAGCCAGGCAATTCAGATAGACCGCAGCATCGGGCGCAGTCTTGTTGCGCTGCGCCTGCCAGATCATCTCGCCCAGGCAATCCATCATTGCGTGCTGCGCTTCGTGTTCTGATTCGTATTTCTGCGTCAGGCGCGCGAACTGCTCGCGTATGCCGTGCGGCTGGCCGATCGAGATCTGCTCTTCGATGGTCAGGTGCATCATCAGGTGCAGGAAGGGGTTGACCACGCTGCCGTCCGGCGCAAAGTCCTTGTCCTGGTTGTGTTCCGGATCGGAGAACAAGGCATGGTATTCGGGATGTTTGTCGATGAGCTGGGCGGTGAGGTCTTCCAGCGGGGTCAGCAGTTCACCGGCGCGGCGCTTGCGCCAGGATTCGAACAGGAAGTTGCGCGCTTCGTCGCGGCTTGGATTGAACATCAGAACACCTTGTCCTTGTACTCGCACAGGCTCTCGATGATGCACTCGCCGCACTTGGGCTTGCGTGCCTGGCATATATAACGTCCGTGCAGGATCAGCCAGTGATGGGCATCGTGCTTGAACTCGTCGGGCACGAACTTTAACAGCTTGTTCTCCACCTCCAGCACGGTCTTGCCGGGGGCGAGACCGATACGGTTGCTGACGCGGAAGATGTGCGTGTCCACGGCGATGGTGGGCTGGCCGAAAGCGGTGTTGAGGATCACGTTGGCGGTCTTGCGGCCCACGCCGGGCAGGGCTTCCAGCGCTTCGCGCGTCTGCGGCACCTCGCCGCCGTGCTGTTCCAGCAGGATGCGGCACATCTGGATGATGTGTTTGCTCTTGGTCTGATACAGGCCGATGCGCTGCACGTATTCGCGCAGCCCGGCTTCGCCCAGGTCGAGTATCTTCTGCGGCGTATTGGCGACGGGGAACAGTTCGCGCGTGGCGATGTTGACGCTTTTGTCGGTGGCTTGCGCCGAGAGGATCACCGCGACCAGCAGCTCGAACGGCGTCTTGTGTTCCAGCTCGGTGGTGGGATGGGGATTGGCCGCCTGCAGCCGCAAGAATATCTCGCGGCGTTTCGCTGCATTCATCCTTGCGCAGCCTCGGGGCCGGCTATAGTCGCGGGGACGGGTTTGCTGCGCGCCTTCTGCGCGGCGCGCAGGTTGAGCCAGTTGCGCCCGGCGATGAGCAAGCCCAGACCGATGAACGCGCCGGGCGGCAGGATGGCGATTAGGAAGCCCTTGTAGTCGGGGATGATGTGCAATACCCAGCCCTGTGCCATATCGCCCAGCGCGAGGTCGATGCCGGAGAACAGCGTGCCCTTGCCCAGCACTTCGCGCATTGCGCCCAGCACGCCTAGCACCGCAGTCAGTCCCAGCCCCATGGCGAAACCGTCCAACGCGGATGGCAGCGCGGCGTTCTTGGAGGCGAACGCTTCCACGCGCGCCAGCACGATGCAATTGGTGACGATAAGCGGGATGAAGATGCCGAGCACCACGTACAGCCCGTACATGTAGGCGTTCATCAGGTATTGCACCACGGTCACCAGCACCGCGATGATGAGGATGAACACCGGTATGCGGATCTCGTTCGGCACGTAGCTGCGGATGGGTGCGATGGACGCGCCGCTCAGGGCCATCACGATGGCGGTGGCCAGGCCCAGGCTGACGCCGTTCACCACCGTGCTGCTCACCGCCAGCAACGGGCACAGGCCGAGCAGTTGCACGATGCCGGGATTCTGCTTCCACAGGCCGTTATGCAGGATGTCCTTGTATTCCTGAAGGTTCATTTTGCATTCTCCTTCTGCGGCGCATTCGCGGCGAACAGTTGGTCGCGGTTCTCGCCGTAATAGATCAGCGCCTTGTTCACCGCCTTGACGATGGCGCGCGGGGTGATGGTGGCGCCGGCCATGTAGTCGAACTGGCCGCCGTCCTTTTTCACCTTCCAGTCGGCGTCTTTATACACCGCGCGCGATTTGCCGTCGAAGCCCTTGATCCACGGACCCTTGGGCAGCTCGATGTAATCGCCCAGTCCCGGCGTCTCCTTGTGCGCGACCACGCGCACCCCGGCCAGTTCGCCGTTGGCGCGCACCGCGAGGATCAGCGCGATCCTGCCGCTATAGCCGTCCGGCGCGACGGATTCCAGCACCACGGCGGAAGGCTCGCCCTTGAGACGGGCGCGATAGGCCGTGGTGACATCCTCCGTGCCCAGCAGCTCACTGGCGGGAATGGACAGCTTGTCCTGGATGATGTCGTTGTCGAACAGGGTGGACGGCACGATCTGGTTGATGAGTTTCAGCTTCTCGGCCTGTTCGCTCTTCACGATCGCATCATGCGTCATGAAATAAGTGGAGGCCAGCACGGCCGTGGCAAGAACGGAGAAGAACACCAGATTGACGGCGGTCTGCAGCGTGGAGCGGGCGATGCGTTTCATTTGCCGTCCCCTTTCTTGCCGAACACCTTGGGCTGCGTCCAGGCATCGATCAGCGGCACGCAGATGTTCATCAGCAAGGCGGCGAAGGCCACACCGTCGGGGAATCCGCCGAAGGCGCGGATCAGGTAGGTGAGCAGCCCGGCTCCGGCGGCGTAGATCAGGTGGCCTTTCGGCGTGGTCGGGCTGCCGATGGGGTCGGTGAAGATGAAGAATGCCCCGAGCATCGCGGCGCCGGAGAACAGATGGAACATCGGTGCGGCGTAGTGCGCCGGGTCAACCAGATGGAAGACGCCAGCAACTGCGAACAGCGTGCCGAGGTAGGTGGCCGGGATCTGCCAGGTGATGACGCGCGTGGCCAGCATATACACACCGCCGATGGCGTAGCCGACGGCGACCATCTCGCTGCCTTTGCCCGAGAGATAGCCGTAGATCGGCATCTCGCGGATGTCGTTGACCGAGAGGCCGAGGTGCAACTGGGTCTTCAGTGTGTCCAGCGGTGTCGCCATGGTCACGGCGTCCAGCGTCGAACCGGCCGGCAATATGCCGCTGAAGATGTAGTCCAGTTGCTGCGCAAAAGTCAGTTCCAGACCTCCCAGCCCATGCGGAGTGAGCCAGTGCGTCATGTGCGCCGGGAAGGAGATGATCAGCACGGCATAGCCGATCATCGCCGGATTGAACGGGTTGTTGCCCAGCCCGCCATACAGGTGCTTGGCGACCGCGATGCCGAAGGCCGTGCCGATCACCACCAGCCACCAGGGGGCGAGCGGCGGGATGGACAGTGCCAGCAGCCATCCGGTGATCAGGGCGCTGTTGTCGGACAGGAAGGGCTTGAGCGGACGGTTGCGCAGCTTGAGCATGACTGCCTCGGTCGCCAGTGCGGTGATCGAAGCGAGGGTGATCGTTACCAAGATCGCCGGGCCGAAATACCAGACGTACAGGGCGATGCCGGGGATCAGTGCCAGCAATACGCGCAGCATGATCTGGCTGACGCTGGTGGGTGTCGTGATGAAAGGCGATGACCACATGGTTTGGGTGTCCCTTAACTTTGCTTCGGCGACTCGTCGTCCGCGCCGGAATCTGATGCCAATTCGTGGAATTTTGTGCGGCGCGCCTCGATCTCGGCGATCTCGGCCTGTTGTTGCGGCGTCAGGCCGTCGGTATTTTTCGGTTGTGCAGCCGCGGCCTGTTCCTTGGCGCGCGCGACGGCCGCATCGATGCGCATCTGCAAGGTGTCGTCGAGATCGGCATTGGCTGCGACGGGCACGGCTGCCGGCGCCGGTGGAGGAACCGGTGCGGCAGCCTTGGCGGCAATCGCCGCTTTCTCTTTCTGTGCCAGACGTTCGGCCTTCTCCTGCTTCTCGCGTTCGATGCGGAACTGGCGATATTCATGGCGTTCGCGCGCGATCTCGGCGGCTTGTTGTTCCTGTTCGCGCTGCCAGATCTCGCTCTTGGCGAAACGGTAATACTGCACCAGCGGGATGTGGCTGGGGCAGACGTAGGCGCAGGCGCCGCATTCGATGCAATCGAACAGGCTGTATTCCTGCGCCTTGCCGAAATCCCTGGCCTTGGCGAACCAGTAAATGTCCTGCGGCTGCAGATCGGCGGGGCAAACGTCGGCGCAGCGCGCGCAGCGGATGCAGGGCAGCACGGTGGGGGGCGGCGGGAACAGCGCGGGTGACGCCTCGATGATGCAGTTGGTCGCCTTGGTCACGCCGACATCCCCGGATGGCAGGTCCACGCCCATCATCGGGCCGCCCATGATGTGGCGGTCGGTATCCGGCTTGCTGCCTGCCTGCGCAACCAGTTCGTTCACGGGCGTGCCGAGCAGCACTTCGAAGTTCTGCGCGTGTTCGACGTTGCCGGTGACGGTAATGATGCGCGACAGCAGCGGCTCGCCGTGGGTGATCGCGCGCCAGACGCTGTAAGCGGTAGCGACGTTGAAGCACTGCACGCCCTTCTCGGTGGAGCGCACGCCTGCCGCGACCTCGATGCCGGTGAGCACGCGGATCAGCTGCTTGGCGCCGCCGCCCGGATACAGCGTGGGCACGGCGATCACTTCCATGTACTTGTGCCCGTCGTCCAGCACCGCCTGCCGCATCGCGGCAATGGCTTCCGGCTTGTTGTCCTCGATGCCGATCAGCACCTCTTCGGCGTACAGCAATTCGCGCAACACTTCCGCGCCGCGCAGGATCTCGCCGGCGCGTTCGCGCATCAGCAGGTCGTCGCAGGTGATATAGGGTTCGCATTCGGCGCCGTTGAGCACCAGGGTCTTGATCTTGTGCTTGTTGGAATACGACTTCATGTCGCTGGGGAACACCGCGCCGCCCAGGCCGACCACGCCCGCTTCGCGCAGGCGATGGCGCAGTTCCGTGTGCGGCGTCTGCTTGTAGTCCACGCCGCTATGCGCGATCCATTCGTCCTTGCCGTCCGGGATGAGGGTGATACACAGATCGGGCAGGCCGGAGTGGTGCGCGACCAACTGCATGTCGATGGCGCTGACCGTGCCGGAGGTGGATGCATGCACCGCGCTGGAGAGGCGCCCGTCCGGTTTGCCGATGATCTGTCCCTTGAGCACGCGCTCGCCGACCTGTACGACGGGTACGGCGCGGTTGCCCACATGCTGGTGCAGCGGGATGACCAGCTTCGACGGGAGCGCTGCCTGTGCAACGGGAGTGCGCGTCGACTCGGTCTTGTGTGTGGGCGGGTGCACACCGCCGTGGAATTTGAATAACTGTCTCATGCGGCTGACTGAATGGGATAGACCGGATAGCGCCACTTCCAGTTGGAGATGTCCTCCCCGATGGGAAGCATGTAGATGCAATCGACCGGGCAGGGGGCGACACAGAGTTCGCAGCCGGTGCATTCGGAAGCGATGATGGTATGCATCTGCTTCGCCGCGCCGGAGATGGCGTCCACCGGGCAGGCTTGGTAGCACAGCGTGCAGCCGATGCAGATCTGCTCGTCGATGAAGGCGACCATCTTGCCCTTTGGGGCAGTCCCTTCGCCGAACGGTTTGAAATCCACGCCCAGCAGTTCGGCCAACTTGTGGATGCCTTCCTCGCCGCCGGGCGGACACTTGTTGATGTCAGCCTCGCCCTTGGCGATGGCTTCGGCATAGGGCTTGCAGCCGGGATAGCCGCACTGGCCGCACTGCGTCTGCGGCAGCACCGCGTCGATCTTTTCCACCAGCGGATTGCCCTCGACCTTGAACTTGATCGCGGAATATCCCAGCACCGCGCCCAGCAGCACGGAGATGCCGACCATCACCAGAAGCGCTGCGATCATTTCACCAGGCCCGAGAATCCCATGAAGGACAGGCTCATCAGTCCGGCGGTGACCATCGCGATGGCCGAGCCTTTGAAGATGCCGGGGACGTCCGCGCCTTCCAGGCGCTCGCGGATGCCCGCGAACAGCACCATCACCAGCGTGAAGCCGACCGCGCCGCCGAAGCCGAACAGCAGCGATTCGATGAAATCATGCTTGGCCTGCACATTGAGCAGCGGGATGCCGAGCACCGCGCAATTGGTGGTGATCAGCGGCAGGTAGATGCCGAGTATCTGGTACAGCTCGGGGCTGGTCTTCTTGATCGCCATCTCGGTGAATTGCACGATGCCGGCGATGACCACGATGAACGACAGCGTGGTGAGGTAAGCGAGATCGGGGCCGAGCAGGTAATGCTGGATGAGATAGCTGGCGCCGGAGCCCAGCGTCAGCACGAAAGTGGTGGCCGCGCCCATGCCGACGGCGGCTTCGAGTTTTTTGGACACGCCCATGAACGGGCACAGTCCCAGTATCTTCACCATCACGATGTTGTTCACCAGCACCGTGCTGACGAGGATGAGTAAGTATTCAGTCATTGCCAGCGATTCCCCAAGAGCGGCGGATTATCCGCCGTTTCTAATATAGGTTCAACCGCTGTAAGGCTATATGTATATAACCCTGTCAGAGCATGACCTTGGTGCCCAGCTCCACCACCTGGTTGGCGGGCAGGTTGAAGAAGCTGCCAGCGCCCTCCGACTGGCGCGTCATCCACGAGAACAGCGCGCAGCGCCAAGCGGCCATGCCGCCGGGGCCGTCTGCCACGTTGGAACGCGCGATGAAGTAGGTCGTGGCCATCGCTTCCAGTTCGATACCGTGTGCGGACAGGCCTTCCAGCGCCGCCGGGATGTCCACTTCCTCGCGGAAACCGTAGTTCAGCGCTACGTTGTACATGCCGGGCGCGAGCTGCTTCACTTTCAGCCGCTGCTCGGATTCGATGTAGGGCACGTCCGTGGTGACCACATGCAGGAACAGGGTCTGCTCATGCAACACCTTGAAGTGTTTGAGGTTGTGAAACAGCGCGCTGGGCACCATGGCCGGATCGGCTGTCAGGTAGATCGCCGTGCCCGTGCACCCGTGGCACCTCCGGCTGCGTGCCGGAGATGAAGATGTCCATCGGGATGTCGAGCTTGCGCCGCTGTTCGGCGATCAGGCTGAACTGCCGCGTTTCCAGGTGGAGAGCAGTACGAACAGCGCCAGACCCAGCGCCAGCGGCATCCAGCCGCCGCTCGCCACCTTGGTCAGGTTGGAGCCGAAGAACAGCAGTTCCAGCAGGGCGAATACCGCCAGTCGCGGCCAGCAGTGGCACGCGTGCGCGGCCCGGCAGCATTAGTGTGACGAAGACAGTCAACAGGGTGGTGATGATCATGGTGCCGGAGACGGCGATGCCGTAGGCCGCCGCCAGTGCGCCGGAGGAGCCGAACTCCAGCACCAGCACGATCACGCCGACCAGCATCATCCAGTTCACGGCGGGGATGTAGATCTGGCCGCGCTGCGCATCCGAAGTGTGCTGGATGAACAGGCGCGGCAGGTAGCCCATGCGCATCGCCTGCAGGGTGATGGAGTACGCGCCCGAGATGGTGGCCTGCGAGGCGATCACCGTGGCGGCGGTGGCCAGTGCGACCAGCGGCAACATGAACCAGTCCGGCGACAACAGGTAGAACGGGTTCTGAATCGCGTCCGCCGAGCGCAACACCAGCGCGCCTTGGCCGAAATAGTTGATGAGCAGCGCCGGGCACACCAGCCCGTACCAGGCCAGCCGCACCGGCCGCGCGCCGAAGTGGCCCATGTCGGCATACAGCGCCTCGCCGCCGGTCAGCGCCAGGAACACCGCCGACAGAAGCAGGAACATGGCGGCCGGATGTTCGATGGCGAAGGTGATGGCGTACATCGGGTTCAGCGCGCGCAGCACGGCGGGTGTCTCGGCGATGCTGATCAGGCCGAGCACGGCCAGCGCCGCGAACCACAGCAGCGTCACCGGGCCGAACAGCTTGCCCATGCTGCCGGTGCCGTGGCGCTGGATGAAGAACAGCCCGGTGATGACGCCGAGGGTGACGGGGATGATCAGTTTCTCCAGCGTGGGCGCGGCGACGCTGAGACCCTCGACCGCAGAAAGCACCGAGATGGCCGGAGTGATGAGCGCGTCGCCGTAGAACAGTGCGGCGGCGAAGATGCCCGCCGTGGCAATCAGCAGTTTCCAATGCGTCGCTCCCCGCGCGCTGCGGTTCGCCAGTGCGGTGAGCGCCAGCACACCGCCTTCGCCGTTGTTGTCGAACTTGAGCATCACCCACACGTATTTGAGCGAGATGATGAGCATCATCGCCCAGAACAGTGCCGACAGCGTGGCCAGCACGTTCAGTTCGGTGGGTGCGAGGCCGTGCGCCCCGGCGAAGGCCTCCTTGAAGGCGTATAGCGGGCTGGTGCCGATGTCGCCGTAGACCACGCCGAGCGCGGCGAGGGTCAAGGCACCGGTGCCGGCCTTTTTCGTTTGATCCATGTTGAGTTCTCCTTCAGGGTTGGAATCGGTAACCGATTCCGGTTTCAGTCAAGAAATGTTCAGGTTGCGCCGGATCGTCTTCCAGCTTCTGCCGCAGGTGGCTCACGTAGATGCGCAGGTAATGGTTGCTCTCGACGAAGGCCTTGCCCCACACCGCGCTCAACAGGTGGCGGTAGGTCAGCACCTTGCCGGGTTCGGCCAGCATGGCGCATAGCAGGCGATATTCGATGGGGGTGAGGCGCACGGCTTCGCCCTTGCGCGTGACGCTGCGCTGCGCGAGATCGACCTTGATGTCGCCGAAGCGGAATTGCGTCTCGGCAGTCGCGCCTTCCTGTGGCGCGCGGCGCAGCTGAGCGCGCACCCGTGCCAGCAGTTCGCCAGTGGAGTAGGGCTTGGTCAGGTAGTCGTCCGCACCCGCATCCAGCGCGCGTATCTTCTCGCCTTCAGTGGAACGCGCCGAGAGCACCAGCACCGGCAGCGAAAATTGTGTGCGCAGTTCGCGGATGAAAGCGATACCGTCGCCGTCGGGCAGGCCGAGGTCGAGGATGAGCAGATGAATGGTTTCTGCATGCAGCTGCGCCAGGCCTTCCTTCAGCGTGCCGCACTCCAGCACGCGGTAGCCTTCCTCCGCCAGCGCGCCGCGCACCAGACGGCGTATCTGTACTTCGTCCTCGATCAGCAGGATGGTCGGCTCAGTCATGTTCATTCTCCGGCTCGATCACGGGCGGCTCGCCCAGCGGCAGGGTAAAGGTCACGCAGGCGCCGTCGTCGTTGTCGGCATGGATGCTGCCGCCGTGCGCGGTCACGATGCTGCGGCAGATGGCGAGACCCAACCCCACGCCGGGCACGTTCGATTCGGTATCGCCGCGCTCGAACAGCTCGAACAGGTCTTCCAGCCGGTCCGGCGGGAACTGCGAACCGTCGTTGCACACCGAAATGTGCGCCAACTTTTTATCGGTGCGCGCTGAGATGCGGATGGGCGAATCAGGTGCCGCATATTTGGCCGCATTCTCCAGCAGGTTGCACAGCACGCGTTCCATCAGCACCGCGTCGAAGCGCAGCAGCGGCATATCGCTCGGCAACTTCACGCTCACCGCATGCTGCGCCAGCGCCGGGCCGAGCAGCTTGATGCTCGCGCCGATCACTTCTTCCACCGGCTGCCACTCGAGATTGAGCTTGATGTCGCCCGCGCGCAGCTTGGCCATGTCCAGCAGGTTGGACACCATGCTGTTCAGGCGCAGCGTCTGCTGGCGCATCGCATCCGCCATCTCGTGCAGCGCATCGGGCAATGTCGCCAGCGCCAGTGTGTCGGCCATGCCATACAGCACGGTGAGCGGCGTGCGGATGTCGTGCGACAGCGCGGAAAGGATGCTGCTGCGCAGGCGCTCGTCGGTCATCTGCAACTGCGCACGCTGCGCCACCTCGACAAAATGCAGACGCTCCACCGACGCGGCAAGCAGCGAGGCGATGGCATCGAACAAGGGGCGCCGCTCACTGTTCAGCAGGTCGTTGCCGGAGGCGGAGAGCGCCAGCACGCCGCGAATGTAAGTCGAACCGTACAGCGGCAGGAACAACCACTGCACCGGTTGGTCCAGCGTAGCCTGCGCTGCACCCTGGCGCAGCGCGCTCTGCGCCGCGTAATACGGTTTGCCACTCAGCGGCTGTTGCTCCTGTCCCACCGGCAGCACCTCTTCGCCGTGCCGCATCAGCAGCAGGCCGCGGCAGGCCTGCGTCTCCTGCAAGAATCGCCGCGTCAGTTCGTCCACCTGTTCCAGCGTCAACGCCCCCGCCAACTGGCTGGCGAGTTGATACAGCGCTAGCGACCGCCGTTCGCGCGCCAGCGCGGCTTCCTTCTCGCGCTGCAGGCCCAATGTCAGATTGCCGATGATGAGCGCCACCGCCAACATCACCCCCAGCGTGACGGCATATTGCGCATCGCCCACGGTGAAAGTGAAATACGGATGGATGAAGAAGAAATCGAGCAGTGCCGAACCGAGCAACGCGGTCGCGATGGCCGCCGCTTTGCCCGCGCGCGCCGCCACCACCGCCACCGCCAGCACATACAGCATCGCCGTGTTGGCCGGATCGAGCAGCTCGCGCCAGGGCCAGGCCAGCAGGGTGGCGAGGCTACAAGCGGCAACAACCCACAGCATGCTTGCGAATGGGCTGCGCGGGGTTGCGGCAAGGAAGGAGAGGGACTTCATGCGGCTGGATTATTCCAGCGTGGGGGTAAAAAAGGTGTAAAAACGAGAGAGGGCTATGCTGAAACAGGCACCGAGAGCAAAGGAAGATTCTGGCATGCAGCCATTTGTGCTTTGCCGATTCTAATCTTGGTAAGACTCATTCAGAAGTCGTCCGCATTGAATGATTGCGTTCTTGACCTCAATGGCACCCTCAAGTACTTCATGCCCCCAGTAGGTCTTAAACGATTTGGAGTTGTAAGTGAAGCTACCTATTTGGATGCCAGCCCTATTCTCAGAAAGAGTCATTATGTGTTGCACTAATTGCCGATGCTTAGTCGTGTTGATGAATGCGGTCACATAGGTATACCAATGCGATTGGAGGAGCTCTTCTAATTTCTCTTTTAAAGAGGATGGTGGCATAAGGGTAGCTACGCGACTGATGTCGCAAGAGCTTACTGCTATTGGCTTAATGAGTACTAGCGTATTAACAAGTTGCGCGAATACATCCCATAGGTTTCGTGCGGTATATAGGCAGCCAATGATGTTGGCTTCGCTAACAATTTGGGCGTGAGCGAACTCACTTTGCTTCTCAGATGAACCAAGGGTGAGCATAATGTTTTCGAGACCTTGCGGTTCAGATTCATTGATGATTCCCTTTAAGGCATCACGTGCAGTTGCCATGTGATACCTGAAAATTTGGATGCTACGGCTGATCGAATTGATGAGTTCCAGAATTTGATCCGGGTCTGTGTGAGACTTTCGGATGCGTGTCCGTAGTTCTTCTAAATTCCATGCAGTAGGGCTTATCATGAGTTGTGTATATGGAGAGCTATGGTTATTTTCGCTTCACCGCCGCCGCACACTCGGTAACCAGTTCCTGCCCGCGATACACCAGCCCGCTGTAGACCTGCACCAGCGCCGCACCCGCCTGCATCTTCTCCACCGCATCCGCACCTTTGAGGATGCCGCCCACGCCGATGATGGGCAGCGCGCCCTTCAATTCTGCGGCCAATGCACGGATGACGGCAGTGGATTTGTCGCGCACGGGTGCGCCTGAGAGGCCGCCGGTCTCGTTGCCGTGCGGCAGGCCTTCCACGCCTTCGCGCGACAAGGTGGTGTTGGTGGCGATGACGCCGTCGATGCGGTGTTTGGTGAGCAGGGCGGCGATCTGTTTGATCTGTTCGCTGTCGAGGTCGGGGGCGATCTTTACGGCCAGTGGCACGTATTTGCCATGTTGCTGCGCGAGTTTTTCCTGTTCCGCCTTCAGTTGGCCGAGCAGCGCATCCAGTTCGTCCCCGCCCTGCAACTGGCGCAGGTTCTTGGTGTTGGGCGAGGAGATGTTGATGGCGACGTAGCTGGCGTGTTGCATACACCTTGCGCAGGCCGATGAGGTAATCGTCCGCCGCCTTTTCGATGGGGGTGTCGGCGTTCTTGCCGATGTTGATGCCGAGGATGCCTTTGAACTTGGCGCGCTTGACGTTGGCGATGAGCGCGTCCACGCCGTCGTTGTTGAAGCCCATGCGGTTGATGATGCCCTGCGCTTCGGGCAGGCGAAACATGCGCGGCTTGGGGTTGCCGGGTTGCGGGCGCGGGGTGACGGTGCCGATCTCGATGAAGCCGAAACCGAAGGCGGCGAGCGCGTCGATCACTTCGCCGTTCTTGTCGAGCCCCGCGGCCAGCCCGACCGGGTTGGGGAAGGTCAGGCCCATCACGGTGCGCGGATCGTTCGCCGGACGTTTGAACATCAGCGCGGTGAGGCCGAGGCAGTTGGCGGTCTTCAGTCCGTCGATGGTGGCGTGGTGGGCGGTCTCGGGGTCGAGCGCGAACAGGGCGGGGCGGAACAGTTGGAACATCTAGTGGTCCTTCTTCTTGGTGACGATGGGGATGGGGAAAGGCTTTTTCTTGAACAAGTCGGTTCGATTTTTTCCGCGCCAGTTCTCGGCGACGAGATCGCTTATCTGCAAACAGAACAAACCGAACAGGGCGAGAGCAAAGATCAATTGCCACGAATCGGCAGTGAGATAGAGCGCGCCGCCGCTCAAACGATAGGTGGCGAGTGCGAAGCCGCCGACCACGATGCCGGCTACCGCGCCGAGCAACACACGGCTCCAGTCCCCTTGCGGCAGGCCGGAGAAGATGGTGCTCTCATCCCACAGCAATTGCAGTGCGGCGAGCAGCAGCAGCGGCGACAGCCAGAACAACCAGCCCAGGTACCCGATCCAGATCGGGCCGGCCAGCAGTCCGGCCACCGCCATGAGTGACAGAAGGATCGCGGCAGGTTCGGCGGGCAACGCCGGCGTTGCGAGCTTGCGGGTGCTCAATCGCACCAAGCCGGGCAGCCCGGCCAGCCACAGGCGCGCGATCAATACGGCGGGCAGCAATGTCATGCCACACATGGCCGGCGAGCAACAGCGCTGCGGTTTCCGAACCGGCCGGGGTGAACCAGGCGCCTGCGAACAGGTTCAGGTAGGCGAGCAGCAGGCATGCGACTGCTCCTGCCACGCCGTTCCACAGCAGATAGCTGCGCTGTGAACGCAGCAGGCTGTGACCGGTGCGATGAAAGGTGAGCGTGTCGAGCAGGATGCCGAAAGCGAGCACAGCAAGTGTGCCGACCATTGCGGGCAGCCAGACTGCGCCTGCGATGGGTGTCGGCGCATCCCACTCCTGCCCGGACAGCGAAACCCCCAGGGGCGGCAGCAACAGCAGCGCGACGACGAAAGCAGTGATGCGGTTCCTCATGGGTGACCTTTCTGTAGCGGTTGCCAGGTGCCGTCCTGCAGTCCCTGCAGCGGCTGGAAATTGGACTTGTACGCCATCTTGCGGCTGTCTTTTATCCAGTAGCCGAGATAGAGATAAGGCAGTTGCAGCTTGCGGCAAAACTCGATCTGCCACAGCACATTGAAAGTGCCGAAGCTCGCTTGTGCCACATCGGGGTCGTAGAATGTGTAGACCGCCGACAGGCCGTCTTCGAGCACGTCGACCACGCTCACCATGCGCAACTTGTCGCCTTCGCGGAACTCCACCATCAGGGTGTCGACATGGCTTTGCAGCAGGAAGTTGCGGTATTGCTCGGGACTGTCGTCGTCCATGCCGCCGTCGCGGTGGCGCGCTTCCTGATAGCGGCGGTACAACTCGAAATATTCCGGCCGGTCCTGCAGTGGATGCAGCGAGACTTCCAGCGCTTCGTGGCGTCTCCGGCTGCGGCGCTGCGAGCGCGTCGGCGTGAAATCGGCGATCGCCACGCGTACCGGCATACACTGCTGGCAGGTGTCGCAATGCGGGCGATAAGTGAAGGTTCCGCTGCGGCGGAAGCCGTGGCGCACCAACTCGGAATAGACCGGTGTGGTGATGAGCAAACTGGGCGTGGCGACCTGCGAACGCGCCTCCAGCCCGTCCAGATAGCTGCACGGGTAGGGTGCAGTCAGGTACAGGTGGAGCGTTGAGTGCGGGATGTCGTTGAGCAGACTCATAAATTTGTTTTGCGGGCGAATCGCGGCGTCGCGTGCTCGCTCATTCCTCGTCTATCTTTGAGATATGCCTCGTCATTCGCTGCGCGGCTCCTTGCGCTTCATCCCGCAAAATCAAATTTCTATGTGCGGAACAGATCGTCGTCGAAATGCCAAGCGTTTACCGGAGGGTAGTTTATCAAGTCTCGCAGGCGGGCGATGAATTCCTTGCGGGGTATCTCGCGCGCGCCGAGCGAGGCGAGGTGCGGCGTATTCATCTGACAGTCGATCATGCCGAAGTTCCATCGGTCGAGTTGCGCGGCCAGATGCGCCAGCGCGATCTTGGAGGCATCGGTCCTGCGGCTGAACATCGATTCGCCGTAGAACATGCGGCCGATGGCGATGCCGTATAATCCGCCCACGAGCTCGTTTCCCATCCAGGTTTCCACCGAATGCGCATAGCCCATGCTGTGCAGTTCGCCATAGGCGGCGATCATCTCTTCGTGTATCCAGGTGCCGTGCATCCCGTTGCGCGGTGCGGCGCAGGCTTGCATGACCTGCTGGAAAGCGGAATCGACGCGGACTTCATATCGCCCGTTGCGCAAGGTCTTGCGCAATGAATGCGAGACTTTGAATTCGCGCGGAACCAATACCATGCGCGGATCGGGGCTCCACCACAGGATGGGCTCGCCTTCGCTGAACCAGGGAAAGATGCCGTGGCGATATGCCTCCAGCAGGCGCGCGGCGGAAAGGTCTCCGCCCGCTGCGAGCAATCCGTTGGGGGAGCGCAACGCCTGGGTGACGGGAGGGAACGCGAGTTCTGGTCGTAACAACGGGATCATCGTAAATACTCAAGGATATAGGCCGTTAGACATATAGGCACGGTCAGCGATTTGTGCTTATATTATGAACTAATGGTAAGTGTGGGTGCTGGGAGGCGTAATGCTGGGAATATTTGGAAAGAAATCGGATCATCCGCTGGCGGATATCAAATCTGCGCAGCAGATACTGGATGATGTCCCCAAGAACGATGCGCTGAATGCTGTGCAGGAATTGACAGACTGGCTCGAGTCGCTCGTCGGTATGGCCGATGATTTCCGCCTGGATCATGAGTTTGCCGTGTTGCGCATGTTCGACGAGGCAGCGCAACCGTATGTGCGCAAACTGCTGCGCGACTACTTTGCTGTGCAGCCCCTCTCCAAATTCCAGGAGAACCGCCTGTGGACGGTGCTGAACAATTTCTATACGCAGAGCGAACTGGCCCATCACGACGTGTTGACGCGCTACCTTAACGGCGGGCGCGGCGCTTCGGGCATCAAATCGGACCTGGCGTCATTGGGCGTGCGCGGTATCGCGGCGCTGTCCGGGCGGCTGAAACTGTCCGCAGCGCGTTATGCCCTGGTGGAATCCGTGGCCTGGAAACGTCTGGCGGATTTTTACGGGCATGCCGAAAAGCTCGGCTATCAGAACAATGCCGTAGCGTCGTATGCCGGGGCGTCTGCTACTGCCTCGGTGGCGGAGGAGTTCGCTGCCGTGCTGGTCTGGTATGGCGTGAGCACCGGGGTGTTGAATCCCTTGCATGGGCACATCACCGAATGCCTGATCTCCTTTGCGGGCAAGGGGTTGAGGCTGGATACCAAATACAATGCGAACGGTCTGTTCGTGTTCGATCTTTCCCAGCCAACGCCGCCGATGCGCATGGCCATCGATGCCACGGTGCATCCGGCATTGCGCTTTATTTCGGCGGTCGATGCATTGAAGCAGTTGAACGGGCTGCTCAAGACACTCGAAAAAGGCATCGTGCCGGATGACGTCAATTTCAGCGGGGCAAACTACGATATCGAACTGGTGCGCGAGATTCTGCTTCGCCTGATCGATAACCTGACCCAGCCGCACGCAACCCGTCGCAATCCGCGCCGGAAGATCAACGTGAACCTGAAAGTGGCGAACGGTTTCTTCAAGATGCTGGAGCAGACCGATGTCGGGCTGAATTTCAATCACGACGCAGGAGAGGCCTGGGATGTCGAGGATATCAGCGCAACCGGTTTCCGCAGCGTGGTTCCCGCTGCCCGGGCAGACGGGATCAAGATCGGCTCGCTGATCGGCAGCAAGCCGGAGAATGTCCGGAACTGGGGGGCTGGCATCGTGCGCCGCCTGAGCCGTGACGAAAAGAACAACCTGCACATCGGGGTGGAGGTGTTGAGCACGCATATCGTCGGGGTTTCTGTGGTTGGCCGCTTCCACACTGCAGACGAGGAGGCGCAGATGGCCCTGTATCTGAACCGGCCGAACGACACCAGCGGCGAGGCATGGCTGCTGATGAAACCGGACACCTTTGCGTCCAACCGCAGCCTGAGCATGTATATGGGCGACAGAGACTACCTGTTGCTGCCGCTGGCGCTGGTCGAAAGCGGCGATGACTACGACCTGGCGCGTTATCGCCAGATGGAGCAGGACACTTCGGCGGAATAGTCCGTCACGCGGACAGTCTCTGCACCAGCCACTGCTCGATATCCCGCAACTCTTCAGGGCACACCGAATGCGGCATGGCATATTCGTGCCATGCCAGCGTATAGCCACGCTGCAACAGTTCCTCTGCTGAAGCCTTGCCCAGATCATAAGGAACGACAGGGTCGTCGCACCCATGCGCCATGAAGATGGGCGTGTTTTTGGCAGAGCCGGAGGCTTCCGCCGAAGTCGTTCCTGCCAGCGGCAGGTAAGAAGACAGCGCCAATATCCCGCCCAGCGCCTCCGGATGGCGCAAGCCGGTATACAGTGCGACCGCCCCGCCCTGCGAAAAACCGGCGAGGAAGATGTTCTTCGCGGCGATGCCGCGCTGCCGTTCCTGTGCGATCAATTTCTCGATGTCTGCCTGTGCGGCAATGATGCCGGCCGCGTCTTCATTCTTGCCGATGCTGGCTGACAACTCGGCCGAAGCAGCGCCGACCAGGATGTCATACCAGGCGCGCATCACGTAACCGCCGTTGATGGTCACCGGCCGCATCGGGGCATGCGGGAAGATATAGCGTACGGCGACCGGAAGTTCCAGTTCCTCGGCGATGGGAACGAAATCTTCGCCGTCAGCGCCCAGGCCATGCAGCCAGATGATGCTGTGCGCGGGGTTGGGGCCGCTTTCCAGCGTGATATTGGGAAGAGTGTCGGTCATTTTGTGCGTTCGATGCGGATTCTGGTCCGGCGAAATGATGTGTCGCGACAGAACTGCCGGACCGGCAATGGGGCGTGATGCTCAGTCCGGTTCGGGAATGATCTCGCGCAGCACCTGAAATATCTCGCGGTAGTTCTTGGGGGGCTTGCCCGCTTCTTTCTCTTTTTGCGCATTGCGGATCAATGCGCGCAGATGTTGCGCATCGGCATCGGGGTGCGCGGCCAGCAATTCGGTGAGCGCATCCGGCTGCTCCAGCAGGCGATCGCGCCAGTGCTCGACCTGATGCAGCCAGGCGGTGTGCTGCCGCGAAGTGCCGCTCCATGCCTCCAGTTTGGAGAGGATGGGCGCAGTCTCCACCTCGCGCATCAGCTTGCCGATATACTGCAATTGGCGTTTCTGGGCGCCGAACTTGTTGATGCGTTTGAACTCGGTGAGCGCTTCCAGCAGTTTCTCGGGCAGGTCCAGTTCATGCAGTTTCTCGTTGGACAGCTCGGTCAGCGTCTTGCCGATGTCCTGCAGGTCGTGCATCTGCTTCTTGATCTTGGTCTTGCTCGGCGGAAGCTCTTCTTCCGGTTCGTCGTGGTGGCGTTGGCGCGTGTTCATGGTGTCGGTAAGAATCAACGGATGTTGCTATGATAGCGCCTCCCGATGAACCAGCCGCCCGTATTTTTATGAATTCCATCGCTCCGAACGCATCGCGCACGCGCGACACCCTGCAACAACTCGCCCAGGACATCGTCCGCTACGCGCGCCAACAGGGTGCCTCCGCCAGTGCGGCGGAAGTGTCGGAAGGATTCGGGCAAACCGTCACGGTGCGCCATGGCGCGGTCGAGACCATCGAATACAACCGCGACAAAGGGCTGAGCGTCAGTGTCTATATCGGCCAGCGGCGCGGCAATGCCAGCACCTCGGACTTTTCCATGCAGGCGGTGCGCGACACCGTCGATGCCGCACTCAACATCGCCCGCTACACGGCGGAGGACGACTGCGCCGGCCTGCCGGATGCGGACCAGTTGGCCACAGACTTCCCCGACCTCGACCTGTACCATCCGTGGGCACTGGAGGTGGAACAGGCCATTGACCTGGCGCGCGACTGCGAGCAAGCCGCACTGGATGCCGACAAGCGCATCGGCAATTCCGAAGGTGCGACGGTGAACGTGCATGAGGGGCAATTCATCCACGCCAACAGCCTGGGCTTCGTCGGCGGCTACCCCAGTTCGCGCCACAGCGTCAGTTGTTCGGTGATTGCGGGCAAGGACGATGCGATGGAGCGCGACTACTGGTACAGCGTGGCGCGCGATGCCCGCGAGATACTGCGCGTGGAAGAGATCGGCCGCATCGCCGCAGAGCGCACCGTGCGCCGCCTGAAGGCGCGCAAGCTCGACACCATGCAGGTTCCGATCCTGTTCGAAGCGCCGATCGCCGCCAGTCTGCTCGGGCATTTCGTCGGCGCGGTGAGCGGCGGCAGCCTGTACCGGAAATCATCCTTTTTGCTCGATCATCTCGACAAACCCGTGTTTGCCCCGCACATCGACCTGTCCGACGTGCCCGACATTCCCAGGGGGCTTGCCTCCAGTCCGTTCGACGACGAAGGCGTGCGCGTGCGGAACCGGCGCATCGTCGAAAGCGGCGTGCTGCGCGGCTACTTTCTGGGCAGCTATTCCGCGCGCAAGCTCGGTCTGCAGACCACCGGCAATGCGGGCGGCAACCACAACCTCATCCTGCGTTCCGACAGGCAGCAGGACTTCCCGGAATTGCTGAAGACCATGGGGCGCGGCCTGCTGGTCACCGAATTGCTCGGCCACGGCGTCAACAACGTCACCGGCGACTATTCGCGTGGCGCGGCGGGCTTCTGGGTGGAGCATGGCGAGATCCAGTATCCGGTGCACGAGATCACCATCGCGGGCAATCTCAAGGACATGTTCCGGGACATCGTCGCCATCGGCAACGACATCGTCGTGCAGGGTTCACGCCAATGCGGATCGATCCTGGTCGAGAAGATGACCGTGGCTGGCCGTTAGAACGGAAACGCGCATGCCGCGGGGCGAGCTGGATCGCCACATTCATATAAATAGAGGTTGACTGCTCTGGTCAAACTTGGTTATAAAACCCTGTCGCTGGGTCGTTCTTTGTATCAGTGTGTTGAATAAAGGGAGGGAAAACCATGGGTTTCTTTTCGAAATTGTTTGGGCACGACGAAGAAAAAGAGGCAATAAAGTTGCGGGAGGCGATTCGTTCCGAGATCAACATTCCGGAATGCATCGATGCCCATATGAAATGGAAGGGCCGCCTGCAGAAATACCTGGACGGAACCTCCGAAGAGCAGCTTGATCCCATGGTTGTCTGCCGCGACGACCAATGCGTCCTGGGGAAATGGATACACGGTCCCGCGCTCACCTATTTCCACAGTGACGAAGGCTTCCATAAATTGCGCGCTGACCACGCGACCTTCCACTTTGTGGCGGGGACGGTGGTCAAGAAGATACAGGAAAACGACTTTGCAGGTTCAGATGCGCTGATGCGAAGCGACTACGCGCGGGCATCCCGCGAGGTGATTCAGGATCTCACGGAGTTGAACAAGCAACTGAATCACCACACGTAGCGTGCCGCCGGGGCGGCACGCTGAGGTGACCGCCCGCAAACGGCGCATGCACCTTGCGCCGACCGAGCGGTCCCGTTCAGCCGAAAAATTTCTTCACTGCGCCGTTCATCCAGTTGGAGACTTCCTGGTCGTTGCTGTCGGTGAGGGGTTTCACCGACTCGATGTAGTCGCGATCCTCCCCTTTGATGTGGCTTATCAGCCAGCCGTTCAGCAGCTTCAATAGTTCCGGCGCCACGTTTTCGCCTTGGGCGGAGCGCAATCTGATGTCGGCGACCTTCTTCATGAAGATCTCATGGATGCGCCGGTGCGCCTTGAGGAAGGGATATCCGGCTTTTTCCTGCAGGCTTTCTTCAAATTCAAAGTGGGTGATGGTGTAGTCGAGCAATCCCGCCATCACTTGCTCGGTCTCGTCCTTGTTGCCGGTCTCGCAGGCATCGGCCAGTTCGTTTATAAAGTCGATGATCCGCTTGTGTTGCGTATCAATGACAGGAATTCCGAATGCCAGGTCATGCGTCCACTCCATGTATGCCATGTTCCCCCCCTTTTCAAGTTTGCTGGTCAAGTTCGAAGTGCAGCTGTTGTTGTTTTTCTGATAGATCCCTGATTCGATGTCAGGGTATCCAAGCCGCATTTTGCATCAAACAGGGGGTTTGAGGCATTTTTTCGTCGCGCCAAAAAAAACCTTCAGCGCGGTTCGATCTGCCACAGGTGTTGCGACACCGAGAACCAGGCACCCAGCCAGCCCAGATACGCGGAGAATCCCAGCAAGGCGAGGCTGTCGCCCGTGGATAGACCCTGCAGGCTGAAGTCGCTGGCGTAAAGCAGGGTGAGTGCCGAGAGATTGTGGTTCAGCAGCAGCAGGCTTCCGCTGATGAGCAGCCACGCTGCGGCGCCGCCCAACAGCCCCTGGGTAAGGCCGAAGTAAAGGAAGGGGCGGCGGATGAAAGCATCGGTCGCGCCTATCAGTTTCGCCACCTCGATCTCTTCGCGGCGCGTGAGTATCTGCAGGCGGATGGTGTTGAAGGTGATCGCGACCAGCGCGAAACTCAGCAAGGCCGCGAGGATAAGTACTGCCAGACGGCCGAAATCCAGCAGCGCTTCCAGTTTGTGCACCCAGGCCGAGTCGAGTTGCGCATGCGCGATGCGTTGCCATGTCTTCAACTCGTCGCGCAAGGATTCAAGCGCCGCCACGTCGCCGTTTTTGGGGTACACGACAAACGCATCCGGCAGGGGATTCTGCGACAGTCCGTCGATCACGTCTGCCAGTCCGGCGCTTTGCTGCAATTTCTTCAATGCGACCTCGCGCGAGACGAACTCGATACGCTTGATGCCGGCATGCTGTCTGAGCTTGTCCCCGATGCGTTCGATCTCGCCGGAACTCGTGCCGGCGGCGATGAACACGCTGATCTGCGGGGTCACGGCAATCTGCGAGCCCAGGTTCTCCACGCTTTCCAGCAGCACATAGCCGCCGACCGGCAGGCTCAGGGCGATGCCGATGATGGTCAGGTTGAGCAGCGAAGCGTTGGGGGTGAGCAGCAGACGCTGCAAGGTGAAACGCAGCACGCGCAGGTGCTCGATGAGCAAGTTCATGACTGCAGTTCTCCCTTCTTGAGATGCAATGCGCGCGCCGGGAACTGGCGCAGGATGCTCTCGTCGTGGGTGGAGATGAGCAGCGTCACGCCGACCTGATGGAACGATTTGAAGATGTTCATGATCTCGCTCGAATACTCGGTATCGAGGTTGCCGGTGGGTTCGTCCGCCAGCAGGATGGTGGGGCGGTTCACGATGGCGCGCGCGATGCACAGGCGCTGCTGCTCGCCGCCGGAAAGGGCGATGGGGTTGGCCTTCTCGCGGTCGAGCAGGCCGACCTTGTCCAGCGCCGCGCGCACGCGCTTGGCCGCCTCGCGGTGGTCGAAGCCGCAGATCTGCAAAGGCAGCATCACGTTGTCGAAGGCGTTGCGGTCGAACAGCAGTTTGTGGTCCTGGAAGATGAGTCCGATGTTGCGGCGCAGCGCGGGGATGGCGGCCGGCTTGATCGAGCGGATGTTCTGTCCCTTGACCAGCACGCCGCCGCTGCTCGGGCGCTCGATGGCGGCGACGAGCTTGAGCAGCGTGCTCTTGCCCGCACCGGAGTGGCCCGGTGAGATACACCATCTCGCCCTCGGCCACGTCGAAGCTGAGGTTCTTCAGCGCTTCATGGCCGCCGGGATAGCGCTTGTAGACCTGGTTGAATTTGATCATTTTGGAAATCTCATTTAGCCACAGAGGACACAGAGTTCACGAGAGAAATTCGCTTCAACATTCGGAGCGGTGGACGTATGGGTAAGCGCTGCCATCTCTGTGTCCTCTGTGAACTCTGTGGCTAAAGGGGTTAAGCTCTTCAAGTCCGAGCAGCAGCCGCAACAAAATCCTCCGCCACGAACGGGCGCAGGTCATCCAGTCCTTCGCCCACGCCGATGAAGCGCACCGGGATGGGGTGCGCCCTGGCGATGGCGGCGATGACGCCGCCCTTGGCGGTGCCGTCGAGCTTGGTCAGCACCAGGCCGGTCACGCCCAGCGCTTCGCCGAAGGCTTTGACCTGCGACAGCGCGTTCTGGCCGGTGTTGGCGTCCAGCACCAGCAGCACCTCGTGCGGTGCGCCCGGCAGCGCCTTGTCGATCACGCGCTTCACCTTCTTGATCTCTTCCATCAGGTGCGCCTGCGTGGTCAGGCGTCCGGCGGTATCCGCCAGCACCACGTCGATGCCGCGCGCCTGTGCCGCCTGCACCGCGTCGAAGATCACCGCTGCGGCATCGCCGCTCTGCTGCGCGATGACTGTGACGTCGTTGCGCTTGCCCCATTCCATGAGCTGCTCGCGTGCCGCGGCGCGGAAGGTGTCGCCCGCGGCCAGCAGCACCGATTTGCCCTGGTTCTGGAAGTGCTTGGCCAGTTTGCCGATGGAGGTGGTCTTGCCGGCGCCGTTGACGCCGCACAGCATGATGACGAAGGGTCGATGCGGGCTGACATCCAGCGGCTTGGCCAGCGGCTGCAAGCAGCTTGAGCAGCGCCTGCGCCAGCGCCTCCTGCAACTGGCCGGCCTCGCTCAGGTGCTGTTCCTTCACCTGGCGGCGCACGTCCGCCAGCAGCCAGCCGGTTGCATCCATACCCACGTCGGCGGTGATGAGAATGGTCTCCAGTTCCTCGTAGAGGTCCTCGTCGATGCGGCCGCCGGGAACGAGCAGGGCGGAAAGCTGTCCACCGGTGCGCGCCAATCCGTCCGTCAAACGGTTCAGCCAGCTTTTCGATTCGGCGGAGGCGGGAGTCTTTTTCAGGAAGCTAAACATGCAAGAGTGTTCGGGCGTGGATGAAATGTCGCATAATGCGCGCTCATTTTATGCCGAATCGCGCATCCATGGGATAAGGAAATGAGAGTACATCTGATTGTCGTTGCGCTATTGCTTCAGGTTTCGTCCGCCGTACAGGCGGAAGTGTATGAAAGGACGTTGGGCAACGGGCTCAAGGTCATCGTCAAGGAAGACCATCGCGCGCCGGTGCTGGTGCAGCAGATCTGGTATCGCGCCGGCAGCATGGACGAGACGCACCGGCACCACCGGCGTGGCGCATGTGCTGGAGCACATGATGTTCAAAGGCACGACGGACGTTCCTGCCGGCGAATTTTCCAAACGCATCGCCGCGGCGGGCGGGCGCGAGAACGCGTTCACCAGCTACGATTACACCGCGTATTTCCAGCAACTGCACAAGTCCAGGCTGCCGCTGGCGATGCGGCTGGAATCCGACCGCATGCGCAACCTGCTGCTGAAGGAAAAAGAGTTCGACAAGGAGGTCAAGGTGGTGATGGAGGAGCGCCGCTGGCGCACCGACGACGAGCCGCACTCGCTGATGTTCGAGAAACTGATGGCGACGGCGTACCAGGAGCATCCCTACCAGCATCCGGTGATCGGCTGGATGAACGACCTGCAGAACATGAGCGCGGCCGACGCGCAGGAGTGGTACAAGACCTGGTATGCGCCCAACAATGCGACGCTGGTGATCGCGGGCGACGTCAAGGCGCATGAAGTGTTCGCACTGGCGCAGCGCTACTACGGCGGCATCCCCGCGGTCCGGCAGCCGCAACGCAAGGCGGTGGGCGAGGCGGCGCAGCTCGGCATCAAGCGCATCACGGTCAAGGCGCCGGCGGAACTGCCCTATCTCATCATGGCCTGGCACGCGCCGACCGTGCGCGATGCGGAAAAGGACTGGAAGCCCTACGCGCTGGAAGTGCTGGCCGGCGTGCTGGACGGCAACAGTTCGGCGCGCCTGAACAAGGCACTGGTGCGCGAACAGCAAGTGGCGATGGACGTGGGCGCCGGCTACGACAGCGTGGCGCGCGGCCCCGGACTGTTCATCGCTGGAAGCGACGCCGCGCGAAGGCAAGACGGTGGGCGACGTGGAGCGGCGCTGCGCGAGCAACTGGCGCTGCTGGTGCGCGACGGCGTGAGCGCGGAGGAGTTGCAGCGCGTCAAGGCGCAGGTGATGGCGGGCGAAGTGTACAAGCTCGATTCGGTGTTCTACCAGGCCATGCAGATCGGGCAACTGGAAAGCGTCGGCCTCACGCACAAGGCCATTCCGGTGATGCTGCAGAAGCTGCAGGAGGTCACCGCGCAGCAAGTGCAGGATGTCGCGCGCGAGATATTCAACGACGACAGGCTGACGGTCGCGGTGCTCGATCCGCAGCCGCTGTCGGACAAACCCAAAGCTAACCCGGGAGCAGCTCCATGCTCACTAGATTCCTTTCTGCCCTCGTTCTGTCCCTCGCCGCCGGCGTCGCCTTCGCCACGCCGCAGATCCAGCACTGGCAGGCGCCCAGCGGCGCGCGGGTCTATTTCGTGGAAGACCACGGCCTGCCGATGCTGGACGTGGCGGTGGATTTCGCCGCCGGCAGCGGCTTCGACGTGGCGGGCAAAGTCGGCGTGGCCAGCCTCACCTACGGCATGCTCGACCTCGGCGCGCAGGACCTGAGCGAGGACGACATCGCGCGCAAGCTGGCCGATATCGGCGCGCAGTTGGGCGGACAGTTCGACAGCGACCGGGCGGGACTGCGCTTGCGCACCTTGAGCAATGCGACGGAGCGCGAGGCGGCGCTGGATATCCTGGCGCGCTGCCTGCAGCAGCCGCTGTTCCCGGAGCCGGTGCTGGCGCGCGAGAAGGCGCGGCTGATCGCCGCCTTGAAAGAGGCCGAGACGCAGCCGGAGAGCATCGCCGAAAAGGCGTTCGGCCGCGCGGTGTTCGGCGTGCACCCGTACGGCTGGCACACCGAAGTGGCCGATGTGGAGAAGATACAGCGCGCCGAGCTGGAGGATTTCTACCGTGCCCATTACGGTGCGAAGCAGGCGGTGGTCGCGCATGATGGGCGACGTCACGCGCGCGCAGGCGGAAGCCATCGCGCAGCGCCTGACCGCAGGCCTGCCGGCGGGCGGGGCGGACGCGCGCATCGCGCCGGTGATGATCCGCATCCAGCCCAGCGAGCAGCGCATCGAACATCCGGCCAGCCAGAGCCACATCCTGATCGGCACGCCCGGCATCGCGCGCAACGACGAGGACTATTTTCCGCTGTATGTCGGCAACTACATCCTGGGGGGCGGCGGTTTCGTGTCGCGCCTGATGAAGGAGGTGCGCGAGAAGCGCGGCATGGCCTACAGCGTGTACAGCTATTTCATGCCGATGCAGCAGCCGGGCGCATTCCAGATCGGTTTGCAGACCAAGAAGGAGCAGGCCGACGAATCGCTGCAACTGGTGCGCCAGACGCTGCGCACTTTCGTGGACAAGGGCGTGACCGCGAAGGAACTGCGCGCGGCCAAGCAGAACATCATCGGCGGCTTCCCGCTGCGCATCGACAGCAACAAGAAGATACTCGAATATCTGAGCGTGATCGGATTCTATGACTTGCCGCTGACTTATCTGGATGACTTCACCACCAAGGTGGAGAAAGTCACCACCAAACAGATCCACGATGCGTTCAAGCGCCGCATCGATCCGGACGCGCTGGCGACGGTGATCGTCGGAGCGCCCGCGGGAGCAACAAAATAAACAAGGTTCGCATCATCGGCGGCACGCACCGCAGCCGCTACATCGAATTTCCCGATGCCGAAGGATTGCGCCCCACGCCGGACCGGGTGCGCGAGACCCTGTTCAACTGGCTGGGGCAGACGCTGTACGGCAAACGCTGCCTGGACCTGTTTGCCGGCAGCGGCGCATTGGGCTTCGAGGCCGCCTCGCGCGGCGCCGAGCAGGTGGTGATGGTGGAGAATAACCGTACGGTTTATCAGGCATTGCAGAGCAATATCAGGAAGTTGGCGTTCGCCAATGTAGCTTTACGCTGCGAGGATGGGCTAAAATTCGCCCGGCAAGAAAACGGGCTGTTCGATGTGGTCTTTCTCGATCCCCCCTTTAAAAGCGATTACCTGCCCCAATTACTCCCCCTGCTGGAAAACAGTTTGGCGCAAGACGGAGTGGTCTATCTGGAAAGCGGAACAGCGTTCGAGCCGGACGCCGCTTGGAAAGTGCTCAAGCGTGCCAAGGCGGGTGCAGTGCATTATCAATTATTGGAACGCGTATGAGCATGACCAAGGTTGTCTATCCGGGAACGTTCGACCCCATCACGCGTGGGCATGAGGACGTGGTGCGCCGCGCCGCCGGGTTGTTCGAGGAAGTGGTGGTGGCCATCGCGGCCAGCCGCACCGCGACGCTGTTCACGCTGGAGGAGCGGGTGGCGATGGCGCGCGAGGTGTTCGCCGGTTTCGACAACGTCAAGGTCCAAGGCTTCGACGGCCTGTTGATGAGCTTTGTGCGTTCGCAGAATGCACGCGTGGTGCTGCGCGGATTGCGCGCGGTATCGGATTTCGAATACGAATTCCAGATGGCGGGAATGAACCGGACGCTGCATCCCGATGTCGAAACGGTATTCCTGACGCCTGCCGAGCAGTACACCTTCATCTCGGCCAGCATCGTGCGCGAGATCGCGCGCTTTGGCGGGGACGTGAGCAAGTTCGTATCGCCCTCGGTGGTCGCAAGATTGAAAGAAAAGAATCAACTTTAAGGAGAGTAAGAAAATGGCACTGATCATCACCGACGAATGTATCAACTGCGACGTGTGCGAGCCGGAATGCCCGAACGGCGCCATCTCGCAAGGCGAGACCATCTACGTAATCGACCCGGCCAAATGCACCGAATGCGTCGGCCACTACGACACGCCGCAATGCGTGGAAGTATGCCCGGTCGACTGCATCCCGCACGATCCGGCTCATGTGGAAACCAAGGAGCAGTTGCAGGCCAAGTATGAGAAGCTGATGGCGGCGAAGGCGTAACGTTTCGCAGCCATACCGAAAAAACCCGTGCCCCGGCACGGGTTTTTTTGTGCGATGCGCCTTCAAATCCCGTATTGACTGGAGTAGTGTGGACTCCGGGGGATGTGGCCCATCAGACAAAGAAAAGAGTCCGCACAAATGGATTCGCAAGACATTCAATCAAATTTGCCGCGCTTGGCGCTCAGACCAATTTTGATGTTCGCATCGGCCGTGCTTGTCACCTTGTTGACAGGCAATCTGCTGTTCGACAATCTCCGGGAAGGGATGAAGCGGGAAGTACAGCAGAAGATTGCGTCAGTGGGGGGGCTCAGGGCGAACCAGATACACGACTGGCTGGAAGGGCGGTCGGCCGATGTCAGGACGCTGTCCGGCAACCCCTACTTCTCGCGTGAGGTCGCTCACTGGATGCGGGCTGGCGGGCGTGGTGACGCCGCAAGCAGGAGACTCGCAGAGCATCTGCAAGCGTTCCTGAAAGGGCAGAATTTCCGCAGCGTCGTGCTGTATGACTCCTCCGGGAATGTGATGTTGAGCGCCGGCGAAAGGGTCCGGGATGCCGTGGAGATGGGGGCGGAAGCCCGCCATGTCGCAGCAACCGGCCAGTTCAGGTTCATCGACCTGCACCGCGCGCAGGATGCATCAAGCCCGGCCTTGCTGGGATTCATGAGCCCGCTAAGGGATGGCGATGCCAGTCCCGGAGTGATCTATCTGGTGGAAGATCCTGCGCGCTACTTGTTCCCTTTGATACAGAAGTGGCCCGGCGACAGCGCCACGGCGGAGACTTACCTCGTGCGGATGGACGGCGACCGGGTCCTGTTCCTGAGTCAACTCCTTCATCGCCATGAGCCGCCTTTCGGATTCAGTCTGCCTCTGGAAACCCCGCAAATGACTGCCGCTAGCGGGTTGCTCGGCACTCAAGGATTGCTTGAGCACTTGCAGGATTACCGCGGCCAGCCCGTGTTGTCGCATGCCGCCGCGATCACCGGGACGCCGTGGGTGCTGATCTCCGAGATCGACGAGGAAGAGGCCTATGCGCTGGTCGATCAGTTGCAGCGGGTGGCGAGCTTTTTTGCGCTGTTCATTTTCGGGCTGTTCGGGGCGTGGTTCTGGCAGTGGCGCAGCCGCGAGCAGACGGCGGCGGAAGCGATGGCCCTGAAGGAGCGGCTGCGCGCCGATGCATTGCAGATGGAAGGCGAGAAGCATTTCCGCACCGTGTTCGAACATACCGCGCTGCCCATGGTGCGCAATTCGCTCAAGGGCGAGTTCATCGAGGTCAACGACGCCTGGTGCGAGATGTTCGGTTACAGCCGGGAAGAGGTATTGTCGCGGCCGCTGACCTGGCGGCAGATCGCGCATCCCGAGGATTCCGAGACGTACGCGGCGCTGGTCGGCAAGCTGCTTGCTGGTGAGACCGAGGATGTCAGGGTCGAAAAGAGTTTCATTCGCAAGGACGGAAAAGCGCTGTGGGGAGGCCTGCAAGTGTCGCTGGTGCGCGACGAGCAGGGAGCCCCGGAATATTTCATCAGCGCGATCCAGGACATCACCGAGCGCAAGCGGGCGGAACAGCAGATCAGTTTCATGGCCTATCACGACAAGCTGACCGGTTTGCCCAATCGCGCCCTGTTGTTCGACCGCCTGTCGCAAGCCATGTCGCAGGCCAAGCGCGATGCGAAACACGTGGCGTTGCTGTTTGCCGACCTGGATGGGTTCAAGACGGTCAACGACGAGTACGGGCATGAGGCAGGAGATGCCGTGTTGCGCATGTCCGCCCAGCGTTTCCTGGCGTGCGTGCGCGGGGTGGACACCGTTGCGCGCTTCGGCGGCGACGAATTCGCCATCGTATTGGGAAGTCTGGAGGATCCGCAGCAAGCGAAGGCGGTCGCCGAAAAGATCGTCCAGGCGTTCGCCCAAAGCATCACCTTGGCGGATGGACGCGAATGCCATGTGGGCGCGAGCGTGGGTATCAGCGTCTATCCTGAACACGGCAGCGCCATGGACAATCTGATGGTCGCGGCTGACCGGGCGATGTACGAGAGCAAGCGTGGCGGCAGGAACAGATATACCTTCTTCCAGGAAGATCGCGCCGGAGAAGGATGAGTCACCGTGGATCAAGCTCGAGAGCAACCACCTGGTGGGGGTCGGGGAGATAGACGAGCAGCATCGCAATCTGGTGTATCTGGTGAATCGCCTGAACGACGCCTTGCAGCGTGACGAATCGTCGGGGTTGATCATGCAGATGTTCGATGAATTGCTGGAGGCGACCGCGCACCATTTCGCCACTGAAAGCCGCTACATGAAGGAACTGCACTATCCCGAACAGGACAAGCATGAGGCAGAACATGCGCACTTGGTGAACGACGTGGCTCACTTCAAGGTTCAATTCCAGCAGGGGCGCGAGTTGCTGGTGCTGCAGTCGATCAAGGACTGGCTGCTCAACCACATCGTCTATTCGGACAAGAGGCTGGGGGCCTATCTGGTGCAGCACGGGATGAAGTGATTCAGCGCTGGCAGACCGGGCAATAGAAAGTCGAACGCTGTCCCTGGCGCAGCTGCTTGATGGCGCTGCCGCACTGGCGGCAGGGTTCCCCGGTCCTGCCATAGACGAAGTAGTGCTGCTGGAAATAGCCCTGCTTGCCATCGCTGTTCACGTAATCGCGCAGACTGCTGCCGCCCTTTTTTATCGCTGCGCGCAGCACTTCCCTGATGCTCAGAACCAGTCGCGCGCAGCGTTCCCTGCTGAGCCTGCCGGCGGCAAGTTGCGGCCGGATGCCGGCGCGGAACAGCGCCTCGTTGGCGTAGATGTTGCCCACCCCGACCACCACGTGGCTGTCCATGATGACCTGTTTGATGGCGGCTGTGCGCTTGCGCGTGGCGGCGTAGAGCTGTTCGGCGTTGAATCCGTCCTGCAAGGGTTCGGGGCCGAGCGCAGCAAGCAAAGGATGCTGCGCGACATCGCCTTCATGCCACAGCACCGCACCGAAGCGGCGCGGGTCGCGCAGGCGCAGCACCGTACCGTTCTGCAGCACCAGGTCGAAATGGTCGTGCCGGTCTGCTGGTGTCGGCGCAGTGAGGATGCGCAGGCTGCCGCTCATGCCCAGATGCAGGATGAGCGTGCCGTGATCGAACGCGAAGAGCAGATATTTCGCGCGCCGCTGCAGTTGCCGGATGGTCTGTCCGCGCAACAGTTCGGGGAGCTTTGGGGGAATGGGCCAGCGCAAGCTGGGGTTGCGGATGACGATGTCGCGGACTTGTTGTCCGGTCAGATGTGAAGCGATGCCGCGCAGTGTGGTTTCGACCTCGGGCAGCTCAGGCATTTCTTCTGCGCCGCCACGTCCAGGCGCCTGCCGCGACGAACGCCAGAGGCAGCAGGATGAGGAAACTCACGCTGATGATGGTGAGCTGGCGTTTGCTCAGGGTGATGGTTCCGTCCTTGGCGGCGCGCGGTTGCACGGTGATCAGCTGCTCCTCGTTTGCCAGCCAGTTCGCCATGTTGATGCCGAGGTCGAGGTTGCCGCCGTTGCCGGAATAGGTGTTGGCGAGGAAGGCGGCATTGCCCACGACGATGATGCGCTGTTCGCGGTTGTTGACGCTGCGCTGCAGCGTGGCAGCGAGCTCGACCGGGCCGGGGATGTCGCGGTTCCTGTCGAAACGCTTGCCTGCGCCGCGTTCGCTTACCCAGCCGCGCGCCGCGCCTTCCACCAGCATGTGTTTCTGCCAGCCTTCCTTCGCTTCGATGATCAGGGCGCGGGCGTCGGGAAACACGGTGATGAGGTCGAAGTCGCGCGTGACGATGTGCGGCGGGTAGCCCGTGCCCAGCGTCCAGTTCGGCGGCGCTCCCATCTCCTGCGCCGCGGGATCGATCACGCTGCCAGGCATGAATGTGAGTCCCAGCTTCTCCGCCAGCGGCTCCAGACCGCGCAGCGGCTCGGCATCCACCAGCCACAGCAGGTTGCCGCCGTTGTCGACATAGCGCAGCAGCTTCTTCACTTCGCCCGGCATCAGCTTCGTTTGCGGATGGGTGAGCACCAGCATGCTGGCGTTGTCGGGCACATCCTGCGCCACGGCGAGATTGAGGCTGGCGATGCGATAGCCGAGCTGCCGCAGGCGGCCGCCGAATTCGCCCAGGTCGTGGTTGGCCGCGCCGTCCAGTTTGCGCTCGCCGTGACCGCCCAGATACATCAGCAGTTGTTCCTTGCTGTGCGCCAGCCGCAGCAGGGCGCCGGAAAGGGTCTCTTCGTTCAGCGTGGTGATGTGCTCGCTGCGCCCCGCATACTCCACCACCATCTCGCCGTTGCCCTTGATGGCGGCCTTGCGCATCGCTTCGGGCTCTTTCAGCGGATCGACGAAGCGTAGCGAGATGTCGGGCTTGTAGCGCTGGTACAGCGAGACGAATTCGCGGATGAGTTTGCGCACGTCGCCGAGTTGCGCGTCCTGCTCCGTGGCATACACCGTGATCTTCACCGGCCCGTGCAGCAAGGCCAGCGCATCCACGCTGCCCGGCTCCAGGCTGTTGAGCGCATTTTGGGTGACGTCCCACTGCGCCGGGTAGCGCGCGGCCAACTGGTAGAGTGCGCCCGCCGCAGCCAGCACCAGCAGCAGCGCAACGATCCGTTTGAGCATGGGCAGGTAACGTTTCATCATGCGTGCAGGCGCTCGTCGTTCAGGTGACGTACCGTCAGCCACAGCAGCACCGAGATGAGCAGGGCGAAGTAGATCAGGTCGGCGCTGTTCACCAGTCCCATGTTGAGGTTCTGGAAGTGCGCGTTGGGCGAGATCGCGCGCAGGAAACTGCGGCTGTCGCTGGCGCTCATCTCCAGCAGCCACAGGCCGAACGACAGCCCGAGCGAACTGATCGCAGCGATGATGGGCTGCTTGTTCAGCGCCGAGAAATACAGCCCCAGCGCGGCGTAGCTGGCGGCGAGCAACAGCACGCCGAGGAGGTTGGAAAGCATCAGTCCGACATCGGCATGGGTGCCGAGCAGCAGCGTGGCGAGCATGGCGGCACAACCGGCGAGGATGAACACGAGCAGGGACAGCAGTCCGAGGAACTTGCCCAGCACGATGTGCGCCGCCGACACGGGGGCCGTGAGCAGCAGCACCCAGGTCTGGTTGCGGCGCTCCTCCGCGATCAGGCGCATGGTGAACAGCGGAATCAGCATCATCAGCATCAGCGCCAATGCGCTGCACAAGGGCGCGGCGACGGCGATGGTCGCGCCCGGCGCATTGTCGAGTTGCGCCAGTTGCGCCTGCACTTGCAGGTAATCGTCCATGCGCGCGAAGTAGAACCAGGCAAACAGGAACTGCAGCAGTGCCAGCATGAGCCAGGTGGAGGGGGCGGCGAACAATCCGCGCAATTCCTTTTTCGCGATGGTGAGGATCATCTGGAGGCCGCTTCTTTCTCGGTGATCTGCAGGAACGCTTGTTCCATGTTGCCGTTCGTCAGCAGCTCCGCACTGGCTGCCGCTGAAGATGACGCGGCCATGCTGCAGGATGATCACGCGGTCGCACAGGTTCTCGACCTCGTTCAGCAAGTGGGTGGACAGGATCACGCTGCTGCTGTCTCCCAGTTCGCGGATGAGCGCGCGGATATCGCGGATCTGCGCCGGATCGAGGCCGACGGTGGGTTCGTCCAGTACGACCACGGGCGGGTTGTGGATGATCGCCTGCGCGATGCCGACGCGCTGCTGGTAGCCCTTGGAAAGCGTGCCGACGATCTTGTGCCCGCTCTCCTGCAGGCCGCAGCGCCGCTTGGCATGTGCCAGCGCTTCGGCGAGCTTCGCGGACGGTATGCGGTGCAGGCGGGCGGCAAACAGCAGATAGTCGTCGACGCGCATGTCCCGGTACAGCGGAGGGTGTTCCGGCAGGTAACCGATGCAGGCCTTGGCCTGTTCCGGCTGCTGCGCCAGATCGAAGCCGCAGACCTCCACCTTGCCGCTGTTGGGCGGCAGCGCGCCGGTGAGCATCTGCAACGTCGTGCTTTTCCCCGCGCCGTTGTGGCCGAGCAGTCCCAGCACCTCGCCGCGCTGCAGTTCCAGCGACACCCCCTTGACTGCGACCAGGCGGGGGCCATGGCGGCGCGTCAGATCTTGTGCGGAAAGGGTGATGGGGGCGGTCATGCAGTGAAACCGTGGGGTTTTGAGTTAGTGCGAATATAACCTAATATGTCATCTCGCACCAAAACACCCGGGCCATCGATGAATCTATCCAAACAACAGCTTGTTTTCTCCGTCCTGCCCTTGCTGGCGGCGTGCGCACACGCCCCGCAACAGGCCAATGCCGATGCGGCGGAACCCGCGGGCAGGGCGAATCTGGAACAGATCGCCGAGACTCCCGGCCTCGATCTGCCCAATGTGGCGCTGACCGACCGCATGCTGTACGAATTCCTGCTGGGCGACATCGCCGCGCAGCGCGGCCAGCCGGGCCTGGCGGCGCAGGCTTATCTCGACCTGGCGAAGACCACGCGCGACCCGCGCGTGGCAAGACGCGCGGCGCAACTGGCGTATGAAGCACGCCAGCTGGACGTGGCAGTCGAGGCGTTCAAGTTGTGGCAGGAACTGGAACCGTCTTCGCCGCTGGCGAAGCAGATGCTGCTCTCGCTGCTGCTCTCCGGCGGCAATCTGCAGGAGGCGCGCCCGCATCTGGACGCCGTCTTGCAGGCCGATCCGGCGAACGCGGGGCATGTCTTCATGAGCATCTACCCGCTGGTCGCCCGCACGCCGGACAAGTCCGTCGTGCTCGACTGGATGATCGAAGCGACCCATGCCTACCCGGACGTGGCGGAAGGCCACTGGGCCGTGGCGCAGGCTGCGGCGGCGGCAGGCAAGAAAGACCTGGCGCAGGCCGAAGCGCACCGTGCGGTGACGTTGAAACCGGACTGGGACGCGGCCGCGGCGTTCGAGGCGGAGCTGTATCTGGGCAGCGAGCCGGCGAAAGGGCTGGCCCTGCTGAAGAAATTCCTGGATGCGCATTCCGACAACAGGGAGATTCGCCTGTACTATGCGCGCGCGCTGCTCAACCAGAAGCGTTTCGCCGCTGCGCGCGAAGAGTTCCAGCGCCTGCTGAAAGACCGCCCGGACAGCCCCGACCTGGCCTTCGCCATCGCGCTCATCTCCATGCAGATGGGCGAATACGAACGCGCCGAACGCGAGTTGCAGCAGGCCCTGATCAAGGGCGGCAAGGAAGAGAGCACGGTGCATCATTACCTGGCGCAGCTGAACGAGGCGAAGCAGGACGATGCCGCGGCGCTGGAGCATTACCGCCAGGTGAAGGACGGCGAATACGTCTACGCGGCCCGGCTGCGCGAAGTCGCCCTGCTGGACAAGGCGGGCAAGCTGGGCGCGGCGCGCGAAGCGCTGCATCGGGCTGTCCCCAAAACCGACCAGCAACGCGTGCAACTGATCCTGATCGACGCGCAATTGCTGCGCGAGGGCAAGCAGCACGAGGCCAGCTACCAGGTGCTGGCCAAGGGCCTGGAGAGATTCCCCGAACATCCCGAGTTGCTCTACCAGACCGCGATGGCCGCGGACAAACTGAAGAAGAACGAGTTGTTCGAGAAACTGATCCGCAAGCTGATGAAGCTCGAGCCGGACAATGCGCATGCCTACAATGCCCTGGGCTATAGCCTGCTGGACCGCAACGTGCGCATCCAGGAGGCGATGCGGCTGGTGGAGAAGGCCTACCAGCTCGCGCCGAACGATGCCGCGATCATCGACAGCATGGGCTGGGGCCATTATCTGCTGGGCAACCTGGACAAGAGCGTGGAATTCCTGAAGCGCGCGTTCAGCGCCAACCCCGACCCCGAGATCGCGGCCCATCTGGGCGAGGTGCTGTGGAAGCGGGGCGACAAGGACGGTGCGCGCAAGGTCTGGGCGGATAGCGCAACGGCCAACCCCGACAATGAAGCGCTCAAAGCGGTGATGAAACGCTTCATCCCCTGATATGCCGCGTTCCCTTGTGCTGCTGATTCTGCTGCTGACAGGCTGCGCGACCGCGCCTGTCGCGGTGCAACGCCCGCTGCAGGCGGACGCGCCGTTCGCCTTCAATGGGCGCGTCGCAATCAAGCAGGGCGAACAGCGCGACAGCGCGGGGATGCGCTGGGTACACAGCGCGGCAGCAGACGAGATTCTGTTGCTCGCTCCGCTGGGGCAGACCGTGGCGCGCATCCGCCGCGATGACGGCGAGGCGACGCTGGACGCGTCGGGCAAGCACTACACCGCACAGGACATGGAGGCCTTGATGCAGGAGGTGCTGGGCTGGCAACTGCCGCTTGCCGGGATGCGCTACTGGGTCACGGCGTTGCCGGCGCCGGAGGGCGAATCGCACATCGAACGCGATGCAGGCGGGCAAGTGAGCCTGCTGCGCCAGCAGGGCTGGGAGATAAGCTATTCGCGCTACGCGGCCGAAGGCGCGGATGCGTTGCCGCTGCGCATGAAATTGCGGCGCGAGGGGATGGAAGTGCTACTGCTTATCGACGAGTGGGAGGTGCAATGAGCAATCTCACCTGTCCCGCGCCGGCCAAACTCAACCTGTTCCTGCATGTGGTGGGGCGGCGCGCCGACGGCTACCACCTGCTGCAGACCCTGTTCCGTTTCATCGACCTGAACGACACCCTGCATTTCACCGTGCGCGGGGACGGCGAGGTGCGCCGCGTCAATGCGCTGGACGGCGTGCCGCCGGAGCAGGATCTGTGCGTGCGCGCCGCGCGCCTGCTGCAACAGGAGGCGGGCTGCAAGCTGGGCGTGGATATCGAACTGGAGAAGCGCATCCCCATGGGCGGAGGGCTGGGCGGCGGCAGCTCGGATGCGGCGACTACGCTGCTGGCGCTGAACCGCCTGTGGCAGCTGGGGTTGTCGCGCGAGCGCCTGATGCGGCTGGGGTTGACCCTGGGAGCGGACGTGCCGGTGTTCCTGTTCGGCGACAACGCGTTTGCCGAGGGGGTGGGCGAGCAGTTGCAGGCTTATCCCTTGCCTGAGGCCTGGTATGTGGTGCTGTGTCCGCCGGTGCATGTGCCCACGGTGCAGATATTCACTCATCCGGAATTGACACGAAATACGATTTCGATGACAATGCGCGCCCTTCCGAAGGGGCCGGACTTCCGGCTGGGCCGTACGGCGGGTGGTTTGAAGCTGGGAAATGACCTGCAAGCAGTGGCTTGCAAGCTGTATCCCGAAGTGGCGACCCATCTGGAGTGGCTGGCGCGGTTCGCGCCGTCGCTGATGACCGGTTCCGGCGCCTGCGTGTTCGCAGAGTTCGCCACGGAAGCAGCAGCACAAGCGGTATTGCAGCAGTTGCCATCGAACATGCGCGGATATGTCGCGCGGGGTTTGCAGCAGCACCCGCTGAAAGATTTTGCAGCAACGGAAACGCAGCAGTAATCAGCGTTTTCAACAAGTTTTTGGGGAGTCGCCAAGTGGTAAGGCATCGGATTTTGATTCCGACATTCGTAGGTTCGATCCCTACCTCCCCAGCCAGATTCTTCAATCAAGTCGTGACGGGCGTTCCTGCCCGTTTTAATTTTGCGAGGTGACCATGTCCGGCGACATGATGGTCTTCACCGGTAACGCCAATCCCAAGCTTGCGCAAGACGTGGCGAAGTGTCTCCACATCCATCTCGGTCGCGCAACGGTCGGTCGTTTCTCCGATGGCGAAGTGATGGTGGAGTTGCTCGAGAACGTGCGCGGCAAGGACGTGTTCGTCCTGCAATCCACCTGCGCGCCGACCAACGACAGCCTGATGGAAGTGATGGTGATGGTGGATGCGCTGAAGCGCGCCTCTGCCGGCCGCATCACCGCCGCATTGCCGTATTTCGGCTATGCCCGCCAGGACCGCCGCCCCCGTTCGGCGCGCGTGGCGATCACCGCCAAGGTGGTGGCCGACATGCTGACCGGCGCCGGCGTGGACCGCGTGCTGACCATGGACCTGCACTCCGACCAGATCCAGGGCTTCTTCGACATCCCGGTGGACAACATCTACGCCAGCCCGATCCTGTTGTCGGACGTGTGGAAGAGCAATTACCCCAACCTGATCGTGGTGTCGCCGGACGTGGGCGGCGTGGTGCGCGCGCGCGCGCTGGCCAAACAGCTGGACGCGGACCTGGCGATCATCGACAAGCGCCGTCCCAAGCCCAACGTGGCCAAGGTGATGAACATCATCGGCGACGTCGCCGGACGCACCTGCATCATCATGGACGACATGGTGGATACCGCCAACACGCTGTGCGAGGCGGCCAACGCCTTGAAGGAGAAGGGCGCGGCGCGCGTGCTGGCCTACTGTACCCATCCGGTGCTGTCGGGCCCGGCGATCGAGCGCATCGAAAAGTCCGCGCTGGACGAACTGGTAGTCACCGACACCATCCCGCTGAGCGAAGCGGGCGCGCGGCTGCAAGCGCATCCGCCAGCTGAGCGTGGCGGAACTGCTGGCGGAGACCATCCGCCGCATCAGCAACGAAGAATCGGTGAGCTCGCTGTTCACCGAATAAGTTTCGCGTCAGCCATGTCGGCTGGCGCACAACCCGAAGCCTCTGGTCGCGGAGAGCTTCACTAGAAGTGGAGAAGTAAAATGGCAATCGAAATCAGCGCAACAACACGCAAAGCGCAAGGAACGGGTGCGAGCCGCCGTCTGCGTAAAGCGAATCGCGTCCCCGGCATCGTCTACGGTTCCGGCGAGGCGACCATGATCGAACTCGATCACAACACCCTGTACTACGCCCTGCGCAACGAAGCGTTCCACGCTTCCATCCTGTCGCTGGACCTGGACGGCAAGAAGGAATCCGTGCTGCTGCGCGACTTCCATATGCACCCGTTCCGCCAGCAAGTGCAGCATATCGACTTCCAGCGCGTCGATGCGAAGAAGAAGATCCACATGAAGGTGCCGTTGCACTTCATCAACGCCGAAGTGTCTCCCGGCGTGAAGACCGGCGGCGGCATCATCAGCCACGTGCTGAACGAGATCGAAGTCGCCTGTCTGCCGGCCAATCTGCCGGCAGCCATCGAAGTGGATCTGGCCGGTCTGGAACTGGGACATTCCATCCACGTGTCCGACATCAAGCTGCCCAAGGGCGTTGACGTCGCCGGTCACCACCACGCCAGCGATGCCGTGGCGACAGTAACAGTGCCGCGCGGTCACGTTGAAGCCGCAGCCGAGGCCGCGGCTGCCGAAGCAGCTTCCGCTGCTGCCGCACCTGCTGCAGCCGCTGCGCCTGCTGCCAAGAAGTAAGCAACATCCTGAAAGCCCGCCATGTCCCAAACGGTGCATGGCGGGTTTTTTCATTATGAGCGAACTGAAACTCATCGTCGGGCTGGGTAATCCCGGCAAAGAATACGAAGCCACGCGCCACAACGCCGGGTTCTGGTGGGTGGACGAACTGGCGCGTCTGCATAATGTCAATTTCAAGGCCGACAGCAAGTTCCACGGCCTGATCGCCAAGGCAAACCTGCACGGGCACGAGGTGCACCTGCTCAAGCCGCAGACCTTCATGAACGTCAGCGGACGTTCGGTCGGCGCGGTGGCGCAGTTCTACAAGATCGCGCCGGCAGCAGATACTGGTGGTGCATGACGAACTCGACCTGCCGCCGGGCAGTGCCAAGCTCAAGCTGGGCGGCGGTCACTGGCGGGCACAACGGCCTGAAGGACATCATCGCGCATCTGGGCACGAAGGATTTCTGGCGCCTGCGCCTCGGCATCGGCCATCCCGGCGAGCGCGCAGAAGTCGTCAATTACGTGCTGAATGCGCCGCGCAAGGAAGAGCAAGTACTGATAGATGAAGCGATGCAGCGCGCGCAGGATGTCGCGCCGTTCATCATCGAAGGCAAACTGGAAGCAGCGATGTTGAAGCTGCATAGCAACTAACCAAGGGAACAACCATGAGTCTCAAATGCGGTATCGTCGGTCTGCCCAACGTCGGCAAGTCCACTATGTTCAACGCGCTGACCAAGGCGGGCATCGCGGCGGAGAACTATCCTTTCTGCACCATCGAGCCCAACGTCGGCATCGTCGAGGTGCCCGATACGCGCATGGACGAACTGGCCAAGATCGTCAAACCGCAGCGCATGCAGTACGCCATCGTCGAGTTCGTCGACATCGCCGGCCTGGTGGCGGGCGCATCCAAGGGCGAAGGCCTGGGCAACCAGTTCCTCGCCAACATCCGCGAGACCGACGCCATCGTCAACGTGGTGCGCTGTTTCGACGATCCCAACGTGGTGCACGTGGCCGGCAAGGTTGATCCGATCTCCGACATCGAAGTCATCCTCACCGAGCTGGCGCTGGCCGACCTCGCTGTGGTGGAACGCACCATCCAGCGCGACGGCAAGAAGGCCAAGTCCGGCGACAAGGACGCGCAGAAGCTGGTGGCGGTGCTGGAGAAGTTGCTGCCGCATCTGAACGAAGGCAAGCCCGCGCGCACCTTCGGTCTGAGCGAGGAAGAGAAGCACCTCATCAAGCCGCTGTGCCTGCTCACTGTCAAACCGGCGATGTATGTCGGCAACGTGCTGGAAGACGGCTTCGAGAACAACCCGCATCTGGACCGCCTGCGCGAACACGCGGCGAAAGAGGGCGCTCCGGTCGTCGCGCTGTGCGCCAAGATCGAGCAGGAACTGGCCGATCTCGACGACGCCGACAAGAAGGAATTCCTCGCCGACCTCGGCCTGGAAGAGCCCGGCCTGAACCGCCTGATCCGCGCCGGCTACGAACTGCTCGGCCTGCAGACCTACTTCACCGCGGGCGTGAAGGAAGTGCGCGCCTGGACCATCCACAAGGGCGACACCGCACCGCAAGCGGCGGGCGTCATCCACACCGATTTCGAAAAGGGCTTCATCCGCGCGCAGACCATCTCCTACGAGGACTTCATCGCCTGCGGCGGCGAGGCCGGCGCCAAGGAGAAGGGCAAGATGCGCGTCGAAGGCAAGGACTACGTCGTGCAGGACGGCGATGTAATGAACTTCCTGTTCAACGTCTAGTCCGTCCAGCGGTTGAACGTGCTGGAACAATTGCGCGCCGGAACACTGGCGGGGAGCCGGCGACTCAACCTGTCGTGTGGCCTGCAAGAGTTTCCGCGCGAGATATTCGATCTCGCCGATACGCTGGAGATCCTCGACCTGTCGGGCAACGAACTCACTTCGCTGCCCGACGACCTGCCCCGCTTGCGCAAGCTGCGCATCCTGTTCTGCTCCAACAACCGCTTCACCGAACTGCCCGCAGTGCTGGGGCGCTGCCCGCAACTCGGCATGGTGGGCTTCAAGGCCAACCAGATTCGCAGCGTGCCTGCCGCGGCGCTTGCCGTCCGCACTGCGCTGGCTGATCCTCACCGACAATCAGATCACCGAACTCCCTGCCGAGCTGGGTCTATGCACGCAGCTGCAAAAGCTCATGCTGGCGGGCAACCGCCTGCAGTCCTTGCCGCCGTCGCTGGCGGCCTGCACCAAACTGGAATTGCTGCGCATCGCCGCCAATCGTTTTGCGGCGCTGCCGGATTGGCTGCTGGAGCTGCCGCGACTTTCCTGGCTGGCCTATGCCGGCAATCCGTTTTGCGCAAATCATGAGACCGCAGCGTCGTCGCATACCTCCATCGAAGCCATTGGCTGGGATGAGTTGCAGCTCCAGCACAAGCTGGGCGAAGGCGCCTCCGGCGTGATCCATCGCGCGCTGTGGCAATGCAGCGACGGCCAACGCGAAGTGGCAGTGAAACTGTTCAAGGGCGCAGTCACCAGCGACGGGCTGCCGCACAGCGAAATGGCTGCGTGCATCTGCGCGGGCGAGCATCCCAATCTGATCGCCGTGCATGGCACGGTCGTCGACCATCCGGCGGGCCAGAATGCCCTGGTGATGTCGCTCGTGCATGACAGCTTCGGCAACCTGGCCGGTCCGCCCAGCCTCGATTCCTGCACGCGCGACATCTATTCTGCTGACGCCACATTCACTTTCAGTGCCGCCTTGCGCATCGCTCTCGGCATCGCTTCAGCGGCACGGCATCTGCACGCACGGGGCATCATGCATGGCGACCTGTACGCGCACAACATCCTGCACAGCGAGGCAGGCGATGCCTTGCTGGGCGATTTCGGTGCGGCATCTTTCTTCGCGCCGGAAGACCGGCAGCGTGCCGAAGCGCTGCAGCGCTTCGAAGTTCGCGCATTCGCCTGTCTGCTGGAAGAGCTGCTGGAACGCTGCGGCGTAGCGGACGACTCGCGCGTGAAGACAGATACGCTTGCGGACTTTGCAGGCACGCTGTGCGCAGGAGAACAGCGAAGCGCGCCCGCTGTTCGCGGAGATCCACGAGCTGCTGCTGACATTGCAGTAGCGCGCAAGGATAAGAGCGTGGGCGCATGGGATGTCTGTTACAATGCGCGCCGCAACATCGTTTCAGTCTAGTTGTTGCCGCCGATTCCGGTTCGCAGTTCCCACCTCATTCAGCCTCAGACTGGCGCTCACCAAGGGCGACAGGCCGTTTGTTTTTTTGAAAGTAAATATGTCATTTAAATCTCTCGGCCTGTCCGACGAAATCGCCCGCGCCGTTTCCGAGCGCGGTTACACCGAACCTACGCCCATCCAGGCGCAAGCCATTCCCGTCATCCTGAAGGGCGGCGACCTGATGGGCGGCGCGCAGACCGGCACCGGCAAGACCGCCGGTTTCACGCTGCCGCTGCTGCAGCGCCTGATGGAAAAAAATGTCGCCGGCAAGGCGCCCATCCGCGCGCTGGTGCTCACCCCAACGCGCGAACTCGCCGCCCAGGTGGAAGAGAGCGTGCGCGAATACGGCAAGTACCTGCCGCTCAAATCCATGATGATGTTCGGCGGCGTCAACATCAATCCGCAGATCAAGCAGCTGCACGGCCGCGTGGACATCCTGGTGGCGACACCGGGTCGTTTGCTCGACCACCTGCAGCAGAAGACGGTGAACCTGTCGCACGTCGAGATCCTGGTGCTGGACGAAGCCGACCGCATGCTGGACATGGGCTTCATCCGCGACATCAAGCGCATCCTCGCGCTGTTGCCCAAGCAGCGCCAGAACCTGCTGTTCTCCGCCACCTTCTCCGACGAGATCAAGCTGCTGGCCGACGGCCTGCTCACCAACCCGGCGCTGATCGAAGTCGCGCGCCGCAACCAGACCGCCGAACTCATCGAGCAGCGCGTGTATCCGGTGGACCGCGAGCGCAAGCGCGAGCTGCTCACCCACCTCATCAAGGAACACAACTGGTTCCAGGTGCTGGTGTTCACCCGCACCAAGCACGGCGCCAACCGGCTGGCCGAGCAGCTGGACAAGGACGGCATTTCGGCGATGGCGATCCACGGCAACAAGAGCCAGGCGGCGCGCACGCGCGCGCTGGCCGAGTTCAAGAGCGGCAAGCTGCAAGTGCTGGTGGCGACCGACATCGCCGCGCGCGGCATCGACATCAGCGAACTGCCGCACGTGGTCAACTTCGAGCTGCCCAACGTGCCGGAAGACTACGTGCACCGCATCGGCCGCACCGGCCGCGCGGGCAGCAACGGCGAAGCGAGTTCGCTGGTGTGCATCGACGAGAAGAAGCTGCTGCATGACATCGAGCGCCTGATCAAGCGCGAGATTCCCGTGGTGAACGTGCCGGGCTTCGATGTCGATCCGCGCATCAAGGCCGAGCCGATCCTGAACGGGCAGAACCGCGGTCAGGGTGGGCGCGGACAGGGACAAGGCCGCGGCCAATCCGCACCGCGCGCAGGCGGACAAGCCCGCACCGGCGGCGCTCCGCGCACCGGAACGGGCGGCAAGCCGGCAGGCGGCGCCGGTCGTGGTGGTGTGCCATCTTCGGCGCAGCACCGCTCCGGCGGTCGCGGCCGGTAATACTCCCTTCCCCCGCAGGCGGGGGAAGGGCTGGGGATGAGGGACGATGGGCATAAAGAGTTTTGTTCATGTTCGCCATCCCTCTGATGAAACAACTAGCCATTCCACTAGGTTGCCAAAAGACGTCAACCAAGTGGATGGTTAACCCCAACCCCTCTCCCGCCTGCGGGAGAGGGGCTCAAATGGGCTACACAAATGAATTCAAATGTAACCAACGACCAAGCCATCGCCGCCACCGACTCTGGCTGGAGAAGGCGGTGATCGGCCTCAACCTGTGCCCGTTCGCCAAGGGCGTGCACGTCAAGAACCAGATCCGTTACGTGGTGAGCGCGGCGCAAACGCCGGAAGAATTGCTGGCCGATGTGATGAAAGAGCTGGAAATATTGGCAGAGGCCAGCCGCGACAAGATCGATACCACGCTGCTGATCCATCCGCACGTGCTGACCGACTTCCTCGACTACAACGACTTTCTGGAAGTGGTGGATGCCGCGCTGGAAGAGGTCGATCTGGCGGGCGAGTTGCAGGTGGCCAGCATGCATCCGCAGTATCAGTTCGCCGACACCGAGCTGGACGACATCACCAACTACACCAACCGCTCGCCTTATCCGACACTGCACCTGATACGCGAAGCCAGCATCGATGAGGCGGTGGCAGCTTTCCCCGAGGCCGAGATGATCTTCGAAAAGAACATCGAGACCATGCGCAAGCTGGGGCATGAGGGCTGGAACGCGTTGGGGCTGGCGGAAGTGCAAAAGCACAAACACACTAAATAGATTCGTCACACCGGCGAAGGCCGGTGTCCAGTGAATTTATCCAATATGCATTTGCTTTTGACCTGCCCTGCAAGGCTTACTTGATGACTGGATTCCGGCCTGCGCCGGAATGACGCTACACCCTACGGTGCCGAATTGACGGTATCCTTGTCCCCATGGACGCGAAACCCGATCACTCATTCTCTTCACTCACCCCTGACTGCGTGCTGAACGCGCTGGAGAGCATAGGCCTGCGCTGCGACGGACGCCTGCTCGCGCTCAACAGCTACGAGAACCGCGTGTACCAGGTCGGCATCGAAGACAGTGCGCCGCTGGTCGCCAAGTTCTACCGCCCCGCGCGCTGGACGGATGCAGCCATCCTGGAAGAGCACGCCTTCGTGCAGGAACTGGTCGAGCGCGAGATCCCCGTCGTGCCGGCGCTGACGATGGACGGCAAGACCCTGCATCACAACGACGGCTTCCGTTTCTCCGTCTTCGCCAAACACGGCGGACGTGCCCCCGAACTGGAGAACCGCGACACGCTGGAATGGCTGGGCCGCTTCCTCGGGCGCATCCATGCGGTGGGCGCGATCAAGGACTATCAGCATCGCCCCACGCTGGACATCGAGACGTTCGGCATCGAGCCGCGCGACTATCTGCTGGCGCATGATTTCATTCCCGCCGATATCGACGCTGCCTATCGCAGCGTGGTGCAGCAGGCGCTCGATGGCGTGCGCCACTGCTTCGACCGCGCAGGCGAGGTGAAGCAATTGCGCCTGCACGGCGACTGCCATGCAGGCAACGTGCTGTGGACGGAAGAAGGCCCGCACTTCGTGGACTTCGACGACAGCCGCATGGGGCCGGCGGTGCAGGACCTGTGGATGCTGCTCTCGGGCGAGCGCGAAGACCGCGTGCGCCAGATGGGCGACGTGCTTGCCGGCTACGAGGACTTCTGCGAATTCGACGCGCGCGAACTGCACCTCATCGAAGCCCTGCGCACCCTGCGCCTGATCCATTACTCGGCATGGCTCGCGCGGCGCTGGGACGATGCCGCCTTCAAGCAGGCCTTCCCGTGGTTCAACACGCAGCGCTACTGGCAGGACCGCATCCTCGAACTGCGCGAGCAGATCGCGCTGATGGATGAGCCGCCGTTGTGGCAGAACTGACCTTTCAAGCCCCTCTCCCGCGAGCGGGAGAGGGGAGAGGGGAGAGGGAAGATTGGTATCCTATGAAAAAGACCAATTCAGACACTTGCCCCTGCGGCAGCAAAAAAAAATACAACGACTGCTGCGCCCGCTACCTGGAAGGCAACGAACCCGCCCCCACCGCCGAGGCCCTCATGCGCTCGCGCTACACCGCCTATACGCAGCTCGCCGAAGCTTACCTGCTGGCGACCTGGCATCCTTCCACGCGCCCGGCCGCATTGGGTCTGGCGCAAGAAGAGCCGACCAAATGGATAGGACTCGAAGTAAAACGCCACGAACAGCAGGACGCCGACCATGCCATCGTCGAATTCGTCGCGCGCTACAAGGTGAACGGCCGTGCGCACCGGATGCACGAAGTCAGCCGTTTCGTGCGCGAGGGCGGACGGTGGTTTTATGTGGATGGCGAAGTCGCCTGAGGAGCAGGGCGGGCCGTAGCCGGATCGCGTTTCATCGCAGGCAAATGCTGAGTACAATCGGCACAGGGTATCCAGCTTATTAGCGGCATCTGAAAGGATGGTCGATCACGTGAATGCCATGCCAATGCCAGTCAGTCGGACAATCAAACTGGCTTACGTTCAGTGGCTATGGTTAGGCCTTGCCCTGATCATCCTGGGCGGGGTGGTCGCATTCAATCTCTACCTCGAGCACGGCCGCGCAGACGCGCGCGAACAGGAACGGCTGGCGATTCAGGCGCGGGTGATCACGGAAAACCTGGAGCACCAGCTGGCGAGCGCCAACCTCGCGCTGGAGAGCGTCCGTGGCGACCTGAGACATTGGATAGGTTCACCGGGAAAGCAGGAAGGAGTACGCCACCTCAAGGCGCTCGTCAGCGCCATGCAGGGGATACGCACCATCAACGTCATGGATGCGAGGGGCAAGGTGATCGCCTCGAATCAGCCAGTGCTGATCGGCAGGAACTTCGGTTACCGCGAATATTTTCAGGCAATCAAACAGCGTCCCGATGCCGACACGCTTTACGTTTCGCCTCCCTTCGAAACGGCGCTCGGCGCATTCGCCATCAACATCTCGCGCATGATCCGCGGCCCGCGCGGCGAGTTTGTCGGAATCCTGTCCGTGACGCTCGATCCCGAGTATTTCAGGACCCTGATGATGTCCGTGCAATATGCACCGGACATGTGGGTCTCGGTCGCGCATGGCGATGGCCTGTTGTTCCTGATGATGCCCGATCGCGAAGGTGTGCAGGGAATGAACATCGCGCAGCCTGGTTCGTTCTTCACGCGCCACCGGGAAAGCGGCAAGGAGGCGGAGGTGCTCACGGGCAAGGTGTACGCCACCGGGGAAATGCGAATGATGGCGTTGCGCACCATCCGACCGTCCAGACTCAGGATGGACAAACCGCTGGTGGTGGCCGTCGGTCGCGATCTCGACGCGGTCTTCCAGACTTGGCGACAGAATGCGCTGGTCCAGATCGGGCTGTTCGGGCTGTTCGCAGTCGCTTCCTTCGCGGGCCTTCTGGTCCATCAGCGTCGCCAGCGCATACTCGAACAACAGGCGGCTGAAGCGCGCGTAGTGGCCGAGCGCTTCAGCCTCGCGCTGGATCATATCCCGACGTATATCTACATGAAGGATCAGCAGCGCCGCTACGTCTACGCCAATCGGCCGACCCTGGAGCTGTTCCGCTGTTCGGAAGAGGAGCTCCGGGGCAGCGTCGATGCGCGCTTCTTCCCGCCCGAGACGGTCGCCCAGCTGCACGACATCGATACCCGCATACTCGAACGCGGCGAGGACACCGCCGAGAAAGTCGTCTCCCGGGGGGAGGACGGCATCCGGCGCGTCTATTGGGAGATCAAGACGCCGATCTACGAAGATGAGAACAAATCCAGGATCTGGGGGCTGTGCGGCATCTCCACCGACATCACCGAGCTCGAATTGCTGAAGGAGAAACTCGAACAGCAGGCACAACAAGATTATCTGACGGGACTCTCCAACCGTCGTCATTTCATGAATCAGGGGCAGGTGGAACTGGCCCGCGCGCAGCGTTATGGCACGCCGCTTTCCCTGCTCATGCTCGATATCGACCGCTTCAAGAACATCAACGACACGCACGGGCACAAGGCGGGCGATATCGTGCTGCAACAGCTGAGCGAGGTCATGCGCGCGACGCTGCGCTCGGTCGACATCATCGGACGCATGGGCGGCGAAGAGTTCGCCATCCTGCTGCCGGAGACCGACCTGAAACGGGCGACCGAGGTCGCAGAGCGCCTGCGCGAGAACGTCGCCCATGCCCAGGTGGCGCTGGAGACGGCCGCGCCGCTGCAGTTCACGGTCTCGATAGGCGTATCCACACTGGAAGGGAAAGAAGCCACCCTCGATACCCTGCTCAACCAGGCAGACTGGGCGCTGTATCAGGCCAAAGAAGGCGGACGCAACAGGGTGTGCGTGGCTTAGCCTGGCATCGGGCTTGTGTCGGATGGCGCTGCCAGTCTGGAGACCGCCCAGAATCTTTTTAATCCTTAAGCAGAGCAACTACAATGTGCCCATCCCAACTCGAAACGCAAAGCCATACACGATCATGAACACGGAAACCGAAAACAACTACCTGGTGATCACCGCCTCCGGCGACGACAAGGTCGGCCTCGTCGACCGGCTGTCGGGCAAGATCGCCGACAGCGGCTGCAACATCGAAGAGAGCCGCATGGCGGTGCTGGGCGGCAAGTTCGCGCTCATCATGCTGGTCTCCGGCCCCTGGCATGCGCTCTCCAAGCTGGAAGGGCAGATGCCCGCGCTTGGCCAGCAACTCGGCCTCACCATCATCCACGAGCGCACGCAGAAGCGCGAGCGCAGGCAACAGGCCATGCCCTACAGCGCGGAGGTCGTGGCGATGGACCACCCCGGCATCGTGCGCAGCCTGTCGGCCTTCTTCGCGCGCAACGGCATCAACATCGAGGAGCTGCAGACCACCACCTATCCCGCACCGCACACCGGCACGCCGATGTTCTCGGTGGTCATGACCGTCGGCGTCCCCGCCAGCGTGCACATCCCCACCTTGCGCGGAGATTTCCTCGATTACTGCGACGACCTTAACCTGGATGCGACCTTCGAGCCGGTGCGGGGGTGAGGTTGCGCGTATGAGTTGATCCGCCTAGCTACGGATGGAAGGAAACGATCCGAGGCGGAAATTCAGGGAGTACGCTCTGGCAGTCTCCTCCTCGGCCAGAACAGCCATTCGGACTACACTGGGTAGATGTCTGCAACCGATACAAACCGGTCGTTGCTCAAAACTATTGCGATGCCGACCCCATATCACCCGGGAGCTGACTTAGTTTGCAGATCACTCCATCTTATATTTATCGCCAGCTGCCATACAAAGTTCTATGCAGCGCTTAACCCATGATTCATACCAGAACCAAGTACCCGCAACCTCAACACCAAAACCCTTGGTAGGATTCTTTGCATTCTCGGCGTGCCAGAAATCAACATGCTCACGCTGTACCCTAAACTTTGCAAATCCAGCCTTCTGTACTTCACATACAACATCCTTGGCCCGGAATTTCTTTCGTTCTACCTCTTTCTTTACCCAGTACTCTTTATCGATTGTTTTGGCCAACTCTGAATCGGGGTCAATGAACTCCACTACTCTATCTGCCTGCCCTGGACGATTAACCAATTTCTTTTTGAAGAGAAGCCGATAAGAATACCTCGGGCTGTTGTATTCGTCATGCTCAAGAGCGTTATCAAATTCGACGACATAGGCTCTTAATCGTTCAGGAATAGTCGCTTGTGGGCTAGGTCCCAACAATTGCTCATCCGATATCTCTGTGAACTGAATGCTGTATGCAAGAAATTGATCTAACCCGTACTTCTTGCCGAATAGCTTCTTAAGGTAGTCATTGTAGTTAACCGCACACGCTTGATACCGACCACTTAGGTAGTGATCAAGAGAGCGCGTCATTTGATGTTCTATCTCGTGGCGAAGGCCGATCAGAAAGCGAAGATTTGTGACCACCTCCTTTTCGAGGGGGCATGCTTTGTCGTTAAGACAACGCTCCAATTCCCAGTATTTGTATGCCCCATGCTTTGTTTTATGAAACTTCTTCCTTTTCCCCGCCTGCTCAAAATAACGATATTCGACCCCCCTCTTCCGATAGTACGCGTGAAGAAGGTACGACCACGCAATTATCATTAAGACAATGTATGTCTCGGACTTAAACGAGACGTGAGGGTCATTGAATATTCGTATTGCACATAGCGCAGACTCTCGTGACTTCTCAATGAGTTCAGTAGCTAGCGATCCAATTGTGCGATTTCGCTTCTTAGCCAATCAAACCTCCTTGCCGCATACCATTAAGTTCAGCAGATGCAAAAGGCAGTCCGCAGGAACAAATAGGTCGCCACGAATTAGGCTTCATCGGAGAGAAACCGCTTAATGATTGAATTCACTTTTGGGGCGATCTCGCCGAACTCTGGGTGCTCCCGCGATATTGCGGCAGCAGTAAGCATAAATACGGAGGCGGTCATTAACATTACAATTTCGACGTTGCTTTCACACTCGGCAATGGCAGACGGCTGCGAGAAATTTTCCATTTCAAGATCGGTATACGGTCCGCCGTGAACGAATGAAGACAGTAATGCATAGGTCGGAACAATCTGCGCAAGGAAAGGCCTGTCCTTTGCGACGAATGCATATTTCTCATCAGCAAGAAAACGTAGTATCGCGCGGTATTTGAATTGACCGGACACGCGTTCTAGTTCGCGGGTGCTGAGGTTTGCCGCATCCGGATAGAGCTGCGCAATTGCGTCTCTAGCGTTGGCAACCACTTCATTTCCCAGAAGTCCTTCCGCCATGGCGATTGCGGCGACGTAGTCCTGGGCTTCAACGGCGCCACAGAAAGAGAAATAGTCGCGTCCAACTCGATCCGAGTTTTCGTTGACGAAGCAAGCCCAGAGGTACATAAACTTAAGGTAGTGCTCGCAGAAGCAGCGGAAGAGAACTTTGAACGCATAGGGATTGTTGGTCTCAATGCATTCAAACATCGCTGTTTTAAGACTGTTCGTCTTTGCGCAAAAGCCAAACATTGCGCGATACGTCTTGGGGAACTCGGTACGTCCTATCGCCGACCCCAAAGTTGATCCGTGCGCCATAAATACTTCGAAGTACTCGTCATCGGCATCGCGGTAATGCATACAAATCCTAGCGTTTGAATTCAGGGGCGCGACGCGGCTTTATGGTCTGACTGCATAATAGTAAATAGCAAGTACGGACGCAAACCTTCTTCATTAAGTCTGCTTTGTTGCACACAGCGGAAGGAATCAAAACGTATCAGTGATGTCCGCAATGGCCGAGGAGGAGACGTCAGCGTCAGTCAATCTCAACGGCGGTTCATGGTGTCGATTCCCCCTCAGTTCAGCGAACACACCAGCATCGGCGGCCGGTATTTCGTTCTTATGTGGAACATCCTGAACGCGCCGTAATTCTTTGCGCTCGGGATGGTCCGGCGTATTCGAAGTTTGCCCAGCCTTCTCCTTCCAGTTCGAGCCTGGCTACGAACGGCTCCGTCCCGAATATCTCACCCGGCGGCGTCACGGGTTCTATGCGCGCGGTCTTGTTCACGTCGTTGCTGGAGTAGGTGTAGTCCTGTATCAGGTGATCATATAGTTTGTAGACAGGACCGAAGTGCAGGCCTATCCGCATCAGCAGCGGCTCTTCGAGATTGAGGACGGTTTGATCGATCTCGGCGATCGCATTGTTCAGCGCCACCGCGATCTTTGCAGCGGTGGAGGCTTTTTCCGTCACCAGGAAGATCGCGTCGCCCCAGGTGTCCAGATGCTGTATCTCCGGTCGGAATTCGTCGATCACCTTCGCCAGTGCGGGCTGCAGTTCGTTGAAGTACCAGAGTATGTCGCGGTCGCTGAGCTTGCTGTATCCCCGCACATCGGAGAACAGGATCGCGTGCGGTTCGCGTCTGGTGGCGGGGTAGGCTTCGCGCGGCTTATGCGGGGCGCTTCTGCGAACGATGGCCGGGCTGGGGATGATCTCGGAATGGTGGCCGAGCTGTTTCCACTTCACGATGTTCGAATAAGTGCCGCGGCTACGGCTCGACATGCTTTGATCCCACACGGCGAGCTGCATCAGTCCGGCATTGAGCGAGTTGGCGCGCATGATCGCCATGCCCATCGCCACGTCCGAGCAAAAGTCGAACAGGGATTCGTCGCCGAGAAAATCCGATTCGGTCGCGCATGAAACGGTATTGGCATGCTTGAAGCAGTCATAAAAACGCCGGACCCAATCCTCTCCGGCCGGGCGCACCGACACTTCGCAAAAATTCTCCAGGCCGAAAGGCAGCCAGATATTCAGTTCCCCGCCCTGCTTGAGGATGGCCTCCGCAAACATGATGTCGGAGCCCGCCATGAGCGAACCGTAGGCGACGGCGCAATGATTCTCCGAGATCACCTGTTCGATCCGGTGGAGCAGTTCGCGTTCCTCCGCTGCGCTGATCGGGTGGTGGTTGTAGAAAGCATGGCCGCAATAATGGATCACCGTTTCGGGCAACAGCGGATCGAGGATGGATGCGTCGATATTCAGGAAATCGCAGATCAGCTTGAGCTGATAGCGTGTCCTTGCCCGCGTGAGCAGGTTTTTGTCGTTGTGCCTTGCCGCCTCGGCGATGATACGTCTGGCATCGTCCAGTTTGTTCAGCAGGAGATAGGCTTCAGCCTGCGTCGCCAGCGCGTAGTATTGCGGCCCGGAGTCCTTGTGCGCCAATTCGATGGCGGTATTCGCCAGATCGCGCGCCTTGGCGTGGTCGCCCGAGATCAGGTAAAGGGCGGCGGCGTTGATGGCCGAGTAGTGGCCTTCGCTTTGCGTGAATGCGCGATGGTAGGTGACGGCCGCAGCACTGAACTTCTCCTTGTCCAGGCTGAGGAACGCCAGGTCCTTCAGAATCCGCGCTTCCAGCGAGCGTACGTATTCGTCCTTGCTCAGATGCAGCTTGTAGGAATAGAACAAATCAAGCGCGCGTTGCTTCGCGTTGCATCTGGAGAGCGCCAGGACTGAGCAGTACTGGAAGAACTCGTCCGCGGGGCTCAGATCGAGCGCTGCCTGCGCCAGATCGTATTCCTTCAGGTAGTCGCCTGTTTTCTGGGCCTTGATGATCTCCGATTTGATGGTTGCTATAGAGTCTGTCATCTCAATGATTTGGCTATTGGCACAGGGGTAACTGATAGTGTCAGGTATTGCCGCGCCTCATTAACTGCACGCCACAGACATTAGTGGTGAAGCCATGCTTTGCGTAAAAGTCGTTCATGTCCGGCAGGCAATAGAGCTCGAGATGCTTCACGCCGCTCAGTTTGTCATGGGATTTGATCAAGCCCATAAGCCTGTTGCCCACACCTTTTCCTCTCTGATCTTCACGGACGATGACATCAAAGACAAGAGCCTTGAACGTGAAGTCTGTGAGAACACGGGCAAAGCCGATCAGGTTGTCTTGTGTGTCAACGAGGGCGATGCACAGTTGTGAGTTCGCGACACACTTGCGTGTGTCTTCCAGGGTACGGGCTTTCGTCCACCACTCCTTTTGATAAAGCTGGTGCAACTGCTCAATGTGCTTATTGCTGAGTTCGTAGATGACTTTCATGTGTTCTTCCGGTTGGGTGTGTCCGCCTGGATACGGAGTCAGGCCCATATGCCCTCCGCCACGTCAACCACGCTGCCGCCGACAGACACCTCGATGTTGTCATTGGTTCCCTTCGTGCGCAAAGCCAGGCTGGAAGGGCGACCTATCTCGTAACCTTGTCCGACCAATATATCGACATTCGGCGAGCCGAGCACTTTGTGCCGAGCCAGGTAAGCAGCAAGACAGCCGTTGCTGCTGCCCGTCGCCGGATCTTCCGCAATGCCGAAGTAGTCCGCGAACATGCGCACGCTCAGGCGCTGCCCAGGCTCGTAACCTTCGGGGCCGAATACCAGAATGATCTTGGCCCATGCGTCGCGCACCAGGGCGAAACAGGCATCCTTGTCGACTTTCGCTCGTTTGAGGGCATCCATGTCCCTGAGCGGTACGACCAGTGTCGGGAAGCCGGTCGAGACTTCCTCGATGGGAAAACGCTGGTCTATGTCCGCTTCCGCGATATTCAGTACTCGCGCCAAAACACTCTTTTCGAGTTGTTTGCCGAACCTGGGCGGCATCTGCCGCATCCACAGCATGGATGTGTTGTCGGGAGTCTCGGTGAATGTGACGGGTATCCTGCCGACACGCAGATTCAGCGTGACGTCGTTCGCTTCGGTCAGGCGCAACTTGTTGCGGATGATGTGCGCCGTGCCCAGGGTCGGGTGGCCCGCGAATTCCACCTCGGCGTTCGGCGTGAAGATGCGCACGTCATAGCCGCCGTCGCGCGGCAGGCGCGAGGTTATGAAGGTCGTTTCGGAGAAATTGATCTCCCTGGCGATCTTTTGCATCTCGGCATCGGACAGGGACTCGCAGTCCACGAAGGTGGCGAGCTGGTTGCCTCCATAGCGTTGCGTGGTGAATACGTCGGTGATGAAGAATCTCGGCTTGCCCATATCAATACGCTATATCCAGCGCCTCGCACAGGAATCTCATGAAGGGCGCCGCCTCTGCAAAGCGCTTGCCGGCCAGTTTGACCAGGCCGGCGCCCGTGGCTTCGCGGGAAGACAAAGACGCGATGGCGACGAAGTCCTTGCGCTTGATGTCTTCTATCGCCGGATGATCGGCAGCGTAGCCGCGCGGCGGGCGCGTCAGCTTGTCGCCCCATAGCTCCCATTGCGCGGCGAATCCTTTGTCGTCGCGCGCGGCGAACCATTTCTCCGATTTCTGCGCGATGCGGTCGCGCAACTTTCCACAGCACATCCGGCTCCGGATGCCAGCAGCCGGCGGCGAAGAAGCACTCGTCGGTGGCGACATGCACATAGAAGCCGGGCGCGTGCATGTCCTTGCCCAGCGCGTGGCGGAACTGGATGCCGATGTTGGTCTTGTATGGCGTTTTGTCGCGCGAGAAACGTGTGTCGCGATACACGCGCATCAGCGAGCCGCCCATTTTGCGCGGCTCGGCGCGGAAATTCGGCGCGAAGGTTTTGAGCACCGGGTCCATCGCCTCGATGAAATCGAGGGCAGGTTCGCGCACCAGCGCTTCATAACGCGGCTTGTTGGTCTCGAACCATGCCTTGTTGTTATTGGCAGCCAGTTCGTCCAGGAAGTCGAAAGTCGCTTTGGTAAACATGATTGGCTATCTTTCACCTCGGGTGCTTTTTCGGTTGTGTAGCGAGCAGCTTTTTTCCTTGCTCGGTGAATTTCCACCACGGGACAGCATCGCCGCTTTCCAGATAATGCTGCGCAGCCATCAGGACGTACAGGACGCAAGGATCGTGGCGATGGCCCATGCGTTCCGCCAGCGCAAAATAGGTCGCGAGCGGCTTATGGGCTGCCAGTTGCTGCGGGTGGAGGATTCCGATGGCGCGCAGGTCGGACGCGATCGACTTGCCGATGTTCGGGATGTCTTCCAGCCTGCTTGCCTGTCCTTTGGTGACCGGGTGCATAAGTATTCCTTCCTGAGCTTGCAGGAACAAATGTACGCCGGGCGGATTGTTTTGGCTATGTGCCTGGAGCCGGCACGGATCATGGTCGGGTACTCCCCTGTGCGAACAAGGGGCAAATTGATGGTGGGCCGGACAAATGGGTGTGGCTGACGGTTACGCCCGGGTATGTTGCCCGGTCCCGCGTTAGACATTGGCAGCCTAAGCCATTAGAATTGCGAACTTTTTTCACAGGCACGCACCATGTCCGACGATATCGAACAGACAATCAAGGAACCCGCCGCCGTACCGAGCGCGCAGATCGCGCGCGAAGTGGCGCGCCGCCGCACGTTCGGCATCATTTCCCACCCCGACGCGGGCAAGACCACGCTCACCGAGAAACTGCTGCTGTTCTCCGGCGCGATCCAGCTGGCGGGCGCGGTGAAGGCGCGCAAGAGCGGCCGCCATGCGACTTCGGACTTCCTCGAGATCGAGAAGCAGCGCGGCATCTCGGTGGCCAGCTCGGTGATGCAGTTCGAGTACCGCGACCATGTGGTGAACCTGCTCGACACGCCCGGACACCAGGACTTCTCCGAGGACACCTACCGCGTGCTCACCGCCGTGGACTCCGCGCTGATGGTGATCGACGCGGCCAAGGGCGTGGAGGCGCAGACCATCAAGCTGCTGGACGTGTGCCGCATGCGCGACACGCCCATCATCACCTTCATGAACAAGATGGACCGCGAAGTGCGCGATCCGCTGGAGCTGCTGGACGAAGTCGAGTCGGTGCTGAAGATACAGTGCGCGCCGGTGACCTGGCCGGTCGGCATGGGCAAGACCTTCCGCGGCGTGTACCACCTGCTGCGCGACGAGATCCTGCTGTTCACGCCGGGCGAGGAACGCGCCGACGGCGAGGTGGAGGTCATCAAGGGCATCGACAATCCAGAACTGGCCGCGCCGCTTCCCGCTGGAGATCGAGCAGCTCAAGATGGAGGTGGAACTGGTGCACGGCGCATCGCACCCGTTCGACCTGCAGCGATTCCTCGACGGCAAACAGACGCCGGTGTTCTTCGGTTCCGCCATCAACAACTTCGGCGTGCGCGAGATTCTGAACGCGCTGCTGGACTGGGCGCCGGCTCCGCGCGAGCGCGATGCCACGGCACGCTCCGTGAATCCGACCGAGCCGAAGTTCTCCGGCTTCGTGTTCAAGATCCAGGCCAACATGGATGCCAACCACCGCGACCGCATCGCCTTTCTGCGCGTGTGCTCCGGCCATTTCGAGCGCGGCATGAAGATGAAGCACCTGCGCATCGGCAAGGAGATCCGCGTGTCCAGCGTGGTGACGTTCATGGCGTCCAGCCGCGAACTGGTGGAAGAAGCGTTCGCAGGAGACATCATCGGCCTGCCCAACCACGGCAACATGCAGATCGGCGACAGCTTCTCCGAAGGCGAAGTGCTGCAATACACCGGCATCCCGTATTTCGCGCCGGATCATTTCCAGACCGTGCGCATCCGCAACCCGATGAAGGTGAAGCAGTTGCAGAAGGGCTTGCAGCAGCTCGGCGAAGAGGGGGCGGTGCAGGTGTTCAAGCCGGTGGACGGCGGCGACCTTATCCTCGGCGCGGTGGGCATGCTGCAGTTCGACGTGGTGGCCAGCAGGTTGCAGGGGGAGTACGGCGTGGATGCGATGTTCGAGGGCAGCTCGGTGAGCACCGCGCGCTGGGTGACTTGCGATGACGCCAAGGTGTTCGCCGATTTCCAGAAGGCGCTTTCGCACAACCTCGCCATCGATGCGGCCGGCAACCTGGCCTATCTCGCGCCGAACAAGGTGAACCTCAATCTGACGCAGGAACGCTGGCCGAAGGTGGTGTTCCATACCACGCGCGAACACGCGGTTAAATTGTAGGAGCAGGATGTAGGGTGTGCTTGCGCACCAGATATGAAGGGGAAATAGAGTGGTGCGCAAGCGCACCCTACGTGGGATTGGTGGGTTAACCGCATTCAGGTGGGGAGTTCATTCATGCCGGAATATCGTCGCGCAAACATACCCGGAGCAACTTATTTCTTTACCGTTGTTGCGCATCTTCGCCAGCCTTTGCTGACAGACCCACGCTGTCGCGCGGCGTTGCGGGATGCCATCAATAATGTGCGTTCGAAAATGCCTTTTGAAATTATTGCCTGGGTATTGATGCCGGATCATCTGCACGCAGTATGGCAATTGCCGCCTGACGACAGGGATTTTTCGTTGCGCTGGTCGCTCATCAAGCAGCACGTCACGCACGATTGTGCAGCATGGGTTCCGCAACAGGCTCTTTCGGTTTCGCGCGCAAAACGCGGCGAAGGCGGCTTGTGGCAAAGGCGGTTTTGGGAGCATCTCATTCGCGACGAGGCCGATTTTTCGCGGCATCTGGATTACATTCATTACAATCCGGTGAAGCACGGCTATGTTGCGAACGCGGGCGATTGGCCATACTCAACATTTCATCGCTATGTGAGGCGAGGGGCGTATCCGACAGATTGGGGTGGCATCGCGGATGAGCCGGGAAGTTTTGGCGAATAAGCGGATGTAGGGTGCGCTTGCGCACCAGATGATCAGGGTAAATACAATGGTGCGCAAGCGCACCCTACATAAAGGACAGGCTCTGATGCAACATCTCGAATTCCAGCTGCGCGGCGAGTTTGTCGAGCTGAACCAGCTGCTCAAGCTCGCGGGCGTGTGCGATAGCGGCGGCGCGGGCAAAGCGCTGGTGGCGGAGGGTCTGGTATCCGTCGACGGGCAGGTGGAATCGCGCAAGACGGCGAAGATACGCGCCGGGCAGGTGGTGAGCCTGGGCGATGTCCAGATACGCGTGTTGGCGTAGCCCATGTTGTACATCGCCCACAACGTCATCATCCCCGAGCGCGAGATCGAGCTGACCGCGGTGCGCGCACAGGGCGCGGGCGGGCAGAACGTGAACAAGGTGTCGAGCGCGGTGCATCTGCGCTTCGACATCGGCGCTTCTTCCTTGCCGCAGGATTTCAAGGAACGTCTGCTGCAACTCAATGACCAGCGCATCACCAAGGACGGCGTGGTCGTCATCAAGGCGCAGGAATACCGCAATCAGGAACAGAACCGCAACGAAGCGTTGCGGCGCTTGAAGGCTTTGCTGTTGTCGGTCGCGGTCAGGCCCAAACCTCGCGTCGCCACCAAACCCACCCGCAGTGCGCAGAAGAAACGTCTGGAGAGCAAGACCCGGCGCGGCGAAACGAAGTCGTTGCGCGGCAGGGTCTTTGATTAGGCCTTGGGCTTTACGCTGTCCGCAAGATAACGATCGAATTCTTCCGCCGGCATCGGTTCGGCGAACAGGAAGCCCTGGGCAAAGTCGCATCCGGCAGCGACCAGCATGTCGCGCTGTTGCGCCGTCTCCACTCCTTCGGCGACGACCTTCATGTCGAGCTTGTGCGCCATGACGATGATCGCCTCGGCGATGGCATGGTCGCCGGGGTTGGTCTCCATGTCGCGCACGAATGACTGGTCGATCTTGAGATAGTCGATGTCGAAGCGTTGCAGGTAGGACATCGCCGAATAGCCGGTGCCGAAGTCGTCCAGCGACACCTGGATGCCCGCATCGCGGAACGCCAGCAGTTTCTCTTTCACTTCGACCCGGTCATCCATCAACAAACCTTCGGTGATCTCCACCACGATGCAGCTCGGCGGGATGTCGAGGGCTTCCAGCCAGCCGAGCAGGCTGCGGTTCGGATCTTCGGAGATGAACTGGCGCGGCGATTTGTTCACGCTGATCTGCATGCCGCGCAGGTTCTCGTCTGCGCCGGAACACCATTGCTTGGCCTTGAGTGCGGCCTGGCGGAACACCCAGTCGCCGATGTCGTTGATGAGCCCGATCTCTTCCGCCAGCGGGATGAACACGGTGGGGCTGACCAGCCCGAGCTTGGGATGGTGCCAGCGCAGCAAGGCCTCGGCCTTGGCCGGCAGCCCCGTGGCCAGATCGATGATGGGCTGGTAGTAGATCTCGAACTGCCCGCCGTCGAGGGCGCGGCGCAGATCGTTGCTGAGTTGCAGGCGCGTCTGTGCGGCCTCCTGCATCGAGGGGGTGAAGTAGCTGTACTGGTTGCGTCCGCGGCCCTTGGCGACGTACATCGCCTGGTCCGCGTTCTTGAGCAGCGAGGAAAGATCGGTCGCATCCTGCGGGTACAAGGTGATGCCGACGCTGGCGGAAACGTAGGCCGTGGCGTCGCCGAGCAGAAAAGGTTTGGCGAGAACGCTGATGATGGTGTCGGCCAATGTGCCCAGACGCCTGGGGTCGGACAGGCCCGGCATGATGATGGTGAATTCGTCCCCGCCCAGGCGTGCCAGCGTATCCGATTCGCGGATGCAGCCGGCGATGCGTTTGGAGGCCTGCATCAGCAGGTTGTCCCCCGACTCGTGACCCAGCGTGTCGTTCACTTCCTTGAAATGGTCGAGATCGATGAACATCAGTGCCAGCGAGTTCTGCTCGCGTCCCTCGCGCTTCAGCTCCTGCATCAGGCGGTCATGGAACAGGCGGCGGTTCGGCAACCCGGTGAGGATGTCGTAGTTGGCCTGGCGCCAGATGATCTCTTCGCTGCGCTTCTTGTCGGTGATGTCGGAGAAGATGGCGATGCGCTGGCGCACTTCGCCGTTGTCGTCGCGCACCGTGTTGATGGTGAGCCATTCGGCATAGTTCTCGCCGTTCTTGCGGCGGTTGATGATCTCGCCCTGCCAGCTGCCGAAGGTCTGGATGGATGTCCACATCGCGTCGTAGAACTCCTTGCCCTGCTGTCCGGAGCTGAGCAGGTTGGGGTCGCGGCCGACGGCCTCGTGCGCCTCGTATTGCGTGATGCGCGTGAACGCGGGGTTGACCGCGACGATCCTGTTGTTCGCATCGGTGATGACGATGGCTTCCGGGCTGGCCTGGAATACGGTCGAGGCAAGCTGCAGGTCCTCGTCATCCCTTCTGCGTTCGATGGCGATGCCGACGATCTTGGCCATTTCCTCGATGAGATGGATCTGCTCTTCGCTGGGTGAGGATATCTGGTGCTGATAGAGCGCCAGCGTGCCCAGCACCTTGTCCTTCGAGGAGAACACCGGTTCCGACCAGCAGGAAGCCAGGCCCGCCTGTGCCGCCAGTTCCCGGAAGTTTGCCCAATAGGGGTGGGTCTGGATGTCGGATACGATGGTGCGGCTTCCGGTGGCGGCGGCATGGCCGCACGATCCGCGTCCGGTCCCGATCTCCAGGTTGTCCACGGCCTGATTGTAGGCCTCCGGCAGGCTGGGGGCGGCGCCGACGCGCAGATGCTTGCCGTCCTTGTCCAGGATCAGGATGGAGCACAGCACCTGCGGCTGTTCGGTCTCGACTTGCTGCACGATGGCATTGAGGATGTCGTCCAGTTCGCTGCCGCGCGCCAGCATCTCCAGCACCTCGCCGCGTATCTGTTCGCGCTGCAATGCGCGTTCCCGGTCGGTCACGTCGCTGACGATGGAATAGAGCAGGGGCCTGCCGTGATAATCGACTTGCCCGGAAAACACCTCGACTTCGCGCACCTCGCCCGATGCCAGCCGGTGCTGGAAACGGAAGAACCGGCGCTGTTCGCCCAGCGCAAGCTCCATCTGCTGTTTCACCTGGTCCGGCGGCAGGGTATTGATCTCGGAGATGCGCATCGTGCGCAACTTTTCCACCGGCCAGCCGTAATAAGCGGCAGCGGCGGGGTTCGCATCCACGATCAGGCCGTCACTGGGGTCGATCAGCAGCTTGACCGCGGTGTTGTTGGAGAACATCGCGTGGTAGAGCTCTTCGCTCTCGCGCAACTCCAGCTCGTTGTTCGCGATGTGCTCCTGCAACTGGTTGAAACTGGATTGCAGCCTGCGGATCTCCCGGCTGCCTTCCTGCGGGATGCTGCGCAGGGGAGGGATCTCGCCGCTGGAGAGTTTGTCCATCAGTTCTGCAGAACGTGTCAGGGGCGAGAGTTCGCGGCGCAGGAACAGCCACAGCAACACGATGGCGAGAATGGAAACGATGATCGCCACCTGGATCGCTTCGTTGCGCAGGTGGGTGATGCGCTCGAATGCCTGGGAGGTCGGCATCGCACCGACCACGAACCAGCCGGCACTGGGGATGAGTTTGGCGGAACTGAGTTCTTCGATGCCGTCCGGGTCGACCGAGATGCCGGAACCTTCGAATCCGCTCATGTAGCGGTCGAACATCCTGTCGCTGCCGGGGGCGGGCAAGGGTTGCAGTATCAGGTTCTTGTCGGTCGCGGTGACGAACAGGTTGTCGCGCGGAGAGACGATCTGGTACTTGTTGCTGTTGTGAGGCGACATGACATCGAAATCGCTCAGCAGGCTGCCGTCGGTCAGGCTGACTATCCCCGCAAGTACCCCGGCGACCTGTTTGTCCTTGCCGAAAACCGGCACTGCAACGACGAGGCGCGGGTCTCTCACAAAACGACCGAAGCCGGGTTTGGAGAGAGCCGGTTTTCCGGTCGCCACCACCTGGCGAAAGAACTCTATCTGCGAGAAGTCGGCGCTCCCTCTGTCCGCGATCTGCGGATAGTCGGCGATGCCTTGCCCATTCTTCGAAATGACGATGACGCCCAAAGTGCAGAGCCGGTAGATGGCTTTGCGTTCCGCCAGAAAGCCGACGATACGGTCTTTGTTCGCCATCATTTGCGGAGTGATCGCTTGCGCGGTCAGCGCCAGCGAATCGATGCGCAACTGGACCGCATTGCCGATGCGGTCGGCAACGAATGAGACTTCGGAGAATTGCTGCCGGGACAGGGTGGTTTCCAGTTCTTCGCGCAGGTGGGACGAGAATTGCCAGGTGAGCGTCCCGATGGCGAGCAGGAGCAGTCCCAAGGAGAACACGGCCACCTTGATTTTCAAACTGAGATTTTGCAGTGCGCGGAACATGCCTTGATTCACCGTCTTTCGGTTGTGCAGCACATCGCGTTTCTGCTGTGCCATGCTGGCCTTTGCGGCCGATATGTCGGGGAGAAATACCCTAGCAAAATTCTACACCTTCCCGTGCAGGTAGTTTTTGCGTTTTGGTTCCGGGAAAGCGCTCGATGGCGTAGCGCAACATGGTGCGCGGCATGCCGCGGTAATGCTTGTGCAGGAAGTCTTCTTCGGCAGCGAGGTCGCGCTTGCCCACTTCGCGCAGCATCCAGCCCACCGCCTTGTGCATCAGGTCATGCTCGTCCTGCAACAGCATCCCGGCGATGCGCAGCGTGTCGGCATAGTCATCCAGGCGGATGAACCAGGCGGTGGCGAGGATGGCGATGCGCCGTTCCCATAACGAGGACGAGCGCGCCAGCCTGTGCAGCACCTGGCGCGGGCGATCCTGCAGATGACGGCCGACGATGCGCGGCGCGGAGAGGTCCACCAGGTCCCAGTTGTTGATGTGCTGTGTGTGGCCGAGATAGAGGTCGTAGGCGGCCTGCTGCGCCGGTTCGTCGGCCGTCTGGTAGAACTGCATCAGCAACAGCAGCGCGAACAGCCTTTCCTCGTGATAGGGCGAAGTCAGCAGCTTCGAGATCGTGCCGAGATCGGCATCGGGGAAGCGCTTCGCCAGCGCGCGCAACGGCGGCACCTTGATGCCGAGGAACACGTCGCCTTCGCCGTATTGCCCCGGCCCGGTCTTGAAGAAGCGTTGCAGGTTGACCGCGGTCTCGGGCGAGGCGAGGGCGCGCAGTTCCTTGTGGATCGTGGTCACGGAAGTAGTCATGCGTCGATCCGGGAAATCAGTTTAGCCACGGATAGACACGGATGAAACACGGATGTTTTGTTCGGGCGCATGGTTTTATCCGTGTTTCATCCGTGTCTATCCGTGGCTAACGGGTGTTTGTTTTATCGGCGGCGCCCGCGGCTCGCTCCGCCCATCAGCGAGCCCAGCACGCCGCGCACCAGCTGTCTTCCGACCTCCGCACCCACGGTGCGCACCACGCTCTTTACCATCGCTTCGCCCGCGCTCTGGCGGCGCGTGCTGCCGCCGCCAAGCAGGCCGCCGAGCAAGCCGCCCATCAGGCCGCCGCCTGTGCTGGCGGCGGGTGCATCTTTCACTTCACTTGCCTGTTTCTCCGCCGCGCGGCCCTTGATGATCTCGTAGGCCGATTCGCGGTCGACCGTCTTTTCGTAATGCCCGGCCAGCAGCGAGGACTGGATGATGGCGGCGCGTTCGGCTTCGGAGATCGGGCCGATGTGCGCCTGCGGCGGCACGATGAAGCGCGCGCTCGACGATGGTGGGCGTGCCTTTCTCGTTGAGCAGCGACACCAGCGCCTCGCCCACGCCGAGTTCGGTGATGGCGGCTTGCTCGTCCAGTTCCGGATTGTCGCGCATGGTCTCGGCGGCGGCGCGCACCGCCTTCTGGTCGCGCACCGAGAAGGCGCGCAGCGCGTGCTGCACGCGGTTGCCGAGCTGGCCCAGGATCTTGTCCGGCACGTCGGCCGGGTTCTGCGTGACGAAATACACGCCCACGCCCTTGGAGCGGATCAGGCGCACCACCTGCTCGATCTTGTCGACCAGCGCGGCGGGCGCGTCGTTGAACAGCAGGTGCGCCTCGTCGAAGAAGAACACCAGCTTGGGTTTTTCCAGGTCGCCCGCCTCCGGCAGGTTCTCGAACAGTTCCGACAGCAGCCACAGCAGCAGCGTCGAATACACCTTGGGCGACTGCATCAGTTTGTCGGCGGCGAGGATGTTGACCATGCCTGCACCCTTGCTGTCGGTCTGCATCAGGTCGTCGATGTTGAGCATCGGTTCGCCGAAGAACTGCTCCGCGCCCTGGCTGGTCGAGTTCCAGCAGGCCGCGCTGGATGGCGCCGATGCTGGCGGCGGAGATGTTGCCGTATTCGGTGGTGAAGTCTTTCGCGTTGTCGCCGACGTGCTGCACCATCGCGCGCAGGTCCTTGAAGTCGAGCAGCAGCATGCCGTTGTCGTCGGCGATCTTGAACACCAGCGTGAGCACGCCCTGCTGCGTGTCGTTGAGGTTGAGCATGCGCCCGAGCAGCAGCGGCCCCATGTCGGACACGGTGGCGCGCACCGGATGGCCCTGCTTGCCTTCCACGTCCCAGAACGTCACCGGGAAGGCGCGGTGCTCGAAGCCTTCCAGCTTGAGTTGCTCGACGCGCGCCTGCACCTTGGCGTTGCCGCCGCCGGTCTTTGCGATGCCGGAAAGGTCGCCCTTGATGTCGGACATGAACACCGGCACGCCGATGCGGCTGAACGATTCCGCCAGCGATTGCAGCGTCACGGTCTTGCCGGTGCCGGTGGCGCCGGTGATGAGGCCGTGGCGGTTGGCCATCTGCGGCAGCAGGACGAGTTCGTGTTGGTCGTTCTTGGCGATGAGGAGCGGGGTGGTCATTCTGTATTCCTTGATGTCTGTTCCGGGCGGGAGGTCTTGTTGATCTTTTGGCGAATTATAGCCAATCGGCTCCACGATTCAGGCGTTTCGTCGCAACGTGGCTGCCAGCTATCGGGCACATGGTTAGAATGTGCGCTTTGTCGGAAACCGGAAGGGATCGCACGAGTGAAACGATTCATGCTGATAACCGCGCTGGCGTTGGCGAGCGTCCAGGCTATGGCGGAGGAGTGGACCATCAACGGCACGGTGCTGGAAAAGGGCACGCGCAAGCCGCTGCAGGGGCTGAACGTGGCGGTGAAGGATCAGGCTGCGATCTCCGCTGTGACCGACGCGCAGGGACGCTTCCGGCTGACCTTGCCCGCGGCGGGCGACTACACGCTGACCGCGACAGGCAGCGGTGTCACGGCGACGCTCGAAGTTCAGTTCGCGGAAGGCGCGCCGCTGCCTTCGCCGATCTTCTACATCGCACAACCCAAGTCGCTATCGGAAGTGGTGGTACGGGCCGAACGCAGCCCGGACCGTGTTGGCAAGAGCGCGATCGGCGGCAAGACGCTACGCAAGCTCGCCGGTTCCAGCGGCGATCCGTTGCGCGCACTGCAGACCCTGCCCGGCGTGGCTACGGTGAACGGCAGTAGCGCGCCCGCGGTGCGCGGTTCCGGCCCGGGCGACAATGCCTATTACGTGGACGATCTGTACATCGGCAAGCTGTTCCACTACGGCGCCATCAGCGTTTTCAACGCCGACCTGATCGAGGATTTCAACCTGTACAGCGCGGCGTTCGGCCCGCACTACGCCAACGTCACCGGGGCGGTGATCGATGTCGCGTTGCGCGAACCGCGCAAGGACAGGCTGGGCGGCAAGGTTAACGTTAACCTGATGGGGGCGGACTTTCTGGTGGAAGGGCCGCGCAGCGAGGACCAGTCGTTCTACTTCGCGGCACGCCGCAGCTACATCGACTTGCTGATCAAACAGATCGAGCAGGACGGCGTGACCGTGCAGATCCCCAACTACTGGGACTATCAGGGCAAGTACCTGTGGCAGGTGAACGAGGACAATCGCCTGTCCCTGCACCTGCACGGCGCAGCAGACATTCTGGAACTGAACATCGCGCCGGATTCCGAGACGGCGCAACGGCAACCGGTGCTGGCCGGCGACTCGTCGCTGTCGGACTCGAATTCGACGCAGGGCCTGGTACTCGACACAGTCCTGTCGGATGCGTCGTTCAACCAGCTGGCGCTTGAGCGCACCTATCACCGTTCGAGCAGCCGCATCGGCACGGCGGGCGAGCTCACCTTCACGCAGGAGAACGTGATCCTGCGCGAGCAGGTGCGTTCGGAAATCAGCGAAGGTCACGAACTGTCGCTGGGGGCGGAACTCGTCAACGCCCATGTCAAGATCAATGCCGACTACAAGAACGCGCCCTGCACCCAGTTCGAACCCAATTGCGACCTGACCAGCGCCACGCGCAAACAATTGAGCGACGAATTCAGCAGCAACGGCTGGGCCCTTTCGCTGCAGGACCGCAAGCGCGTGCTGGAACGCCTGACGCTGGTCGGCGGCGTGCGCCGCAGCGCGGAGGATTATCTGCACCGTGCCTACACCGAGCCGCGCCTCGGCATGGAGTGGGAATGGAGCAAAGACACCCTGCTGACGGCGGGCTGGGGGCGGCACAACCAGATGCCGACCGGGGAGCAGGTGGTGCGCCAGTTCGGCAATCCGAACCTGGGGCATATCCGCGCCGAGCACAGCGTGCTCGGCATCGCGCAAAAGGTGAATGCGGACTGGAACTGGAAGACCGAGGCCTATCACAAAAAACTCAGCAACCTGGTCGTCAGCGATCCCATGCTCAACTACATCAACGCGGCGAGCGGCAAGGCGTATGGCCTCGAACTGCTGGTCAAGAAAGAAGAGACCGACAGGCTCTCCGGCTGGTTCGTGCTCAACCTCGCCAGGTCGCAGCGGCGCAACGACGTGACCGGCGAAGCGTTCCGCTTCCAGTACGACCAGCCGGTCAACACTACGCTGGTGGGAACTTACAAACTGTCGGAGGCATGGTCGTTCGGCATGAAGTGGAACTACCATTCCGGCACGCCCTACACGCCGATCACCGGCACCAGCGGCACCTATCCGGACGGGCGCCCCATCCCCGTCTATGCCGGGGTGAACTCGGGCACCCTGCCGGTCTATCACCGCCTCGACCTGCGCGCGGATCGCAACTACGTGTTCGACCGCTGGAAGCTGAGCACTTACTTCGAAGTGAACAACGTCTATCAGCGCAAGAACATCGTGGGCTACAGCTACGATCCCACCTACACCAAGCGCGATCCGGTGTATGCCTTCGTGCTGCCGTTCTCGTTCGGGGTGCAGGGGGAGTTCTAGGGGGATGCCGGCGTGAGGAGAGATGTCGCGGTTTGCTGTCTTGAATCGGGCTATCCGATCACATGCCGATCATCGTTGCGACCGGATCGATCCTGCGCACCATCTGCAGTATCTCCATGCCTTTTACTGAGTCGGGGTCGTATTTCACCATCAACTCGTGGGGGTGCGGACGGTGCGTGAATTCCGCGCAGTCGACTCCCACGCGCCCCATCAACTCTTTTTCCAAACTGGTTCGCGTCGGTGCATCCAGTTCCGGGTGCACATGGATCATCATGTCTGCTGTGTTCATGATCGTCTCCTTCACTAACTGAAAGAAAAGGACAGGGCAGGGCAGGAACATCGCCCCGTCCACCTGAGCTAATGTAGACCTCTGGAACAGCGAATTCAACCGGATTGGCGGTGATGGTTTGCGGTGGATTGCGATGCTGGGATCGTGGCTTCAGAGTCCCGCCTGTTCCGCCTGCACATCCGCAAAATAACTGCTGCGCACCATGGGCGCGCAGGCGGCATGGGAGAAGCCCATCTCCTTCGCGGCCTGCTCGAACATCTTGAAAGTCTCCGGCGTGACATAGCGCAGCACCGGCAGGTGGCCGTCGGACGGTTGCAGGTATTGTCCCAGTGTGAGCATCTCGACATCGTGCGCGCGCAGGTCGTGCATCACCTGCAGCACCTCCTCGTCGGTCTCGCCCAGGCCCAGCATCAGGCCGGATTTGGTCATCACTTGCGGGAAACGCGCCTTGAATTCCTTGAGCAGTCTGAGCGAGTGCGCGTAGTCGGCGCCGGGGCGCGCCAGCGGATAGAGGCGCGGCACGGTTTCCAGGTTGTGGTTGAGCACGTCGGGCAGGCTGGCTGCCTAGCGCATCCAGCGCGATGTCGAGGCGGCCGCGGAAGTCCGGCACCAGTATCTCCAGCTTGGTGGCAGGCGATGACGCGCGGATCGCAGCGAGGCAGTCGGCAAAGTGTTGCGCGCCGCCGTCGCGCAGGTCGTCGCGGTCCACGCTGGTGATGACGACATAGCGCAGCTTGAGCAGGCCGATGGAGCGCGCCAGGTTGTTCGGCTCGTCGGCATCCGGCGGCAGCGGCTTGCCGTGCGCCACGTCGCAGAACGGGCAGCGGCGCGTGCACACGTCGCCCAGGATCATGAAGCTGGCCGTGCCCTTGCCGAAGCATTCGCCGATGTTGGGGCAGGAGGCCTCCTCGCACACGGTGTGCAGCTGGTTCTCGCGCAGCATGCGCTTCACTTCGTTGTAGCCGGCGCCGCTGCCGGATTTGACGCGTATCCATTGCGGCTTGCGCAGGCGTTCCTGCAAGGGCACGATCTTGATGGGGTTGCGCGCGGTCTTGTCTTTGCCGGTTTGTTTGTGTTCACTCATGGGGCGCAATTATAAGGCATCGGGGTGTGCAGCCCGGTTCAGAAACCCGGGAAAGCCCTGTAACATGAGCGGATATATAATACCCAAGCAGAAAGGTATGGTATATTTCGCGCCAATGGTTACGCCATTCCCACGTTACGAACAATAAATCAGGAGACTGCCATGGAACATCAACTGCCCCCGCTGCCCTATCCCAGAGAATCGCTCGCGCCGCACATGTCCGCCGAGACCTTCGACTACCATTACGCCAAACACCATCAGGCTTATGTCACCAACCTGAACAACTTGATCAAGGGCACCGAGTACGAGAATCTCGACCTCGAAGCCATCATCAAGAAGGCGCCGGCCGGCGGCATCTACAATAACTCCGCCCAAGTGTGGAACCACACTTTCTTCTGGCACTGCATGAAGCCGCAGGGCGGCGGCGCACCGACCGGCAAACTGGCCGATGCCATCAACAAGAAGTGGGGCTCTCTCGACGAATTCAAGAAGGTTTTCCAGACTTCCGCCGTGGGCAACTTCGGTTCCGGCTGGACCTGGCTGGTGAAGAAAGCCGACGGTTCGCTGGACATCGTCAACATGGGCGCAGCCGGCACGCCGCTGACCACGGGCGACAAGGCGCTGCTGTGCGTGGACGTGTGGGAGCATGCCTACTACATCGACTACCGCAACCTGCGTCCCAAGTATGTCGAGACTTTCCTCAACCATCTGGTGAACTGGGATTTCGTGGCGAAGAACTTCGCGTAATCGACAGCGTTCCAGGATTCAGGGCCGGAGTCTTTCTCCGGCCTTTTCTTTTCTGCGGCTGGTAAACTCATGCACCATGAACATGAGACTCTTCCTGCTCAGCCGTATCCGTTTCGCGTTCGAGGCGTTCTCGAATCTGCTGGCGCGCCGCTGGAAGCGAAGTTTCTATCTTTACCTGGCGGCGTTGTTCACGCTGTTCGCCGCGCTCGACACGGCCTTCCTGCATATCACCAGCGAGATGCGCACGGCGGCGTTCGATGCCATGGTGCGCTACCGCATCGCGCCGCCCAAGCCCGATCCGGACATCGTGATCGTGGACATCGACGAGGCCAGTCTCGCGGCGATGGCGCAGGAGTATGGGCGCTGGCCCTGGCCGCGCCAGGTGCTGGGCGAGTTCCTGGAGAACATCGAGAAGCAGCAACCCAGGGCAGTAGTGTTCGATATCCTGTTCAGCGACGCGGACGTGTTCAATCCGGACAGCGATGCCTATTTCGACGCGGCTATCGCAGAAAGCAACAACACCTTCTTTCCCATGCTGCTGCTCGATCCGTCCACGGACGCGACCAGCCAGATCAAGGCCGCGAATATCCCGGGCGTGAAGCCGGCGCCGGATGAAGAGCCGGAGCAGGAGGCTACCATCGGCGTGGTGCTGCCGCACTTCCAGGCGGCGCTCGCAGGCGGACGTCTGGGGACGCACAACGCGCAGCGCGATTCCGACGGGGTGCTGCGCAATTACCCGGTGTACTTCCCCAGCTATGGCTGGCAGATCCCGTCGCTGCCGGCGCGCGTCGCGCGCGAGTTCGGCTGGCCGGAGCCGGACACGCAGAAGATGCTGCTCAACTGGCGCGGCAAGCCGTTCAGCTACCGCTACGTGAGTTTCGCGGACGTGTTCCAGGACATGGCAAGCAAGAACAAGCAGCGCCCGCAGCATGAGTTCAAGGGCAAGGTCGTCATCATCGGCTCCACGGCGGCCGGATTGTTCGACCAGCATGCCACGCCCATGGCGCGCGTCTTCCCGGGCGTGGAGATACTGGCCACGGCGATAGACAACTACAAACACGGTGATTCGCTACGCTTCCCCGAGGGGCGCGTCTGGTATCTGCTGATCACGCTCACCATCATCTGGCTCACCGCCTGGGCGTTCTATCGCGAAGAGGGACGCGGCAACATCGACAGGTTGTTCGGCCTGTCGCAGATCATCCTGATCGGCTTTTCCTACGCCAGCATCAATTTCACCAACACCTACATCAACCTGGCCGGGCCGGTGATGCTGGGCATCGCCTATTTCTCGCTGGCGCGGGTGTATGCGACTGCCACCAGCAAGGCGCTGGAACAGAACATGGTGCGCGCGGCAGCGGCGCGCGAAGGCGATCTGCAGGCGACGCTGTTGCTGATCCGCTTCGACGCCAAACGCAACGTGATCTCGGATGGCGTAGTGGAGAACATCCGTCTCGGCCTGAAGCACATCGGCTTGCGGAACAAGAGCGTGGAAGTGATGAGCGGCGCGCAGAAAGGGCTGTGGGGGCTGTTCGAGAAGACCATCGCCATTTCCTGGGTGGCCGATGCCGAAGATGCGGCGACGCAGCAGGCGATCGACGCCGATGTGCAACAGGTGCTGGGCGGACTGCAGCCGCTGCTGGGCAAGTTCCTGCTGAACGTCGAAGGTGCTGCGAACCATGTGACGCAGCGGGGCAGGGTGCAGGGCGGAGCAAAGGCGGCGGCGGGCTGGCGGTTGCTGTTCGCCGAAGCGTTACTCAAGTGGGAGGGACAAAATGGGCATGAGAACGAGAATGCGTGAGTGGTGCGGTGCAGCCATGCTGTGTCTGCTCGTCTGCGCCCCCGCCGCAATGGCGGCGGAGAGTGGCACGATGCTGAAGGCCGATGAACTGAAGGCGGAACCGTTCCGCGACGCCAAGATGGTCAAGACGCTGGCCAAAGGCGACACGGTGGACATCCTGAGCAAGCAGGGCGGCTGGTTCAAGGTCAAGGTGGGCAAGGTCGGCGGCTGGGTGCGCATGCTGAGCGTGCGCAAGGGCGCGGCAGCCAAAGCGGGCAGCGGCGCTTCCGGCCTGCTGGGCATGAAGTCCGGACGCGCGGGCACGGGCAAGGTGGTGGCGACCACCGGCATACGCGGACTGAATGAGGAGGAACTGCGCGCGGCGCAGTTCAACGAAAAGGAGGTCGCGCTCGCGGAATCCTATGCAGTGAACAAGGCCGATGCGAAGAAGTTCGCGGCGCAGGGCAAGCTCGTCGCGCGTCCGTTCGACTATCTGCCTGCGCCTGCACCGAAATAAGGAGCGATCATGAAACCATCCATCAAAGTACTGGTGCTGTTCTGGTTGTTGTTCGCGGGCAATGCGCACGCATTCGATTTCGGCAAGCTGGAGGACAAGCTGAAGACCGAGTTGCCGGTCAACCCGAAGCTAGTCGAGGCCGTGAAGGAGGCGCGCGCGCCGGACGAGGCGGAAGAGATCGCCATCGGCAGGCAGATCGCCGGCAACCTGCTGGGCGCATCGCCGCTGGTGAAGGACGCCAAGCTGCAGAAATACGTCAATCGGGTCGGCGAGTGGGTGGCAAGCCAGAGCGAGCGTCCCGACCTGCCCTGGCATTTCGGCGTGATCCAGTCGGACGACGTGAACGCCTTCGCCGCACCCGGCGGCTACATCTTCGTGACGCTGGGACTGTACCGCCTGTTGCAGAACGAGGCCGACCTGGCCGGTGTGTTGGGGCACGAGATAGGCCACGTCATTCGCCAGCATCACCTGAAGATATTGCAGCAGAGCAAGCTGGTCGACCTGGGTGGCAAGGCCCTGTCCAAAGAGGTGGGCGGCAGCGACAAGGTGCAGCAGGTGATTGGCAGCGGTGCGGAGATCGTCTCGCGCTCGCTGGACAAGAATGCCGAATTTGAGGCGGACCGCATCGGCGTGGTGCTGGCGACGCGGGCCGGTTACGACTCCTTTGGTTTGCCCGGCGTGCTGCAGCAGATCGGCCATTTCGCCAAAGACGAGGGCGGCGTCGCGCTGCTGTTCAAGACGCACCCGCATCCCGATGATCGTCTGGCACAGCTGGACGTCGCGATGGCAGACCGCTTCGATCGCATCAAGGGGGCGACACTGGACTCGCGTTTCTATCGCCCGAAGAAGTGAGCTCGTCATCCGCCCGGTACAGGTTGTAGCGCGCCCGATAGTGGCGCGGATCGAGCTGCAGCGTGGTGCTGAATTCGCGCCGCGCTTCGTCATGGCGCTGCGCCAGCAGATACGCATGCCCCAGATTGTTGTGCACGCGCGCCTTGTGCGGCGATTTCGTCACGGTGTCTTGCCACAGGCTGATCTCGTCGGCATAGACCTGGTTGCGCAACACGGTGAGGCTGGCCAGGACAAGCAATGATGCGGCAACGACCAGCCGGAATGTCCTGATATTCATCCGCAACGTCAGTTCGATGCTCAAGGCCAGGAACAGCGGCCATCCGGCCAGGTACAGCTGGCGTTCGTTGGCGATGTCGAGGCGCGGCAGGAACAGATAGAGCGGGATCAGCTGCAGCATCGCCCAGCACAGGGCGAAACTTATCCACGGCCGCTTGCGCCAGCACAGCAGCATGGTCGCTGTTGCGGCGATGGTGAGACATAGCGGCAGGAGGGCGGCCGAGACATCCGTCAGCAACGGCAGGTCGGGATCGATGTTCAGCCACAGCGGCAACAGCCATTGCTTCATCAGCCAGGCGAAGGCGGCGAGCTGCGTGGCGAGGTTCCCCTGCAGGTGATTGAACTCGGCGCTGCGCTGCATCTGCGCCGCGTAGCTGTCGCTGAGCAGGAAAAACATCGCGGCGGCGCACAATACCGCCCAGTTCGGCCACATCAGATGGAGCGCCGGCCTCCAGCGCCCGCCGCAGCAAAGCTCCCATGCCAGCAGCGCCAGCGGGAAAGTCACCGCGGTCTCCTTGGTCGCCAGCGCCAGCAGGAACAGCAGCGGGGTGACGAGATAGACGAGCCTCCCGTCGCCCTGCGTGCGCCCGCCGATATAGCTCAGCAGTCCGCCCAAATAAAACAGTGTCATCAGCGAAGCGGAGCGGCCGCTGATGTAACTCACCGCTTCGGTGTGGACCGGATGCAGTGCGAAGAGCAGGGCGGCGACCAGCGGGACATGCTGGAATCTCGCGTGTTGCCATTGCTGTCGGGTGAACGACTGCGACAGCAGGTAGACCAGACAGGCGTTCGCCAGATGGATGAGCAGATTGGTGAAGTGGAAGCCGATCACGCCAGTGCCCATCGTCCAGTTCAGGGTATAGCTCAACTTGAGCAGGGGACGGATGCCGTGGTCGAGGCCGGCCAACCAGTTGCTCCAGCTGTGCACCGAAGGCTCATTGACGATGACGTTGTAGTCGTCGAACTGGAAGCTCCCGTTCAGCACATTCGCGTACCCGATGAGTACGGCCAGCGCCAGCCACATCAATACCAATGCCGGATTGTCAGCGTGCCAGGCGCGCATGGTCGAAAGCCAGATCGAGTATGTCCGCCGTGTCCCACCAGCGGTCCTGTCCGCGCAGGATCACCAGCAGCACTTCGTGCCCGTTGCGCTTGGCGTAAGCCACCAGGCATTTGCCGGCCTTCGCGGTGTAGCCGGTCTTGAGGCCGAGCGCGCCGTCGTAGCGCCCGATCAGCGCGTTCCGGTTGGCGACATGGTATGGCTTGCCTTCCAGTGTAGTGATGGTGGTGCTGCGCTGTGAAGTGAGCGGAATGACTTGCGGGTGCTTGAGCAGCTCACGTGCCAGACGCGCAAGATCATGCGCCGTGGAGTAATGGCCCGCTGCATCGTGGCCGCAGGCGTTGCGGAACTTTGTGTCGCGCAACCCGAGTGCCTGCGCGCGTCGGTTCATCCTTTTGACGAATGCCGCTTCACTGCTGGCAAGGTGGTCGGCCAGCGCATGGCAGGCATCGTTTGCCGATTGCAGCAGGGTTGCGGCGAGCAGATCCTTGATGCGCAGGCGTTCGCCTGACTTGAGCCCGAGGCGAGCGCCGCTCTCCCGGCTCGCTGCACGGCTGATACTGACGACCTGGTCCAGCTGACCTTGTTCCAGTACGACCAGCGCGGTCATCAGTTTGGTCAGGCTGGCTGGCGGAAGTCGCCGGTCAGGCTGTCTCGCCCAGATCGCCTCACCGTCCAGCTCGACCAGATAGGCAGCGGCGACCTGCGGGAAGGGATCGGGCTGCGACGCTGCCAGCGCGGTTTGCGCGAGCAGCCACAGCCCGAAGATGAGTGCGTTGCGCACCTAGAACCCGAACATGCCTTTCAGTTTCTTGGCGCCTTCCAGCGCTTTGGAGGCTGGACTGCCGTCGGAGGATTTGCCGGACTTGGCGGGCGCCTCGCCCGATTCGTCATCATCGGAAGCGTTGGCCGCGTTCAGGCATTTGTCGAGGTCTGTCTTGGCCGTGTAGCTGCGGCCCTCGCATTCCTTGCGGCGCTGGTCTTCGCGGAACTTCTTGGCCGCGGCCGGGCAATGCGCCGACAGCTGGTCGTAATTGTCGGCATCGAGCTTCTTGCAGATCGACTTGGTGGTGGCGGCCATGTTCAACTTGCATTCCCTGGCAATGGAAACGCCCCCGAGCTGGTGCTGCTCCTGCATTTGCAGGGAACTGTAGGCTTGCGCATCCCGGGGCGCGTCCTTGCGTACCGCGTCGCAAAATTCCTTGCGCTGCTCGGCACAGGCTGCACCCGGTTGCAGGATGAGGTTGGCGCTGCCGATCCATTCGGCGGTGTTGCGATAGTGCGAGGTGTCGCAGACCTGGGTCTTCATCGCCTTGACCTGCTCCTCCGAATCGCACTTGCCCCCGAGGCGCTTGCCGCTGAACGCCATGGTCATGTCTACGTCCTGACCGCCGGACTTGCCCGAAAAGCGCATCTTGCCCTGATAACCCTTGGCGGTGGTGGTCTGCTCGCCCACCCCGGTCATCACCTCGCCGTCGCGGTCGCAGCGCGCCTTCCACGTGGTCTTGTTGCCGACGGTCTTGATGTCGGTCATCTTGCAGTCCTTGTCGCCGGAGGTCTTGGCGGGGTCGTTCTCGCCGCCCTTGGGGATGCAGACTTTCTGCGTGGTGGGCGGCATGGCGAAGGGCATGCCGGGCATCTCCATCTTGGAAGTGATCTCCCAGTATTCGCCGGGTGCGGCAAAGACAGCGGCACTCGATAAACCGGCCAGTATGGACAGCATGACTGCGAGGTGTTTGTTCATGATCGCTCCCTGAAGTTGATCGACATCGACACGTTGCGGTACCGGAGCGATTCTTTGCTTTCCTTACATGTCCGTCAAGCAAAGCTTGTCTTGCCGGGGCCTTGAATCGTAAGGCAAGGGAATGGACACCTCCCACCTAAACGGCATCGTAATGTGCAAGACTGAAAGCGTCGTCAATCAGTCGATAGAGGGAGGTGTGAAATGAATACTACGCGCGTGGGCGTGGACTTGGCAAAGCAGGGTTTTCAGATTCATGGCATAGGTCGAGACGGCAAGACGCTGGTAAGAAGGCAGCTCAGGCGCAGTCAGATGATGTCGTATTTCAGCAAGCTGTCTCCGACATTGATTGGAATGGAAGCGGGCGGCAGCGCGCATTATTTAGGCGAGCGAGTTGCGCGAGATGGGGAATGACCCCCGCGTCATGTCGCCGCAATTCGCTAAACCTTATGTGAAGAGCGGCAAGAACGATGCAAATGACGCGGAAGCTATCTGCGAAGCAGTGGCCGGCCTAACTGCGTTTCGTTCCGGTAAAGAGCATAGAGCAACAGATCATGCAAGCCCCGAACACCGGATATACGTGCCCGGCTCATCAAGGCGCGGTACTGCGCTTGGCAACGAAATACGGGGACTGCTTGGACGGGTGCGTGAAGCTCACCATGCGTGTTCGGTATCCGACCCTAACCGTGCAACATTGATGCATGTCAATATGCCAAGCTATCTAGATAATGGACTAGATAGTATTTGTTGTTGACCCTGACGTTGCGTACAGGATAACCTCGCACCCGCTTTGAAATAGAAGCCCGAAATGATTTCGTAAACGCGTTTCGGCGATTGGCGCTGAATCGGCAAACTCAATAAGGAGAAATAATGAAAAGAAGTATTTCACTAATTTTTGCGTGTGTATTGCTAGCCTTTTCTGCCGCAACTAATGCGGCCAACATGGGGAAAATAACCGCAATCATGTTTTCAGGCCCAGATGATGCAAACCACGTTAACGTCGTGCAAATCGCGATTGAGGGGGGCTTTAGCAATGGGGCCTGTGACCCCACTTTGGCGGCGGTAAGAAACACCCCGGATAGAAAAGATATAATTGCGTTCTTGCTTACAGCCTACGCGACTAATCAAAGCGTAACGGTTGTTGTGAATCCGAACGATATGTATTTTGGCACTCGTTGCACCATTTCCAGAGTCTCAAATCAATAGAAGAAAGTGGGATGTAATAAATATGTACTCAAAGGCCTTCCGTAATGTTGTTATGTTTGTGGCTTTACTTTTGCCAGCGGTTGGTGCGAAAGCTGGCGTCGATATTTCCGGACCAGTCCAACTCATTCAGATTGCGCCTGACGGGAGACTCTGGTTTCAGGTGAACACGACACTGGCAGCCACCTTGGTGCTCGTACCGTAACGCCACAAACAAGACGCCACTCGTAAATTCCAGATGTTTCGAAGGAAACACTTGGGCAAGGGGCCGAACGTCTATTCGTCAAAACGGAAATGATCTTCGCTTTCTGTCGGAATCATTACGCTGTCAGTAATGAGGGCTGGTGGAGTGAAAAGGCGGTGAGTAAGGAATTGAATTTTCCTTATGACTGAGGTTCAGGGAGACAAGAAATATGAATACAAGAAATGCTGTTGGTCCTTTGCTACGTTTGCTGTGTGCGCTGATTGCAGGTGCGACATTTTCAGCACCAAGCTATGCGCTTACAACTTCGTTTACCTTTGAACAACTCTCGAGTTTTCTGAATGGATATCGCTATTCGAACGACCCGAGGAAGCAGATGTTGGCGGCAGATCTGCAAAATAAACTCGCAGATTCCAACATAGTATTGACCCCGAATGGGTTTTCGGTCAGTGGACAAGAAACGAAAAGCACAAGCATCGGCTGCGACTATTTGAAGACCCCGGAACCCCCACGTGTGCCCTTATGGGCGCCATCTGTTCCAGCTGCTATCGGCCCAGTTAGTGGAACGGTAAGCTCATCGTATGTGGCCAACTTTGATGGAACTGGGACTGGCTTTGGTTTCTCCGCTGGCAGCGGCAGCATCGGAATCAACATTTTTCTATCGGGCAATGTATCAGGCGGTGTTTCTGGTACCTTGGATTGGCGCCAAGGATGGTGGGAGCAACATGCATCCTGTGATGCTTCCCTATTTGGTACATGTATTGCCTACAATCCAATCGGTACCTGGGGATATAGTTGTCCTCACCTCGAGAATCGAGAGTTGATTGGCGCTTCGCTCACCGGGAGCTTCAAAGCGTCACTGGCACTTTCTGTCGATGCTTCGTTGGAGCAGATCAGCAGCGGTCACTATCAAATAGTCCTTGGGCGCCAAGCTAAATCGAACTTGAATGGCCCCATTACTGCGACTTCAGCTACTAGCGCAAATATCGTCCTGTCGGGTGATCTGGTGGCACCGGTGCAGTCGATTGTGAATCCCTTGGTCAACTTGGTTGCGTCGGTTGCCGTACCGACCAAAGTCAGTTCTGCACTGCAGGATAAAGTGGCAACTAAAAATGCCGATATCAGAGCGCAGTTGCCAGTTGTCTATGATCTTCCCAGTCTCGACCCTAACCTATACAAATTGATGGGTGCGGCGCTCAATTCCCCGTTCCTGCACGACTACATCGAGGCACACGCGCAAGAGATACTTTTCTACATGCTCATCAACGACACGCAGGCGATAAAGAGTTCCTTCGCTTCGTCCGCGGCGTGCAGTGCGGTAGGTGGCTTGCGCTCAACCTCTGGCATGCGAGCATTGCCAGTGTACACAAACGCTGGTGGCGCATGCGTTGTCGCCGATGCGGAAGGGGCTGACACAGGAGCGTATTTTTCGGATAGCGTATGTGCTACGCGAATCGATTTTCAGCCAACGTCTCTGCAGTCATGGTGTGCTGAAGTGCTGAGCCTTAACTCAACGTCGCTACTCGGCAATGCCGCAGCCTGGACCGCAAATGCAAATCCTGCAATCCCCGGCATACCAAGTAAAAAATGGACGATCGCCCAAGGTACCCAGTTTCCGATTACGAGCGAACCCACCAGCGGAAATACTACGCCTTTCATGAAGAGGGTGGACTATCGGGATGTTACTTGGAAAGGCGATCCTAACGACCCGGGGAATTACCCTGACGTCACTTGCCAACTCGAAATGCGCATTTACAAAAAGGACGTGAATGCCACGAACCTCATTCCGCTATTGGCTATTCACGGTGGAAGCTGGACGTATCGCGGAGCAGGTTTCACAGGCCTGGAGGCCCAGATATCGCACTATACCGAGCAAGGCTTCGTTGTCTTCGCGCCGTTTTACCGCCTGGCGGGAAATTCCGACGCCAACGTGGAGTGTCAGGGTGCAGCGTGGTCGGATCTCACAGCTGACGTTGAGGCCTCGCTTACATGGGTACAAAACAACGGTACGACCTTTGGTGCAAAGCCGGGCAAGATTTCGCTTATGGGGCAGTCTGCGGGTGCGCACCTCGCAGGATGGTTGGTCACCCATCGCCCGAGCGACATAGAGCGGGCGGTGCTGCTGTACCCGCCGGCAGATTTGCACGACTTTCTCACGCACGCACATCCTGGAGACACCTATGACGCATATCAGCCCAGCCTGGACATCCTCTCGACGTATTTCGGCGTGAGCCCGAGTCAGCTCTTGAATGATGTTGACATGGATTACGTCCGGCAAAACTCCTTCGCCGATCTGGTTGCAAACGCTGGTGGCCAGATGCCACCGGTATTCCTGATCCACGGACGTGCCGATACGCTTATACCGTCCAATCAGAGCGTAATTCTCTGCAACGCCTATGGCGGCAACGCGGTCGATAACGGAGGGGGGGCAGCGCTTCGGGCGACGTACAACTGCGGATCGAAAGGGCGGTTGCATCTCTTTGAGGAAGCCAACCATGCACTCGATGCTTGCGTAACCACACGCGTAAACGGCATGTGCCTTGCTGGAAGTGAGGCAAGTCGTAGCCTTGTGGCAAATTCTTTGCGACAGGCTCGTGGATGGCTAAAAGGAGACGAGTCAGGATGGCTAATTCCAATCATGAGCTTCATTTTGGCTGATTGAATTTTTCAATGGATTAGGAGAACTAATATGTTCAACCTTCATTGCAACTACATTGCCGCAATTGCCATGGCAATTGGTCTCATTTCGACTTCGCCTGTGTACGCAGCTTCGCAGCAAACTGGCGATGCCATCATTTCTTTGGTTGCTGTGAATGGAGGCGTTGATACGATGAACCCGGGTACAACCTGCGTGCAGGTATCAACACCAGTGCTGGCGGCTTGTCCATCGGGATATGTTGCCATCCTGAATAATAATAAATTGCTGATTGCAGCGGCACTTCAAGCGAAAGCTGCTTCCAGCAAGGTGTGGTTTTACTATGACGATTCGTCTGGATCTCATCATTGTCCAGGGATAGTCATGACGCCATGCAGTGTCAATAGTATTGGACTCAATTGAAAGGCTGCTAGTCTGGCATCTGCTTGTCGTTCAAAACATCTTTATTCGTGTTGTCATGCGAATGGTTGATCGAATGGAAATCTATACGTTGTTGTAGTAGCCTGGATTGATTTCTTTGAAATTGATTCAGGTATACCCTAAGGCCGGAGCTTGACTCCGGTCTTTTCTTTTTCAGTAAGGTTTGCCGCTGGTAGACTTCGCACAATGAAACTGCAACTGATCATTCTCGGCCGTATCCGTTTCGCGTTCGATGCCATGGTGCGCTATCGCATCGCGCCGCCCAAGCCCGATCCGGACATCGTGATCGTGGACATCGACGAGGCCAGTCTTGCGGCGATGGACACGGATTATGGACGCTGGCCCTGGCCGCGGCAGGTGCTGGGCGAGTTCCTGGAGAACATCGAGAAGCAGCAACCCAAGGCGATGGTGTTCGATATCCTGTTAAGCGACGCGGACGTGTTCAACCCGGACAGCGATGCCTACTTCGATGCGGCCATCGCCAAGACCAACAACACCTTCTTCCCGATGCTGCTGCTCGATCCGTCCACTGACGCGACCAGCGAGATCAAGGCCGCGCAGATCCCGGGGGTGACTCCGCTGCCGGACGAGGAGCCGGAACAGGACGCCACGGTCGGCGTGGTGCTGCCGCACTTCCAGGCGGCGCTGGCGGGCGTGCGCCTGGGGACACACAACGACGGTGGATTCCGACGGCGTGCTGCGCAACTATCCGGTGTACTTCGCAGACTATGTCTGCGCAGTCGCGGTGCTGTGCATGCCCCATCGGCCGGCAGATCGCCGGCAACCTGCTGGTGGCGGCGCCGCTGGTCAAGGACGCTAGGCTGCAGAAGTACGTGAACCAGGTAGGCGAGCCAGAGCGAGCGCCCCGACCTGCCATGGCATTTCGGCGTGATCCAGTCGGAAGACGTGAACGCCTTCGCAGCCCCGGGCGGCTACATCTTCGTCACGCTGGCCTGTATCGTTTGCTGCAGAATGAGGCCGACCTGGCCGGTGTGCTGGGGCATGAGATCGGCCACGTCATCCGCAAGCATCACCTGAAGCTGTTGCAGCAGGGCAACTGCTCGACGCAGGCAGCAAGGCGCTGTCGAAGCAGGTCGGCGGCAGCGACAAGGTACAGCAACTGATTGGCAGCAGCGCGGAGATCGTTGCGCGCTCGTTGGACAACCCGAATTCGAGGCGGATCGCATCGGTGTGGTGCTGGCGACGCGCGCCGGCTACGACGCTTACGGCTTGCCCGGCGTGCTGCATCAGATCGGTCATTTTGCCAAGGACGAGGGCGCGTCGCGCTGCTGTTCAAGACGCACCCGCTTCCCGACGACCGTCTGGCGCATCTGGCAGTGCGATGGACGACCGCTTCGATCGCATCAAGGGCGCGACGCTGGGCTCGCGCTTCTATCCCCCGGAACTGGGCCGGCAATCCAAACGTTGCCTTTGGTGGTTGACAACAGAACGCCCGTTCTTTAGCATGCAAGAACGTTCGTTCTGTAGAGGTGACATCATGACCGATTCCGATCCAAGTGCCCGAGACGCCGAGTATCTGGCCAAGCTTCAGGATTACTACGCTTCCTGGAAGAGCATCCCTTCCTATGCCGCCTTGTGCGAGGTGTTCGGCATCGCTTCCAAGTCCTGGGTCAAGGCGATCCTGGACCGGCTGGAGAAAGCCGGTTTTCTGGAGCGCACGCCGGACGGGATGTGGATACCCAGTCGCCAGTTCTTTGCCCGCCCTCTGGCGGATTCATCGGTGCGGGCCGGGATGCCGGCCGCGGTGGACGAGACGCACGGCGAGTATTTCGTCATCGACGAGATGCTGATCGATAAGCCTTCCACGACCACGCTCATCCCGGTCAAGGGCGATTCCATGATCGATGCGGGCATCCATGACGGGGATGTCGCGGTGGTGGAGAAGCGCAACCTCGCCAATGTCGGCGACATCGTGGTGGCCATCGTGGACAACGAATTCACCCTGAAGACACTGGACCGGGAACGCGGCCAATACATCCTGCGTCCGGCCAATCAGGCTTTTCCGGTGATACGGCCGCAGGGCTCGCTGGAGATATTTGGCGTGCTGGTAGGCTTGATCCGCAAATACCGCTAAAAACTACTGCGGCGGCCATCTGCGGCGTTGCGCGGTGCTCACTCCCTCGCCTACCAAAATGGTATGTCTCGGTCGCTGCGCTCCGTGCGCCTTGCATCTGGCCGTCCTCGCTACGTTTTCAGTTGGCGATTTATGCTGGTTGGTCTTGGGGTTTGGTAAAATCACACTTTGCCTGCCACCGGCTCCAACACCATGAACCCAACCTTAGTCTTCGACATCGAAACCATCCCCGACATCGCCGGGCTGCGCGCGTTGTATGAGCTCGACGTCGCGGTGAGCGATGCCGAGGTGGCGGAGATGGCCTTCCAGATGCGCCGCCAGAAGACCGGCAGCGATTTCCTGCCCCATCACCTGCAGCGTGTCGCAGCCATCTCCTGCGTGCTGCGCGAGGGCGACAATTTCAAGGTGTGGTCGCTGGGCGAGCCGGAAGAGGATGAAGGCAGCATCATCAAGCGCTTCTTCGACGGCATCGAGAAATACACGCCGCAGCTGGTGAGCTGGAATGGCGGCGGGTTCGACCTGCCGGTGCTGCACTACCGCGGGTTGATCCACGGCATCCAGTGCCCGCGCTACTGGGATCAGGGCGAGGACGACAAGGACTTCAAGTGGAACAACTACATCAGCCGCTACCACTCGCGCCACCTTGACCTGATGGACCTGCTGGCGATGTACACCGGCCGCGCCAACGCGCCGCTGGACGAGCTGGCCAAGCTGATCGGCTTCCCCGGCAAGCTGGGCATGGACGGCAGCAAGGTGTGGGACGCGTATCAGCAAGGCAAGCTGGCCGAGATACGCAACTACTGCGAGACCGATGTGGTGAATACGTAGCTGGTGTTCGCGCGCTTCCAGTTGATGCGCGGCCAGTTCACCAAGGCGCGTTATGAACAGGAGCTGGAACTGGTGCGCAGCACGCTGGCCAAATCCAGCGAGAAACACTGGGCCGAATACCTCGCCGCCTGGCCCGCTACCAAGCCCTTGTAATAGTCGGTTGGGGCGCCTGTGAAAATCATTCTGTTGTTGATATTGGCGACTACGGCGATCATTTTGTATCGCAAGTGGATAGCTAATTCCCGCCGGCAATTTCTCGACCAGTTTCGCATGCCGGATGCGGTGCTGGGCCGTTTCCGCCAGAAACATCCGGACTTGAGCAGTGCGCAGGAAGAACTGGTGCGCGAAGGCTTGCGGCAGTATTTCGAGATCTGCCAGCGGGCACGCGGCAAGTTCGTCTCCATGCCGTCGCAGGTGGTGGATGACCTGTGGCATGACTTCATCCTGTTTACGCGCCATTACCGGCAGTTCTGCGACAAGGCATTCGGTCGCTTTATGCATCACACGCCGGTCGAGGCGATGTCCTCGCCGCAGCTGGCGACCGCTGGGATACGCCGTACCTGGTTCCATGCCTGCCGCATCGAGGGTATCGATCCGAAGCAGCCCAGTCGCTTGCCATTGCTGTTTGCGCTGGATGCGCAGCTCGGCATCGCGCAAGGTTTTTTCTACAGCCTGAATTGTGCGAATGCGGCGACGTCCTCCAGTAACACGTTTTGCGCTTCCAGTATCGGTTGCGGTGGCAGTGATTCCGGATGTGCCGGGGATACCGGCGGTGGCGAGAGCGGGGATAGTGGAAGCAGTTGCGGCGGCGGTTGTGGTGGTGGAGGAGATTAAGGAAGTATGGAAAAGAACATTGTTGTAATCGAATCGCTCGATCACGAAGGTCGCGGCATCGCGCATGCCGAAGGCAAGGTGATCTTTATCGAAGGCGCGCTGACCGGCGAACGCGTGACCTATTCCTCGTATCGCAAGAAGAACAACTACGAGCAGGCGAAGGTCGAACAGATACTGAAACAGTCGTTCATGCGCGTGCAGCCGAAGTGCCCGGTGTTCGGCGTGTGCGGCGGCTGTTCCATGCAGCATCTGGATTCGCGTGCGCAGGTTGCCGTGAAGCAGCGCGTGCTGGAAGACAATCTGCAGCGCATCGGCAAGGTCAAGCCCGAAGTCATGCTGCCGCCGATCTACGGCCAGCCCTGGGCCTACCGCCAGCGCGCGCGCCTGTCGGTGCGGCATGTGCTGAAGAAAGAGAAGACGCTGGTCGGCTTCCGCGAGCAGAACGGCAAGTATGTGGCCGACATGCAGCACTGCGAGATCCTCACGCCCAAGATCGCCGCGCTGTTGCCGCTGCTGGGCGAGCTGAACGAAAAGTTCACCGCACGCGACATCATCCCGCAGATCGAAGTGGCGGTGGGCGAGCATGTGGATGTGCTGGTGCTGCGCATCCTTGCGCCGCTCTCGCCTGCGGATGAGGCCCTGATCCGGGAATTCGCTGACAAGCATCAGGTGCAGTTCTGGACGCAGACCAAAGGGCCGGAGACGGTCAAGCCGTTCTATCCGCTGGATGCGCCGCAACTCTCCTACAGCCTGCCGGAATTCGGCATCACCATGCCGTTCGCGCCGACCGAATTCACCCAGGTGAACAGCGACATGAACCGACTGATGGTGAGCCGCGCCATGCGCTTGCTTGATCCGCAGCCGCACGAGCGCATCGTCGATTTCTTCTGCGGCCTGGGCAATTTCACGCTGCCCATCGCGCGCAGCGGTGCGCAGGTGCTGGGTGTCGAAGGCAGCGACGCGCTGGTGCGGCGCGCCAGGCAGAACGCCGAATACAACGGCCTCTCCGGCAACACGACGTTCCAGATGATGAACCTGTTCGAGATGGATGAGGCCACCCTGGTCAAGGCCGGTCGCTTCGACAAATGGCTGGTCGATCCGCCGCGCGACGGCGCGATCGAACTGATGAAATCCATTAGCGACGAAACGGCTCCCAGGCGCATCGTCTATGTCTCATGCAGCCCGTCCACTTTGGCGCGCGACGCCGAAGTGCTGGTGCATGTGAAGGGCTATACGCTGAAGGCGGCGGGCGTGATGAACATGTTCCCGCAGACTTCGCATGTCGAATCCATCGCGCTGTTCGAGCGCCAATAACCTCGCTGTATTCCCGCGAAAGCGGGAATCCAGCGGGTTCGGACAAAATGCATTTTCAAATACGGGATTCCCGCTTTCGCGGGAACGACTAGGTGAAGGGACTACGGCAATGGCACGTTACGACGATCTGGTTAGCGAAGCGCTCACGCGCGTGAAGGAGATCATGCCGTGGGACCTGAGCCGGGCGCTGGCCGCGGGCAGCAAGCCCCTCCTGCTCGACGTGCGCGAACCCGCGGAATTCGACAAACTGCGTATCCCCGACTCGATCAACGTGCCGCGCGGCGTGCTGGAGCAATCCTGCGAGTGGGATTACGACGAGACCGTGCCGGAACTGGCCGCCGGGCGCGAGCAGGAGATCGTGGTCATCTGCCGCTCCGGCAAGCGTTCGGTGCTGGCTGCCGACATGTTGTTGCGTATGGGCTTTACCAACGTCGTTTCGCTCAGAACCGGCGTGCGCGGCTGGAGCGATTACGAACAGCCCATGACCAACGCGCAAGGCGAGGCGCTGGATGCGGATGACGGGGATGAACTGCTGGCTCCGCGCGTGCGGCCGGAGCAGCGCAAGCCGCAGGCGTAAGACTATCTATGCCTGCTTCGGCGTCAGCGCATCGCCGCCGAACTCGATACCGACCCAGCCAGTCTGCATGAAGTTCCGTATGTTCTGGTGGTCCGTGCCGTCCGGATGCCGCAGCACGTCGTTCCGGTAATAGGCGCCGAAGCAATGCAGTGTCTGCTGCTGTGACAGCCCGTGCAGTCTGGCGAACGCGAACAGCTTGCAGGAGCCGTTGTTCTTGCCTGCTTCGTTGAGCTGGCTGCCGTTCTGGAACGTGGTCGGGGTGAACTCGTACAGCGCGTCGATCACTGCCATCGTGTCCTCGAACGAGATGCTGTCGGGCGCATCGTTCAGGCGCTGCAGGAATGCTTTCAATTCCATGGATGTATTCCCTGATTCAGGTGTGGTCTGCACAAACAAAAGGCGGCTTGCGCCGCCTTTGGCTGGGTGCGGCGAGGCTTATTCGCGTTCGCCGCTGAACGCCATCAGCAGATTGAGCAGATGGATGAACAGGTTGTAGATGTTCAGGTACAGGCCCAGCGTCGCCATCACGTAGTTGGTCTCGCCGCCGTGCACGATCTGGCTCACGTCGTACAGGATGTAGGCGGAGAAGATCATCACGGCGATGGCGGAAATGGTCAGGCTGAGCGCGGGGATCTGGAAGAAGATGTTGGCCAGCGACGCGACGATCAGCAGGACCAGTCCGATGAACAGGAACTTGCCCATGAAGCTGAAATCCTTCTTCGTCACGGTGGCGATGGTGGCCAGCGTGAAGAAGATGATGCCGGTGCCACCCGCGGCCATGCCGACCAGTTCTGCGCCGTTCTTCAGGTGCAGCGCCACTTGCAGGATGGGGCCGAGGAACACGCCCGCCACGAAGGTGAAGCCGAGCAGGGCGACGATGCCCCACACGCTGTTGCGCAGGGCGGTGACGACGAACAGCATGCCCATCATCGCGCCGAACATCAGCAGCGAGGACATGATGGGATGTTCCGCCATGAACGAGAGGTTCATCGAGGCGCCGATGAGCGCGCCAATGACCGTGGGGATCATGGTCAGCGCCAGCATCATGTAGGTGTTGCGCAGGACCTTGTTCTGGACGGCGGCAAGCGTCGTGGTTTGTGCGACTGTTTGGGTTCCGAATTGCATGAGTTCCTCCTGAGAAAACGGGTCGGTTTCGACTACGGGCGTGAGACTACAGAAGCAGTGTCAAAGTTGCAACCTTGCCCGTTGGGGACGTGGGGTATTTCAGGTATCATGCGCGCCATTGTGTGCTGGCTGTGCAGTGGGTGAAGGAACTTTCGGGTGAACCTTGAGCCGTAGGCCGGCACCTAGCGTCATTTGGAGGTGTGGCAGAGCGGTTGAATGCACCAGTCTTGAAAACTGGCAACGATGCGAGTCGTTCGTGAGTTCGAATCTCACCGCCTCCGCCAGTATCCCTTGTCTTTCAAGGGCTCTTTAGTGGTAATGGGTCTTTACCCATCGTTTTACCCATCGTCTGGCTTGATACGTAGTGATACAGGCATCAGGCCGTTCGCATACCGGGAATCCCCGGCCAATCTATTCCCTAGTTGCAGCTAGAAGCCAACGCCGAAAGGAGTTGGAGGGGAAGTCCTTATCTACCAAGGCATTGATCGCCGCATACAGCTAAATTTCGCGTACAGGCGGAATTGTGGTTAGGATTACGCCCACTCAAATTCCAGAAAGAACTACGTATGACCTCGTCCATTCTGACTTCAACTGGCAAATGGTTCGACATTCTCAAGCCATCCCCTTCGATAATCGAACTTCAGGATATTGCCAGTGCATTGTCTAAGCTCTGCCGTTTTGGCGGTCATTGCAGTCAGTTCTATTCAGTAGCGGAACACAGCATTTTGGCCGCTGAACTGATGAGGCAACGATATGGAGACAACCAGACCCTTTTGCGCTGGGCGCTGCTCCATGATGCAAGCGAGGCCTACGTTGTGGACATTCCGCGTCCAGCCAAGCGGCAACTGGGTGACTACGTCAGGATAGAAGAGGCCATTCAATGCGCTGTCGCAGAACGATTTTGCCTGCCGTGGCCGATGCCCAAGGAAGTGCATGAAGTTGATAATGACATCCTTTCATTGGAGCTTCGAGCATACATGCCGAATCAGCCAGATGCGTTGCTCCCACCTCTACCGATTGCAGGTCTGGCGGACGGACTGCCCAGCGAACCACTGCTTCCTAGAAATGCAGAACAGGCCTTTCTGGAAAGGGCGAGCTCACTGGGAATCGCCTAACTGCCAGTGAGCCATTCTTCATCCTCACTTTTGAGGTATTTCTGCATCCCTGAATTCTTTCCCGGTTTCCCGTCCCCCTTAGGCAGCCGGGAAAACCGGGATCGCCAAGCTAATCAGTAATCCCCCTCCTTGCAAACCCAATAACGACGGGAGCCGCAAAGGAGTTCCAATAACGGCGCGGGTTTCGAAGGCGCATCCGCTGCATTTTTCCCCTCCAACCAAATTCTCCCCAAAATTTCGCCGCAACTAATTGCAGCCCTATTTCTATTCAGGGTTTGGAGCATTGCATGGAAGAGCCGGAGGACAAGCTCGTCGTCGAGTTGGTCAAAGTACTCGACGCAGGTCAGCGCGAGGACTTTGAGGAGCGGGCCGGAATTATCGAGTTCGACTCGAATGTACCTCGCGCCCAGGCAGAGCGAATGGCGCTGCTGGATATCCTGCGTCGCCATCCGTCGGTACTTGATGGCCTGAAGTAATTCGATGCTGGGGAAATTAATGCAATTAGTTGGTGAAATTAATTTGAGCAATTAATCATTAATTTCGAGATTAATTTGTTGGGTAACTACTGAAGGGAGAAGTAATGAAAGTTGCATTAAGCGCATTAACCGTATGCTTAGTTCTGGCAGGCTGCCAAGCGGCCGTTATCACATCGGCAAAATGGGACTCTGGGCTATCCGTCGCCAGCGGTTCAGGTATAGAGACAAGATGCCAAGAAATCGACATGAGGGACAACGCGGAAATGGCAAAACTGTTCCCAAAGTATGACGGGTGGAAAATGGTCTACGTGTCGGAGTACACGACTGACCACAAGGTTGGTACGTCTGCGTCCGTTTGCTTTGAGCGAGCCAAGAAGCAATAACTAAAAGGGGGAGTCACAATGGCAAGTTGTCAATACTGCTCAACGAGCGGGTCAAATATGAAGCGATGCACTTCATGCAATAGCGTTTGGTGTCAGAACTGCGCCCTTACAGGCAAGGGGCACTATCCAAATCAACGGGCAGTAAACATTTGCCCATATTGCGGCGAATGGAATCATATCGAGTCGATGCCAGGTTGATGCAAAGCTGTGCTTTATATCATTCCAATTCATGCCACCTCCTTCGAGGAGGCCATTCAGGTTGATGGTGAGTGCGGGGTTGCCGAGTATTTCCTGACGAAGGACAGCGCGGCAACCCCATCCCAGAAGATCATCTTCGCTGTGGTTTCAGATTTCGTTCTCAACATGCTTTTCAGCATCGTAGCGGTAAGTCTGCGTGGATTGTATTTAGGGCATGTGTACCGCGAGCTACGGGACGGCATGTACTCCAACTTCTGCTGGGGTGACGAGACGTTAGCAAGGAAGTACTTCTCTTAAGCGCGCAGGCAGACGCGCTCCTGTACCTATTTCCGTGGCTGGCGGGTAGTTCGTGCCCCTGTCGTGGCTGGCGCTGGCTTACTCCGTTTGTAGCGTATCAAGACCGCCTGAAGTATTTCCGGTAACTCATCGTCGAGGGCTAGGGCCAGTTGGTGCAATACGCACAGTGTCGGCTGATTCTGTGCGAGCTCCAGCTTTGCTATGTATGTCCGGTTGATTTCGGCGCGGTGAGCAAGTTCTTCCTGCGACAGTTTCAGCGCTGCCCGCCGTGCTTTCAGCTCCGCAGCAAACGCCTCCAGTAGTGCATCGTCTCGACTCATCGCCAAAATCTTGGCAGTCCACCCGACTTTACGCACCCGCATATATGGTACAGAATGAATCCGGTGCGTAAGGTTCCCGGTGTGATGTAACCGGAAGGATTGCGCGCCCATCGAAGTTTAATCGGGCCCGAATCTGCAATGAAAATCGATTTCAGAACGATTGCACATGAGAAGTTGGATGAGTTCTGTAAAGCTACAGAAAGTAAAGTCCCTCCAGCTGTGTGCAAAGACCAATACGTTGGCGATATATGCAAATTTCAGGAACTGCAGAAGGACTTTGAACGCAGGCGAATAGAGGACAGGGCGGACGGGAAGTGCCTAATCATGATTCTGGAATCCCCTCACTCAGATGAGTTCAGGGGGGACATTGGCCCGGCCAAAGGGGCAACAGGAAGAAACATCCGCACTCGTGTGGCTACGGTGTTGCGGAGTATTACCCCATCCGATTATGGTTTGATACTGATGAATGCCGTGCAGTATCAATGCTCACTTGGAATTCATACCAGTTGTGTGCGTGATCAAGTCTTTCTTGAGGTGTGGAGAAATGGGGGGAGAGAAGACTTCGGAGATCGATTGGAAGCGGCGGTAAGGGAAGGGGATGTGGTAGTGAATTGCTGCACCGCCAGTGCCAGCAAGCGCAATTTGGTTCAGGCTGAAATATACAACCGATTGGGCGGGAAGGGAGCAAACCTCCAGCTTTTTCGGCGGACTCACCCCTCTTCGTGGCTACCCAAGAGCGACAATTTGAAGGATGAGGACTGGGAATGGACTCCTGCTACAGGAAGCTAGGGAGCATTCTTAAGTTGTTGCGCACGATTAGGAAGCCTAGGCTTACTTCAATAACTGGGTGTGTTCGGGAACCGGGAAACTCCCGCGCAGAATCCGTCCCGATTTCCCGTTTGCCTTAGGAAGGGCGGGAAATCGGGACGTGTTGCTTGCACCAGACGTTAGTTAGCTGGCAGAGCCAACAAATCCTCCTTCCAAGTCAGATAGCCCTGCTCGATGAGGCTCCCTAGCGCTTCCGTCGCCCTTTGCCTGCGGTGTTTCAGGTCGACGCTTACCAGGGCATCAGTTGCTTTGGAAAGCATCTCTTGGAATGGGATGCCTTCGGGGGCATCCTGCATGCCCAGTTCACGTTGCGCCCGCTGATTGACGATAATCTCTCTGGCTGCTGCCAAGACTAGCTTCTGGTGCTTACCGCTCGGTTCCGCCTGCGCTTTCGTGGCGACAGCACCGTCGATTTCTTCTACCACGCAAGATTTGTCCACCTTGCCTGATTCATCAGTCTCAAGCTCCACTGATACCAAGTTAAAGCCGTGACTAATGCCGTCCTCACCATCCTTGGACTTGGCCAGTGTCACCGTATGGGCGCCTCCTTCATTGCGTTTCACTTCAAGCACGGCATCTTGCGCCGCATGGAGGCTGGAGTGCCCCCGCATGCCGCGGACAGATTCCTTTCCGGAGTGATGGACGAAAAGCACTAAACCGCCCGTCGCTTTCTGGAGTGCTGACGCTCCGGCAATAATTTTCCCCATGTCGGATGATGAATTCTCTTCTGCTCCCGGGGCGGACCGATTCAGTGTGTCGATGATTATCACGTCGGCACCACCCCATACCTTGATGAGGTTGACTACATTGAGAACATCAGCCGGAGAATTGATCGCAACAGGACTGACTACGAATTGCACATCTTCGGGGAACGGTATCCCATGGTGCTTTTCCCATGCAGCCGTGCGGACAGGTAAGCCTGAACTACCTTCCAAGCAAATGTAGATTACGCGACATTGCTTGGTCGGATGCCCAAACCATTTCATGCCGCTTGCGACTTTGGCGGCTATATCGAGGCAAATAAAGGACTTCCCAGCACCACTTGCCCCGTATACGCATGCAAGTCCTGTGAGAGGGAAAATGTCATCGATTAGCCACGGCATCTTGCGCTGAAACGGCAAACAACTTGCCGAGTACATAGTGAGACTCCCATAAGAGATCGGGTGGGCTACGGGTACATTTTGCACGGGGGCCGGGAGGTTATGTAAGACGCTCATTTCCGCACCTCCTGTTCCTGCATCCATGCATTAACTTGCGCACGGGGCCAAGCGGTTACTCTGGCTGAGAGTTTTACCGGTTGGACGAAGGTTCCAGCTTTGACCTTGCGCCAAAGAGTGGCCGAAGAAAATGGGATTATCTTCAGCAATTCTGCCTGACGTATATATCCAACGAGGATCGGTAGTGATATTGCTTCTGCGGGCTGTTTCATGTGCTCTCCTATATAAACCCGCCCACTTAATTGTGTACGGGGCTATAAACGGCCCAGCAGCGACTTACAACCTACTCCAGATTGAAACTATTTTGATGCTTTGCATAATGTGCTGATAAATAACGATATTCGCGGTATCGATTTGCTACCTCTCGGTATCTATTTTGAGTCGGCAAAGTCAGCCCAGTCCTGCATTAGCTGCTTGCGCTTGTCGAATAAGTCACCCCGGCGGTAGGCGGCCTCAACCTTGTCACCAATGGTGTGAGCCAAAGCCATTTCTGCCACTTCTCTGGGATAGTCGGTCGTTTCGGCGCACCAATCCCGAAATGTGGAGCGGAAGCCGTGAGGGACGGCCGGAACTTCCATTCTGCGCAGAACGGCTAGCAGAGCCATATCCGAAAGTGGCGATCCTTCGGACGTCTTCGAGCTACGCGAACTTGGAAATACAAAGTCGCAGAATGCGGATTCCTTCTGCAGCTTGACGATGGACAGGGCGGCCGCAGACAGCGGAACGCGATGCTCTTTCCCAGCCTTCATGCGGATCGCAGGAACTGTCCAAACCCCATTGTCCATATCTATCTCCGTCCATTTGGCGCCACGCACCTCGCCAGAACGACATGCGGTCAGGATGGCAAATTCCAAAGCACGGGGTGCTATTCCCTGTTGTTCGGCCAGAGATTTCATGAACTCGGGCATACCTGCGTAAGGCAGGGCGCGATGGTGGTCGGCCTTGGCGATCTTGCCGGGGGAGGGCAGTAGCTTATCGAGCAGGCCTTTCCACCTTGCAGGGTTGGATTCCGTGCGAAAGCCTCTGGCGGATGCCCAATCCAAGATGGATTCCATGCGTCCACGCAACCGGCTGGCGGTCTCGGTCTTCGTGCGCCAGATGGGTTCAAGCACCTTGAGGATTTGCGGCAAGTCCACATCACGAATCAGCACCCTCCCAATAACGGGGTCTGCGTAGGTCTGAATGGTATTTCTCCACTGTTGGGTATGCTTGGCGTTGCGCCAGCTACCCTCGTGAGTGTCGATATATTGTTTTGCGGCTTGGCTGAATGTGATGGCCGAAACTTGGGATGCGATCAACTGGCTACGCAAAGCGCGGCCATCCTCGATGGGGTCAACTCCGTGGGCTATCTTGGCACGCGCAGCCCTCGCTGCCTCCTTTGCCTGCGCCAGAGTGACGTCAGGATAGCCACCCAGGCCCTTGTCTCTGCGCTTTCCGCCCACCTGATAGCGCAAAATCCAACTGCGCGAGCCGGACTTGGTGACGTTGATTGCCAGTCCGGCAACGCCGCCAACGAAGTGAATACCTCTACTTTTTATCTGCTGTACAGCTAGCGCTCCCAGTTCGGTTTGTCTCTTCCCCATCGTGCTACCCATCGCTCAAATGATCAGGCCAAAATTTTAGGGGGCTGTTTTCTGTCGCGGGTGAGATGCGATGTACCTCCTCGCAAAGTCGCGCCGCTATTGGAACTCCTTCGCGGCTCCCGTCGTTATTGGGATTGCGGGGTGGGGGGGTATTTTTGATCTACATCTGCGAAAACAGACCGCCCTGAAAACGGGAATCTTGCTGGAAGATTTCATTTGCGAGGCCCAGAAGCTATACTCGCGTACAAGCACAAATGACCAATTTTCAATAAATTGCATAGTTGTCGTGATGCAAGTTGAAGTTGATGCACTAACAGTCGTAGTGTGCGCAGATGAACACTAGGGGATAGGGAAGATGAATAGCTCCAATGCCAAACTTACCGCCATTTGCATCGAGCGATTTAAGTCTTTCAAGCCCGAGACGAGAATTGATCTTGCTCCGCTTACAGTGATTGTTGGTAGAAATAATTCCGGCAAGAGCACCCTTATCCAGAGTATTTTGCTGCTTAAGCAGACTCTTGCCGATCCCAGGTCAGACGTGGCGCTTCGACTAGAAGGAGTGGTGGAGGCATTTGGCCTTCGTGAACTTACTTTTGGCCGTCCCGCGCAATCTTCGAAGGTGGAGGGTCCCGTAATAAAGCTTGAATGGGAATCAGATGTCGATGTGGCGGCGGTTATCGCAAGTGTTGCATCGCCTGACTTGGATAACTTAGCAAAGAATTCTGGAGTGCGGTGGTTTGCAACACCCCCTAATACAAAGAGGCTTCGTACATCAATTAAGATTCATACAATCGACCGCCAAGGCACAGCAGAGATTGAATTGATAGAGCTCCAATCCTTGGATGAGGTCTCTCCTCCAACGGTGAGAGTGTGGCGGGAGGAGGGCATTTGGCTTTGCTCGTGGAATGGGATTGTCGCAGAACATATTCAAGTAGAACTTGATCACTTTATCCCATACTTGCAGATAGATCGGAGTGCTGTCGGTCCCCGCCACCGGCAGCGGGCGTGGCACAACGCTTACATGATCCTTTTTGCGCAGCCATTGGCAGCGCTGAAGGATTTGTTGTCTGAACTGCATTATTTGGGTTCTTTCCGGCAATCACCTCCGAGCCTCTTTAAGATTGCTACGACGGCTCCAAGTGAGATTGGGGCCAGTGGTGAACTTGCAGCGCAACTGTTGCATCGAAGGCAAAGAGATATTGTTCATTTCCTGCCGCCAGGTGATGTTAACGACTCGTCGGTTACCGCGCCTGATAGTGTTCTCGGACGACCTTTAGTTGAGGCCGTTAACCTTACATTGGAGGCCTTGTCAGTCAACGCACCTCTGCGGCTTGAAGAAATCCAAGATGTTGGGTTTCGTCTCTTGTTTGGTGATGCCAGCCTTTTGCATGTCGGTCGTGGCTTGAGTTACCTGTTGCCACTGGTAGAGCTAGGCCTATTTGCCGATCCATTGAGATTCTCCGGCATCTCGGGAAGCATGACCTTGGCAGAGTATGAGAAACAATGCAGGTCGTTTACTCACATCGCGCTTGAAGAGCCTGAGGCCCATCTCCATCCCAAAGTCGCGAGTCGCTTGGCGCACTGGCTTGTGAGTCTCGCGCGTGCAAACCGTAGGCTCTTAGTGGAAACCCATAGCGACCATTTAGTTCGCAGGCTCCGCGGCCTTGCAGTTCGGGCTGGCGCTGGTAGTGACCTCGAAAAATGGCTACTTGAGAATGTAGTAGTGCTGAGCGTCGAGCAAGATACCCAAGGCATTTCTAGTGTCACATCTAGTCGCCTTACCGCTGAGGGCGGCGTATCGGAAATTTGGCCCGCAGACTTCATGGACGAGTCGACCGACGAAGAAAGTGCGATTTACTACGCAAGGTTAGGCAAAACTGGCCTCGCTACGCCAAACTCAACTGTTGTAGAACTGCGAGAGGGGGACGAACCTGAGTCCGATGAGGCACCATGATTGGGTTGCTAGACCCCGCACTATTTCTCGGACGGCCAGACTCTGAGGTACAACTCGAGTTTGATTTTGTGCTGCGAGCCTGCAAGCAGAATGGGATTTCTCTTCCGCCATTTCAGGAGTATTGGCCTGAATTGTGGACACAGTATGCGGCGCCTTTAGAGCGAAACTTAGGGCCAACCGCAAAACACGCCTTGCAGGAAATTCGCAAGATAGGGCAGAGATCAGCTCTGCCACCGCAGCAGCATCATGTTACGGCTGGAGTAGTGTGGAGGAAGGGTTTTCTGCAGCTATTTGGGGCGCCATTTCTGCCAAATCCCTGGGAAGAAAGAATGGCTGCAGCCGCTATACGCGCTATAGCCAGTGGTGATGATGTGATTATGTTTACGCGAAGGGTATTAGGTCGAAATCTAGTGCATCACGTAATTGGACAAAGCACTCTCGACGAGAACACGCGTTGGTTATTGCACCTCCAACCCCAAGGGATGGGCCCCACACAGCTCCTGTGTGTTTATCACCCCCGCAATTTGATTGACCACTGGACCGCACGATTCGATTGGCGTCTGCCAAGACAACAGCACGGTACGCATTATCCCTTTTGTCCTCCCCTTCAATGGTGGAAGGGCACGACCTCTGCTTTTGGAACAGTATCGGGAAAGGTAGCTTGGCTGGATCGGCACGAAAACGGCTGGGCGCGCCCCAATATACCCAACGGTGCTGGCTATCACTGGGACGTGTTCATCTCTTCAGTTGCGCTACAGCAGAAAGTTGGACTTGCCCAGATTAACGTCGTGGCATACGGAGGACCCGCAACGGAGGGTATCCAGGGCGACATTCATCACGTGCCAACCGCAAAAGCTGGACATCTTACTGGAAGGGGATGGACGTGTTAGCGCAGTGGAGCAACATGCAGTAGCGCCCAGTTCTTTACTAATCGCCAACTGGTGACTAACCCATCGCCTCACCCATCGTTTGAGTTGAAATCTCGTGAGTCGTTGTGAGCCGTTGCGACACAGTGTAAACTCCCGCCGGTTTGACCTTTCAAGCCCGCTTGAGATGTCGTGAGAGAGTGTGAGGCGCTATTTTGGTAGCCACCGCCTCCGCCAAAATCGAATCAATCTGCAATCGTTTAGGAGTGAATAATGTTGCGTAAAATCCTTGCAATCTCTTTGATGTCTGTGACTACGCTTGCTGCGGCAGATACGCTGGACATCGGCTTGAGCGACACAACAGCCCAATTCAAATACGGCGTCGCCAGCGGCCTCTCCGGCAAGTCTGAGGTCTATGCGGAACTGATGTACAACGACAAGAACAGCATCATCGGCGGGGTAGGGCTGCTGGTGGCGAATGACGAAACCAACGCGCCCGGTCTGACTATTGGCGTTGGCGCAAAAGTAGTTGCCGCGACCATCAGGGAGACGCCGACCCGGAAGAATGCATCGGCGGCCGCGCTCGGCGTGCAAGTGCGCTACGAATTGCCGGTGGAGCGCCGCGTGGCCTTCGCGGGCGAAGTCTATTTGGCACCCACGATCATTACTTACGGCGATGCGGAGCGCTACGAGCAGTATGGCGCACGCGCCGAGTTCTCCATTTCTCCGCAAGTGCAGGTCTATGCGGGCTATCGCAAGACCTTGTTCAGGCTGAAAACCACGGGCGCAGATGCGGTGCTGATCAACGGCCCGCACATCGGTGTGCAGCTCTCGTTCTGACGCACGCGTGACGCCGTGCTGAAGACGGGTCTGTTCTTCACAGCGCTCGTTTCGATGACATCCCTGGCTCAAGCCAAGGATGTCTCGGCGCAACAGGTCGGCGTGGAATATGCGCGCGAGATCCTGGAAAAAGCAGAAGCGAACCACAAGGACAACCTGCAGAAGGTGATCGATTCCGAGAAGCGTCTGGCAGATTCCCAGAAGCGTCTGGAAGAAGACCGGCAGAAAGCAGCAGCCTCAAGGAAGGATCTGGATGAGGCCAATGCCAAGTATGCCCGGGCGCAGGAGCTGCTTGACCAGGCCTGGAAACAACCGTAGGGCATTTCTAAGAATCCAAACTCCGTCGCAATACGGCGTTGCTCCCAAAAATTACTCACATACTGCGCTACCGACACGTTACTGCGAAGCAGCCGTCTGCGGGAGGTGGCGCACGCGGTCATTCCCGCACCAGACGGCTCCGCCGCACCGTGTCATGACCGCATATGCTGCGTCGCAATTTTTGCTCGCGCCTTGTCTTGCTTAGGATTTTGAATTCCTAGAAACGCCCTGTAGTCCCGTTGCGCGCGCTCAATATCCCAGCGCGCGTGCTCCCTGATAGAAAATAAAGCTGACCAGCCACGCCAGCACGAGCGACCACGAGAGCGCGAACAGCGTGTAGCGCAGGTTTTTCGCTTCGCTGCGCAAAGTGGCGATGGCGGACAGGCAGGGCGTGTAGATCAGCGTAAACAGCATGAAGCTGTAGGCTTGTACCCAGTCCAGTTGCTGTCCCAATGCGCTGCCCAGCGCTTCCCCGCTCAAACCATAGATCACCGCCAGCGAGCCGATGACGATCTCTTTGGCGACGAAGCCGAAGATCAGTGCGATGGTGAGCTGCTCGTTGATGCCTATGGGCGCGAAGACGGGATGCAGCACGCTGCCGATCATGCCGGCGAACGTGTCCGCTCCGCCGGGAGTCGCTGATGTCGGCAGGTGCGTGAGCAGCCACACGATCACCACGCCGGCGACGATGAACTGCGTTGCGCGGCGCAGGAAATGGCGCACTTCCTGCCAGCCGCGCAGCAGCATCTGGCGCGCGGTGGGGAAACGGTAGGGCGGCAGCTCCAGCACGAACGGTTCGTTGTTCTGGAAATTCTTTTTGAACAGCAGTGCGGTCAGGATGGCGGCGGCGAAGCTGAACAGGTACAGGCTGAACAGCACGACTGGCGCGGCCTTGGGCGAGAACAGCGCGGCGGTGATGAAGACGAACACCTGCAGGCGCGCCGAGCACAGCGAGAACGGGATCACCAGCATGGTGAGCAGGCGCAGGCTGCGCGAGCGCATCACGCGCGTGCCCATCAGCGCCGGCACGTTGCAGCCGAAACCCATCAGCAGCATGACGAAGCCGCGCCCGTCCAGTCCCATCTTCGCCATCAGCGCGTCCATCAGGAACGCGGCGCGCGACAGGTAGCCGCTGTCCTCCACCATGGCCATGAACAGGAAGAACAGCACGATGATCGGCACGAAGGCGGCGACCGTGGCCACGCCGTTGTAGATGCCGTCCAGCAACAGGCCGTTCAGCATCGCCGGCAATCCCGCGAAAGCGGGCTCCAGTGCGGATTCGCGCAACCAGCCGAGTGCCTCCCCGACCCAACCCTGCAACGGCTGGCCGAGCAGGAAGATGCCCTGGAACAACAAATACATGATGCCGAAGAAGATCGGCAGCCCCAGCCAGGGGTGCAGCATCACGCGGTCGAGCTTGTCGGTGAGGATCTCCGGCAACTGTGCCGGGACCTGCACCGCATGCTTCAGCACGCGCGCCATCTCGGTTTCGATGTGCTCGTCCTGCTCCAGCTGGCTGCGCAACTGCTCCGCCATGCCGGGCGTGGGGTAGCGCAACGCCTTGGCGATGGCCTGCAGCGCTTCCTGATAACCCGTGCCGTATTTGCCGCTGAGCAGGAAGATCGGCATGTCCAGCATCTCCGACATCTTCCTGCTGTCGATGGTGATGCCGTACTTCCTGGCTTCGTCGGACATGTTGAGCAGCACCACGATGTTCATGTTGAGCTGCTTGAGTTGCAGCAGCAGGCTCATCTGGCGTTCGATCTGGGTGGCGTTGAGGATGACCAGCGCCAGGTCGGGCACGTTGTCGTGCAGGAAGTGGCGCACCACCTGTTCGTCGTCGGAAAAACCGTGCAGGTCGTAGATGCCCGGCAGGTCGATGATCTCCACCATGTCCGACGCCCAGCAGGATCTTGCCGCTGAGCAGTTCGACGGTGATGCCCGGCCAGTTGCCGACGCGCGCGGCGCCGCCGGTCATGCGGTTGAACAGGGTGGACTTGCCGGTGTTGGGCATGCCCAGGAGTGCGATGCGTTTCATGCGCAGCCCGCCCCTTTGCATACCTTGATCTTGGTGGCCTCGTTGCGGCGCAGCAGGATGTCGGTGGTGCCGATGCGGACCTGCAATGGCCCGGAGAAGCTGGCCTTGCGGATCAACTCGATCTGCTTGCCGCTGCGGAACCCCAGCGCCAGCAGGCGCTGATGCAGTGCTTCTTCGGCGTGGATGGCGACGATGGTGGCGGTGTCGCCGGGATGCAGGTGAGCCAGGGTGATAGAGGACATGGTCGAGTGGATTCCGGTTGGCTGCATTATTTCACAGGGGCGCGGCTCTTGTCGCGTTGGGCGGGGCGATTGGGGTAGAATGCGGACTTTCTTTTAGTGGCAGCGAACATGATCAAGGGAAGTATCGTAGCGATCGTAACGCCGATGCATGAGGATGGTAGCCTGGATATGGCGTCCTTCCGCGCGTTGATCGATTTCCATATCGCCGAAGGCACCGATGCCATCGTGGTGGTCGGCACCACCGGCGAATCCCCCACTGTCAATGTGGAAGAGCACGAGATGCTGATCGCCGAAGCGGTGAAGCATGCCGCCAAGCGCATTCCCATCATCGCCGGCACCGGCGCGAACTCGACCAGGGAAGCCATCGAGCTGGCCACGTTCTCGAAGAAGGCGGGCGCAGACGCTTCGCTCACCGTCGTCCCTTACTACAACAAGCCGACGCAGGAAGGTCTGTACCAGCACTTCAAGGCCATCGCCGAGGCGGTGGACATGCCGCATATCCTGTACAACGTGCCGGGACGCACCGGCGCCGACATGAGCAACGACACCGTGCTGCGTCTGGCGCAGATCAAGAATATCGTCGGCATCAAGGATGCGACCGGCGGTATCGAGCGCGGCAGCGACCTGTTGCAGCGCGCACCGAAGGATTTCGCCGTCTACAGCGGCGACGATGCCAGCACGCTGGCGCTGATGCTGCTCGGCGCGGTCGGCACCATCTCGGTGACCGCCAATGTCGCGCCAAAGCTGATGCATGAGATGTGCACGGCGGCATTGAACGGCGAAGTCGCCAAGGCGCGCGAGATCAACTTCCGCCTGCTCGGGCTGCATCGCAACCTGTTCGTCGAAGCCAATCCCATCCCGGTGAAATGGGCGGTGGCACGCATGGGCAAGATGAAGAACAACATACGTCTGCCGCTGACGCCGCTTTCCGCGGGTGCCCAGCCTGCGGTCGAAGCAGCGATGCGCCAGGCAGGAGTCATTTGATGGGAGCAGTCATGCAAGTCAGGAACATCGTATTGGGATTCGCCGCCGTTTCGTTGCTGGCGGGATGCAGCATCTTCGACCGTAAGCAGGTGGACTACAAGGCGGGCGCCATCCAGACCCAGCCGCTGGAAGTGCCTCCCGATCTGACCGTGCCGGAGTCGGAACAGCGCTACACCATTCCGGGAACGGATGGCGCGAAAGTCGCCAGCTATTCGGAATACACCAGAAAAGACGGCAGAGCAGCCGTGTGTCGCCCCGGCGAGCGCTGCGGCAGCGCCCGTTGCCGCAGCCGCACCAACTGCCAGGTTGAAGGAGAGTGGTGGCACCAAGAGCATCCTGCTGGGCGAGCCGTTCGACCGCAGCTGGCGCAAGGTCGGCCTGGCGCTGGAGCGTGCGCGCATCGTGGCGACCGACAAGGACAGGAGCAAGGGCATCTATTTCGTCGCGGCTGCGCCAGGCAAGGACAAAAAGAAGCAGCCGGATCTTCAGGTCGTGGTGCGCGAGAAGGCCGGGAATTCCGAGGTGACCGTCGTGGATGCGGACGGCAAGAGCAACGCCGAGACCACGCGCCTCGTCGAAACCCTGTACCAGAACCTGGACAAGTAATCGCGGCGATGCGCTTCGCCCTGCTCGGTAGCGGCAGCGAGGGCAACGCCCTCGTGGTGCAGGCCGGCCGAACCTGCGTCCTGCTGGACTGCGGCTTCTCCCTGAGCGAGACGGTTGCGCGGCTGTCGCGCCTCGGCATATCCCCTGAGTCCTTGAACGGCATCGTCGTGACGCATGAGCATGGCGACCATATCTCCGGCGTGGCGAAACTGGCGCGCAAATTCTCCATCCCCGTCTGGCTCTCGCACGGCACCTTGCGTGCTCAAAGCACCGCGTTCGCCGGAATCCCCGTTTCCGAGATCAACATCCATAGCAGGTTCGCCATCGGCGACATGGAGGTCCAGCCGTATCCGGTGCCGCACGATGCGGGCGAGCCGGTGCAGTTCGTATTCGGCGACGGCGCAAAACGGCTGGGCGTGCTGACCGATGCGGGGCATGCGACGCCGTATATCGAGGCGACCCTGAGCGGATGCGATGCGCTGGTGCTGGAATGCAACCACGATGCCGGGATGCTGGCCGACGGCGATTACCCCTACCGCCTGAAGCAGCGGGTAGGCGGGCGCTTCGGGCACCTCAATAACGACGATGCGGCGGCCCTGCTGCGGCGCCTGGACAACAGCCGGCTGCAGCATATCGTCGCGGCGCACCTCAGCCGCAAGAACAACCTGCCGGAATTGGCGGTGCAGGCCTTGAGCGGTGCGTTGGGATGCGCCGAAGACTGGATAGCCGTCGCTACGCAGGACGAGGGGCTGGATTGGCGCGAGATCGCCTGAGGGGGAAATTTGCGGGCAATAAAAAAGCCGACTTGCGTCGGCTTTTTTAACATGCTTTTCAGCTTACTTCGCAGCAGGAGCGGCAACCGGTGCGGAAGCAGCTTCAACAGCAGCAGGAGCGGAAGCGGCAGCAACTTCAGCGGCCGGAGCGGCAGCAGGAGCAGCAGCCTTTTCACCACAAGCAGACAGAGACAGGGCCAACAGGGCAGCGATCAGAGCAGAGCTTTTCATTTTGTACATTTCCTAGGATAACAGTATCGAATCGAGTGAAGGTTCATTGAAGCCTAACCCTTGCAGCAACCTTCCTACTACAAAAGGCGCAGCATTCTAGCAATTCCGTTGGAAAATACCAGAGCGATTTGCTGCGTAAAGTTTTGGCTACAGGCCCAGCCGCGTGGCGGAGGCGCCGGAATGGGACGAGGCCCACATCTCGTGGAAGCGCGAATTGAGCAGGCGCGCGCCTTCCGGGTCGTTTTTGGCCAGCAGGCCGCGCGTGTCGTCGAAGTGGTAGCGGCGCACGTAATGCGCGTCGTCGGCGACGGCGAAAGGTTCCGTCACGTTCAGCATGTGCGGCGGCGTCTGGAAAATGAACATGCCATGGCCGAATTCGCGCAGCAGCATCATCATGCGCGGGCAGTAGCGGATCAGATGCTGTGTGTCATGCGCCAGCAGGTGCAGGCGATTGTTCGGACTGGCCAGCAGGAAGCGGCGCAAGGTGTTGTAGCGCGCTTCGGAATTGAAGCCGATACCCTCGTAATTCTGTTCGAAGATGCTCAGGGTGTGTTGCGCGGCGGCGCACACCGTATCCAGCGCGGCGATATAGTCGGCCACGCCGTCGAACTGCGTATGTTGCAGGGCGGCGTCATTCATGCGCGCCTCTTCGTGCCTGTTGCCGGAGCGAGATAGCCATCCAGATAACATTGATATAGCAGGTCGGCTGCTTCACGCGGCAGTTTGTCCACTCCGGCCAGTTCGCGTGCGTCGGCCAATTCGCGCAATACGCGGTAAGCGGTCTTGCCGACCGGGTGCGCATCGCCGTTGATGAATACCGTGCTGTCTTTGCATAGCATCTGGGTTTTGAGGTCCAGTGCCACGCCACGCGCTTGCATTGCCTGTGCAAAACGGGCTTCCGACAATGGTCGAGCGGGCGGGTCGAAGAAGATGTGCGGCTTGGGTTCGCTCAGATAGCAGCCGAGGAAATTCGCCACGTCTTCGTCATCCCACTGTACCTTGCGGATCGCCTGCGATACTTGCTGCAGCATGTCCGCACTGATCTCGGAAGGATGTTTCTGCGTCTTGAGGTCGGGATCGGCATAGGTGCCGGCGATCTCGATGCGGTCCTGCAGATAAACGAGGAACTGCTCCGCCAGTTCCTGGTACCACGGCGTGCGGAAGCCGATGGAATAGGTCATGCAGTCATCCTCGGCGATGCCGTTGTGCGCGCAATGCGGCGGCAGATAGAGCATGTCGCCCGCCTCCAGCACCCACTCCTGCTCCACCCTGAAATCCTTCAGCAAGCGCAAGGGAGCGCCCTCGATCAGCGTTTGATCCTCCTGCGTGGAGATCTGCCAGCGTCTATGCCCCAGTCCCTGTACCAGGAACACATCGTAAGCATCGAAGTGCGGGCCGACGCCGCCGCCCTTGGGGGCATAACTCACCATCAGGTCGTCGAGGCGCGAATGCGGGATGAAGCTGAACTGTTTGACCAGTTCAGCCCCTTTCGGCAGGAAGTGATTGACGCCCTGTACCAGCACCGACCACTTGCCTTTTTTTGTCAGCCCGTCGAAATCCCCGGGCTCGAACGGCTCGTTGCGCAATGCCCATTTGCTGCGTTGATGAGTGACCAGACGCGCCTGCACGTCGTCGCGGCAGGCCAAGGCGATCAATTGTTGCGGGTCGAGCAGGCCTTTGAAGCCGGGAACCGCCTGGCGTATCAGGAGCGGTTTCTTTTGCCAATAGTCGCGCAGGAATTGGTTGACGGTCAGGCCGCCGAGCAAAGTCAATTTGGTATCCATGCTGGAATTATAGTCTCAGCAAAATCATTTTGGACAAAATGAAACTCGGTTAAAATGCCCCGGCAGGAGGGCGCCATGCAATCACAAGTTGTGCAACTACAGGCTGGAACAGAAGCGCCGCAGTTCGAGCTGGCCGATGCAGACATGCATATGTTCAGTCTGAGCGCGCAACGCGGCAAAAACATCGTGCTGTATTTCTATCCCAAAGACGATACGCCGGGATGCACGATGGAAGCGAACGAGTTCAGCGACCACGAACGCGAGTTCGACAAGCTCGATACTCTGGTGGTCGGCATCAGCCGCGACGATTGCATCAGCCATGCCTCGTTCCGCGACAAATATGGTCTTTCGGTACAGTTGCTGTCCGATATCGATGGGCTTATCTGCAAGCAATACGGCGTGCTGCAAGAGAAGGAAGTGGACGGGCGCAAGAAGCTCGCCGTCCAGCGCTCCACTTTCGTCATCGACAAGCAGGGAATGTTGCGCCATGCCTTGTACGGCGTCCATGCGCACGGGCACGCCCAGGAAATTATTAAACTGTTAAAGGAAATGAAATGAAGATCGAAAAGAACGCCGTTGTCTCGCTGACCTATGAACTGACCGACGCCGGCGGCGCGCTGCTGGAAAAGAACAGCGATCCCATCAGCTACCTGCATGGCGGCTACGACGGCATATTCCCGATCGTCGAAGAGGCGCTGCACGGCAAATCGGTGGGCGACAAATTCTCCGTCAGCATGGAACCGGACGATGCCTTCGGTGAATACGAGCACGACCTCGTGCGCGCCGAACCGCGCAACATGTTCCCCAAGGACGTTGCAGTAGGGATGCAGTTCGAAGGCGGCGCGGAAGGCGATGACGACGAAGACTACATGCTCTACACCGTCACCGAAGTCACCGACGACGAAGTCACCGTTGACGGCAACCATCCGCTGGCAGGCAAGGCGCTGAAATTCTCCGGCACAGTCACCGGCTGTGCGCCCCGCCACGCAGGAAGAGCTGGCGCACGGCCATGTGCACGGCGACGGCGGGCATCACCACTAAGCAGCCAACTGCAAACAAAAAAGCCCGCGCAAGCGGGCTTTTTTACTGGTTCGCCCGAAGGATGGCCTATTTCTTGTCTTCCTGCGCGGCGAGTATGTGGCACAGATGCTCGTCGTTCGGATCGAGCGTGCAGCGCGCCACGTTCTCGAACAAGTGCCTGGATCTCGGCCAGTGTGAAATGCACCAGCAGGCGGTTCGCCACGTCGGTCTGCAACGGCAGCATGCGCGACTCGCCGTTCGGCAGGTTGAAACGGAATCCGGCCAGACTCTTCAGCTCGCCATCCGCCTTGCTTTGATTCGTCTGCTCATCTTCCAGCGCCTCGTAATACTCCTCCAGCTTGTCCGACAGCTCGTCAGGGATATCCTCGGAGACTTCCACAACCAGCCCCAGATTGTCTTCGACGGTGTTGCAGGGGGCGCCATGCTGTTTGGCATAGCTCACGAACTTGTCGCGCAGTCCGGCATCGAAAAAGATGTATTCGATCATGGTGTCTGACTTATGGGAATTGAAGATGCTGCATCCTGCCGTGCCGGGCAGGTGAAATCAATCACCCGAATGGGGAAAGTCTGCGCATCAGCCAGTCTGCGGCCTGGGCGGCGCCAGTTGGAATCGGTGGGTCGGATAAAGGTGAGGCCAGCAGTTCGAACAGGGGATCCCGGATCGCGCCGCACTCCAGTTGCTCGCGCGAGACCTCGCGGCACGTCCCGTATCGCTGCAACCATTCCACCAATGCGGGCGATTCGGGCCAGTCCGGGCGATCGACGAACAAGCACGGGCGTGCCGCTACATGCGGCCTCGACGAAGCTGCCGTAACCCGGCTTGCACAACAGTACGTCGCTGCTGGAAAGCAGGTCGCTGAAACTTAGCGGCAGCGATTCCAGCACGATGGCGTCCGGATGGTCCGCCTGCCAACTGCCCTGCACCAGCCAGCGCACGCCGTCGATGCGCGGCCAGCGCTCGATGGGCAGGCGGCTGGCGATGCCGCCCATGCTCACCAGCACCAGCTTCTCTTCCTTCGACAACTTCAAGTGACGATCCAGCTCGTCGCGCCTGTCATTGCCCACGGCGGCGATGGGCGCCACAGGGACGAGATTGGGCAACGTCTCCATCGCCATGCCGGGCGTGGTGCGCAGAAAGGCATCGGCCTTGGCATAGCAATCATGTATCTGTGTGGCGATGTCGTCGTCGCCGGCGTAGTGGCGATAGATGTCGAACCAGTTCAGCGAACACAGTGCCGCATTCGCGATGCCCGCCCGTTGCGCTCCCGCCAGCGGCAGATAACCCACGTTCGAGAACACCATGTCCGCTCCGAGCTCGCGCAGCAGGTGCGCCTCTTTCTCGACGCGCGCGTCCCAGTCCGCATGGAAAGCGCGATAGGCTGCGCGGCTGTCCTCGACACGCACATCCAGTGCGGAGGACATCACCATGCCGATGTCGCCTTCGCTTTGCAGATGGGCGAATGGTGCGTGGATGCGCGAACGCAGATGTCCGAGTGGCACGGCGGAACGCACCGTGAGCTGCAATTGCGGCATGCGTTCGTGCAACAGGTTCAGGATGGGCGCAGTCTGCGCGACATGGCCGAAACCGTGGCCGGAGATGGAAACGACGAGATGAGGGTGGTGCATCGAATGACGTGGCACTGTGCGTTGCGGAAATGTAAGGCATTCTACAGCGGATGACCTGTTCGGTTTCTGCTGCAATAAAACCGGCGCTGAATCGTCGCGTGCAAATCCATATCCGGCTGATAAACTGTCGTCGAGCAGTGAACGAATTCGAGGAAGGTCTCATGGCGACTATCGTGCAAGCAGCAGGGCTTACCAAGCAAGTGATGAGCGGCGACCAGCCGCTGGTCATCCTGCAGGATGTCTCCTTCGCAGTGGAGGCGGGCGAGAGCCTCGCCATCGTCGGCGCATCCGGTTCCGGCAAATCCACCCTGCTTGGCTTGCTCGCCGGGCTGGACGTGCCGAGCAGCGGCAGCGTGTTGCTGCATGGCACCGACCTGTTTGCGCTGGATGAGGATGGGCGCGCCCGCCTGCGCGGCGAACTGGCCGGCTTCGTGTTCCAGTCCTTCCAGTTGCTGCCCGCGCTCAACGCGCTGGAGAACGTCATGCTGCCGCTGGAACTGGCCGGTGCAAAAGATGCGCGCCAGCGCGCCGAGCTATCGCTGCAACAGGTCGGCCTGAGCGCACGCGCGACTCATTTACCCAAACATCTTTCCGGCGGCGAACAACAGCGCGTCGCACTCGCGCGCGCCTTCGTCACCCAGCCCAGGATACTTTTCGCCGACGAACCCACCGGCAACCTCGATGCTGCCACCGGCGCGCAAGTCATCGAACTCATGCTGGAACTCAACCGCGCGCAAGGCACGACCTTGATCCTGGTCACGCACGACGAAGCGCTGGCGAGACGATGCGGCAAGCAGTTGCGGCTTGCGGCGGGGCAGGTGGCATCGTGAATTTGCTGCGCCTCTCCCTCAATCTTCTGCGCCGCGACTGGCGTGCCGGGGAGTGGCGCGTGTTGTTGCTGGCGCTGGTGCTGGCGGTAGGCAGTCTTGCCACCGTCGGTCTGTTCGCCGACCGCGTGCGGCAGGCGTTGCAGCAGCAGGCGCAGAGCCTGATCGGCGCCGATCTGCGCATCACTTCCACGCGCCCGTTCGTTCCGAACTATCGCAAATCGGCTGAAGCGCGCGGCTTGCAGGTGGTGCAGAGCCGCACCTTCCCCAGCATGCTGGCGCATGGCGAGCAGGTGTTGCTCTCCGAGATACAGGCGGTGGAGCCGGGCTATCCGCTGCGCGGCAAGATCGAGATCGACGACGGCAGCCATCATGTGGCGCAGGCCATCCCGGCGCGCGGCACGGTGTGGGTGGATGAGCGCTTGCTGGAGCGTCTCGAGGTGAACATCGGCGACGAGGTCGGCATCGGCGAGCGCCGCTTCACGGTGGCGGCGCATATCGTGAAGGACATCGACCAGTCCATAGGCTTCGCCAGTTTTGCGCCGCGCGTGCTGATGAACGACGCGGACCTGGCGTCCACCGGCTTGCTGCAGGAAGGCAGCCGCATCTCGTATCGCCTGCTCATCGCGGGCGATGCGCTGCAGGTGAAGGCGTCTGCGCGCGGCGCTGGAGCCGGGGCTCACCGGCAACGAGAAGATGGAAGACGTGCGCGATGCGCGCCCCGAGATACGCACGGCGCTGGAGCGCGCCGAGCATTTCCTCGGCCTGGCGGCGCTCACCACGGCGATCCTTGCGGGCGCGGCGATGGCGCTGGCGGCGCGGCGTTTCGTGCTGCGCCATCTGGATGGCTGCGCCGTGATGCGCTGTCTCGGCGCGCAGCAGGGGCAGGTGTTATGGCTGTTCCTGTATCAGTTCATCCTGCTCGGCGTGGTCGCGGTGTTGCTCGGCGGCTTGCTGGGCTATGCCACGCAGGCAGTGCTGGTCGAGACCATCGTTTCCATGCGTGACGCGAGCCTGCCGCAACCCGGCGTGCTGCCGCTGCTCAAGGCGGCGGCCAGCGGCTTTGCGCTGTTGCTCGGTTTCGCCTTTCTGCCGCTGCTGCAGTTGCGCCGGGTGTCGCCGCTGCGCGTGCTGCGCCGCGAATTGGGACTGCCGGAAGCCAGCGGCTGGCTGGTCTACGGCCTTGCGCTGGGTGTGCTGGCGCTGCTGTTCCTGTGGCATGCGGGCTCGCTGAAGCTGGGTTTGACCGTGCTGGGCGGCTTGCTCGCGGGGCTGCTGGTGTTCGGCTGGCTGGCGTGGCTGCTGCTGCACGGCCTGGCGCGTAACGCGTATTTCTTTCAGGCGCAGTGGCGGCACGCGCTCAACAACCTTGCGCGCCACGGACGCAACGCTGCGGTGCAGGTGGTGGCGCTCAGTCTGGGCGGCATGGCCTTGCTGGTGCTGACGCTGGTGCGCGCCGATCTGATGGAAAGCTGGCAGGGCAAGCTGCCGCCGGAAACGCCGAACCGCTTTCTGGTGAGCATCCAGCCCGACCAGGTGCAGCCGGTGCGGGATTTCTTTGCCCGGCAGTCGTTGCCGATTCCCGAACTGCAGCCCATGGTGCGCGGACGGCTGGTCGCCATCAACGAGCGCGCCATCAGCGGCGACAGTTATCCCGACCCGCGCGCCCGCGGGCTGGTGGAGCGCGAGTTCAACCTCTCCTATATGGAGCAGATGCCGGCGTGGAACGAGCTGGTGAGCGGCAGTTGGTGGGCAAGGGGAGCGAACGGCGAACTTTCCGTGGAGGAGGGCATCGCCAAGACGCTGGGCATCCATCTCGGCGACATGCTCACCTACGACGTGGCGGGCAGCCGCTTCACCGCGCGCGTCAGCAACCTGCGCAAGGTGCAGTGGGATTCGATGCGCGTGAATTTCTTTGTCATCGCCACGCCGGAACTGCTGGAGGATTTCCCGGCCAGCTATCTTTCCAGCTTCTACCTGCCGCCGGACCGGGTGCGCGCGGGCGACGAGCTGTCGCGCGAGTTCCCCAATCTGCTGCTGATCGACACCGGCGCGGTGATCGGCCAGGTGCGCAACATCATGGACCAGATTGCGCAGACGGTCAGCGCGGTGTTCCTGTTCACGCTGCTCTCCGGCCTCGCGGTGCTGTATGCCGCGCTGCTGGCGACGCAGGACGAGCGCAGCCACGAGGCGGCGATCCTGCGCACGCTGGGGGCGGACAGCCGCTACCTGCGGCGCCTGCACCTGTCCGAATTCGCCGTGCTGGGGGGCTGAGCGGGCTGTTTGCGGCCGCGGGGGCGGTGCTGCTGGGCTGGGTGCTGGCGCGCTTCGTGCTGGAAATCCCCTATCAGCCAGACACTTCCATCTGGTTCATCGGTTGCGGCGGAGGAATGGCGGTGGTGATGCTGGCCGGATGGCTGGCGACGCGCAAGCTGACGTTGCGCCCGCCGCTGCGCATTCTCGCGGCGGATTAAGGACTTAGTGCTTGACGCAGCACGGAATATCCCTATAATGCGCCCCTCCCTGAAAAAGGGAGTTTTAAACCCTTGCTCCACCGTCCACATATGTCGGGGGGCTTTAATCCACAAGGAGATGTAATGCGACACTACGAAATCGTATTTATCGTGCATCCCGATCAGAGCGAGCAAGTGCCCGCGATGGTCGAGCGTTATCGCACGTTGGTGACCAGCAAGAACGGTCACATCCACCGTCTGGAAGACTGGGGCCGCCGCCAGCTGGCATACCCGATCCAGAAGATCCACAAGGCACATTACGTGCTGATGAACATCGAAGTCGACCAGCCCACGCTGGACGAGCTCGAGCACGCATTCAAGTTCAACGACGCCGTGCTGCGCCACCTGACCATCAAGACCAAGGCAGCGGTGACCGCTCCTTCCGCCATGATGAAGGAAGAGAAGTCGCGTTCGTTCGGCAGCGAAGCTGCAGCAGCACCGGCTCCGGCAGCAGAAGCTCCGGCAGCGGCTGCTTAAGCAAGGATTGAGCAGCAACCGTTGTGTGATCGAAGGGGAAGTGGTGGAGCTGGAAGGCTTGCGCTACACCCCGGCAGGATTGGCGAGAGTGGCGTTCAAACTGCGCCACAGCTCGATGCAGCAGGAAGCGGGGATGCAGCGCCAGGTCCAGTGTGATGTTCCGGCACTGGCACTGGGCGAAGCGGCACAGCAAGTCAGCCGCCTGCAACCCGGACAAAAGGTGAGAGCCGAAGGTTTCCTGGCGCAGCGCAGCCTGAAGATCGCGCAACTGGTGTTGCACATTGATAACGTCACATTGAGATAGGAGCACAACATGGCTCGTGTATTTAAGAAAAAAGATGACAAGAAGAACAGCTCTTCGCGTCAATTGTTCAAGCGCCGCAAGTTCTGCCGCTTCACCGCAGAGAAGATCGCGGAAGTGGATTACAAGGACCTGAACATCCTGAAGGAAATGATCACCGAGAACGGCAAGCTGATCCCGGCTCGCATCACCGGTACCAAGACGCGCTTCCAGCGTCAGTTGAGCGTGGCCGTCAAGCGTGCGCGCTTCCTGGCTTTGCTGCCTTACACCGATTTGCACTAAGGAGTAGATCATGCAAGTTATTCTGATGGAAAAAGTGGTCAACCTCGGCCAGTTGGGCGATGTGGTCAAAGTGAAGAACGGTTTCGCGCGCAACTTCCTGATCCCGCAAGGCAAGGCCAAGCGTGCGACGGAACACAACGTGGCGGATTTCGCGGCACGCCGTGCCGAGCTGGAAGCGGCTGAAGCAGCCAAGCTGGTTGATGCGCAAGCACGCGGCGCCAAGCTGGAAGGCTTGACTGTGCAGATCGCACAAAAGGCAGGCGTGGACGGCAAGCTGTTCGGCTCCGTGACCAATGCGGACATCGCAGCGGCGCTGGTGGCACAAGGCCACAAGGTGGAAAAGGGCCAGGTACGTATGGAGACCGGCCACCTGAAGCAGATCGGCGATCATGCGATCACCGTCGCGTTGCACCCGGATGTGGTCGTTAACGTCACCGTGTCGGTGGTGGGCGAGCAGTAATCCTGCGTTGTCATGTAGTTAAGAAAAAGGGCTGGCGACAGCCCTTTTTTGTTTTCCGAAAAGTGTAGAATCTCCTTCCCGAATTTTGCGGCCACACCATGCAAAACTATTCCGCTCCCCCCGTCGATTCCCAGCTTGATGCCCTGAAGCTCCCCCCGCATTCCGTCGAGGCGGAACAGTCGGTGCTGGGCGGCATCCTGCTGGATACCAGCGCATGGGACAAGGTCGCCGATCTGTTGAGCGAGAGCGATTTCTACCGCAATGAACACCGCCTGATCTGGCGCCACATCGGGCGTCTGACCGAACGCGCCCAGCCGGTCGATGTCATCACTTTGGCGGAGTCGCTGGAGAGCAATGCCGAGCTGGAGAAGGCGGGTGGTCTGGTGTATCTGGGCACGCTGGCGCAGAACGTTCCTTCCGCCGCCAATATCCGCCGCTATGCCGAGATCGTGCGCGAGCGCGCCATCATGCGCAAGCTGGTGGAGGTGGGCAGCGAGATCGCCACCAGCGCCTACAATCCGGGTGGGCGCTCGGCCGGGCAGCTGCTGGACGAGGCGGAAAGTCGCGTGCTGGAAATCAATGAGGAAGGCGAACGTGGCGCCCAGGGATTCATCCCCATTTCGCCGCTGCTGACGCAAGTGGTGGAGCGCATCGAGACCCTGTACGGTCGCGACAATGCCAGCGATGTGACTGGTATCTCAACCGGCTTTGCGGATTTGGATAGCAAAACCTCCGGCCTGCAACCCGGCGACCTTATCATCGTTGCCGGGCGCCCGAGTATGGGCAAGACCGCTTTCTCCATCAACATCGCGGAGAACGTGGCGTTGGAAGGCAAGCCGGTGGCGATCTTCAGTATGGAAATGGGCGGCGCGCAGCTCGCGATGCGCATGATCGGTTCGGTGGGGCGGCTGAACCAGCACAATCTGCGTACCGGGCGTTTGGAAAACGATGACTGGTCGCGCATGACTCATGCCCTGGGGCAATTGAACGATGCGCCGATCTTCATCGACGAGACGCCGGGATTGAATGCGCTGGAACTGCGTTCCCGTGCGCGACGTTTGCACCGCCAGAATAATGGCCTCGGCCTGGTGGTCATCGACTATATCCAGCTGATGTCGTCGCCGGCAGGCAAAGGCAGCGAGAACCGCGCGACCGAGATATCCGAGATATCGCGCTCGCTGAAATCGCTGGCGAAGGAATTGCATGTGCCCGTGGTCGCACTGTCCCAGCTCAACCGCAGTCTGGAACAGCGTCCCAACAAACGTCCGGTGATGTCCGACCTGCGCGAATCCGGCGCCATCGAGCAGGATGCCGACCTGATCCTGTTCATCTACCGTGACGAAGTCTATAACCCGGACGGAGAGAACAAGGGCAAGGCCGAGATCATCATCGGCAAGCAGCGTAACGGTCCTATCGGCATGGTGCCGATGGTGTTCCGCGGCGAATACACCCGGTTTGAGGATTTCGCTCCCTCTCAGTATTAAGGCGGGCGAAGTTTCTGTGGAGGCTGGCCTGCGCAGCAGGTTGTGATGGAGCGCAAAACTGCGCTGAAGAAATCGAATCCGCAATTATTCCTTGGCGCTCGCGACCTGTTCGGTTACAATGCGCGTCCTTTTACAGGCGCGTAGCTCAGCTGGTTAGAGCACCACCTTGACATGGTGGGGGTCGTTGGTTCGAGTCCAATCGCGCCTACCATACGGTAGAGCAAAGCAGTCCAAGCAATTCCAGAAGCCCGCACAGTTGATAGCTTGCGGGTTTTTTGTTGTCCATTCGCGTGCGGTCTTGTCCATTGACTCTGGGGGCTGGAGGCGAAGGAGGTTTACTCCCGGCTCTATTTGATACTGCATTTCATCATAAGTAATTGAAATACATAGTGTGTCGTCGTTTTGGTGCGTAATTTACCGTTCGTCGCGACGGCAAACACCATTCGTCTATACCCCACAATGGTTCCCCGAGGCTTATGGCATTATCGCGCCGGGTTTTTCTATAGTGCGATTGCCATCGTTGCGACCGGATTGACCGCTGGTGCAGCTTGCATCACGGCGAAAAGTGCGAGGCGGGACGAGTGAAGATATTAGCCAATGTTGTATGCCAGGTAATGCGATGAATAGATTTCGGAAGTGCATTCTGTTCGGTGTGCTGTTGTTCACGTGGGTGAGCGGCAGTTTTGCAGAAGAGGTATCACGAGAACAGATAAAGGGACTCGACGAACAGGTGCAGGACATCAAGAAGGATGTTCTGGCCATTTCGGCCGAACTCACCCAGCTTGAAGAGAAGTTGATTTATCCGTCAAATACGCAAGTATCGGTCTTTGTCAGTTTTGCAGAGGGGGCGAAGTTTCATCTTGACGCGGTGAAGATCAAGATCGACGGAAAGGATGCATCAAGCCACATTTACACATTCAAAGAGCTGGAAGCTATGCAAAAGGGTGGTGTCCAGCGTCTCTATACAGGGAACGTCCGGACTGGGGACCACACCCTGGATGTATCGATAAACTCAAAGGGCGACATTCAAAGTGCAAGTCATAAGTTCACCAAATCGGTGGAACCCAGGTTGATCGAGGTAATTCTTGGCGGGTCCGGTCAACAGATCGAAATCAGAGATTAATCCAATGCTGCGTAGGTGCATTTGCCTGCTTGGCTTGTGTATTAGCTCGGTTGCTTTTTCAGCCGATAATTCATCGAGCGCATCGGCGAAGGATCTCTATCTTGGCGAGGCGTTTTATTACGCCTTGCAGGGTGAGTACGTTGATGCGCTCGCGCGCCTGGATACGGAGCTCGGGCAGTTCTACAGGCTGGACGACCCCAATCTTGATCCACTTCATTTTCAGATCAATCATGCGAATTTCTCGGTCGGGGACTTTGAGTTGTCCTACCGGATGAACCAGCGTGCGGGGCGAGCGATCAAGGCGGTTATAGAAGGCAATGTTGATCAGTCGATACGCAATGAGGCGGCTTATCGACTGGCGCGCATCTTTGTGGAGAAGGACGATCCGAGGAGCGCCCTGAATACCATCGGGAAAATCACAGGCAAAGTCCCAGAAGGCGTTCGCAATGACGAGCTCTTTTTGCGTGCGCAGATCTATATGCTCACTGGCAAATTTGAAGACGCAATCAAAATACTCCGGGACATGCAAGGGATCCGGCAGTTTGAGGGATTCGCGACCTATAACCTGGGTATCGCGTTAATACAGAACGGGCAGGAATTGAAAGGTTATGAACAGCTGGATAGGGCTGGGCAAATCAAGAGCGACGATGAAGGCACCCTGGCCATCAAGGACAAGGCAAATTTGCTGCTAGGCAACAGGCTAATTGCTGAAAACAAGCCGGGACAAGCGAAGCAATATCTCGCCCGTGTACGGCTGACCGGCCCATATTCGAATAAGGCCTTGCTGGCGTCTGGCTGGAGTGATGTTGCCTTGGGAAAGTTTGATCGTGCGCTGGCACCATGGTCCATTTTGATAAAACGCAATGCGACGAACAAGGCAGTGCAGGAAGGCTTGTTGGGCGTGCCATACGCATATTCACAGCTTCAGTTGCACGGCAAGGCGGCGTTGCTCTACGGGAGCGCGCTTGAGAACTTCGCCGCTGAACTGGGCAAACTGGATGCATCGATCAAGAGCGTCCGCGAGGGGAGGTTTCTTCAGGCGCTGGTTCGCGACGAGTTGAAGCAGGACAAGAGCTGGGTGGTCAGACTCAGGGAGATTCCGGAAACACCGGAAACCTATTATTTGCTTGAATTGATGGCATCCAACGATTTTCAGGAATCGCTGCAGAACTATCTGGATCTGGACGATTTGCGCAAGAGGCTTGATGCCTGGGATGGCTCGATTGATGCGTATGAAGACATTATTCGCACCCGTGCCAAATACTACGAAGCCATTTTGCCCGATGTGGATAAGCAATTCAGGGCAGAAGATTCCCAGATGCGAGTACGCTTGGAGCAACGACAGGCACTCGATAATCGTCTGAAGAACCTGCTCGTTTCACCCCGCCCCGACTTCCTGGAAACTGCCGACGAAAAAGTTGCGCGGGAAAGTCTGCGGCGACTCAAGGACCGATACAAGAATGATTCCAGCGCGTCTGCGGATGACATACGCCGGCGTATCAAGCGGCTTGAAGGTGTGATGAATTTCCGGATTGCAACGACCTATGACAAGCGCCTCACCGACGCCTATAAGCATCTGCACCAGCTTGATGCCGACGTTGAGAGACTCAGGACGAGGTATCGTTCATTCGTAAGGTCGCGCCAGTCCGCAACCCAAAGCTACAAAGGCTATGACGATCAGCTCCGTCAACTCCGGAACCGGGTGCATGACGCCAGGGAAAGAGTGGATACCCTGATAGCCAGACAGGGGAACATGCTGAATGTGATGGCCGTCAATGAGCTTGATGATCGACGCAAGCGGCTGGAAGAATATCAGGTTCAGGCACGGTTCGCGATGTCGGAAAGCTACGATCGTGCGACCAGGAAACAAATGGAAGCGGGCGAGACGAAGTGAGTTATTCCCGTCCGTTAATTATTGCGCTGCTTGTCATGCTTGCATCCTGCACATTCGATTCGAATAAGGGATCCATCGGGCAACTGGACGATGTCCAGGTTGACCTGGCGGATGCGAAAATCGATGGCGGCCTGGATAAGGCCATGCAGAGCTATCAAAAATTCCTGGAACACGCGCCTGAATCTTCCATGACGCCAGAGGCCCTGCGCCGCTTGGCGGATCTGAAAATTCAAAAAGAATATGGCACTCTGGAAGGTGCCACAAAGACTGAGAAGAAAGCTGCCCTGGCAGAGGCCAAAACAATCGATCGCCCGGCAACGTTCGATGTGCCCAAGACGCCATCGGTGTCCGATGCTCAACTGGCCGCGGCGACTGCGCCGCTCGTGGCGGCAAACAGCGGAAAAACGAAGAAGGGCAAGGCGGGCGGAAAAGAATCCGGGGAGGATTTCGAGAAGCGCGCGACCAAATCTGCAGCCATCAAGTCGGCTGTCTCGGCAACTGCTTTGGCATCACCGGATGGATCAGAGACCGATCTGGAATCCGCTGGAGCGATGGAAGCCATCGCAATGTACAAAAAGTTGCTCGACAAGTACCCGGATTATGAGCACAACGACCAGGTGCTGTACCAGCTTTCGCGTGCCTATGAAGAAATTGGTCAAGTCGATGAGGCCATGAAAGTAATGAACAGGATAGTCAAGGACTATCCTGCGTCGCGCTATTTTGACGAAGTTCAGTTCAGAAGAGGCGAGTATTTCTTTACACGCAAAAAATTCCTGGACGCCGAAGATGCCTTTAAATCAATTGTTGTTTTGGGAGCAGGCTCGTCGTATTTCGAACCTGCGCTGTATAAACTGGGGTGGACGTTTTATAAGCAGGAGCTATACGAAGACGCGCTGCACAGGTTTGTGGCACTGCTCGATCACAGGATAAAGACAGGTTACGATTTTGAACATCCCAAGGGCACTTTGGACGAAGCGCGCATTGAAGACACCTATCGTGTCGTGAGTCAGGCCTTTTCGAATCTGGGCGGCGCGGATGCACTAGTAGAGTATTTCAACAAATTCGGGAAGCGCAGTTACGAGGTGAACGTCTATAGCAATCTGGGCGAATATTATCTGGATAAACGTCGTTATAGCGATGCTGCAACAACCTTCAAGGCCTTTGTAAAAGGCAACCCGTATCACAAGGTCGCACCGCATTTTGATACGCGCGTAATCGAAATCTACAAGAAGGGCGGATTCCCCAAGCTCGTTATTGATGCCAATAAAGAGTTTGTGGTGAATTACGGCCTGAAGTCGGAATACTGGAAATATTCTGATATTAAAAAATTTCCCGAGGTCGTTGGTTATGTAAAAACCAGCTTGAAGGACCTGGCTAACCACTATCATGCCCTGTATCAGGAAAAGAAATTCGAGAAAGACAAGCCCGAGAATTTCCGGGAAGCAATGAAATGGTATCGGGATTTTCTGGTTTCGTTCCCAAGGGAACCCGAGTCCCCCGCAATCAATTACCAGCTGTCAGACTTGTTGCTCGAGAACAAGTCGTATGCTCAGGCGGCCACCGAGTATGAGCATACCGCTTACGATTATCCGTATCATGAAAAAGCGCCCAACGCGGGTTACGCGGCCGTCTACGCTTATCGAGAGAACCTGGCAATTGCCGGTGCCGACGAAAAAGATCGAATCAAGCGCGATGTGATCCGCAGCTCGCTCAAATTTGCGGATAGCTTTCCCCAGCATGAAAAAGCTGCGCTTGTAATGGGCGCTGCAGCCGATGACCTCTATGCGATGAAGGACTATTCCTTTGCAGTGAAGACGGGGCGCAAGTTGCTGAATAACTTCCCCGGTGCAGACCGGAATATTGTCCGTAGCGCGTGGCTGATCGTTGCCCACTCATCATTTGAGCTGGTGAATTTTAAAGAAGCTGAAGAGGGCTATTCAAACGTTCTGCAACTGACAGCGGAGAATGACAAGACTCGACCGGATGTGGTGGAGAACTATGCCGCGTCCATTTACAAACAGGGCGAGCAAGCAAACAAACTCTCCGATTTCACGACTGCAGCTGAACATTTCCTGAGGGTGTCTAAAGCGGCTCCCACTTGCAAAATACGTGCGACATCAGATTACGACGGCGCGACAGCCTTGATGCAACTGAAGGACTGGGACAGGGCGGCCGAAGTATTAACGTCATTCCGCGGCAACTATGTCGGGCATAAGCTGCAGCCTGAAGTAACGAAAAAAATCGCCTACGTCTATAAGGAAGCTGGCAAGCTCGCGATGGCGGCGGCCGAATTTGAGCGTATTGAAACAGAGACGAAGGATGTCGCGGTTCGGCGTGAAGCCCTGCAACTGGCAGCTGATTTGTACGTTGACGTCAAAGAAACCGATAAAGCGATGCAGGTATATCAGCGTTATGTGAACTACTTCCCCAAGCCATTGGAGCCGGCGCTGGAAACGCGCAGCAAGATCGCCAATGTATTGAAGTCGCGCAACGAAACGAATGCCTATGTGGCACAGCTCAAGCTGATCGTCGCGGCTGACGCGCGCGCAGGTTCAGAGCGTACGGACAGGACTCGCTATCTGGGTGCGACGGCGTCGCTTGCATTGACCGAACCTTTGTTCGATCAGTTCGTGCAGATCAAGCTGGTCAAGCCGTTTAACAAAAATCTGCAAAAGAAGAAGCTGGCAATGAAGTCTGCCAAGGACGGCTTCGATAAGCTGCTGAGTTATGAGGTCGGGGATGTCACGTCCGCAGCGACCTACTATATCGCCGAGATGTATTACAACTTCAACCGGACATTGGTTGAATCCGAGCGCCCGGATGACATGAATGCGCTGGAGAAGGAGCAATACGAGCTGGCACTGGAGGATCAAGCCTATCCCTTTGAAGAAAAGGCGATACAAATTCATGAAAAGAATCTGGAACTGCTGTCGCTGGGTATTTTCAGTTCATGGATAGACAGGAGTATTGAGAAACTGGCGAAACTCGTGCCCGCACGCTATGCGAAATTTGAAGAGAGCAGCGGGTACATCGTAGCGATTGAAGAAGTCGACTATGAGGACCTGACAGATCCAGCGCCAATACGGATAAAAGCCGAACCTGCGCCAGCGCTTGCTGCGGCTCCGGTTGAACAGGCAGTAGAGCCCGTTCAGCAAGCAGTAGAGCCTGAGCCGGTGGCTGCACCTGTTGTAGTAGCAGAAGCGCAGCCGGTCGTCGCGGCTAAGCCGGCATCTGGAAAGAAGGCTGCAAAGCCCAAAAAGGGGAAGCCTTCCGGGCAAGCGAAATGAGACGCCGGGACAAATTGATCATGAAATATTGCTACCCATTGAGTTCGCCGGTTTTGAAAGCGCACCGCACCACAGGCCTGATATTGCTGACGACAGCTTTGTTATATGCGTGTGCGGCTGAAGCGCCCAGGAAAGAGGATGCGGCGCTAAATAAGCCCGTTGTCGGGGTCATTACGCCAGAGGTGCGCGACGATTTCGATGCGGCAATGGCGCATATCAAGGCAGAAGAGTATGACGCCGCCATTGAGCTGTTAACCAAGGTGGTTAAAGCAGTTCCGAATGCCGCCGTACCAAATATAGATCTCGCTCTCGCCTATGAGAAGACCGGGAAATTGAAGCAAGCTGAAGAAAGTCTGCAACGGGCCCTTGACGCTGAAGCCGACAATCCCGTTGCGAATAATGAATTGGCATTGTTGTACCGGAGAACGGGCAGGTTTGCTCAGGCACGCCAGCTTTATGAAAAGATTCTGGATAAATACCCAGACTACAGAATCGTCCACAAGAATCTGGGCATACTCTGCGACCTCTATATGAAAGATTACGAGTGCGCGTTAAAGCATTATGAGTTTTATAGCAACGTGGTTCAGGACGACAAGGCAGTGAAGATTTGGATTGCCGATCTGCAAAAAAGGTCGGGGAAATAGGAGCGAATATGGGTAAACATTTTTTTCATGTGCTCGTTCTATTCTTTTTGACAGCCACTATTGCCTTGGCTGCAGGCAATGGCAAAAAGGAAGATGGTGAAGCCAAGGAAATTTCCGGTATGTCGATTGTAGGAAACAATGAAACGCCTACATCGCTGGTTATTGTGCCCTGGAAAAGTTCGGAAATCGGCCAGGAGACCAAACTTAAGTCCAATTTGCTGGATGACGGGCTGACGCCGGTCGATCGAGCCGTATTTATGCGCGAGCTGGATTTCTACAAATTGAGTAATTCAAATTGAGCACAATTTTTTATAAGTCGAATGTAGGAGAAAAGTAATGCATTTCATGGAGTCCGCAACAAAATTCTTGATCGCCGGTGGATTTTGGGTAATTCCCATCATGCTTGTTGGCGCCCTCGGTATTGGTATCACCATAGAGCGATACATCAAACTTAAGCGAGCCGAGATATCCAATCGCAAGATGTGGGATCAGTTACAGCCCATCCTCCACCACGGTGACTTTGATAAAGCACGGGAGATGACATACAACGACAAGTCATATGTCGGCCAACTGCTAAATGTCGGACTTGAACGTCAAGGTTCGGTTCGTCGGCGCGAGGACATTGAAATCGCCATGGACGAAGTAATGATGTCGATTGTGCCCCAACTGGAAAAGCGCACCCCCTATACCGCATTGTTTGCCAACCTCGCAACATTGCTGGGCCTGTTGGGTACGATTATGGGTCTGATCGAGGCCTTTGAGGCGGTTGCCACCGCCGCGCCGTCGGAGAAATCGGCCCTGCTGTCCGCCAGCATATCGGAAGCGATGAGCTGCACCGCTTTCGGTTTGATCGTTGCGATGCCGATGCTTGCCGCAAATCTATATTTGAACTTGAAGGCCAGCACGATTATTGATGGCCTCGAAATGGCCTCGTTGAAGACCGTGAATACCATCTCCTCATTCAACGCGAAAAGTCGAAATCAACAGGCCTAGTCATGTTGAAAAAAAGACGACATCACGAATCGAAGGATTTGGAGCTTACGACCCTGCTTAACATCATGGTTGTGCTGGTTTCGTTCCTGCTGCTATCTGCGGTCTTTTCAAAAATCACCATCCAGGAACTGAATATGCCCCCACAGGGGGGCGGCGCAGCGCCGACGAACAACAAACCTCCTGTGACCATTGAGGTGATCGTTCGAAAAGATGCGCTTGAAATCGGAGATGGAAAAGCTGTGACGGATACGATCCCGAAAGTGGATCAGCAACACGATGTCAAAGAACTGTCTCGCAGGTTGAAGCTGCTGAAGGATAGAAATGTGGACAAGAAAGATGTGATTTTACTGGTTGAGCCGGATATCGATTACGCGACAATGATCGGCGTGATGGATGCCGTGAAATTCGTAAGTTTCATTTCGGCACAGGACAGCAGGCGCATTACGATCACCCTGTTTCCTAACGTGACAGTTGGTGATGCGCCATGAGAACGAGCCGACGCCAGAAAATCATGGCACGTGGAAAACGAAGTGGCGAATCGACGGGGATGATGCTTACCTCGCTGATGGATATCTTTACCGTTCTGGTTCTCTACCTGCTGGTTAACCAGGGTGACGGCATCAATCTTGAGCCCCCTCCCTGGGTCGTTTTGCCGGACTCGGCTGTCGATACCATACCGAGGCAATCCATCGTCATTTCGCTCACCCAAAAGGATGTTTTGATTCAAGGTGAGCCTGTCGTATCGATTGCCGAGGTCAGTGCGAGCCCGCTTGCCGAGATAGATGCAATTCGCCAACGCATCCTGCAGATTAAGGATGCCGCTGCAAAGCAGAAGGATCAGATCGGTGTCGATACGGAGGTTACTATTGTGGCTGACCGTGCTGTGCCTTTTAAGGTTTTGAAAAAAGTGATGTCAACGAGTAGCAATGCTGGCTATGGCAAAATATCTTTCGCAGTCAATCAGAAATAAATTTGAAGAAGCAGGATCCCGTGGGCACATTTAACGCGCAACCTGTGAGCACGTTTGACGCGCAACAAAGTGAAGTCTCGCTCAGACTTCAAATAGCTGATGTCACCCGAATTTTGAGGGGGCATGAGGAAAAATTACGCGCGCTCGATGACGAGCTCAATACACATTCCAGTCAGCGCCTCCAGTACCAGCTGCTAGGCAGCATCTGCACATCGCTCGATAAGCTTGACGAGATGGGGGCGTCTGATCTCTTCTGGGGCAGGGAAAGCACCGGCTATTCTCCGGAAAAACAGTTGCAGCGGGTGCGGGATGGCGTAGCGGAGTTTGAGCACAAGATCGCCGCGATCGAGAGACTGCGTAGCGGCGTGCAAGCGGACATCAAGAAGGAATCGATTGCCTTACACTTGCTCAATGACGAGCTTGCCGAGCTGGAAGAGGAAGCCGAGAGTGCGAGTCACGAATTTGCTGTTGTGCGTGAAGCTGTGGTGCTGCCGTTTCGGCCGTTGCTTATGCCGTGGTCGAAGCAGCGCGAAGACGAACAACGCTACAGAAAGATCATGCTTGTCGTTTTATTCTTCGTCATTCTATGCGGCATTGCTGTCACGCTGCTGAAGGCGCCCCCTGTAGAACGCGAGGAAGACGTTATTCCTGAAAATCTTGCCGAGCTGGTGGTGAAGAAGAAACCGGAACCCAAACCGGTGGAGCAAAAACCGGCAGAGACCAAAGCCGATAGCGCTCCTCCCTCAGGCGCGACGCCTGCAGATGTACAACAAGCGCGTGCGTCCGCCGAAACAAAGGGCGTATTGGCATTGAAAGGCGGCTTTGCCGATCTCATGGGTGACAGTTCCGACTCGGCAAAAATGGGAGCCAATGCGCGCGTAACCGGTAGTGGGAACGTTGCAGCAGGGGATTCTCCTCAACGTTCTGTGATCGGATCTCAAGCGGCAGGCGGCAGTGGGGGGATCAATACCGCCGGCCTCAGTCGTCAGGGGGTAGGAACTGGCAGTGGCGGAAAGAGTATTACCGGCGGCGGTATGAAGCTCGCCCGGGTTGAAAGTGCAACCGGAGCAGGTATGGCGGATGACAGACCGTTGAGCAAAGGCGCGGGGCCGTCACGTACCGATGAAGAAATTCAGATCGTGTTTGACCGCTATAAAGCCGCGCTCTACCGTATCTACAATCGTGAGTTGCGCAATGATCCTACGCTGCGCGGCAAAATGGTATTGCGCATCACGATTGCACCGGATGGCCGCGTGTCAGCGTGCTCGGTGAAGTCTACGGATCTTGCATCGCCGGCCTTGTCGAAGGATATTGTGGACAGGGTGCTTAATTTCAATTTTGGACCTAAAGCCGGTGTCCCTGCATTGACGATTCTTTACCCGATCGATTTCTTGCCCGCGTCCTGATTGTTTGCAGAAGCCGGGAGCACTCTGTCAGGATGCGGAAATTTGTAGATATAGCAGGGAAAGGCCGCATCTTTATAATTCGTCATGCGGCCGATTACCTCGTGGATCGAAAAAAAGCAATACCATTCGTCTGAATCGGCAACCGTTCGTCTGTCGCGACGTGGCGGTCAAAGCCAGCGAATTACCACTCGTCTGCATTTCCCCGTTACTCATCCCGAACCGGAATGACTTCAGGTTCGGGATGGGCTATTTTCAAACCGCATATTCAGCTTTTATGCGCCGGCAGGGCGCATTTATTTTGAGGTGGAAGTCCTCGGGTGGAACGAACATCGGGTGATGGGAGCGGGCGACGAGCGGCAATCCAGTTCATTGCCTGTTTTCGAAGTAGGGCTTCCGCACATTGGCGGCCAGAAATCGGTATCAGGGACGTGTTTTTTTATTTGCCTGGAGAACGGCAGCAGTAATTGTGCAGAGGCGTTTCGGAACGCCCTCACTCGTTTACAAATCACGGAGAGAAGGTGGCGTTTCGATTTTCCTGTTTCATTTCATCTCCTGGCACTTGATCAGGATTAAATTTGTTGTGTTGATCCGGGAATTTAGTATTGCTTAATCATATAGGTCATTTTTTCAGCATGAAGCAATACAGTTGCGTGGCTGTTGCAACGCATATGTTCAAGTTAGTGGTGGCAGCGTTTGCGTTAGGTTCCTTCGTTAATCATGCGCTGGCAGCGCCTTGCGACCTTACCTTCAATCCTCCCCCGTTCATTCAGCATGATCTGACTGGCAGTCAAGCTACCAGCGTCAGCTACTGCGAGCTGTGCGGCTATGGTTATGTAACGATCACCATCACCAATCCCTACCTGGGTGCGGACATGATCGATATGCAGGTGGTGGAAAACCTGGGTTCTTCAGGTTTGACCTTTGCCCCGGCTGCGCCTGCGCCCGTGACGTATCGCGTCGACGGCGGCGGCGCCGTCAGCGGGCCGGCGCCAAGCGTTAGCGGCGCCAACGGTTCGGTGCTGACCTGGAATGCGGGTTCGTTTCCAACGCTGGTTGCGGCGAATGGCGCTGCCAATTTCTCTACGCTGTCGATCACCTTTGCCGTCGAGCGCGCGAGCGGTTTGACGCTTGAGGGACTGATTGCGGCCAGCCGCCAAATCCAGGCGACACTGGACTACACCACCAATCCGCTTTGCAGCGTCACAAGCCCGGTCAGTACCAGCCTGGATACCCTGCCCCTGCGCGAGCCGATTCCGGCCATGGTCAAGCGCGGGCGCAACGTCGATGCGAACCAGGGGGCTGGCAGCTACACCAGCATCGTCTACGGCAATATCAACGACGACGTGATCTGGCGCATCCAGATCAGCAACGGCGGCCGAGCTGCCTTGCAGGACATGCGTATTGACGATGTGATGCAGGTTGGCGGCATGCAGATCAACTACGCCTGTCCGACCGAGGCAGCGGCTTCCGGCATCGCTGCCGCCAATGGAGTCGGGCCCGGTGGTGCGGGCTGTGTTGCAGCCAGCAATACCGTCGGCGCCTTTGTCGTCAACAACCCGTTTGGTACGCCCAATAACGACAACCCCGATTTGGTGGATGTGCCGGCAAACGGCACATACATATGTCTATCTGGTGGGCAAAATCGTCAGTTCCTGTCAGACCAATACCACCAATACAGCCTCCAACCTGCAGTGGGGCTGCACGCTGGAGGCGCCGGCCGGCGGCATCACCACCACGTCAACGGGTGTGACGCCGACCGCACCGCCCGCAATCCTGAGTGATCTGGTGGGTGTTCCGACGACCGCCAGCTTGGTCGTGACGCGGCGGCTCACCGGCCTCAATCCCGCGCAACCGGTGGGCAGCAAGGGCTTGATGACGATCACCATCCGCAACAACACCGGCGGCACGATCAAGAACATCAAGCTGCGCGACGTGCTGCCGCTGGAGTATGTGATGGACTCGACCTTCACGCCTACCTTGGGTGTGACCGGTGGATACGGTTTCTATCTCGGCCGGACCGACCGCATTACCTGGACCAATCCAGCGCCCGGTACGGTCCCGCTGACTTCCACCAACCCGGCCGATCCACTGAGCAACACGCAGCCGCAATTCACCTTGTGGAGTTCGACCACGCATCCCGAACTACCCGGACCAGCTCAACATGCTGCGCCGGGGTGAAACGCTGACCATCACCTTCCGCGTGGTGCTGATCAGGTCGTCGAGCTTTGACCGGGTGGTCAACCTGGATGTGACGCCCGAGGTCACCACTGACGGCACCGATCCGCTGAACCAGACAACCACACTGAGCAATAGTCTTTATCTGACCTATGAGGATTTCTGTCAGCCGGGAACGACCAAGAACGCGCCGCTTTATCCTTACGTCGACAACTTTGCGGCGTTCCCGGAAGACCTGGATATCGCCATCAACGGCACCGTGTTCATCCTCACCAACGATCCGCTGCAGCCGCTGACCCTGCCGGTGGTGGTGTCCAACCATGGCGGCCACGAAGCGCGTGACTATCGCGTCTTCGTCAGTTTTGGCGCGACCATGCAGGTTCAAACTGCGCCGGCCGGTTGCAGTGTCTACGCGCTTTCGGGCTCGCCGCCGCAGCCGGCGCCGTGGAAGGCGTGGACGCTGCCGGCGCCCATTCCGGCGACGGCCACCGTCTATCAATGCACTCCCGGCGGCGCCCTGCCCAACCCGATGGCGCCCAACAATTCGACCACGCTCAATTTTACGGTGACCAAGACCACCGACCCGGCGCGGCTTGCCCTGGATGACCTGAGCTTCCGCGCCGACGTGGTGGGCGAGATCACGCTGAGCAACGGCACGCCTTTGTGGTTCCCCACGCCGATTGTTCGGGCCGATGGCCAATTGGATCGCGCCGACGACTACAGCCTGGACGGGGTGCGCGCGCGCGTGATCGGTTTCAACCTGAGCAAGACTGAGCCGGGCTATTGCACCGAGAACAACAGCCCGCTGCCTGCGCTGCCCGACAGCCTGGTGCAAATCGGCGAGGAATGTACCTTCCACATTGATACCGGGGGCTGGTTCGGTTTTCAGACGCCCGGCTTTACCTATATCGCGGTGCAAAACATCACGGTCAAGGACCAGTTGCCGGGCGGGCAGGGCTATATTTCATCCACCGACCCGATGCTCACCAGCACGGCACAGATCAAATCGCCGCAATTGATACCGGAAACCAATCCGCCGCTCAATCCGCTGGACGAGGGCTGGATCGACTGGACATTCAATGCGGTGGGGGCGTTGAGCAACCGCATCACGCAATTGGATGAATGGTTCCGCGTCAACGTCACCACCCGCATACTGAACTCTGCGCTCAATGCGAGCGCAGCACCCAATCTGCAGGCCGCGATAAGTGCAAACGTCCTGAATTCGACCTTTGAAGCCGTGTTCGCAGACACTAACGGTGTGGAGCAGGTCTTTCTGCTGGGGCCGGGAACGATTGGCTACCCGCTGCCGCCGAGCCGCACGGTCAACCTGACCGTGACCGAGCCGAATATCACGGTGGTCAAGACAGTATGTAACGAGACTTTGTATGGCGCCGGTCTCGCGTGCAGCAACTTCGTTCCGGCGGCCAACAATGGCGACACCTACGATACCTACATCTACAAAGTCGTCGTCGCCAACGGCGCGGTCGCCAGTGGCGCGACGCGGGCGCCGGCCTATGAAGTCAGCACCCTCGACATTCTGGATCCGAGCGACCTGATGTATGTCCTGCCGTTTGCCAGCGATGGTCTGGACAACGATGGGGACGGCCTGATTGACGGCGCCGATACGAATGGCGAAGGCGCCATCAGCGACGACGTCGTCAACAATGGGAATCCTGCCCAGCTCACCTTCTCGTACACCAACAGCAACGCCTTGTTGAAGATCAACCCGGGCGCTTCGGTCACCTTGTACTACCGCGTTGACCCTGACCAGACAGTGCAGGCGGGGCAGACGCTGGTCAACAGCGTGACGGCGTCTTATGACTCGCTGGCCGGGCCATCCGGCGCGCAGACCGTAGTGCAGTCTGTCAGTGGCACCCTCGGCGGCGCCCGCATCTACACATCGGCTGCATCCTCGGCCACGGTGCAGATGCTCATGCCGACGGTACAGCCGAAGAAAATCGTCAAGCTGTCGCAGCCCAACCATACTGCGGTGGTCACGCCCCCCGCGACGCAGCCCGCGTCGGTGGGGGAGGAGATCCAGTACCAGTTGGACACCATGCTGCCGATTGCCGAGTTGCGCAATTTCGTGATCAGCGATCAGTTGCCTGTGGGCGTGCGCTGTATCGAGGCGCCGGTGGTTGACCTCGGCCCGACCGGCCCGCATGCCGCGGCCGGTTTCTATCCGGGCGGCATCATTACACCGACTTGTACGGATACCCAGGTGACGTGGAATCTCGGCACCCAGTCGCTGACCAATGGCGCCGGCATCTCCTACTACGATTTTGCGGTCAGCTTCATTGGCCGTGTGGAAAACACCGCCAACACCAACGATGGCGGCATCATTTCCAACGGTGGCGCTTCCTCTGTGGTGACGGCGTCCTACACCAACAGCAGCGGCATCCTTGTGACCCTGCCTTTTGTCCAGGCCGATGTCCAGGTGCAAGAACCAAAAATCGCCTTGACCCAGACCATCGCCCCGGCCGCAGGCGATGCCGGCGACCTGATGACGGTGACGGTGATCGCCAGCAACACCGGCAGCGGTACTGCCTACAACTTGCGCGTGCTCGACGATCTTGCAACCCTGGGCAATCTAACCTACGTCGCGGGCAGTGTGGGCGGCATCGACCCGCCGGATGTGGTGGATGTCACCACACTGGGCGCCAATAAGCCCGTTTTCTCCTGGAATCCGGCCAACGCGAAATACGCGATCGCGCCCGGCACAAGCCGCAGCTTCACCTATAAGGTGAGCCTCAACATTGGCGTCCAACCGCTCCTGGCCATCAGCAACACGCTGCAGGCTAAATGGGATTCATTGCCTGACCGCACGACCGCCCTGAACAGTAGCGGGCAGATCGGCGTGGACGGCAGCGCCACCGGACTGCGCAACGGCGCCTTGCCCAATGCGGGCTTGCAGCCGAATGATTATGAGACCAGCGCCACCACCACCTTCTCCGTGCCAGCCGTCACCATGAGCAAGACGGACCTGACACCGGGCGTGGTGCCGACGATAGGTGCTTACAAGAATTTCCAGGTCGACATTGTCCTTCCCGAAGGCACGACCCAGAATGTGCTGGTCACGGACAACCTGGCTTTCGGCGGGCTGAGTTACCTGCTGGCGAACAACGCCGCCTACGACATCACCTACACCTTCCAGGGCATCGCCTCCATCAATGGCGCCGCGCCGGCGGAGGCCGCTTTTGCTTCGTTCCCGGCAGACAACACCACGGGCAATGCGGTATGGAACATCGGAACCGTTGTCACCACCAGTACTGCGACCAATCCGAGCAGTCCGCGTATCCGCATCAACTACTTTGCGCGCATCGACAACACAAGCAGCACCAATGCCGGCGCTACCCTGCAAAACTCGGTGCTGACGAATTACCGCAATGGCGCCACCGGGGCCACGATGGCGCTCAACGCCAGCACCGCGCAGGTTACCGTGGTCGAGCCCGCATTGACCCTGACCAAGGCGGTGAGCAACATTACATCGCCGGGTTTGCCGCCGGTGGGCGGCGATGTGCTTGAGTACACCCTGACCCTGGTTAACACGGGCAGCTCGACAGCACATGACATCAACATCGTCGATACGCCATCGCCGCTGATCCTGTATTACCCGGCCTTCACGCCGACGGCAACGATTGCGGGGGCTGCGGTGACGGGCTTTGTCCCGACACCGGGCGGCGCGCCGGCCGGGCCGCTGGTGTGGGGCCGTGGCAATGGGGACGGCAGCCTGGATGTGCCGGCGGGGCAGACCTTGCTCGTGACATACCGTGCCATTGTGCAAACCGCTGCCGAGCCCAACACGATCATCGGCAACAGCGTCTATGCGGACTGGACATCGCTCGATGGCGCAAGCACTTTCGAGCGAACCGGTGCGGGTTGCCCGAGCATCACGCAGCCCAACCATTACTGTGCCGGCCCGGCCGCCACAACCATGACCACGCCTGACAACAATTCGATCACCAAGGCCGTGGTGGCTGACAGCTATGTGGTGGCGGGACTGAGTACCGCGACAGACTCGATACTGCGTGTTGGCGATACGGTTACCTATCAGCTCAGTGTCAATATTCAAAAGGGGCGCACCAATAACGTGGTGATTCAGGACTTGCTGCCCGCAGGCATGGCCCTGGACAGCATCGTCAGCATCAACGGCGTGACCGCCGCGCCTTATGCCGCGCCACTGTCGGGCCCGGGTTCGAACTTCAGCTATTCCCTGAGCGTCATCCCGTCGGCGGGGCAGACCGGAACTACTGACCTGGAATTTCGGCACGATAGACAACAGCGCTCAGGGCGCCTCGCCCACCGACACATTGGTGATTCAATACCGGGCCAAAGTATTGCCCGATGCAGGCATTTCTCAAGTGCCCAGCACGACACTGACGAACGCGGCCACACTCAAGTACACCGACGGCAACGGCAATCCATCCCCGGTCGTGGCGCGTCTCGCCAGCAGCGCCACGATCACCCTGGTCCAGCCCGTCATTTCGCTGACCAAGACGGATCGGACGGGGCTTGCGTCAGGATCCACGGTCGACCCGACTGTCGCCATCATGAGATTCCGTTTGTCGGCGTGTAACTCGGGTAGCGCACCGGCTTACAACGTGGTGCTGACCGATACGCTGGCGAGCCAGTTCAACAACGCCAGCATCGTTTCGCCTTCGAACCCCGCCAAATTCGCACCCGATGTCACCATCAACGGCGTGCTGGCGACGGCCAACACGGATTACGTCTACACCCCGCCGCCTGCGGATGCCGGCAGCTTCAGCATCAGCCTGAACGGCGGCGTCAATCCGGGGCAGTGCGCCTATGTCGACTTCAACATAGGTTTTGACCCGGTTGCGCCGAGCCAGTCGTGGAACAACACGCTCGACATGGGGCCTTACTGGTCGCTGCCCGCGAGCGCGGGGCAGATGTACGCAGCCATGGGCCCGGTGCTGTTCGGCATGAACAATGCCGTGACCCTTACACCGCCCACGAAAACCGTGCTCTCGACGACAGGGAGCGTGCCCGGAGAGCTGGTGGTTGGCGACGAGCTGGTCTACCGTTTTGCCGTGCCGAATGTTCCGATTGGTGCAACGCTGTTTGATGTCGAGATCACTGACGCGCTCAATCCGGCTTTGGTGTTCGTGAGTGCGACAAGTGGCGCCGTTTCCATTCCCAACTCGGGAACCGCTTCCAGTCTCATTCTGAAGATCGGCAATGTGACCGCCCAGGCCATCGTGGATATCAGGGTGCGGATTGCCAACAACACGGCGGCAAAGGCCGGAGTACTGATAGACAACACCGCGTCTTATACCTACGCCTTGTCGCCGGGCGGTGTGCCCGTCAATGGCGGCAGCGCCACCACCACGCCGGCCGACCAGCAGAAAATCGTCGAGCCGCTGGTGGGCCTGGTCAAGAGCGTAGCCAATGTAACCAATCCCGGGCTTGCGCCCAAGGCCGGCGATGTGCTGCGCTACACGCTGACCATGAACGCCTCAGGCGGCGTCGCCGGCGACAATTTCTCGAATGCCTACGATCTCGCCGTGCTCGACACCTTGAGCGTGGGCCTGGCCTACCAGGGCAATCCCGCGGTCACCGGCGCGGGCAACACCATTGCGGCGCCGACGGTGGTCAGCGGCAACGGCGTCACGGCGCCACAAGTATTGAACTGGAGTCTGGCCAACGGTAACGCCGACATCGCCATTGTCGAGGGCAGCACGGTGACCGTGACCTATGACGCTGTGGTGCTCGACAGCGTGCTGGCCAACCAGGCCTTGAGCAACTCGGCTGTGGCACAGTGGACCAGCCTTAAAGGCATCAATGCCAACGAACGCACAGGCAGCGGCACGCCGGCCACGAATTATTACTTCACGACGCCCGCTACCACCACGCTGACCACGCTGGACACCACCACGCTGACCAAGACGCGCCTGACCGACACGTACGGGCAAGCTGACAGCAATGTGCGCGTTGGCGACGTGGTGAACTTCGAGTTGCGCATGCACCTGCCGGAAGGAACCACGGCCGCGGCTGTGCTAAGCGATATCTTGCCGCAGGGCCTGAAGTTCGAATCCATCGTCAGCATCAATGGTGTGACCAGCGCGCCTTACGGCAGCGCGGCGCCTTTCACTTATTCCGGCATTACGGGTGCTTCGATCACGGGCAACCCGCTGACCGGCCCCAGCACGGTGACCTGGAATATCGGCAACATCGTCAATGCCGGGGACAATATCGCTACCAACGATGATTTCGTCATTGTCTACAGTGCGCGGGTTCTCGACGGCGCGTTAGCCCAGGGCGGCGGCGCCGCGCAGACCCTGACCAACAACGCAACGCTCAACTACACCACGGCGACCGGTGCGGCCAGCAAGCTGGCAAGCCAGTCCCTGACTCTGCAACAGCCGATGCTGACGGTGACCAAGGTATCGTTGCCGGCGGCCGGCAGCGTGATCGCGCCGAACGATGTGGTCACCTATACGGTCGATATCGTCAACAGCGGCACGGCCCCGGCGTACGACGTGCAGTTGCGCGACGCGATTCCGCTGGGTATGCGCAATGGCGCGGCCACCATCACCCCGGTGAGCACGACGTTGGTGGTCGCGGGCACGAGCTTGCCGAACGTGACCCCGGCCTACAGTGCGGTCACGGGTGTGGCCACCTGGAATTTTGACAGCGGCGTGGCCAACCAGTACACGATTCCTGCGGGAGACAGGCTGCGTGTTGTCTATACAGTGCAAGCGGATGCGGGCTTGAGCGCTGGCATGAGCATGACCAATCAGGCCCAGGTGCAAACCTATTGTTCCTTTGACAACAACGCGGTTCCAGCACTCGGCGGCGTGCTTGGGGTGCGTCAATGCTATGGTGCGACCAATACGGCGTCCACCACCCTGATCACGGCGGCGCCGAACCCCCTGGCGAAACAGAATACCCAGGCCACGGCCGCTATCGGCGAGCTGTTCAAGTATCGCATCACGATTCCTGCGACACCGCAGCCGACGGCTTTGTACGACGTCGTTGTCCTCGACAACCTGGGCGCGTCTGCGGCTGACATGAGTTATGTCAGTGTCACGCCGGTGTCCGGGCCGGCGTGGACACCGGTCGTGACCGGGGCGCCGAAAAATCTGCTCATATCGGGCAGCGGCGGCGGCATCGATATTCCGGCAGGTCAGCAGCTCGTGTTTGATGTCACCGTGGTGCTCAACGACAGCGCGACCAATGTGTCGGGCCTGACCTTCCAGAACACGGCCTCCTACACCTTCAATCAGATCAATGGCGTTGCCAATCCGATTGCAGGCGGCGCCGGGGTGACGGCGAACATGACCATCGTGGGGCCGGACAGCGTGACCCTGCAAAAGAGCGGGCCGGCGATGATGCGCCAGGGCGTGGCAGGGACTTTCACGCTCGATGTCCAGAACACGGGCACGGGCACCGCCTGGGACATGACGGTTGTCGACATCCTGCCCGACCCCACGCCGGGCGGCATGTGCGATGCGGCGCCGAGCCCCATCACGGCGCAGGTGTTCCAGTCCGATGGCGTCACACCGGTGGGTGCGGTATTGGTGGCGGGCACCGATTACACGACCACCTTCGCCCCTGCAACCGCGTCCTGCAGGCTGACACTGACGATGAAGTCCGCGGCGGCGGCAGTGGCACAGGGCAATCGCCTGATCATCACCTATCAGGCGCTGCTCGATACAGACAATATAAGCGGCATTGTCCTGACCAACCTGGCGGGCGCCACGCAGTGGTTCAGCGCCGACACGCCGGCGAATGTCGCGACCGGCCAGATTCGCACGTACAGCGGCACGATCACCGACGGCACCCAGACTGTGCTGGATTTCCAGGACGCGCACGCCGTCACGACCGAATCGCCGGTGCTGGAGTTCCGCAAGACGGTGGTCAATATGACGACCGGGCAAAACCCCGGCTCAAGCGCCCGGCCGGGTGATGTGCTGCGCTATACCGTCACCATCAAGAACGTCAGCACCCTGCCGCTGGGAAATTTTGCGTTGACCGATGAACTCGACCGGCTCAATGCCACCGCCGCGTTTGTGCCGGGCAGCCTGACCCTGGTGACCGTTCCCGCAGGCGCCACCGCTTCCGGCACCAGCGGTACCGGCGGCGCCAAGGGCACCGGCCTGGTGGATATTCGCAACCTGAGCATTGGCGCCATGGGGGCGGCCAATGACAGTCTGCTGTTCGTGTTTGAAGCCAGGTTGGCGCCCGTCATCACCAACGGCACAGTCGTACTGAATCAGGCGCAACTGCCGACAGTGACCATATCGCCGCTCAACAGTGACGACCCGAATGTCAATGGGCCGGACAATCCGGCAACCATCGGGGACGAAGATCCGACGCGCACCGTGATTGCTTCGGCGCCCAGCTTGCTGGTCACGAAGACCTCGCAGGACATGACTGGAGACCCGCTGGTGCTGATGGCCGGGGAACGTTTGCACTACACCATCACGGTCAAGAACATCGGCACTGAAAACGCCATCGACGTATCGCTGCGCGACATGGTGCCAACCAACACCACTTATGTGGCTGGTACCACGCAACTCAACGGCGTGGTTGTGGCCGATATCGCGGGTGTCTCCGCCTTGCAGGCCGGCATGCCGATCAACGCCCCGGAAAATCCGGCGGCCGGCACGATGCGCGCCGACGCGAGTGCGACGCCGGCCAACGTTGCCACCGTCACGTTCGATGTGCTGGTGAATGCCAACGTGTTCAACGGCACCATCATTTCGAACCAGGGTTTTGTGAATGGCTCAGGCACGGGCAGCGGCGCGTTCCCGGAAAAACCGTCTGACGATCCGGCGACGACCACGATCCCGGATGATCCGACGCGCAATGTGGTTGGCAATTTGCCGCTGCTGGTCGCGCAGAAAACCGTGGCGCTTCCGCCGGGCGCCGCGTTCGATGCCAACGGCAATGGTGCGGTCGATCCGCTCGATGTCTTGCGCTATACCATTACCATCACTAACCCGGCCTCAATTCCGGCCACGGGGGTAGTGCTGACCGATCTGGTGCCGGCCGACACCGCTTATGTGCCCAATACCGTGACGCTCAACGGCGCACCACTAGGCCAACCTGACGGTGGCGTATCGCCCTTGATTCCCGGCGCCGGCGTGAACTCACCAACCAGTGCAACGGGCACCGTTGCGGCTAAAGCCAGCGCGGTAGTCACTTTCGATGTACGCGTCAATGCGGGTGTTGCGGCAGGCACCGTGATCAGTAACCAGGGCGCCATAAGCAGCAACGAGTTGCCCGTGCAACTGACCGACGCCGATGGCAATGGCAGCAACGGCTATCAGCCTACGACGATCGTGGTGGGTAGCGCGCAGCAGCTATCCATCACCAAGCAGGTTTCCGTGGTCGGGGGCGGCGCTGCCTTGCCGGGTTCCCAGCTCGATTATCTGGTCACTGTTGCCAATATCGGAGCGGTTCCCGCAACCAACGTGGTATTGACCGATGACCTGAGCGCAGCGCCATTGTCGACGCAGGTGACCTATCTCGCCGGCTCGGGCACGCTCAACGGATCGTCCGCCGGGGTAAGCTTCACGGGTAACGTGCTGAGCGCAGACTATGGAGCCACCTATGGCGATCTGGCGCCGGGTGCAACCGCACAACTGCACTTCCGGGTGACGATTGCCGCGGGACTGGCCACGGGCGTGACGATTAGCAATACCGGCCAGGTGGCGTGGAATTCTCCGGCGCTGACTGCCGCGGCAAGTGCCTCCGTCTCGGTCGGCGGCATACCGGGTACGGCCATCCTCGCCGGCCATGCGTGGCACGACGCAAACTTCAATCAGGTTTTCGACACCGGGGAACCCTATCTCGTCGGATGGACGGTAGATGTCTATCGCAACAATGTGCTGCTCGGCAGCATCCTTACCGATGCGAACGGCCTCTTTACTACCGGTGGCCTGGCGCCAAGTGCAACTCCTTCAGACCAGTATTCCCTGAGCTTTGTCGCGCCGGGGGCCACAGCCACGACCGTCAAGTTGGGGCGGGCGGTTTCGGCCTACATCAATGGCTTGCAGTCGATTGCCGGCATTACCGCGTCCTCGGGCAGCTTCATCCAGGACCTGAATCTGCCGATCACTCCGAATGGTGTGACCTACGATTCCCTTCTGCGCACCCCGGTAGCCGGAGCAACGCTGCACATGGTGCGGGCAGGTAGTGTCGTTGAGCTGCCGCAGACATGCTTCGACGATCCATCGCAACAGGGGCAGGTCACGCTGGCACCGGGCTACTACAAGTTCGATCTTAATTTCAGCGATCCAGCGTGCCCGGCAGGTGCGGATTACCAAGTGCAGGTGACGCCGCCGTCGACCTACATGCCGGGCCAGTCCCTGGTCATTCCGCCGCTCACGGATGCTACGACGCCAGCGTTCTCCGTGCCCGGCTGCCCAGGTAGCGCCGCGGATGCCATTCCCGCCACGGCGACCTATTGCGAGTCGCAGTCCTCGGAGTTTGTGCCCGCAACGGCGGTGCCGGCCAACACCGCGGGCACCAACTATTACCTGCGCATGACATTTAATAACACTGTCATTCCGGGCTCCAGCCAGATTTTCAACAATCACGTCGCAATCGATCCGCGTTTGGATAATGCAGTCGCGATCAGCAAGGTTTCGTCATTGCAGAATGTGACTCGGGGGCAGTTGGTTCCGTACACGATCACCGTAAACAATACTTTGGCGGTAACGCTGTCGAACGTAAGGATCGTTGATAGCTTCCCGCCGGGATTCAAATATGTCGCCGGATCGGGGCGCCTGGACGGGCAGCCGGTCGAGCCGACCGCCACTGGCACGCAGCTGACATGGGGCAATCTGAGACTGGCGACCAACAGCAAGCGTGTGCTCCAGCTCATGCTCGTTGTCGGTGCGGGGGTGACGGAAGGCAAATACGTCAACCGTGCCCAGGTATTCGATACCGTGACGGGCGGCCCGGCTTCGCCGGAAGCATCCGCCACCGTACGCGTGATCCCTGATCCGACCCTGGATTGTTCGGATGTGATCGGCAAGGTATTCGATGACGCCAATCTGAACGGCTATCAGGACGAAGGCGAAGAGGGGTTGCCGGGAGTCCGGGTCGTCACGGTAAGCGGCCTGCTGGTCACTACAGATAAATACGGTCGCTTCCACCTTACCTGCGCGGCGGTGCCGGATCCCGATCGCGGCTCCAACTTTATCCTGAAGGTGGACGACAGGACGCTGCCAAGCGGATATCGCCTGACCACTGAAAACCCGCGAGTACAACGCGCCACCCGAGGAAAAATGCTGAAGTTCAATTTTGGCGCAGCGATACACAAGGTGGTGAAGCTGGATATGGCTGACGCTGTATTTGAGCCGGGTTCGACGGAAATGCGCGTGCAGTGGAAACAGCGCATTGAGCTTCTGCTTGCCGAATTGAAGAAAGCTGCATCGGTATTGCGCCTGTCTTATCTGGCCGAAACCGAGGATGAGAGCCTGGTCAATGAGCGCCTCGAAATAGTGAAGAGGGAAATTGCCGGGCGGTGGAAGTTGAATAAGGGGAATTACGATCTGACTATCGAGACAGAGGTGTTCTGGAGAACAGGTGCGCCACCTGAGAATGGCGTAACACATGATTAAATATATCTCCAGCATCGTCGTTTCGTGCTTGATGTCAGCCGCAGTGCTGGCAGATCCTGTGCTATCAGACACGGCGACACAAACCGATGTTCAGAAGGTCGCCGGTGCAGAAGTACGCGAGACTTCGGCCCTGGGCGAAGCGGTGGAAAAACAACTTCCCCCCGACGGCCAGTTCACGTCGTGGGAACAGGATACTGGCGCGAAAACCAGCCAGGGAGATCATGTAGAGACCCGCAAAGTTCTCGAGAAAGTGGTTAAAACGATCAAGCTGCACAACGTCGTTCCGCCTATCCTGTTTGGATCGGGCGAGGCGAACATACCTGATGAATATATCGGGAAGGTGCGCAAAATTCTCGATAGCATGAAGGATAAACAGAATGTTCGTGTGCATCTGGTTGGGCATACGGATAACGTCAAACTGAGTGGCGCAGCCAAAGCGAAATATGGCGACAACGCCGGTTTGGCGCGCGAGCGTGCAGGTGTGGCAGCGGAGTTTTTCCAGAGCGCCCTGAAACTTCCACCAGAGTCGATCTCCTATGAAGGCATGGGCGAGACTCAGCCGGTCGCCAGCAATGCTACGGAGGCTGGCAGAAGGCTGAACCGCCGCATGGAAGTGGAGGTCTGGTATGACGAGTCCGACGACAAGATGGTCGAGAAGCAGGTGGTCGTTTCTGATCAGATGAAGCGCATAAAAGTCTGCCGAATCGAACAAGTGTGCAAATTGAGTTACAAGGCAGGGATCGCCAAGCGTGCGCGCATCAAGAACCTGATCGCACCCCTGCATTTCGATGACTCGTCGGCGGGCATCCCGGAAGAATTCCAGCAGAAGCTGTTGCAGGTACTGACCAATCTCAAAGACAAGCAGAATGTAGTCGTGAAATTCATCGGCTATACCGACAATAGTCCGCTAGCGGGTCGCGATGAACGTATTTACGGCGGCCACGACGGCTTGTCGAAGGCGCGTGCGCGCCGAGTCGCTCTTGCCGTCCAGGATGCGTTGAAACTTCCGGCATCCGCAATTGAAAGCAATGGCAAGGGAGCCAGCAACCCTGTCGCACCCAATGATACCGAAGCGGGCAGGGCGATCAATCGCAGGGTTGAAGTGGAATTCTGGTATGACGACGTAATGCAGGAGTTGTCCAGTGAGCCACAGCTTTGCCCGGAGGCGGCAGGGGCGGAGACGGTCACCCGCATCTATAACTCCCCGTCTGGCGCCATCCCGCCGATTCAGTATGTAGACAGCAAGCCCGTCATTCCAGACGGCTACGCTGTGCGTTTGCGCAGCGTACTCGACGAGGTGAAGGACAAAACCAATGTGCGCCTGCGTTTTGTCGGCTACACCAATAACGAGCGTCTGGATCGCCGCACGGCAATGGCCTATGGCGATGACATAGGCCTGTCGACAGCGCGTGCACGCACGGTCATGGATAACATCAAGACCGGCCTTGCACTCACGCCTGAACAAGCCGAGTTTGAAGGACATGGCTACGTCCAGTCCGATGATGTCGTCAACTCGGGATTTGTTGAAGCCGATCAATCCCGGGTTGAGGTTCAGGTGGTCTACGATGAACTGGCGATCCTGGACAATCAGGATGGGCTGGATATTGCGCGCATGACCAGAGAGGTGAATGTCGCCAATCCTTACGATCTCAACCTGATGCGCATTACCGTTGATGGCAAGCCGCTGGACGATCCCGGCAAGAGCATTTCGGATGTTGGCCGCTGCGTGGACGTGGCGCTGGACAAGGCGAACATCCAGTTCAAATACGATAACCTGAGCCTGAAGCCCAGGTTGAACGTAACGGCCTGGCCCAATTCCATACGCTATCGGGACGACCCTGCCACTGACTTTGTGGAAGATATGGTCCATTTCAAGGCGTACTCCAACTTCCCCGGCTTCATAGCCCGGTCGGAGGTTCGCCTGTTCGACAAGGGACAATCCGTTCGCGATACGCCATTGGCAATTGTCCCGGTGGACAAGGATGGAGCCGCGCAATGGCAGGCAAACTTTGCCGAGTACAAGTCGCCGGGACGCGATCTGCAATACGTGCTGCGTGTTTACGACAAGGATAGTAATTTCGATGAAACCTCGCCGCAGCCACTGTGGGTGCTGGATAGCGTGCCGGCTGAGCAGCAGACCCGTAATGTCGATCAGGAGCTGATGGTCGGGTATGGCGAAAGCCGCATGGCGGCGGAAAACATCAACCTGAAGGGCGGCACGGTCAAAGTGTACGGCTCGCAAATACCCGCGGAACACTCGGTAGCCGTTGCCGGCCGCACCGTTCCTGTAGCAAGCGATGGCCAATTCGCTGTAGAAGAAATCCTCCCCCCAGGCCTGCATACCGTGGAAGTTTCGGTGCTCGACAAGTCGGGCAACGGGGCGTTATACCTGCGCGACCTGGAACTGGAAAAGAACGACTGGTTCTATGTCGGTATTGCCGATGTCACAGCGTCGCGAAATTTCGTCAATGGTCCGGCGAAAATTGTGACGAACGACACCAATGGTCATTATGCGAACAATATGTCCGTGTATGGACGCCTGGCGTTCTATACCAACGGAAAATTCGGCGACGACTGGCAATTGACAGCCAGCGCCGATACGCTGGAAGGGCCTGTCGGAAGCCTGTTCAGCAACTTCATGCAAAAGACGCCGGATGCGGTGTTCCGTCGCATCAATCCCGATTATTACTACCCAACCTATGGCGATGACAGTACCACCGAAGAAACCGCGCCTACGCTTGGCAAGTTCTATGCAAAGCTTAAGAAGGACCAGAATTACGGTATGTGGGGCAATTTCAAGGTTGGCTATCTGGACAACACGCTGACCCAGGTGGATCGCACGCTTTATGGCGCTAACGTCCATATACAGCCGCAAGACGTGACCGGTTTTGGCGAAAAACGCTTTGTGGCGGACGGGTTTGTGGCGCAGCCCGGCACAGTGGCCGGCCGCGATGAATTCCGCGGCACTGGCGGCTCTCTCTACTATTTGCAGCATCAGGACATCATGACCGGCTCGGAACGCGTGCGCATCGAGGTCCGTGACAAGGATTCCGGCATGGTGGTGTCCGTCAAAAATCTGACGGCAGTGCAGGACTATACGGTTGACTACCTGCAAGGGCGCGTTTTGCTGAATGCGCCGCTGTCACCCTATGCCAGCGACAACCTTCTGGTTGTGAGCGATATGAGTGCCGGCAATGTGGCCTATCTGGTTGTCCGCTACGAATACTCGACAGGATTCGAAGAGGTAAAGAATCTGTCTGTGGGCGGAACTACGCACTACTGGCTGAATGACTACATTAAGGTGGGGGTGACCGGAAATAAGACTTCAGAAGTCGGCAATGAAAGCAAGCTGAGCGGAGGGGATGTCACCCTGAGAAAAAGCGCCCAGACATGGCTCAAGCTGGAAAAATCGGCCAGTGCCGGTGTCGGGTCAACAGCCTTCGGTTCGAACGACGGCGGCTTTAATTTCGCTTCGACCGATACTGCTCTCGCGGCGCCGACTGGCGGGCGATATGGCGCAAACCGCGTTGATGGCAGCTTGGGCTTCAAAGACATTTATGACGGCGCGAATGGCAATATGACCTTCTATCGCCAATTCGTTGAAGGCGGCTACAGCGCGCCAGGCCTGACTACGCCGACGAATACCAGTCAATATGGCGGCGCCTTGAAAACTCCCATAACAGAAAAGGTCGATGTGAGAGTCAAAGCCGACAAGAAATATCAGGAGCTGGCGCTTGAAACGCTTGCCGTGGAAGCAAACGTCGACTACAAACTGGATGAACACTGGATGTTGAGTGCAGGCGCCAGAGATGACAGCAGGAAAGATCACTCGCCTGTAGTGCCGCTGACTCAGGTGCAAGGCGACAGAACCGATTTGGTATTCAAGACGGCCTATGATTCAAAAGCCAGATGGAACGCGTATGGCTTTGTTCAGGATACCGTCAAGGAAACCGGCAATCGTGAGGCCAATAACCGGGTTGGTGCCGGAGGTGCGTATCAGGTGACTGAAAAATTCAGGATGAACGGCGAGGTGTCCGAGGGCGGCACGGGGGCAGCGGGAAGACTGGGTACGGAATATCTCTACTCGGACAAGACCACAGCCTATATCAACTATGCGCTTGAAGATGAACGCACTGATAATGGCGTAAAGGCAAATAAAGGCGCCATGGCAACAGGCGTGAAAAGCCATTACTCCGACACCACGAGTATTTATTGGGAAGAAAAATATACTCATGGCGATGTGCCTACCGGCCTGACACATTCAACCGGCGTTCAATATGCGCCTGACGATCGCTGGAATTTCGGCGCCAAGGTGGATGACGGCACGCTGCGTGACAATCTGACCGGCGCCAAGATGGACCACACGGCATTGGGCGTTTCAATGGGATATGGTTTCGAGGCAGTGAAAATCGCGAGTGTGGTTGAATACCGCCGCGACCATATTCAGTCGCCGATCGACCTCAGCTTTTCCGATCGCACTTCCTGGCTCACGAAAAATAGCCTCAAATATCAGATCAATCCCGATTGGCGCTTTATTGGCAAACTGAATTATTCGAAAAGCGCCAGTTCCCTGGGCACGTCTTATAACGGCAGCTATACCGAGGCTGTCGCCGGCTACGGCTATCGTCCGGTTGCCAATGACCGCCTGAATATGTTGGTGAAGTATACCTATTTCTACAATATGCCATCAGCAGGGCAGATGACGGTTGCGAACACGGCGGCAGCGTTTATCCAAAAGGACCACATTTTCTCGGTAGACGCACTCTATGATCTGACTCGGACATGGACGATAGGCGGGAAAGTGGCGCACAAGGAGGGGCAAGTCAGCCAGGATGTCGTAAACCCCCAGTTCTTCGACAGTCGCGCCGATCTCTATATAGTCCGAGCGGATTGGCATGTCGTCTACAAGTGGGATCTGTCGGTGGAAGAACGTTTGCTGTCATTGCCCGATGCACATGATCGTCGCAGCGGCTCCCTCGTTGCGCTATATCGTCAACTGGATAACCACATCAAGTTGGGAGCGGGCTATAACTTCACCGACTTCTCGGATGACTTGACCAATCTCAGTTACACCTACCGTGGAGTATTCATCAATCTGATCGGCACCCTGTAACCGGGAATGAGATTATCGATTTGGTGGGTGAAATGCCAGCAGCCCCTTCGAACCCGCCCGGGGTGACCTTGCTTGCCCCGCTCATGGCTAATGGGTTGGGTCTCGCGTAACTCGGCTATAATCAGCCTGCGTTTGGCTATTTGAGGCTAATTCGTCTTGGGCAAAAGCCGAAATAAAAAAACAAAACAATTGCCATGTTCACATTGAGCTTGCATGGAGAAGAAGGCACCCAAGCCCTGCTGCAATCGGGCTACTCGTATTGCCTCGTAGTCCGTTCCGAATCCCAGCGCACAGCGCTACTTAAAAACCTGGGCGACCAGCCCGGCGTGGTCATCGTGCCGCACAACGGCGGGTTGATCAGCAACCTGCGCGTGTGGGAGAACATCGTCCTGCCGGTGCAGTATCATGGCATCGAGGTCGCCGGCAAGCTCGAAGACAACGTGGCCGGTTTGCTGGTGCAGTGCGGCCTGGAAGATGAAGCTGCCGTGTCCGATCTGCTGCTCAAGCTGCCCGATCAATTGTCGTTGTACGAGAAGCGCCTGGTCGGTTTCGTGCGCGCCATGCTGATGAGTCCGGAATTGATCATCTACGATTCCATGATCGAAGGCTTGTCGCGCAAGGAGCTGGCGCGGGTAGTCAAATTCGACCGGGTATTCCGTTTATACTTCCCGTTCAGGACATCGGTACTGGTGAGTTTCGAGGAATACCGCGACAAGGACAATCCCAAACAACTCGTGATCCAGCTATGACCATGAAGTTGACCAACTACAACCTGAGGCTGCAGCACATCGAGACGCGAACCCGGCGTTTCATGCTGGGTGCGGCCGGTGTCATGCTGCTGGTGCTGGCGATGATCGCCGCCAGGCAGGACTATTTCAGCCGCAGCACCGCCATCTATTTCTTCACACCCAACGCGCAGGGCCTGAGCAAAGGGATGGCGGTCAAGTTCGTCGGCTTCAAGGTGGGCAGCGTAAAAGAAATCAACATGGAGCCCAACGCCACGGTGCGGGTCAAGGTGTCGCTGGATGACGAATACGTCCATCTGATCGGCCAGGATGCCAAAGGCGCGGCTCGTCAAGGAAGCGCTGGTCGGCGAGAGCGTGGTGGAGATCATTCCCGGTTCGCAGCAGGTCAGGCAGGTGACGCAGAACAGCGTGCTGGAGTTCGAGCGCGGGCAGGACGCCAGCACGGTGGTCGAGAGCCTGGCGGCGCAATTGCAGCCCATCCTGAGCGATATCCATCAGATCACTTCTTCGGGCGACATTCAGCAGACGCTGAAGAACCTGAATCAGGCATCGGGGAATTTCCGCGAGACGGTGAATCAGTACACCCAGCTTGGCGCCAGCGGCAACAAGGCGATGGATCGCATCAATTCCAGCCTGGAGACGCTGGACAAGGCGATCCCGAAACTGGTGGACAAGGCCGATGCGACACTGGACAACGTGCAATCCGCGACCACCGACATCAAAAAGATCACCAACGATTCCGCCGCGGAGATTCCATCGCTGGTGCGCAACACCAATGCGCTGGTGCAGGACGGACAGGAGACTCTGGGCGGCGTGAAGAAATCCTGGCTGCTCAACGGCCTGTTCCCCAAATCTGAAGAGCAAACGCTGCCGGTGGACGGTTACGTCGCACCGGCGCAGCCATGATGGAGAATAGCTTGGGCGTGCGTGCAACCGTCTCGATCCTGTGCAGCCTCCTGCTGCTGACCGCCTGCGGCAGTGTGGACGAGGTTATTCGTAGCGCGCGGCTGGAACAGGCCACCGAATTCAACCAGCGCGGCCAGCGTGCGTTCCTGCGCGGCGAGTATCAGGCTGCCGCTACCCTTTACGAACAGGCTCTGCAGATCGATGTCGCCATCGAGAACGAGAGCGGCATCGCCATCAATACCCTCAATCTCGCCCGCGTGAACCAGGTGCTGGGCAAGACCGCGCTGGCACAGCGGCTGCTCGACCAGTTGCTGGAAGACAAGGCGCTGCATTATGCGTCCGCGCATCTGGCGGAAGCTGCGGTGCAGAAAGCCTTGTTGCGCCTGCAGGAGAACGACGCGGCAGGCGCCACGCTCTGGGCCGACAAGGCGGCAGCCTGGTGCGAGTCGGACTGCAGGATATCCGGCGTGATCGACAACGTGCGCGCCGGCATCGCCTTGCGCGCGAACGATGCCGACAAGGCCTTGCAGTTGAGCGAACGCGCCGTGTCGGCGAACAGCGATGTGCCGCTCGAACGCGCCAATGCGTTGCGGCTGATGGCCTCGGCCAGATTGATGAAGAACGAAGCCGAGGCCGCATTGCGCCTGACCGAAGAAGCACTGGTCATCGACAAGTCGCTGGGGTTGCCGGAGAAGATACGCCAGGATCTGCTGCTGTCGGCGCAGGCGCACGAGAAGCTGGGGCAGTCCGAACAGGCAGCGCAATGCCGCGACCGGGCGGCACGTATCGCCGCGACCGCGCTGAAGTGAGGCCGCGATGGAGACGTTGAAACGGCTGAACGATCCCAAAGTCAGAACGCTGCTGGGCTTGTCCATCTGCCTGCTGGCGGCGGCATTGCTGCATGTCTCGCAGACGGGTGAGTGGCTGAACCGCAAGGTGCTGGACGATCAGTTCGCCCTGCTGCACCGATACGATGCGCACCCGTTGCAGAACGATGTCGTCATCGTCGGTATCGACGATGCTTCCTATAAAGCGTTCAAGGAACCCTTTGCCCTGTGGCATCCGCATCTGGGCAAGTTCCTGCAGGCGATGGCGGTCGCCAAACCTGCCGTGCTCGGCCTGGATATCGTGTTGCCGGCGCGCTCCTACGAATTCCTGATCCCGCAGTACGACCAGAGCCTGTTGCAGGGTCTGCAAAAGGCGCAGGCACAAGTGCCGCTGGTATTGGCGCAGACGGTGGAGGTCAGCGGTGTCTTCCGCAATGTCTATGAGCCATTCGTCACCGCTTCCGGCGGGAACACGCTGGGTTCGGTGCTGGTCTGTCCGGACGGTGACGGTTTTGTGCGTCGCTTCGATCCCAATATGTGCACGGTGAATGCGCAAGGCACGATGTTCGTCGACAAGATGGCTGCGCACCTGGACAACGTGCGCCTGGGGCCGGGGATGGTGAATTTTGCTTCGGGCGAGAAATTCGAATACATCCCGTTCGATAAAGTGCTGGAATGGCAGGCACAGTCGAATGCCGAGCAGTTGGTGCGCACTTTCGGCGGCAAGCCTGTGATGCTGGGCGTCGTTTCGTCGCTGGCCGAGCGCGTGAACTCTCCCGTGCCGCTGGCTGCCTGGGACCCGTTCCGGAATCGTGTTCCCGGCGTGCTGATGCAGGCGCAGATGCTGCGCTCGATGCTGGATGGCGGCTTGATCAGGGAGGCGAACGCCCATGTTGTGCTGGCCCTGACACTGCTTGCCGCATTGTTCTGGCTGGGACGCATCGGCTGGCTCAAATTGACTGCACTGCTCGCTTTCCCGTTGCTGCTGCTGTTTTCCTCTACATGGCTGCTGGGGCGCGGAGTGTATCTGCCGTCGGGCGGGATATTGTTCGCCGGTCTCTTCGCTTTCCTGGCCCGGCTGGTCTATGAGGGCGTCCAGCTCGTGCAGCAACGCAACTGGTTGCGCGGCACTTTTGGCAGCTACGTCAGCCAGGAAGTGCTGCAGGAGATCATGGCGGGAAACATCCAGTCCGGGCTGGATGGCGCGCGCGCGCGCCTGTGTATCCTGTCCGCCAACATCCATGGCTTCGGTGCGCGCAGCGAGAACAGTCCGCCGCAAGAGGTGGTGGCCATGCTGAACGACTATTTCTCCGAGATGACCGTTGCCATCCACCAGCACAAGGGCACGGTGGACAAGTTCATCGGCGACGGCGTCATGGCGTTCTTCGGCGCGCCGCAGGTGCTGGAATGTCCCGAGAAGAACGCGCTGGAGGCGGCGCAGGAGATGTTGCTGCGCTTGCGCCATGTCAATGTGCGTTTGCAGGAGAAGGGCGTTGCTCCGATCGAGATTGGCATCGCGCTGCATGTGGGCGAGGTCGTTATCGGGCATATCGGGTCCGCGTCGCGTCACGAATATACCGTCGTAGGCGATGCGGTGAGCCGTACCGCCAAACTGGAAGGCCTGACCAGGGCCCTGAACTACCCCGTGGTGTGTTCGGCTGCCGTGGCCAAGGCGGTGGAGAATTCCGGCGGCTTGGCCGATTGCGGCGAACAGGACGTGGGCGGCGGCAGGCTCCGCGTGTACGGCTGGAACCCGCCCCTGCTGGCGGAACGCTGATGCTTGCGCTCTGGTCAAGATTCGTCGCCTGGCTGAAGACGACGCAGATGCGCCAGACGGTGTACGGCGCGCTGCAACTGCTGTGGTATGCCTTCACCCACCTGCGCGTGCTGCGCATCGCCCCCGTCAACGCCGTGTTCCATCGCCAGATATTCTTCACCGGGGTGGAGGCGCTGGGTATCGTCGCCGTGTTCGGCCTGCTGAGCGGCGCGCTGGTCATCACCCAGATCACCTCGCTGGTCGGCGGCGACAGCGAACTGACCGTGAAGATATTGATCTGGACGGTGGTGCGTGAAGTCGGGCCGCTGTTCGCCGCCATCATCATCATCGCCCGCAGCAGCGCCGCCATCGCTTCCGAACTGGCGCTGATGAAGACCCGCCACGAAATGACCAGCCTCATCCGTATGGGCATCCCGCCGCACGACTACCTGCTGGTGCCGCGCATTTTTGGGGTAACGCTGGCGGTGCTGGCGCTCACCATCTACTTCCAGGTCGTCGCCATCGGCGGCGGGCTGGCGATCAGCGCCATGTTCCAGAACGTCTCCTACCTTGACCAGGTCGGGCGTTTTCTGCAGACCGTGAAATTGTCCGAATTCGCCGTGGTCGCGTTTAAAGGCTGCCTGTTCGGCCTCGCCATCTCCACCATCTCCTGCTACAACGGCATGCAGGCCCAGCCTTCGGTGACCGAGGTGCCCAAGGTCGCCATCAAGGCCGTGCTGCAAAGCCTGCTGTTCGTGTTCACCCTGGACGCCGTGATTGCCTACCTCGGCATGGCGGAGTGAGTTGCGCTATACTTCGCGCCCGTTTGGCGCAGGGTTGCGCCTTTGAAATATGAAGTGCGGCGATTGCCGCATTTGTTTTTAGCAGAGTGGACGAAATGCCTGTCATTACCTTACCGGATGGTTCGCAACGCAGTTATCCCAATCCCGTGACCGTGGCCGAGGTCGCGCTGAGCATAGGCGCCGGTTTGGCGCGTGCCGCGCTGGCAGGCAAGGTGGACGGGGTGCTGGTTGATACCTCGCACCTGATCTCGGCCGACGCCAAGCTGGCGATCATCACCGACAAGGACGCCGACGGACTCGACCTGATTCGCCACTCCACCGCGCACTTGCTGGCCTACGCGGTGAAGGAGCTGTTCCCCGAGGCGCAGGTGACCATCGGTCCCATGATCGAGAACGGTTTCTATTACGACTTCGCCTATTCGCGTCCCTTCACGCCGGAAGACCTGGCGGCCATCGAGAAGCGCATGGCGGAGTTGGCCAAGAAGGACCTGCCGGTGACGCGCAAGGTGGTGCCGCGCGACGAAGCGGTGGCTTACTTCAAGTCCCTGGGCGAGAAATACAAGGCTGAGCTCATCGCGGCCATTCCTGCCGATCAGGATGTGTCGCTGTACAGCGAGGGCGACTTTACCGACCTGTGCCGCGGCCCGCACGTGCCGTCGACCGGCAAGCTCAAGGTGTTCAAGCTGATGAAGGTGGCCGGCGCGTACTGGCGCGGCGATTCGAAGAACGAGATGCTGCAGCGCATCTACGGCACGGCCTGGGCGAAGAAGGAAGATCTCGATGCCTACCTGATGCGCCTGGAAGAGGCGGAAAAGCGCGACCACCGCAAGCTGGGCAAGCTGCTCGACCTGTTCCACATGCAGGACGAAGCGCCGGGCATGGTGTTCTGGCACCCCAAGGGCTGGGCGATGTGGCAGGTGATCGAGCAATACATGCGCCGCGTCTATCGCGACAACGGCTACCAGGAGATCCGCTGCCCGCAGATCATCGACCGCGTGCTGTGGGAGAAGTCCGGCCACTGGGAACACTACAAGGCCAACATGTTCACCACCGAGTCGGAAAAGCACGACTATGCGATCAAGCCGATGAACTGCCCCGGCCATGTGCAGGTGTTCAACGCCGACCTGCGTTCCTACCGCGAACTGCCGTTGCGCTACGGCGAGTTCGGCTCCTGCCACCGCAACGAACCGTCCGGCGGCCTGCACGGGTTGATGCGGGTGCGCGGCTTCGTGCAGGACGACGGCCATATCTTCTGTACCGAAGAGCAGATCGAATCCGAAGTGACGGCGTTCAATGCGCTGGTGCTGAAGGTATACAAGGACTTCGGCTTCCACGATGTGGTGGTCAAGCTGGCGCTGCGCCCGGAAGGCCGGGTCGGTTCCGACGAGATCTGGGACAAGTCCGAGAACGCCTTGCGCGCCGCCTTGCGTGCTTCCGGCATGGCCTGGGAAGAGCTGCCGGGCGAGGGCGCGTTCTACGGCCCCAAGATCGAGTTCCACATCAAGGACGCCATCGGCCGTTCCTGGCAGTGCGGCACCATCCAGGTGGACTTCTCCATGCCGGGCCGCCTGGGGGCCGAGTTCGTGGACGAGGACAACAGCCGCAAGGTGCCGGTGATGCTGCACCGCGCGATACTGGGTTCGCTGGAGCGTTTCATCGGCATCCTGGTCGAAAACCATGCCGGCGCCCTGCCTTTGTGGCTGGCGCCGGTGCAGATGGTGGTGATGAACATCTCGCAGGCGCAGGAAGAATATGCCGAAAAAGTGGCGCAGACTTTGCGCGCCGCCGGCCTGCGCGTGCAATCAGATTTGCGCAACGAGAAGATTACCTATAAAATCCGCGAACATAGCCTGCAGAAGTTACCTTACCAGCTGATTATTGGCGATAAGGAAATGGCTGCAGGTCTCGTTGCCGTGCGATCCCGAACAGGTGAAGACCTTGGGCAGATGTCGGTGGAGGCGCTGTTGCAGCGCTTGCGAACCGAGCTGCATGTGGATGGTGCGGTTTAATTTTTTAATGGAGAATTTCCAATAGCACAGGATAAGTCGCAGCGTATCAATGAGCAGATAACAGCACCGCAGGTGCGGCTCATCGGCGCGGAGGGAGAGCAGGTTGGTGTCGTGGCAGTCGCGGAAGCGCTGCGCATGGCTGACGAAGCGGAACTGGACCTGGTGGAGATCGCGCCTTTGGCGGAACCGCCAGTATGCCGAATCATGGATATCGGCAAGTTCAAATACGCGGAAGCCAAGAAGCAGCACGAAGCCAAGCTTAAGCAGAAACAGGTCCAGATCAAAGAGATCAAGTTCCGTCCGGGTACGGACGAAGGCGACTACAACATCAAGTTGCGCAACCTGATCAAGTTCCTGGGCGACGGCGACAAGACCAAGATCACCTTGCGTTTCCGCGGCCGCGAGATGGCGCACCAGGAGATCGGCATGAAGCTGATCGAGCGCATCAGGGGTGACCTGGATGAATATGGGGCAGTCGAGCAGTTCCCGAAGATGGAAGGCCGTCAGATGGTGATGGTGATCGGTCCCAAGAAAAAATAGGTTTTTTGCATCGCAGCGGAGCAAGGGACTTGCCGTTGCGGTGGTAGTGCAAAGAGTCCCAGACAAGTGGTTCCGGGTTTTCAAGCGTTCCTGTCAGGAACCTCCCGGCGTCATCAAATAAATGGAGTCGTTATGCCAAAGATGAAAACCAAGAGCGGTGCGAAGAAGCGTTTCGTCGTCCGCGCCGGTGGCAGCATCAAGCGCGGTCAAGCGTTCAAGCGCCACATCCTTACCAAGAAAACCACCAAGAACAAGCGTCAACTGCGTGGCTCTACAGGTGTCCATGAAACCAACACGGCGTCCGTTCGCGCCATGATGCCCTACGCATAAGGAGTAGAAAATGCCAAGAGTTAAACGTGGTGTAACGGCGCGTGCGCGCCATAAGAAAGTACTGAACCAGGCCAAGGGTTACCGCGGTCGTCGCAACAGCGTCTATCGTATCGCCAAAGAAGCGGTGATGAAGGCCGGCCAGTATGCCTACCGTGACCGTCGTCAACGCAAGCGCCAGTTCCGCACTCTGTGGATCGCCCGTATCAATGCGGCAGCGCGTGAGCAGGGCATGGCGTACAGCGTGTTCATGAACGGCCTGAAGAAAGCCGCGATCGAGATCGATCGCAAGGTGCTGGCCGATTTGGCCGTGTTCGACAAGGCTGCCTTTGCGCAGATCGTCGCACAAGCCAAAGCCAGCCTCGGCGCGTAAGCTATTGCGCAATATGAAAAAGGAGGCGTCATGCCTCCTTTTTTTGTTTCAAAACCAGACAAATGCAAGAACTACAACAAATTCTCGATGACGCGCTGCAAGGCTTTGCCGCGGTAGAAGATGCGGCAGAACTGGAGAACGTCAAGGCGCGTTATCTCGGCAAGGAAGGCAGCCTGACCGGCCTGCTCAAGGGCCTGGGCAAACTGTCTGCCGAAGAGCGTCCGGCGGCCGGCGCGCGCATCAACCAGGTCAAACAGCAGATCGAAGCGGCGTTGCAGGCTCGGCGCGATGCCATCCAGCAGCAGGTGCTGCAGGCCAGGCTGGCCGCGGAGTCACTGGACGTGACGCTGCCGGGGCGCGGTCTCGGTGTGGGCGGATTGCATCCGGTCACGCGCACGCTGGAGCGCATCGAAACCCTGTTTCATTCCATCGGCTACGCCGTGGCGGAAGGCCCGGAGATCGAGAACGATTTCTATAACTTCACCGCGCTGAACATTCCCGCGGACCATCCGGCGCGTGCCATGCACGACACCTTCTACATCGACGAGCAGCATGTGCTGCGCACGCACACCTCGCCGATCCAGATCCGCTACATGCAGGCGCATATCGCCAAGTACAAGCATCTGGAAGCCATGCCGGACATCCGCATCATTGCGCCGGGACGCGTCTACCGCGTGGATTCCGACGCCACCCATTCGCCGATGTTCCATCAGGTCGAAGGCCTGTGGGTAGGGGAGAAAGTCAGCTTTGCCGACCTCAAAGGCGTGATCGCCGATTTCCTGCAGAACTATTTCGAGACCGAAGACATGCAGGTGCGTTTCCGTCCCTCGTTCTTCCCGTTCACCGAGCCGTCGGCCGAGATGGACATGAGCTGGAAGGGCGGCTGGCTGGAGATCGGCGGCTGCGGCATGGTGCACCCGAATGTGCTCAAGCATGTCGGTATCGACAGCGAGAAATACATCGGTTTCGCCTTCGGCATGGGCGTGGAGCGTCTGGCCATGCTGCGCTACGGCGTGAACGATCTCAGGCTGTTCTTCGAGAACGACCTGCAATTCCTCAAGCAGTTTAATTAACTATGCAATTCTCCGAATCCTGGTTGCGCACCTTCGTGAATCCATCGCTGTCCAGCGAGGAACTGTCGCATCTGTTGACCATGGCCGGTCTGGAAGTGGAGGAGATGACTCCGGTCGCGCCCGCTTTCGAGAAGGTCGTCGTGGCGCAGGTGCTGAGCAAAGAGAAACATCCCGATGCGGACAGGCTGAACGTGCTGAGCGTGGACGTCGGGCAGGCCGAGCCGCTGACCATCGTGTGCGGTGCGCAGAACGTGACCGTGGGCATGAAGGCGCCCTGTGCGCTGGTCGGCGCGAAGCTGCCGCCGGGTGTTGATGGAAAAAATTTCGAGATCAAACAGGCCAAGGTGCGCGGCGTCGCTTCGTTCGGCATGATGTGCTCGGACAAGGAACTAGGCCTGGCGGAAGAAAGCGCCGGACTGATGGTGCTGGCCGCCGATGCGGTGGTCGGGCAAAGTATCCGTGAGCACCTCGATCTGGACGATCATCTGATCACGCTCAAGCTCACGCCGAACCGCAGCGACTGTCTGTCCGTGCACGGCATCGCGCGCGAAGTGTCGGCCTTGACGGGCGCGCCGCTTGTGTCCATCCCGGCAGCATCCTTCGCAGAAACCGCCAATCAAAGCCGCAAGATAAAGGTCGCTGCTTCTGCAGCCTGTCCGCGCTATTCCGGCCGCGTGATAGCCGGAGTGAATGCCAAGGCAGAGACTCCAGCCTGGATGGTGCAGCGTCTGGAACGCTGCGGCCTGCGCAGCATCAGCGCGCTGGTGGATGTGACCAACTATGTGTTGCTGGAACTGGGACAACCGCTGCATGCGTTCGATCTGAACAAACTGAGCGGCGACATCGAAGTGCGTTTCGCGCGTGCCGGGGAGAAATCTGAAGCTGCTGAACGAGCAGGCAGTCGATCTGCAAGACGATATGCTGGTGATCGCCGACGGCAAAGGGCCGGTCGCGCTGGCCGGCATCATGGGCGGTGCGGACAGCGCGGTAGACGATGCGACCGCGGACATTTTCCTGGAGAGCGCATTCTTCGCGCCCGGCGTGATCGTCGGCAAGTCGCGCCGTCTCGGTTTCGGTTCCGATTCTTCCTACCGTTTCGAGCGCGGCGTGGATTTCGCTGCTACGCAAGTGGCGCTGGATCGTGCCACGCAATTGATCCTCGACATCTGTGGCGGCCAGGCCGGTGGCGTGACCGAGGTCAGCAGCGAGCTGCCGGCGCGTCATCCGGTGAAGTTGCGTACCTCGCGCGTGTTGCGCGTGCTGGGTGTGCCTCTGCAGGCTGACGAGATCGCGCAGATCCTGTCGCGTCTGGGTATGCTGTTCCAGCAGACGGGCGAAGATTTCTCCGTGACTCCACCCAGCTACCGTTTCGACATCGCCATCGAAGAAGACCTGATCGAAGAAGTCGCGCGCGTGCACGGTTACGAGAACATCCAGCCTGTTCCGATACGGGCGCGCATGAGCATATTGCCGCAAGTCGAGGCTGAGCGTCCGCTGGCGAAACTGCGCCAGACCATGGTGTTGCGCGACTATCAGGAGACCGTCAACTATGCGTTCGTCGAAGCCGGGTGGGAACGCGATCTGTGCGGCAATGCTGCGCCCATCGCCTTGAAGAATCCCATTGCCAGCCAGATGAGCGTGATGCGCAGCAGTCTGCTGGGCGGGCTGCTGGCAGCCTTGCGTACCAACCTCGCGCGCAAGCAGCCGCGCGTGCGCCTGTTCGAGGTGGGCGGTTGCTTCGCTGCCGAGGCGGGCAGTTACACGCAGCATGAACGTCTGGCCGGATTGGCCTATGGCGGAGCCTGGTCCGAACAGTGGGGCGCGCCTGCACGCAATGTGGATTTCTATGATGTGAAGGGCGATGTCGAGGCACTGTTCGCGCCGCGCGGCTTGAGCTTCCAGGCGGCGCAACACCCGGCCTCCCATCCCGGACGTTCGGCGCGCATCCTGCTGGATGGGCGTGCCGTAGGCTGGATCGGCGAGTTGCACCCGCAATGGCAGCAGCAATACGACTTGCCGCAAGCCGTAGTGTGGTTCGAGGTCGAGCTGGCGGCGTTGACCCAGGATAACGTTCCGAAGGCGAAGGAAATTTCGCGCTTCCCGCCCGTGCGCCGCGATCTTGCGGTGCTGGTGGACGAAGGTGTGGCCGTCCACTCGCTAATAGCGGCGATGGAAGCCGAAAAAGCACCTAACGTGGTCGAGCTGGCGCTGTTTGACCTGTATCGCGGCAAGGGCGTGGAGCAAGGTAAAAAAAGCCTTGCATTCCGTGTGTTATTGCAAGATACTCAAAAAACTCTGACTGATAATGAGATTGAAGAAAATGTGGCTCGTCTGGTTGCGGCGTTGCAACGACAAGGCGCGCAACTGCGAGTGTAAGAGGAGAATATGACGACACTGACCAAGGCGGAACTGGCCGATCTGCTGTTTGAAAAAGTGGGCCTGAACAAGCGTGAAGCGAAAGACATGGTGGAAGCGTTCTTCGAGGAGATACGCATGCAACTGGAACAAGGCGATAGCGTTAAGCTTTCCGGCTTCGGCAACTTCCAGTTGCGCGACAAACCGCAACGTCCCGGCCGCAACCCCAAGACCGGTGAAGAGATTCCGATCACTGCGCGCCGCGTGGTGACTTTCCATCCCAGCCAGAAACTCAAGAGCATGGTGGAAAAGACCTATCATGGAACACCACGTAGCTAATTCCGAACTGCCGCCGATCCCGGCGAAACGCTACTTCACCATCGGCGAAGTGAGCGAATTGTGCGGGGTGAAGGCGCATGTGCTGCGCTACTGGGAGCAGGAATTCACCCAGCTCAAGCCGGTGAAACGCGGCGGCAACCGCCGCTATTACCAGCATCACGAAGTGCTGCTCATCCGCCGCATCCGCCAGTTGCTCTACGAAGAAGGTTTCACCATCAGCGGTGCGCGCAGCCGCCTGGATCAGAATGTCGCGCGTCAGGAGGGGGCGGCCCCGGTGGCCCCCAATCCGGATATTGTTGCAATCCGGCGCGAGCTGCGCGAGATCGTCTCGCTGCTGCATGCGTGATTGCACGAAACGCATAAACCACTTCAGGGAAAGCCAGGTGCTCTGCTATAATCCGCGCCCTCGGGGCGTAGCGCAGCCTGGTAGCGTACTTGCATGGGGTGCAAGTGGTCGGAGGTTCAAATCCTCTCGCCCCGACCAGAATAACAATGTACAGGCCGACGTGATGTCGGCCTGTTTTGTTTTATAAGTTCAGGAGAACGCTGGGAGACCATGCAAGACCGCTTCGGACGTTCCATCGATTATCTGCGCCTCTCGGTCACCGACCGTTGCGACATGCGTTGCACGTATTGCATGCCGCAGGGTTTCCACGACTATGAAGAGCCGAAAGACTGGTTGAGTTTCGATGAGATCGAGCGCGTCATCGCCGCGTTCGCGCGCCTTGGCACTTCCAGAGTGCGCATTACCGGCGGCGAACCGCTGTTGCGCCGGGATCTGGCCGGTTTGTCCGCCCGTCTTGCGCGTATCGACGGCGTCAGGGATCTGGCGTTGAGTACCAATGCCACGCAATTGGCGCAGCACGCTGCAGCGCTCAAGGCGGCTGGCGTCACACGCCTCAATGTCAGTCTCGACTCGCTCTGTGCCGAACGCATCCACAACATCACCCGGCGCGATGCGCTGCAATCCATCCTGGATGGTTTGCTGGTCGCCAAGGCGGCTGGCTTCCAGCCGATCAAGATCAATATGGTGGTGATGGCCGGGGTGAACGAGGACGAAGTGGATGACATGGTGGCATTCTGCCTGCGTCATGGATTCATCCTGCGTTTCATCGAAACTATGCCGATGGGGGAGACTGGCCGGAACGCCGGCTATGTCGATCTGCAGCCGGTACGCCAGCGGCTGCAGCAACGTTTCGGCCTGATCGATGGCGTGGTGCAGGGGGGCGGTCCCGCGCGCTACCTGGTATCTGCTGACGGCAGGCTCAGCGTCGGCTTCATCACGCCGATGTCGCAGCACTTTTGCGAGACCTGCAACCGCGTGCGCCTGTCGGTAGACGGCACGCTCTATCTCTGTCTGGGACAGGAGCACAAGTTCGAATTGCGTCCGCTGCTGCGCAACGGCATCAGTGATGCCGGGCTGGAGACAGCCATCCGCGAGGCGATCGATCTTAAACCGGAGCGCCACGAATTCCGCGAACATCCCGGCAAGGTCATCCGCATCATGTCCTCGACAGGGGGATAAAAAAAGCCCCGGCATGCCGGGGCTTTTTGTTTGCTACGAACCGAACGCTTATTTCAGCTTCTCGATACCCAGCATCTTCATGATGCTGCCTTCATAGAACGGCTCGGAAGTACCCTTCTTCATCTTGCGGATGAAGTATTTTTCGAACGCGATCTTGGCCAGGTGCACCCACTTGCCTTCGGAGAACCAGTTCACGTTGCGCGGCGGAATCTGCGGGATGGCGACGAAGGCCACGCCGCTCTCGCCGAAGTCGGCCAGACACACTGCGTTCCAGGTTGCTTCCGCGTCAGCCGGTTGGCCGGTAATGTCGGCATGGATGTTGTGCACGGTCGCGGTCACCATGGATTCGATCATGTAACCGGTCTTCGGTGTGCCGACCGGAACCGGAGTGGCTTCCACCGGAGGGATGGCGACGCATACGCCGACCGCGAAGACGTTCTTGTACTTTGCGTTGCGCTGGTGCTTGTCCACCGTGATGAAGCCGCGCGGATTGGTCAGGCCTTCGAGGCCGAACACCGCATCCACGCCCTTGAAGGCGGGCAGCATCATGCTGTAGCTGTAGGGAAGTTCGTGCTTCTTCTTCTCCATGCCCATCTCGTCATGCTCGGTGACATACATCTTGCCGGCTTCGATCTTGGTGACCTTGGCGTTGCAGATCCACTTGATGTGCTTGTCGCGCATGGCGGACTCGAGGATGCCCTTGGAATCGCCCACACCGCCCAGGCCGAGGTGGCCGATATAGGGCTCGGAGGTGACGAAGGTCATGGGCACCTTGGTGCGAAGCTTGCGCTTGCGCAGGTCTGTTTCCATGATGAAGGCATATTCGTAAGCCGGTCCGAAGCAGGAAGCGCCTTGCACTGCGCCGACCACGATGGGGCCGGGGTTCTTGCAGAAGTTTTCCCAGTCGTCGTGCGACTTCATGGCATGGTCCACATGGCAGACGGAGTAGGTATGGCCGCCGTGCGGGCCCAGGCCTTCGACTTCTTCAAAGGCCAGTTTGGGGCCTGTGGCGATCACCAGATAGTCGTAATCGAGCATCTTGCCGTCGTTGAGTTCGAGCTTGTTCTGGTCGGGATGCACGCGCTTTACGCCGGTCGAGATGAACTCGATGCCCTTGCGCTCCAGATAGCTGCGTACCGGGAACTCGATCTGCTTGCGCTCGCGCCACTTCACGCCCACCCATGGATTGGACGGAACGAAATGGAAATTTTCGCCATTGTTGACGACGGTGACCTTGTGTTTGTTGTCCAGCTTGTCGCGCATTTCGTATGCGGCCGGCATGCCCCCGAGGCCTGCTCCCATGATTACAACGTGTGCCATGTTTTCTCCTCTATATATTTACTTGCTTGATTGACGGAACAACTCTGATTTATCAACTGCTCTTGGCTTATTGTGATCCAGCCTTTTTATTTGGTGGCGTATCACTGTCTTCCGGTGTGCCTTGTTCCTTGGCGAACAGCACGGCAGCCTTCACTCGCGACGACAGGTTGAGTTTGTTGAGGATATGGCGCACATGCTGTTTGACCGTGTCGTAACTGATCTTCAACGTCTGCGCGATAGCCTTGTTGCTCTCGCCGCGCGACAGCAATTGCAGTATCTCGCGCTCACGGTCGGTCAGCAGTTTCAGCGAGTTCTTCGGTTCCTGCCCGGGTTGGTCGCCGCGCAACATGTCGATCATCTTCACCGTCATGGTCGGGGCTACCACCAGTTCGCCTGCCGCGACGCGGCGGATCGCATCCACCACCTCTTCCGGCGCCATATCCTTGAGCAGGTAGCCGCGCACCCCGGCACGGATGGCATTGCCCAGGTCCGCTTCCGAATCGCTCATGGTCAGCACCACCGCGGGGATGGTGCAGCCCTCCTTGCGTATCTGTTCCAGCATTGCCAGGCCGTCCATCGGCTTCATGCGCAAATCCATGACCAGCAGGTCGGGGTTCTCCTTGATCAGGGCGCGCAGATCCTCGATGGTGCCGACTGCGCCAAGCACGTTGAAACCGTAGCAGCGTGCGAGCAATTCGCTAAGTCCGCGCCGGCACAAGCTCTGGTCATCAACCAGGGCGATCTTTAAATCTTCAGCCATGCACCGTTCTCCATTTCGTCCCGGGTTCGGGGAAGAATAATTGTACGCAGGTTCCCAACCCCTTGGTGCTTTCCACTTTGATTTCTCCGCCGATGCGTTGCGCACGTTCGCGCATGATGACGATGCCGTAATGGCCCTCGACCGGCGAGAATGTGCCAACGCCGTTGTCTTCGACAGTGAAAACGTAATAACCGCAGAGGTGATCCACTATCAGGCGGGCATGGCTCGCATTTGAGTGTTTTGCTATGTTCGAGAGCGCTTCACGCACGATGTGGTAGGCCTGTATCTCGTGCTCAAGCGGCAGGTCGAGGTCGGCGACGCGGATGGAGCAATCGAGCACGATCCCGTGTTGTTGGCCGAACTTTTCGGCCAGTATCTGCAGAGCATGCAGCAGGCCTGCCGGATCCATCTCGCTGCGGAAACCGGTAATCAGCGAGCGGACAGATTTCTGGCTGATCTCCAGCGCCTCGTCGATATCGCGGGTGTATTTGGTCGCCATCACTTCGTTGTTGTTGCGCAACGCATCGCTCAGCAGGGTGGTGCTCATGCGTGCGAAGTTCAGCGTCTGTGCCAGCGAATCGTGGATCTCGTTGGCGATGGATTGGCGTTCCATCAACAGTTCCGCGCGCTTGGCCTCCCGGCTAGACTTGATGTGCTCGATCAGGGAGCTCAACAGGTCGGCGAAAGCGATCGACATGACTGATGCATTGCCTGACGAGGATTGCGGGGTATCGAAGAAGAGGGTGAAAACGCCAAGCAGGACTTCCGGGGAGTTTCGACTTTCCAGCGGGATGGAGATCACTGACTGGAACTGCCGGTCCGCTTGGTCGCCATCTCGTCCCTTGCAGGTGTCGACATCGGTGGAGCAAAGGCCGTGTTTGAAGGCGTCCTTGCCGCAGACTTCGCAGGCAAGCTCGACGATACGCTCGGCTTCCAGTTCTTCTCCAGTCAAGCCGACCGAACTGATGACCTGCAAGGTCTGTTCATCCGGCAGCAGGACTCGTACAACACCGGCTCTGGCCTTGATGAAGCCGATGGCTGTCTCCAGAAACGCATTCAGCAACGTCCGCAGATCGCTGGTGCGGGATGCAGTGAACTCCTGCTCCACGCAATTATCCAGACCGCCGTTCTTGCCGGGAAGCACGAATTCGGGATCGCGTGTCCAGATGAACGCGACGTTGTCCGATTCGTCAACTGACTTCAACTTTCTACTCATAATAGCATTCAGCAAAGATGTCCGAAAACTCAAGCGAGTACTACAGCAAAAGCACACAGCGGCATCAAATGCCACGTGCTAGGTTATGCCGCTTTCCCTCAAATATCAATAAAACACTGCCAGTAAATTCTCCCCTAGCCCATCAGGGCTATGGCACCCCCCACCCGATGTGGTTATAGACACTATGGGCGTGAATTCGGCCAAATGCGTCGGAATTTCTGTGATACAAAGTTGAGCATGAAGATTTGCATCGTTTCAGACAGCCATGACCGCTCAGCCCCTCTGGTGGAGGCTATCGTGGAGGCGCAGGCTGCCGGGGCGCAAGCCGTGATTCACTGCGGTGACCTGATCGGTGTCAACACGCTGCGAGCCTCCCTCAAACTGGGCATACCAATCCATGCCGTGCACGGCAACAACATCGGCGATGTGGCGGCGCTTTATCGCATGATGGCGAATTCCGGTGGCCTGTTCACCTACCATGGACAGGAAGCGGTGCTGGAACTCGGCGGGCGCAGGATTTTCGTCACCCATATGCCCCATCACGCTCAGGCTTTCGCCTGCACCGGGGACTACGATCTGGTCTGTCACGGCCACAGCCACACCGCCCATGTCGGGCAGCAGGCCGATGTCAAAGGCGGTCATTGCTGGCTGGTCAATCCCGGCTCGGTCGCAGGCATCGATGCGCCGGGTGTGAAAGCCATCCCGACCTGGATACTCGGTGATCTGGAACGAATGAGTTTCGAGATTAGAACTTTGCAGCAAGCCAGCCTGGACGGGCGCATCATCCAGCCGAAAAAATTGCAGGACATCGCAGGGAAGTGACCCTGTAGCCCCTTCGTCTGGTCGCGTGGTGATCGAGGGGGCTTTTGTGCTTCGTCCCGTTCTGGGCGCTATAATCCAGCCGTCAACAACCGTATAAGCAGGGCGCCCATGAAACACCTCGAACCCAAAGCAGCCTACGAATTTCTGCAGGCCAATCCTGAAGCCGTCTTCATCGACGTGCGTAGCGAGATGGAACACATGTTCGTCGGTCATCCCCGCGGCTCCATCCTGATCCCCTGGGTGGACGGACCGGACTGGGAAATCGACCCGCATTTCGTCGCGCACGTGCGCAAGGCGGCCAGCGTCAATCGCCCCATCGTGCTCATTTGCCGCTCCGGGCGCCGTTCGGCCGACGCCGGCTTGGCTTTGGAAGAAGCCGGCTTGAAGGAAATATACAACGTCACCCACGGCTTCGAAGGCGACCTCGACGACAACCATCATCGCAATTCGCACAATGGCTGGCGCTTCGACGGTCTGCCTTGGGCGCAGACATAACACCGATCCAGCAGACATCTGGTGGTGTAGCATTTTTGCGGCGCCCACGATCCCGAGGCGCGCCTGTTTCCCAATTCGCTGTCATTGCTCCCGATTCGGGCGATGGCGGCAGCCGACTGGCAAAAAAAGTCGCCCCCTGCAAAAAACCCTGTAATGAGAGTGGGTTGCCTGCAGAAGTGCGGTCCGGGTGCGAAATGCAGGAGTAAAATGCGGTTTCGTTCCAGGCAGTTGCCATACCTAAGGTTCATGAGAGTAAAGCACCAATCATTTTTTGCAGTTCCCGCACTGGTTCTATTGCTGCTGTATTTCTTTTTCGCGCCATACGATGCGAATATCCCGGAAGCATCGACCGGGGCACAGTCGCCTGAAATCAGCATCGGACGCGAGCCGCTCTTGCCGCTGCCGCCCGCTCCCGCTTTGCCGCCCGAGAAAGTGGCTTTGGGCGAGAGGCTGTTCCGGGATCCTCGTCTTTCGCACGACAACAGCATTTCCTGTGCAAGTTGCCATGACCTGGGCAAGGGCGGAACGGACCGCTCGCGTTACTCGGTTGGCATCCATGGCGCGGTGGGTGATGTCAACGCTCCCACGGTGTTCAACGTCGGGTTGAATATTGCCCAATTCTGGGACGGCCGCGCCAGGTCGCTTGAAGAGCAGGCGGCCGGACCGGTGCATAACCCCATCGAAATGGGCTCGAACTGGGATGAGGTAACGGGCAAGCTGCGCGCGGATCATGAATATCAGGCCATGTTCCGGAACGCGTATCCGGACGGCATGACTCCTGCCAATATCGCCGGGGCCATCGCCAGCTACGAGCGCTCGCTGGTTACCCCGAATTCAAGATTCGATCGCTACCTTCGCGGCGAAAAGAACATGCTCAGTCGTGACGAACTGGAAGGTTATCGCCGCTTCGTCAATCTCGGCTGCGCCAGCTGTCATCAGGGGGCCGGCATAGGCGGCAACATGTTCCAGCGTTTTGGCGTGATGGGCGATTTCTTCAAGGATCGCCTGCCGAGCAGGGCGGATCAGGGGCGCTTCAACGTCACGGGACTGGAAGAAGACCGGCACGTATTCAAGGTGCCCAGTCTGCGCAACGTCGACGTTACTTCCCCGTATTTCCATGACGGCTCTGCCAAAACGCTCTCCGATGCAGTCAGGATCATGGGCAAGTACCAACTGGGCAAGGAATTGTCCGGGGAAGAGGTGCGCGTGGTCGTTGCGTTCCTGCATACGCTGAACGGCGAATGGCAGGGGCAGGTGCTGCGATGAGCGTCAATCTCGACGTTGTCCGCGCTTTGCAGCCCATGCGCTTTCTGGCCGTTGGCGCGATAGTCTTGTCCTCTGCCATGCTGCTAACCCTGCTGTTCATGCGGGCCGAATCCGTATCGCCGCAGGCTCACTACGAATACACCAAAATATTGCGCGATTTGCGTGAAGCGGATGCCGAGACCAACGGCGAAGTGCTGGCGAATCGCCTGGATGTCACGCGCAACTACGACGCGCTCACGCTTTTCCTGGAGAGGTCGCTGCAGGCCGCTTCCCACGCGGCTATCGCACCATCCTTCCTGCCCGCAGGTGATCGAAGCAAGGTCTCCGAAAAGGCAGGCGAACTGCAGAAGACCCTGGAGATAAAATCCCGGCTGGTCGAGGTCTTCAAGCGCCAGAACGCCGTCCTGCGAAACTCGCTGGCTTACTTTCCGTCGGCGGCCGACGATTTCCTGGGGGGGAGCGTACCCGGCGAGCTCAAAGGACCGGCAGAGGATTATGTCAGGCACGTCCTGTCGTTCGCGCGCAATCCGGATGCCGAGCGCCATTTGCAGGTCAGCGCGGCGCGCCGGCGGCTGGCCGCGATTCCGCCCCATCAGCCCATGCATGCCGTGGTCGACAATCTTTTGCTGCATGGCGATGCCATCGTGAGATATCTGCCGGAAGTGAACGGCATGACGCACGAGATCAACCGGCTTGCTACGGCGCAACAGGCGGAAGAACTGAATCGCCGTTACGCCATCGGCTACGAACATGCCCAGCAAACGGCCGGACAGTTCCGCAAGCTGCTCTATGTCGTGGCGCTGCTGCTGACCGCCTATCTGGCCTTCGTCTTCGTCCGGCTCGACCGTACCCGGCGCTCCCTGGCCACCGCTCATCGTGAAGTCAGTCAGCGCTATGCCGCACAGTTGCTTGCGGAGGACAGCCTGCGCCTGCATTCAACGGCGTTCCACAGCTCGCACGAGGGCATCGTCCTGGCCGACTCCGACGGCAACATCCTCGACATCAACCCGGCTTTCACGCGCATCACCGGTTATGAACGCGCCGAGGTGATCGGGCACAATCCGAGAATGATCAAATCCGGGCGCCACGACCAGGAGTTCTATGCGGCCATGTGGAAAAGCATTCTTGGCAGCGGCAGCTGGCAGGGGGAGATATGGAACAGGAACAAATACGGTGAAGTCTATCCCGAGTTGCTTTCCATTTCTGCCGTGCGCAATGCGGAGGGGGGGCTGACCAATTTCGTTGCCGTCTTTTCCGATATCCGTCGCCTCAAGGAGCAGGAAACGCAGTTGAAGCAGATGGCATACTACGACGCACTGACCGAATTGCCGAACCGTGTGCTGTTGGCAGACCGCCTGACGCAAGCCATTTCCCAGACGAAACGCAGCTCCGCGATGATGGCCGTCTGTTACCTGGATCTGGACGGGTTCAAGCCGGTGAACGACACCTATGGACATGAAGCGGGCGATCGCCTGCTGGTGGAAATGGCGGGCCGGCTCAAGGATATGTTGCGTGGTGGAGATACCGTCGCGAGATTGGGCGGGGACGAATTCGTGCTGTTGTTGCTCGGCTTGAACAATGTCGAGGAATGCGAGCAGGCCATGCAGCGTTTGCTGCAGGTGGTAAGCCAGCCGTTATCGGTCACCCCGGAGCCGGTGGCTTTGTCTGCAAGTGTAGGCGTGGCGATATATCCGACCGACGATGCGAACCCGGATACGCTGCTGCGGCACGCCGACCAGGCCATGTATCAGGCCAAGCAGGCCGGCAAGAATCGCTATCACATATTCGACCGCGAACTCGATCTCTACGTGCGCATCCAGCATGACCGCATCAGCCGCATTGCGGACGCGTTGGCAAGCGGCGAGTTCTTGGTCCATTACCAACCCAAGGTGGACTTGCGCAAGGGGAAAGTGGTCGGCCTGGAGGCGCTGGTTCGCTGGAATCATCCTGAGCGGGGCTTGGTCACACCCATGCATTTCCTGCCGTTGATCGAAGACCATGATCTGATCGTGCGGATGGGCGAGTGGGTGATCGAAACCGTGCTTCGCCAAATGGACAAGTGGCGTGACCTCGGATTGGATCTCGCCGTCAGCGTCAACGTTGCCAGCCGCCAGCTACAAAGCCCCAACTTCGTGCAGCATCTGACTGCGTCGCTGAGTAACCATCCAGGCGTCGCGAAGAAACTCGAGCTGGAGATACTGGAGACCTCTGCGCTGGAAGACGTGGCAAAAGCTTCCCGCATCATCGAGCAGTGCCGCGAATTGGGGATTTCCTGTGCGCTGGATGATTTCGGCACCGGCTATTCCTCGCTCACCTATCTGAAGCGGCTGCCGGCGGCGACCATCAAGATCGACCAGAGCTTTATCCGCGAAATGATCTCGGATCCCGATAATCTGGTCATCGTGCAGGGCATTCTCGGCCTCGCTTTCGCGTTCCAGCGTCAGGTGATTGCCGAAGGCGTTGAAACGGTAGAACACGGCAGGCTGCTCATGCAGCTGGATTGCGACCATGTGCAGGGAAATGGCATAGCCCCGGCCATGCCGGCGGATCAGGTGCCGGCATGGGTCAAGGACTGGAAGCCAGACCCGGAATGGTCGGCAATAAAGGATTTGCGCTGGGATGCGGCAGACCGCCCCATGCTGGTAGCCAAGGTGGACCATCGTAACTGGGTGGCGCAACTGGTTTACGCCATCAAAAGCGGCCTGCCGCCACCCCGCAGAAACCTCGACGACCAGCACAGCTGCAATTTCGGCGTTTGGTATTACGGGCGGGGCGCCAGCTTGTATCGACACCTTCCCGACTTCGTCCGCATCGAAGAGCTGCACCGGCGAGTGCACGAAATTGCCGGGGAAATCGACAGAAGTTGGCGCAACGGACAGCTGGATAAAGCGCGGAGCTTGATCGACGCATTGCATGCGCAGCGTGACGCGGTAGTCGAGGCGCTCCACAGCCTGGAACTCGCGGTTGCCCAGGACAACAGTGTCGAGAGGGCAGTTCCACTGCAACTGAGTGCTTGAGCGCCACGAATGTCGATTCGGAGCGTTAAGGCAAGGTCGTAGTACTGCTAACTGGCCGATAGCGAACTACAGCTTGGCGGTAATCCCGGGTACCACAAATAACTCTGAAAAATAATAGCCGCGCGACCATGCAGGCTCGCGCGGCTGATCATTCCTTGCTGATCGATTCAGGGCTTCTTGGGAGTGCTGTAGGGCACTTCTTTCTGAGCCGGATCCCAGGTGGTTTCATAGCCCACAAAGAACTGGCCGGGAACGATCTCCTTCTGACGGGTCGTTACGCGGAAAGTGTGGCCATCCGGAACCTTGGGGCGGCAGAACTGTTTCTTCTCTTCACTCATGATCCTATCTCCTTGGGTTAAAAAATCGTTGCTTGCAGACGGAAGGTTTTTCAATCAGGCATATCAATCTCTTCCGCCTTGTGCCGAGCTCTTTTTCAGCGTGTGTAATATGCCTTTTTTGGTATTACATGCCGCACGCCCCCTTGGGGATTCTCAACGTCCCCTTTGTAGCGGGGGATGATGTGAATATGGACATGTAAAATGCTTTGCCCGGCCGCCGGTCCGACATTGACGCCGATGTTGTAGCCGTCCGGTTTGAATTCCTCGTCGATGAGTTTTTTCTCCTCCTGGATGAGCCCCATGCAGGCCGCCACTTCTTGCGGCGTCAGTTCGAAGAAGCTGGCGACATGCCGCCGCGGGATGACCAGGGTGTGGCCCGGGCTGGTCGGGTAGGTGTCGCGGGCACTGAACGCGAGTTCATGCTGTAGCGATACCCCCTGCGGATCCGTGCAGAACAGGCAGGGATTGTTCGGGTCGCGCTTCTTTTCCTGTGTCGTTCCAGATGTCAACAGAACACCTCTTGTCGTACGTTATACTTTGGCCAATATCCAACCAACGAGGAAACCATCGTGGCATCGAACAAGGCACGCGCTTACTTTGCATTGCTGGGTTACCACTTCAACCCCGACGACATCACGCGCCTGCTCGGGGTGGAACCCACTTCCGTCAACGCCGCCGGCGCATACAGCACGCTGGACAAACCGGTCATCAGCTCGTGGGAGTTATCCACGGAGACCATTTCCGGCGAGGTCGACGTGTTCGCCCTGACCGATACGCTCGTCAAACAACTGGAGCCCATCAAGGACAAGATCGTTGAAGTCTGCAAAAGCCACAATCTGTCTCCCAGGTTGGGCGTGGTGCTGACCTTGTCCGCCGACAGATCCGAAGCCAGCCCGGAAGCCGGTGTCGGTGTCAGAGCGGTCCGCTTCCTGGCGGATACCGGTTCCTTCATCAACGTGGAAACCAAAGTCTCCTAGCGGTTTTCCCTCAACCCACCGCGCTGCCCAGCAGACTGTTGAAAAACTACTGCGGTGGTCATCTGCTGCGTTGCCCGGTGCTCGCTCCCTCGCCTACCCACATGGTATGTCTCGGTCGCTGCGCTCCGTGCGCCTTGCATCTGACCATCCTCGCTACGTTTTTCAACAGCCTGCTAGCGCTTCGTGCCGGGCGCGCGCCATCTTCATCTGTTCCTCGCAATGCTTCAGGCACAACGGTTGCAGCGCGTGCGGGAAACATTCCATGATCACTTCGAACTCATCGGCGACCTCTTCGGCCAGCATGGCGTCATTGGTCAACTGCGCCAGTGAATTCTGTACCGTCGCCTTGTTCACGCGGCAGAGTACGGCCACATGGATCGGCAACTGCTGCTCCATGCTGACCGTCAATGCCAACTCGTAGGAATTGATCGCTTCTTTCAGCCGTGCGGCATTCTCTTCCGACTCGCCGAGATGGTGCAGCGTGACGCCGCGGTTGTTATGCGTGGCCACCAGCTCCAGTGCGTAATCGTCGGCATTGAGTGCGGTCAGGGCGTTCTTCCAGGCGACCACGGACTTCTGGAACTGGCGGTTGCCTTTGAGTTGTCTGCCGAAGGTGTACAGGGTGGCGCCCAGTTGATGCAGGGTGAGCATCCAGTCCTGCGGCGACTGTTCCTTGGTCCAGACCTGCAAGGCCTCGGTGTAGGCATCCACCGCGATCTTCAACGGCGCGGTCGCTTCGCTCAGGCGGCCCAGCGTCTGGTTGGCCGTGGCCAGGTTGTATTGCGTGGCCGCCCATTGTTGGGGGGCGCTTTCCCGGGTGAATACCTCCAGCGCCTTGACGAAACACTGGATGGCCCGTTCCAGCGAGGCAACATCCCTGCGTTGCTGGCCCAATGCGGCCAGGATGTTGCCGAGGTCGTTCTGCTTCGCGGCCCACACCAGCGGCTCGCGGTCACGGCTGATCTTCGCCGCATCGTCGTTCAGTGCCGTTTCCAGCGCTTCGCGCAGGGGCTCATAGATCCTGGCGCTGTAGCGGTGCTGCTCATAGTTCCCGCGTGTGAAGCGGAAATTGTCCGCCATCGCGACCTGCGTATCCGGCGCGGCTGTCGCGGCCAGTTCGGCGCTCAGCAAGCCGAGGGAATCGGCGATGGAGCGCTCCAGCACCCGGTTCGGCGGGTAAATGAGGTAAGCGGTCGAGAAGTTCATTTGGCCCGTTCGAGTATCTCGTTCAGATCGGGATCGGCGCCGACCGGGCCGCCCAGCTCGATCTCTTCCTCGGTAGCGTCGCGTATGGACAGCACTTCCAGCACGAAAGTGACGTCCCGGCCGCACAGCGGGTTGTTGCCGTCGATGGTCAGTGTCTTGTCGTCGAAACGGGTGACGATGAAGTTGCGCGGCTCACCCTTGTCGTTCTCCATGGTGATGGTCATGCCGAGCTCGCGGTATTCTTCCGGCACATTCTCGATGCGATCGGTGAACACCAGCGATTCATCGCGCTCGCCGTACAGCTTGGTGGTGTCGACCGGCACCTCGATGGTGTCGCCGACTTTCTTGCCATACAGTTCCTTGGTCACGTCTTCTGACATCACGTCGTTCACGCCGTGCACATAGCCGATCGGATAGTCCACGGTGACCAGCACGTCGCCGGTCTTGTTGTCGATGACCTTGTAATTCAGTTCGACGAATTTTTCGTCTGCAATCGTATCTGACATGTTTGATCTGACCGTGTCTTAAAAAATGGTGGCGCCAAAGATCTTCACTTTGCCGTTCTCATAACCCAGCACCAGCCGGCCCAGCCATTCGCCGGGTTTCGCCGAGCTTCTCTGTTTGTATAGCACGGTGACATGTTCGCCGCGGCGGATGATGCCCAGGTAGTCATAGTCTGGCGACAGGTTCTTGGCCAGTTCGCTGCGCGCGAACTGCTTGCCCATCTCGATCTCGTTGGCACCCATGATCAGGGTGCTCGAAAAGTTGCGCGTGAAGGCACCGTAGTTGCCTTCGTTGGAATACTTCACCAGATCCGCCCACATGGGATGGGCGATCTCCAATATCTCTGCATCTGTCTTATCAATGATATTCATCTTCCGAACTCCGTTATCTCAGCATGACGATCATGCATCTTTCGCGAAAATGATTATGCCATTCCTGCGAGACAGATAAAAAGAGGACCAACATGGAATATGCCGGTCCCCTTTTGTACACCTGCAAGTCAACACAAGCCTGATTGTTCAACATCGGCAAATCAGGCCTGCATTTTCTTAGTGGTGGTCTACTGGCGCTTTCTCCACATCGCCTACCAGGTGGTAGAGCGGTGCTTTTTCCATCGTGTACTCGCCGGTCTTGGGATCGCGGCGGGAAACAGTCAGTACGTGCCAGTTCTTGTCGTCCAGCTTCATCACGTCGCCACGGTAGTAGTAACCCGGCCAACGCGTCTCCTTGCGGAACAACGTATGGTGGAACACGCTTTCGGAAGTCAGGAAACGATGCTTCAGTTCCCATGCGCGCAGCAGTTCATGGATGTCGGACGCGGCAACCTTTTCCAGGTCTTCACCCAGAATCGACATCTTCTTCAGGCCGATGTTGAGCAGCTTGTCGTTGGTCATGTAGTTGACACCAAAACCACCGCAGTACTCGTCCATCATCTTCTGCAGACGATCCAGACCCTGTCTCGGGTTGATGAAGTTGGGGTTGACGGTGCCGGCAACCACTTCATTGCTGAAGACGCGATAGGTTTCCAGCGGCTTGTAGACCTGCTCCCGGCGACGGGCGATCTGGGCGTCGGAGACACGGATGCCTTCCGCCTTGCCATCGTCGATGTACTTGCAGGCAGCCTTGGCAGCCAGACGGCCTTCGGTGAAGGAGCCGGACGAGAAGGCGTGCGGCGTACCGCCTACCGCATCACCGGCACCGAACAGACCTTCGATGGTTGTCATGCGGTTATAGCCCCAGAAGTATTCTTTCGGAGAGAGATCTTCCGGACCAGAACACCAAGCGCCGCAACCGGTAGCATGCGAACCCATCACATAAGGCTCGGAGGTGGTCAGTTCGGGGTTCTCGTACTTGGGATCCACGTCGGTGGCGGCCCACAGCACGGCTTGGCCGACGGTCATGCCGAGGAAGTTGTGCCAGCCGATTTCTTCCAGATGCGGATCCTGGAAGGCTTCCATGGTGACCATGTGGATCGGGCCGCGACCGGCGTTCACCTCGTTGATGATCGCGTGGTTGCGCAGGCAGGTCGGGATGGGGCGGTGAGTGCGGTGAGACACTTCCGGATCCAGATATTCCTTGCCCACCATTTGCTGCAGTGCCGGGAACCACTTGGACTCGTACTCTTCACCGTAGCCGTTCTGCGTATAGGTCTTGAGGTGCAGGAAGTAGGCGCCGACCGGACCGTAACCGTCCTTGAAGCGGGCCAGCACGATGCGGTTTTCCATCTGGGTCATCTTGGCACCGGCTTCGATCATCAGACCGTAGGCGGAACCGGAAGACCACGGTGCGTACCAGACGCGGCCTGCACCTTCGCCGACGGAACGCGGCTTGAAGATGTTGGAAGCGCCACCGGCGCCGCAGATCACGGTCTTGGACTTGAACACATGGTAGTTACCGGTGCGGACGTTGAAGCCCACGGCTCCGGCGACGCGGTTCTCCTTGGACTCGTCCATCAGCAGGTGGGTCACGCAGATGCGGTTGAACACCTTGTCCGCCGACTTCTTGGCGGCTTCGGCAACGATAGGCTTGTAGGATTCGCCGTGGATCATGATCTGCCAACGGCCTTCACGCAGGAAGGAACCCTTCTTCTCGTTGCGCATGATGGGCAGGCCCCATTCTTCGAAGTTGTGCACAGCGGAGTCGACGTGGCGGGCCATGTCGAACAGCAGGTCTTCGCGCACCATGCCCATCAGGTCGATACGCGCATAACGCACGTGATCTTCCGGGTTGTTCTCGCCGAAGCGGGTACCCATGTAGCAGTTGATCGCGTACAGGCCCTGGGCCACCGCGCCGGAACGCATGATGTTCGCCTTTTCGGCAATGACGATCTTCTTGTCCTGCCCCCAATATCTTGCCTCGAATGCCGCGCCCGTACCGCCCAAGCCCGCACCCACCACCAGGATGTCGATATTGTCTTCGATAATTGTCGAGTAGCTCATCAGTATTGCACTCCCTCTTTGATTTCCAGACCATTGGATTGCAGGGTGTGCAATCCGCCGTCATCCATGCGAATGTATTTGGGCTCATTGAACAGCAGTTGGCTGTCGCGCATCTCCTTGCTGGGGGCCGGCACCTTGGCGAGGTCCGGTGTCGCCGAGCCCCAGGGCTTGGTCGTGATCGGCGCCAGCAGCTCCATGTCCTTCTTGCCGTTGCGGAACTTGATGCGCCACGCGATCGTGCCTTTCTCCTCGTCGCGGATCACGCGGACACTGTGACCCAGCGGGGCGAAGTCGGCATAACCGCGCACGTCGATCGCCTGGTGCGGACAGGCCTTCACGCAGGAATAGCATTCCCAGCACATGCTGGGTTCGATGTTGTAGGCACGACGCAGCTTCTTGTCGATGTGCATGATGTCGGACGGGCAGATGTCCACGCACTCTCCGCAACCATCACAACGCGTCATATATACAAAGGTTGGCATAAGTTACTCCTCTATTTCTTATCGAAAATTGGTCAGGACAGCATTAGTAATGGTTGGCTCGTTCGGCCTTGATGCACAGTCCCATGTTGGGCGGGTTCTTGCCCATGTACTGGGGTACATCCGGGAACTTGCGCTGCACTTCGGGATCGGTCAGGTCGTAGTCGGGCGGCAGGTTCTCGCGACCGCCGTCGGCCATGATGACGCGCTTCTGGAAGGCCGCAGCGGGCTTGAAGAACATGTGGGCGAACTTGGACCAGTACACGCCGCCGAACAGCACGGTGCTGGACAGGATGAACAAGGCAAAGAACACGGTCACGCCGCCGCCGGTGAACGACCAGATCAAGGCGAAGGTCGCGGTGGCCAGCAGCGAGAGGATGAACAGGTCAGCGCGCTCGAGGCGGAAGCTGGAAAGGCCTTCCGCAGCCACATCAACGCGGATGGCGAACCAGAACCAGTATCCGCCCACGGCCAGCATGATCGCACCGAGGTGCCACAGTTGCGGCCAGCAGGGTGGAGGTGGATTCCGGCGAGAACACCATGATCGCGGTGGTCACGATGAAGATGATGGTGCCCCACATGGTCAGCAGATGGGAGAGCCTGCGGCGCGGATTGTCGAATTCGCCGGAGGTCAGCACTTCCTTGACCAGCACGGAAGCGGCCATCGCCACCTTCTCGCCGCCGCTCACTGTCGCGCTTTGCGCTCTTCTGCGCTTTCTTCGCATTCTCGAAGAAGTACTGCGCGCTTTTCTTGTGCAGCATATCGAGTATCGTCCCGCCCATGACCAGCAGGACCATCAGAATGATGTAACCCTGCATGTAAGCGGTTGGAATCGTTGCCGAGAGATCGGCAAAGGGATTGCTCGTGAACATTAGTTTCTCCTCAATAATTGCTGACGAATGACCATCCTTAAACCGGTTGGCCGTCGAACATGGGAAATGTCACTCCCGATGCTCAGACGGACCGACCACCATTACTTTTCACCTTCTTGCAAACTCGCGTAATAGGCACGCAAAATCTCCAACACCTCGGGGCGGCTGAACTCTGCTGGCACATCCTCACCTTTGGAGAGTGCGTTGCGCAACTGCGTACCGGAGACCTGCAGCCGGTCGGCGTCGTCGTGCGGGCAGGTCTTGGCCGAGGCCATGCCGCCGCACTTATAACACCAGAACGAGATGTCGATCTTCAGCGCTTCGGTTTCCAGCGCACCCTTGGGCACCTGGTCGAAGATGTGATGCGCGTCGAACGGGCCGTAGTAGCTGCCGACGCCGGCGTGGTCGCGGCCGACGATCTGGTGCGAGCAGCCGTAGTTCTGGCGGAACACCGCATGCAGCAGCGCTTCGCGCGGACCGGCATAACGCATGTCGAGCGGATAACCTGCCTGCACCACGGTCTTCTTCACGAAATATTTTTCGGTCAGCGTGCCGATGGCCTTGGCGCGCACTTCGGCGGGAATATCGCCGGGCTTGAGGTTGCCCAGCAGCGAGTGGATCAGCACGCCGTCGCACACTTCGATGGCGATCTTGGCCAGGTACTCGTGCGAACGGTGCATCGGGTTGCGCGTCTGGAAGCAGGCGATCTTGGACCAGCCCATCTTGGCTGAAGATCTCGCGCGTCTGTGCGGGTGTCTTGAACAGTTCGGGATATTTCTCGGGGAAGCCGCCTTGCGACAGCACCTTGATGGAGCCGGCCAGGTTGACATCGCCCTGTTCCATCACCATCTTGACGCCGGGATGCTTGGGATCGGCGGTCTTGAACACCTGCATGCACTCGTGCGCCTTGTCGATGGTGTATTTCTCGGTGATCGACATGGTGGCCAGCACTTCGCCGTTCTCCGCGTCGGTCAGCGCGATCTCCTGGCCGGTCTTGATCGAGTCGGCGACAGCCTGGCTGACGGAAAGGGTGATGGGGATGGGCCAGAACAGGCCATTGGCCATCTTCATGCCATCGCACACGCCCTGCCAGTCGGCATAGGTCATGAAGCCGTCCAGCGGGGTGAATCCGCCGATGCCGAGCATGATGATGTCGCCCTTCTCGCGCGAACTGACTTTGACCTGCAGCAACTGCTTTGCTTTTTCGAGTTCGGACTTGAGGGCAGACCCCTCAAGCAATAACGGCTTAAGCCCACTCCCGCCGTGCGGGTTCACTAACGCCATGCTTTCCTCCCTAATTCAGTCAAGTACTTAGTATCGTCAGGTTGGCACACTAGTGCATCGCTACCGTATCTGCGATACCCCTCATGGGTTGAGGGTCGCACCCCCCTTACGGGTTATGTTTAAATGCCTCATCACGGCTATGGCAGTGCTGGCGCGGCATACGCATACTTGCGGCCCTGAAAAGTCTGAGTAATTTGGTAAGGCTGTCGCGCCTCGATAACTAATATAAATTCCAGCCCATGACATCGATCCCATTGCACGATCCGCTCGCGCCGCCCGTTGCGGACGCGAAAACCGAAATTCGCAACACCACCTGTTACATGTGCGCCTGCCGCTGCGGCATCCGCGTGCACCTGCGCAACGGCGAGGTGCGTTACATCGACGGCAACCCCGAGCATCCGCTGAACAACGGCGTGATCTGCGCCAAGGGTTCGTCCGGCATCATGAAGCAATATTCGCCGGCGCGTCTGACCAAGCCGCTGCGCCGCAAACAGGGCTCCGAACGCGGAGCGGGCGAGTTCGAGGAGATCAGCTGGGAAGAGACCTTCTCCATCCTCGCCGAGCGCCTCGGCAAGATACGCGCCACCGACCCGAAGAAGTTCGCGCTGTTCACCGGCCGCGACCAGATGCAGGCGCTGACCGGCCTGTTCGCGCGCCAGTTCGGCACGCCCAACTATGCGGCGCACGGCGGCTTCTGCTCGGTGAACATGGCCGCGGGCATGATCTACACCATCGGCGGCTCGTTCTGGGAATTCGGCGGCCCCGACCTGGAGCGCTCCAAGCTGTTCATCATGATCGGCACGGCGGAGGACCATCACTCCAACCCGATGAAGATCGCGCATCTCCAAGTTCAAGCGCGAGGGCGGCCGTTTCATCTCCATCAACCCCGTGCGCACCGGCTATTCCGCCATCGCCGACGAGTGGGTGCCGATCCGCCCCGGCACCGACGGCGCGCTGATGCTGGCGCTGATCCACGAGATCATCGCGCTCGGCCTGTACGACCGCGACTTCCTGGTGCGCTACACCAACTCCGGGCAACTGGTTAACCTCGATGCCGCGCATGACGAGTTCGGCATGTTCGTGCGCACCGAAGTGGCGAAAGAAGAAGGCTGCTACGACCCGCAGAACAAGCTGTGGTGGGACCGCAACACCAACAGTGCCGGTGGTCACGCACACCGAAGGCGCCGATCCCTTCCTGCTGGGCGAATTCAAGTTGCAGGACGGCACGCCGGTCAAACCCGCGTTCCAGATGCTGCAGGACCGCGTCAAGGATTACACGCCGGAGTGGGCCGAGCAGATCACCGGCATCCCGGCCGACACCATCAAACGCCTGGCGCACGAGATGGGCATCACCGCGCGCGACCAGAAGATCGAACTGCCGATCGCGTGGACCGATTCCTGGGGCAAGGAGCACGACACCGTCACCGGCAACCCGGTCTCGTTCCATGCCATGCGCGGACTGGCCGCGCACTCCAACGGTTTCCATACCATACGCGCGCTGTCCATCCTGATGACGCTGCTGGGCACCATCGACCGTCCCGGCGGCTTCCGCCACAAGGCGCCGTTCCCGCGCCCGATTCCGCCGTGCGCACGCACGCCGAATCATCCCAAGGCGGTGCAGCCCAACACGCCGCTGGACGGCATGGCGCTGGGCTGGCCGGCCGACCCCGACGACCTGTTCGTCAACGAGGACGGCAGCCCGGTGCGCATCGACAAGGCGTTCTCGTGGGAGTACCCGCTGTCGGTGCACGGCCTGATGCACAACGCCATCACCAACGCCTGGCGCGGCGATCCCTACAAGATCGACACGCTGCTGCTGTTCATGGCCAACATGGCATGGAACTCCTCCATGAACACCAGCGAAGTGCGCAAGATGCTGGTCGACAAGGAAGAGAACGGCGAATACAAGATCCCGTTCCTGGTGGTATGCGACGCCTTCCATTCGGAGACGACCGCCTTCGCCGACCTGATCCTGCCGGACACGACCTACCTCGAGCGCCATGACGTGATGTCCATGCTCGACCGTCCGATCTCGGAATTCGACGGTCCGGTGGATTCGGTGCGCATCCCGGTGCTGCCGCCGACCGGCGAGTGCAAGCCGTTCCAGGAAGTGTTGATCGAGCTCGGCACGCGCCTCAAGTTGCCGGCCTTCGTCACCAAGGAAGGCGAGCGCAAGTTCCGCGACTATCCCGACTTCATCGTCAACTGGGAGACCGCGCCGGGTTCCGGCATCGGCTTCCTGTCCGGCTGGCGCGGCAAGGGCGGCGAGAAATCCATCAAGGGCGAACCGAACCCGAACCAGTGGGAGATGTATGCCAAGAACGACTGCGTGCACCACCACAAGCTGCCGCGCTCGTACCAGTTCATGCGCAACTGGAACCAGGGTTACCTCGAATGGTCGCAGAGCAGCGGCATCACGCGCTATTCCGAGCCCATCCTGATCCACCTGTATTCCGAGGTGCTGCAGAAATTCCGCCTGGCCGCCCAGGGCAAGAGCATCACGCGCCAGCCGCCCAAGCATCTGGCCAAGCGCATCGAGACCTTCTTCGATCCGCTGCCGTTCTATTACGAGCCGCTCGAGGTGCAGACCAGCGACAAGCAGAAATATCCGCTGTCGGCCCTGACCCAGCGGCCGATGGCGATGTACCACTCGTGGGATTCGCAGAACGCCTGGCTGCGCCAGATCCATGCGCACAACTATCTGTACGTCAACGCGCAGACCGCGAAGAACGCCGGCATAGCCGACGGCGACTGGATCTGGTGCGAATCGCAGTGGGGCAAGGTGCGCTGCATGGCGCGCTACAGCGAAGCGGTCGAACCCGGCACGGTGTGGACCTGGAACGCCATCGGCAAGGCGGCCGGCGCGTGGAACCTGGCGCCGAACGCGAACGAATCGCAGCAGGGCTTCCTGCTCAACCACGTGATCTCGGAAGAGCTGCCGCCGGAAGCCGACGGCAAGCGTTTCTCCAATTCCGACCCGATCACCGGACAGGCGGCCTGGTACGACGTGCGCGTGCGCATCTACAAGGCGGAGGCGGGCGAGCCGGAACATACCTCGCCGCAATTCGAACCCATGAAGAGATATCCCGGCATGAAAGAACGACCAAGCTGGCTCGCCTACTTCGGCGGCGGCAAGAAGAAAGGCGGTGCGCAATGACCCAGCTCGAGATTATTGAATTGAAAGGCTCGCTATGACTCAGCTCGCCTTGGTCATCGACCTCAACGTCTGCGTCGGCTGCCATGCCTGCGTGACCAGTTGCAAGGAATGGAACACCTCCGGCTCGGCCGGCCCGTTGTGCGACGACAATCCCTACGGCCTGAATCCGACCGGCACTTTCTTCAACCGCGTGCAGACCTTCGAGATCGGCCAGTATCCGAACAGCGAGACGCTGCACTTCCCCAAATCCTGCCTGCATTGCGAGGATCCGCCCTGCGTGCCGGTGTGCCCGACCGGCGCGTCGTACAAGCGCAAGGAAGACGGCATCGTGCTGGTGGACTACGACAAGTGCATCGGCTGCAAGTACTGCACCTGGGCCTGTCCGTACGGCGCGCGCGAGATCGACGAGAAGGCCAAGGTGATGAAGAAATGCACCCTGTGCGTGGACCGCATCTACGATCAGTCGCTGGCCGAGATCGACCGCAAGCCGTCCTGCGTCAAGGCCTGCCCGACCAGCGCGCGCCTGTTCGGCGACATCCATGATCCGGAATCGGAGGTGTCGCAGGCCATCCGCGAGAACGGCGGCTATGCGCTGATGCCGGAGTGGGGCACGCATCCCGCCAACCATTACTTGCCGCGGCGCAAGACCAAGCTCAAGATCCACCAGGACGAGCTGGAGCGCGCCGACAATCCGCTCAAGGTCGAGGGTCATCTGCCCAAGCCGGCGAAGGACGCCTCGTCGATGGACGATGCCTCGGCATGGTAATGAAGCAACCTGTTAGGAACGGTACATTATGAAACCAGCTTTTTCCGTCATATTTCTGACCACGCTCATCGGGGCGGCACAGGGTCTGTTTCTCGCCCTGTTCACGCATCAATCCTATGCGCTGTTCGGCTTGCTGCCGATGCAGTCCGATGAGTTCTACGGTTTGGGCAGTGCCCTGTCCTTGCTGCTGCTGTGCGGCGGCCTGTTTGCGGCGGTGTTCCACCTCGGCAAGCCAATTTACATGATCACCCGCGCCTGGCGCGGCATACTGCAGTGGCGCACTTCCTGGATGTCGCGCGAACTGATCGCCCTGCCCGCGTTCATGGGCATCGTGTTCCTGTTCGGCGTGTCGCACCTGGCCGGATTCCGCCCGGTGCTGCTGACGCTGCCCAGTGGCCAGCCCATCGATCTGTCTTTCGTGCTCGGCGTCGTCGGCACGCTGCTGGCGTTCGCGCTGTTCGTCTGTACCGCGATGATCTACGCCTGCCTGCGTTTCCTGCGCGAATGGAACTCGCCGCTGACCGTGATCAACTACATCCTGATGGGCGGCTCTTCCGGATTCATCCTGGCGGCGTTCTACTCGGCTTCGGCCGCACCCGACCAGGCCGACTTCTTCGCCGGCTGGGCCATCATCATCACCGTGCTGGCGTTCGCCGGACGCTGGGCCTCGCTGGTGCGCAATGCGCGCCTGAAGCCGAAATCGACCATGCAGACCGCCATCGGCGTCAAGCATCCCTACATCGTGCAGCGCTCGATGGGTGCCATGGGCGGCACGTTCAACACGCGCGAATACTTCCACGGCAAGAGCGCCGCCTTCCTGCGCGTGATCAAGCCGACCTTCCTGCTGCTGGGGTTCGCGGTCCCGCTGGCCTTGCTGGCTCTGGGCCTGTTCTCGCCCGCCTTGCTCGGCGTAGCGTTTATACTGCAGTACATCGGGCTGCTGGCCGAGCGCTGGTTCTTCTTCGCGCAGGCCAACCACCCGCAGAACCTCTACTACCAGACCATAGGTTGATCGGAACGCCTTGAAAGCCGCGCATTCACGTACTTACTGGTTGCACCGCCTGCTGCCCTTCATGCAGTGGAAGCACCTGGTGGATCGCACCAGCACACGCGCCGACCTGCTGGCCGGCATCACCGGCGCACTGATCGTATTGCCGCAGGGCGTGGCTTTCGCCACCATCGCCGGCATGCCGCCGGAATACGGCCTGTATGCGGCCATGGTGCCGGCGATCATCGCCGCGCTGTTCGGATCGAGTTGGCACCTGGTATCGGGGCCGACTACTGCAATTTCCATCGCGGTGTTCGCCGCCATGAGCCCGCTGGCCGATCCCGGCTCGCCCGAGTTCATCGGCATGGTGCTGACGCTGACCTTCCTGGTGGGCCTGTTCCAGTTGATCCTGGGCCTCGCGCGCATGGGGGTGCTGGTCAACTTCATCTCGCACACGGTGGTCATCGGTTTCACGGCGGGCGCGGCGCTGCTGATCGCGGCCAGCCAGGTGAAGAACTTCTTCGGCATCGCCATCGAGCGCGGCGCGCCTTTCTATGTGGTGATCGAGCGCTTCATCGAGCAGATCGGCAACATCAATCCCTGGGTCACGCTGGTCGGCGCGATCACGCTGGCTACGGGCATCCTGGCCAAGCGCTACATTCCCGAAACTGCCCTACATGATCGTGGCGATGGTGATCGGCAGTGTGGTCGCATACCTGCTCAATCTGGAACTCGGCGCGCAGACCACCCTGATCAAGACAGTGGGTGCATTGCCTGCGCATTTGCCGCCCATCTCGCTGCCGGACTTTTCCGGCGCGACCATCCACAAGGTGCTGTTCCCCGCCCTGGTGGTGACCATGCTGGCGCTGACCGAGGCGGTTTCCATCTCGCGCGCCATCGCAGTGAAGTCCGAGCAGCGCATCGATGGCAATCAGGAGTTCATCGGCCAGGGCTTGTCGAATCTGGTCGGCAGTTTCTTCTCCAGCTATGCCTCGTGCGGCTCGTTCAATCGTAGCGGCGTGAACTACGCTGCGGGCGCGAAGACGCCGATGGCGACGGTGTATGCGTCGGTCTTCCTGCTGCTGGTGCTGCTGCTGGTCGCGCCGCTGGCTTCCTACCTGCCCACGGCGGCCATGGCGGGCATCCTGTTCCTCGTCGCCTGGGGGCTGATCGATTTTCATCACATCAGCAGCATCGGCAAGACCAGCCGTTCCGAAACGGTGGTGCTGTGGGTGACCCTGCTGGGCACGCTGGTCGACCTGGAGAAGGGCATCTTCTTCGGCATCCTGCTCTCGCTCGCCATCTACCTGTTCCGCGTCTCGCGCCCGAGCCTGGTGCAGGTGGTGCCGGCGAAGGAAGAGGGCGCCTATCACTTCGTGGGGGCAGAAGACCATCCGCAATGCCCGCAATTGAGCATGGTGCGCCTCAACGGCGCGATCTTCTTCGGCGCCGTGGATCATGTGCAGAACAGCCTGATGAAGATCGACGAGATCGAGCCGCAGAAGAAGTCCGTGCTGATCGTCGCGCGCGGCATCAGTTTCGTCGATGTGGCCGGGGCCGAGATGCTGGCGCAGGAAGCGCGCCGCCGCCGCAAGATGGGCGGAGGTCTGTATTTCTATCGCTGCAAGAAAGACATCTACAAGTTCCTGCGCAAGTCGGACAAGCTGGACGACATCGGCGAGGGGGCTTTCTTCCCGACCATGTCGAACTGGATCAAGCCTGTCTATTCCACGCTCGATACGGAGATATGCCGCAACTGCACGGCGCGCATCTTCTCCGAGTGTCATGTCAATTTACCAAACGGTGAACCGAGGACGAATTGAATAACCGTCTCACACGTTTCTTCCCTTCCTGTCGTGGTGGCCGCTGAAAGGCGCCAACGTTCGGACTGACCTGATCGCGGGCGTCACCGTGGCGCTGGTGCTCATCCCGCAATCCATGGCTTATGCGCAACTGGCTGGCCTGCCTGCCTATTACGGTCTGTATGCGGCCTTTTTGCCCGGCATCGTCGCCGCCATGTGGGGTTCTTCGGCGCAACTCGCCACCGGCCCGGTTGCGGTCGCTTCGCTGCTGACTGCCTCGGCCCTGGCTCCGCTTGCTGCCTCCGGCTCTGAACAATTTGTCGCATTGGCGATCCTGCTGGCGCTGATGGTCGGCGTGGTCCAGCTTGCACTGGGTGTGTTCAAGCTCGGCGTGGTGGTGAATTTCCTGTCGCATCCGGTGATCGTCGGCTTCACCAACGCTGCCGCCATCATCATCGGCATGTCCCAGCTCAACAAGCTGTTCGGCGTCTCCATGGGGCGCAGCGAACATTTCATCAACGACATCTGGGGCGTGCTGGTGCAGATCGGCGAGACCCACCTGCCCACCCTGGTTATGGGCGTCTCTGCCTTCGCCATCATGTGGGGGCTGAAGAAATACGCGCCCAAGCTGCCCGGTGTGCTGATCGCCGTGGTCGTCACCACCGTCGCCAGCTACATGATCGGCTTCGAGCACAACAGCACGGGCAGGATAGAAGAGATCATGGATGCCGAGGTGAAGAGCCTCGCCGACGAATTTTCGCGCGCGGAGATCCGCATCGGCGAATTGAACGGCGCGGTCGGCGAAAAATCGGTCGAGCTGAAACAGCTGCAGAAAGACAAGGACGGCAGCAAGCAGCACATGGCAGCGCTGAAATACGAACTGGAACTGCTCAAGCTGGAGATCCAGCATCTGGAAGGCGAGAACCGCAAGGCCGCGCGCTCCCTGCGCAAGTTCATCTTCGAGCAGGTCCCCGCGACCGGGACACAGGCGGCGCGCCTCTATCTCGTCGGCCAGGTGCCACAGGGCGAGACATCCGACGGCTACCGTTGGCGCATAAAGAAGGTGAGCAAGGGCGAATTGAGACTGGTCGGCGGCGGCGAAGTGGTGGGTAGCATCCCGTCCGGTTTGCCCGACATCGGCCTGCCGAAGATGAGCTGGGACATGGTGATGTCGCTGCTCTCCGCCGCCATCGTGATCTCGCTGGTCGGCTTCATGGAGGCGATCTCCATCGCCAAGGCCATGGCGGCCAAGACCAAACAGCGCATCGATCCCAATCAGGAGCTGCTCGGACAGGGGCTCTCCAACATCGTCGGCAGTCTGGGCCAGTCGTTCCCGGTCAGCGGTTCGTTCTCGCGCTCGGCGGTCAATCTCAATGCCGGTGCAGTCAGCGGACTGTCCAACGTGTTCGCCGGACTGATCGTGCTGATCGCAATACTGTTCCTTACGCCGCTGCTGTATCACCTGCCGCAGGCGGTGCTGGCCGCGGTGATCATGATGGCGGTGATCGGCCTGGTCAATTTCAAGGCCATGGCCCATGCCTGGCATACGCACAAGCATGACGGCGTCGCGGCGGCCGTGACCTTCGTCGCCACCCTGGTCTTCGCGCCGCATCTGGACAACGGCATCATGGTCGGCGCGGGCCTCGCCATCATCCTGTACCTGTACCGCACCATGAAGCCGCGCGTGGCCATCCTCGGGCGCCACCCGGACGGCACCTTGCGCGACGTCAAGGTGCACAACCTGCCGGTGAGCGAGAACATCATCGCCCTGCGTTACGACGGCTCGCTGTATTTTGCCAACGTGCCGTATTTCGAGGACGCGGTACTCGAAGCGGTGGCCAACAACCCGCAGGCCAAGCACCTGCTGATCGTGTCGGACGGCATCAACCAGCTCGACGCTTCGGGCGACGAAGTCATCCACCACGTGGTCGAACGCCTGCGCTCCAACGGCATACGCGTGGTGTTCAGCGGGCTGAAGAAACAGGTGCTGGATGTCATGCGCCATTCGGGACTTCTGAAATACATCGGGGAAGAGAACCTCTTTGTCGATGAAGAGAAGGCGCTGGACTCGATCTATGCGGAAGTGCTCAAAGTGAAACCGGACGCGAAACGCCGTCTCATGAAACAGCACATCGGCGGCGACGACGGGATCAAGACCTGGTTATAAGAACATTTTTTTGAAGGTATTTCTGCATCATGCATTCGATTCAAGGCGGTAAGGCAGTACAGGGTTTTCGGGCAACGATAGGCAAGGACGCACTGGCTTCAGTGGTGGTCTTTCTGGTGGCGCTGCCGCTGTGCATGGGGGTGGCGGTCGCGTCCGGCGTGTCGCCGATGGCGGGGCTGGTCACCGGCATCATCGGCGGCCTGGTGGTCGGGCTGATCGCGGGCTCGCCGTTGCAGGTCAGCGGGCCGGCGGCGGGGCTGACCGTGCTGGTGTGGCAACTGGTGCAGCATCACGGCATCGCGATGCTGGGCGTGATCGTGTTGCTGGCTGGTCTGCTGCAACTGGCGGCGGGCCTGCTCAAGCTGGGGCAGTGGTTCCGCGCGGTGTCGCCCGCCGTCATCCACGGCATGCTGGCCGGTATCGGCGTGCTGATCCTCGCTTCGCAGTTCCACGTCATGCTCGACAACAAGCCGATCGGTTCCGGCATGGACAACTTCGCCGGCATCGTGCCCGCGCTGATGGATACCTTCACGGCGGGCGGCACTTCCGTGCAGGCGTTCTACATCGGCCTGCTGACCATCGCGATCATCGTGCTGTGGAACCTGTATGCGCCGAAACGCCTGAAGATGCTGCCGGGGCCGCTGGTGGCGGTGGTGGCGGCGGTGATCGTCTCTTCCGTCATGCAGCTCAAGATCAAATACATCCCCGACCTGCTCGCCAATCCGGAAGACATCAACAACTTCTGGGCGGCGATCCAGTACCCCACGCTGGAGAGCCTGAAGCATGTCTTCGACAAGGACATCCTCATCGCCGCCGTGTCGGTCGCCTTCATCGCCAGCGCGGAGACGCTGCTGAGCGCGAGCGCGGTGGACCAGTTGCACCAGGGGCCGCGCACCAAATACGACAAGGAACTGGCCGCGCAGGGCATCGGCAATTCCATCTGCGGCGCACTGGGCGCGTTGCCGATGACCGGCGTGATCGTGCGCTCCACCGCCAACGTCGAGGCGGGCGGCAAGACGCGCGCCTCCGCTTTCCTGCACGGCGTGTGGCTGCTGCTGTTCGCCGCGGTGCTGCCGTTCACGCTGAGCTACATCCCGGTCGCCAGCCTGGCGGCGGTGCTGGTGTTCACCGGCTGGAAGCTGGCCTATCCCAAGGCGGTCCCCGACCTGCTCAAGTTCGGCAAGAGCGAAGTGGCGATCTACCTCGTCACCATCGTCGTGATCGTCGCCAGCAACCTGCTGGAAGGCGTGCTGGTCGGTCTCGGCCTTTCGATACTCAAACTGCTGCAGGCGTTCTCGCATCTGGAGATCAGGTGGGATGAAGATCTCGTGCGCAACCGCGTGCAACTGCACCTGAAAGGCGCCGCCACACTGATCCGCCTGCCCAAACTGGCCGCCGCGCTGGAAGAGATCAGACCCGGTGCGGAAGTGCATATTCACTTCGAACACCTGGACTATATCGACCATGCCTGCCTCGATCTGCTTTCGAGTTGGGAGAAGCAGCACGAGGTCACCGGCGGCACGCTGGTCATCGAGTGGGAAGAATTGTCCACGAAATATCATCAACGCCGCGCCGGGGCGCGCAAGAGCTTCGTGCGCGTCGTGGCCTGATCCGATAGCAGCAGCGGAGGGGGAATACCTTCCCCCACGCCCAATCCCCCACCGTTTTACTCAAATATCCACATAACCCGTAAGGGTTATGCGTGCCCCCCGTGCTGGTTATGGACGCGGGTGCGCGTGTGTTATCAAATCCGCTACTAGCTGATTATATTAGCTATATTAGGAGATGTTAATGCAGGAGATTGATCGCAGCACGATAGATTCCAGTCGTCGCCACGCTCTCAAGGCGGGTGTCGGCCTGGGCCTTTTCGGCCTGCTTGCCACACTGGGATTGTTGCCGAAGTCGGCCTGGGCCGGAGTTGACCGCAAAGTCTTTGAGGCCAAGTCGCTGAAGGAGGCTTTTCAGGCGATGGGCGGGCTGGCGCCCGCGGACAGCAACCTCATCAGCCTCGATGTGCCGGAAACCGCCGAGAACGGCGCCATGGTGCCGGTCACGGTAGAGTCCAGGTTTCCCCGCACCGAGCAGATCGCCATCCTGGTCGAGAAGAATCCGACCGCACTGGTTGAGAACCTGACGATATCCGAAGGGACGGAAGGCTACATCTCCACCCGCATCAAGATGGCGCAGACATCCTCCGTCATCGCGCTGGTCAAGGCGGACGGAAAGTTCTACAAGGCCGTCAAGGAAGTCAAAGTCACTGCGGGGGGATGCTGATGTCCAACCCGACCAAGATGCGTGCCACGGTCACCAATGGCGTGACCGAAGTACGTGCGCTGTTGCAGCACGAGATGGAGACCGGTCGCCGCAAGGACGAATCGGGCAAGCTCGTACCGGCATGGTACATCACCGATTTCAAGGCCCAGCATAACGGCAGGACAGTTCTGGAAGGCCAGTTCGGCACCTCCGTATCCAAGAATCCCTTCCTGGTGTTCCGCTTCAAAGGCGGCAAGGCAGGAGACAAGCTCGCGTTCTCCTGGACCGACAATCGCGGCGAAAAACGTACGGACGAGGTGGCTATCGGCTGATCAGACACTAAAAATCCAGCCTGGCCATCGTGCTCATGGACAGGCCGCTACATCGTCAACTTAGAATCTAAAAAAACTATATAGAGGAAAGGGAAGAGATGGTCGAAGAAGCGCAGAAGGAGAAACAAGCACCCGCCAAGGAAGGCATATGGAAAAGGCTGAAACGGCCTCCCAAATGTTCGTTCATTTCCTTGCTCGCCGCGGGTGTGGGATTAGGCATCATCATCTGGGGTGGTTTGAACATGGGTATGGAGTGGACCAACCGCTCCGAGTTCTGTACTTCCTGTCATGAGATGACCATTCCCTATGAGGAACTCAAACAGACGGTCCACTACAAGAATCGTAGCGGCACCACCGTCAACTGCTCCGATTGCCACGTGGCCAGCAGCAAGACCCCGACCGACTACATGTTCAAGTCGTTCCAGAAGCTGATGGCTGCGCGCGATGTGATCGGCAAGATCACCGGTGTGGTGGATACGCCCGAGAAGTTCGAGGCGCACCGGCTGGAGATGGCCAAGCGCGTATGGGATCGGATGAAGAGCCGGGATTCGAAGGAGTGCCGCAATTGCCACAACTTCGCCACCATGGATCCGGACAAACAGAAGGCGCGCTCGCAGATCAAGCATGAGGAAGCGCAGGAAGACAACATCACCTGCATCGAGTGCCACAAGGGGATCGCGCACAAACCGATCCACCATCTGCTGGAAGAAGAAGCCCAGGCTGGGCAATGAACGAATGACGGGATGGCCGCAAGGCTCATCCCGTTTTTTTTAATACATGTACGGGAGTAGAGCAATGAAGAAGATCGCAGTGTTGGTAATCAGTGCAATGTTGTCCGCGCCGGCGTTCGCCGCGCCGAACTGGAGCAAGGTGCCTTCCACGAAGGTGCCGGTTTTCTATCCCGGCCAGTCCGGGCTGGAGTGGGTGCTGACCAAGAAGGATCACTCCGCTTCCAACCAGATCCTGGACAAGAAACGCGCATGCGTTAAATGCCACGACACCGACGCCGTCGAGATCGGCGACAAGATCGCGGCAGGCAAACCGGTGGGCAATCTGCGCCAGCCGCTCGACGCTGCAGTGCCCAAGGGCAAGGTCGGTTCCATCCCGGTCACCGTGCAGGCGGCGCATGACGGCAACAAGATCTACCTGCGCTTCGAGTGGGATGCGCCCAAGAGCGGCGGCGACAAGAAGATGGATGCCGAAGAACGACATGAAGCTCACGGTCATGCTCGACGACAACAAGGTCGAGTTCGCCGACCGCGGCGGCTGCTGGGCGACCTGCCATGAAGACCTGCGCGGCATGCCGGATGCCAGCGATGCAGCCAAGAGCCATGCCAAGGCCAAGGCGCTGGGCTGGAACGACGGCGTCACCAAGTACATCAAGGAATCGCGTACCGATCTGGTGCTGACCGGTAATGCGCGCGGCGGCTGGGACAAGCTCAAGTCCGACGCCGAGATCGAGGCGGCGCTCAAGGACGGCAAGTTCATGGACCTGATGCAGTTCCGCAGCAAGGAAAAAGCGGTTGACGGTTACGTGCTGGAGTCGCGCCACATGGACGGCGGCAAGAGCCTGATCAAGGTCGACGGCAAGAAGAACGGCAAGCACTGGACCGTGGTGTTCGAGCGCACGCTGGCGGCGGGCGGCAAGGGTGACCACACCATCGCGGCAGGCAAGCTCTACAACATCGGCTTCGCCATCCACGACGATTACGCCGACGGACGTTTCCACCATGTGTCGCTGGGTTACACACTCGGCCTGGACAACGCCGATGCGGATTTCAATGCAGTGAAACAGTAAGGCATCAGGACACAAGAACAACAAAGCAGCACGGCAACAAGGCAATACGGCAGTACAGCAATAACAAGCAGTAAGGCAGTGGGAGCGGCCACCCTCGTTTTGGGGGTGTGTTATTCACAGAGAGAGGAGTAGAAAAATGAACAGAAAGTGGAGTGAGATGGCCTTGGCACTCGGTGCCCTGGTTATGTCGGCTGCGGCATACGCGGTACCGCCCAGCGCGGAGATGCTGTCCAACGCCTGTGGGGGTTGTCACGGCACCAGCGGCGCCAGTGCCGGACCCAGCATGCCCAGTCTGGCCGGACAGTCGAAGGCCTTTTTCGTCGACGCGATGAAGAAGTTCAAGAGCGGCGAACGCGAGGCGACTGTCATGGGGCGTCTGGCCAAGGGCTACAGCGACGAGCAGATCAACATCATGGCGGACTATTTCGCGAAGCAGAAGCCGCAAGGTCAGGGCACGGCAGTCGATCCTGCGCTGGTCGCCAAGGGCAAGTCCGTCTACAACGATGCGTGCAAGCGTTGTCACCTGGAGAACGGCAAGGAGTTCGAAGAGGACACACCCGTCGTTGCCGGTCAGTGGCTGAAGTACCTGCAGATCCAGATGGGCGAGTTCCAGAGCGGCAAGCGCAAGATGTCGGAGAAAAAGGCGGAGAAGGTGAAGCCGCTGACCGCTGCCGACTGGGAAGCCGTGGCGCATTTCTATGCCAGCCAGAAATAACAGGGAGAAAGACAACATGACTATGGAACGCAGAAATTTCCTCAAGCTCCTCGGCGCTGGCGCCGGCGCCGCGACTCTCGGCCTGGCAGGCTGTGCCTCGCAACCGAAATATGCCGGCGGCCGCAAGGTCGTGGTGATCGGCGGCGGCTACGGCGGCACCATCGCGGCCAAATACCTCCGCATGATGGATGCAAGCATCGAAGTGACCCTGATCGAGCGTAACGATCACTACATTTCGGGCCCGTTCAGCAACCTCTACCTCGGCGGCATCCTGGCCGACATGTCTTCGCTGACCATCAAGCACGACAAGCTGGCGGCCAACCACGGCATCAAGGTGGTGCAGGCCGAGGTTACCGGCATCGATGCGGCGGCTCACAGCGTGACGACCAGCAAGGGTGTGTTCAACTACGACAGTCTCGTCGTCTCGCCCGGTATCGAGTTCCGCACCGACGAGATCAAGGGCTATGACCAGGAGATCATGCCGCATGCCTGGAAGGCCGGTCCGCAGACCGTGCTGCTGCGCAAGCAGCTCGAGGCCATGAAACCCGGCGGCACCGTGGTGCTGTCGATCCCGCTGGCACCGTATCGCTGCCCGCCCGGACCGTACGAGCGCACCAGCATGATCGCCATGTACCTCAAGGAACACAAACCCGGCTCCAAGATCATCGTGCTGGATGCCAACCCGGACATCGTCTCCAAGAAGGGCCTGTTCCTGAAGGGCTGGAAGAAGCACTACGAGGGCATCATCGACTATCGTCCGGCCAAGAAGGTCACCGAGGTGGACAACAAGAACATGGCCGTGCTGATCGAGGGCATCGACGAGGTCAAGGGCGATGTCATCAACATCATCCCGCCGCAGAAGGCAGGGCATATCGCCCATGTCGCCGGCCTGGTGGGACCCGATGGCAAGTGGTGCCCGGTCAATCCGATGACTTTCGAATCCACCCTGAAGAAGGACATCTACGTCATCGGCGATTCGTCGGTCGCTGGCGCCATGCCGAAGTCCGGCTACTCGGCCAACTCGGAAGCCAAAGTCTGCGCCACCAACATCGTGGCCAAGATGAACAGCAGGCCTCTCACCGAGATGTCGGGCGTGAACACCTGCTACAGCTTCCTGTCGGCCAAGGAAGCGGTCAGCGTGACCGGCGTCTATCAGGTGAACAAGGAGAAAAACGTCATCGAACCGGTACCGGGCTCGGTCGGCGTCTCTCCCGACCTGTCGGAACTGGAAGCGGTGTATGCGCAAAGCTGGATCAAGAACATCCTCACCGAGATGTCGTCCTGATTCACGGCAATCCAGGTGTCGAAACAAGCCCTGCCTGGCAGTCTGCCAGGTAGGGTTTTTTTGGTCTTGAGCCTGAAATGATACGCAATGCTTCGGCAGCAATGTCTTACCTATGGAGATTTAAGTCATGGATGCATCAAATTTAACTTCGTTCATCGTCTGGTGCGGATTCGGGCTGGGGGTCGCGTTCGGCATCATTGCCAACAAAACCAATTTCTGCACGATGGGAGCCATCTCGGATGTCGTGAACATGGAACACTGGGGGCGCATGCGTGCATGGCTGCTCGCCATCGCGGTCGCCACGATCGGCGTCAATGCGCTCGGATATTCCGCTTCCGTCAATTTTTCCGAGACGCTCTATGCCAGCAAGAACTTCTACTGGCTGAGCTACATCGTGGGCGGCTTGTGCTTCGGTGTCGGCATGACGCTTGCCGGGGGCTGCGCCAACAAGAACCTGGTGCGCCTTGGCGGCGGCAACATGAGATCGCTGGTCGTCATCTTTTTCATGGGTTTTGCGGCGATCGTCACCCTGAAGGGGGTTCTGGGCACTTTCCGCATCAACGTGTTGCAGTCGTCTCCCGCCACGCTGTATTTCGAGAACGGCCAGCTTTTGCCCGCGCTGCTGTCGGGCATCGGCGGGGTCAGCGCGCAAACCTTGCAGTTGGCGATCTCCGCCGTACTGGTGCTGTCCATATTGATATTCGTCTACAAGGACGAGAAATTCCGCAAGAGCCTCGATAACAACCTGGCGGCTTTTGCTGATTGGCGCGATCGTGGTGTGCGGCTGGTATGTAACCGGTCATCTCGGCCTCGCGGAAAATCCTGAAACACTGGAAATGGCTTATTTCGGCACCAACTCCAATCGGCCCGAGTCGATGTCGTTTGTTGCGCCATCCGCTTATTCGCTTGAATATCTGGCCTACTCAACTGACGTCTCCAGGATCGTCACCTTTGGTATCGCAACAGTATTGGGCGTCGCCATCGGCTCATTCATCTTCGCGCTGATCGGCAAATCTTTTCGCTGGGAAGCCTTCTCTTCCGCGCAGGACATGTTCAATCACATCATCGGCGCGGTATTGATGGGATTTGGCGCCGTTGTTGCGGCGGGTTGCACCATCGGACAGGGAATCACCGGCATATCGACGCTTTCCCTGGGTTCGTTGCTGGCGCTCGCGTCGATCATTGCGGGGTCTGTCATAACCATGAAGATCCAGCTCGCGATGACGGAATAAGCCCGATCCAGCGTTTCTCGATCACAGCCGGATGATCCGTAACTCACTGATTCGGCGTGATTCGAACTATTCGTGCGGGTCCGGAGAAAAGGGCGTGTTCGCTAACCCCAACGGGTTATGCACGCATCCTCTTCGAGGCTATGGACGTTGCATGATCGAATTAACCTATAATGCCACTCAAGTTTTAGGGAGAAAGCAATGCATTTCGACAAAGAACTGAACGCACGCAACATGTCCTGTCCCCTGCCCATCGTGAAGACCAAGAAGTCGCTTGCCGACATGGCTTCCAATCAAGTGCTCAAGGTCATTTCGACCGACACCGGCTCCGTGAAAGACATGGCCGCCTTCGCCGAACAGACCGGCAACGCACTGCTGTCCACCGTGGAAGAGAACGGCGAGTTCATCTTCTACATGCAGAAGAAATAATCGCGCAACCAAATATCCAAAGGGGCAATCATGGCAAACAAGAAAATGGCGATCATCGCCACCAAGGGAACGCTGGACATGGCGTATCCCCCGTTCATTCTGGCTTCGACCGCCGCAGCACTGGGCTACGACGTGCAGGTGTTCTTCACCTTCTACGGCCTGCAACTGCTGCGCAAGGACCTGTCCGACGTGATGATCAGCCCGCTGGCCAACCCGGCCATGCCGATGCCCATCCCGATGCCGGTGATGGTGCAGATGCTGCCCGGCATGGAATCCATGGCCACCATGATGATGAAGCAGAAACTCAAGAAGCACGGCGTCGCCTCGCTGGAAGAACTGCGCGACCTGTGCCTGGAAGCGGACGTGAAATTCATCGCCTGCCAGATGACCGTCGACCTGTTCGAGTTCGACAAGAGCGAATTCATCGACAACGTCGAATACGGCGGCGCCGCGACCTTCATGAGCTTCGCCGGGGACACCGACATCTGTTTGTTCGTTTAAGGCAGCAAAACTGCAGTCGTAGTCGTAGTGAGTGTAGAAGTGTGCATCACCCATCGCGGCAAGCCGGAACCGAAGCCGCGCAACATGAACCACAAAGAGGAGAAGCTCGATGAAGATGGATATAGATTTGGAGCGTCGCAAGGCACTCAAGACCGGGGGCGGAATCGGTCTGATGGCGCTGTTCGGCGCACTGGGCCTGCTGCAGCCCGGCAAGGCATTCGCAGAATGGAACAAGACGGCATTCACATCCAAGAGCATGGAAGAAGCGCTGGCCGCGCTGGGCGTGGCGAAACCTGAAAGCAGCGAAGCGATCAAGCTCACCGTGCCGGAGATCGCCGAGAACGGATCGGTCGTCCCCGTCACGGTCGCCTGCACCCTCGCCAACGTCCAGCAGATCTCGATCCTCGTGGACAAGAACCCCAACGTGCTGGCAGCCAACTTCACTTTCCCGCAGGGCACCGAAGGCATGGTCACCACGCGCGTCAAGATGGGACAGACCGCCAACGTGGTCGCGCTGGTCAAGGCGGACGGCAAGTTCTATCGCGTCGCCAGGGAAGTCAAAGTGACTGCCGGCGGTTGCGGCGGTTAACGCTCACCAGGCTCAATCCAATCGATTAAGGAAAAACATCATGGGCAATCCAATGAAGATCCGCGCCTCGGTCAAAGACGGCGTGACTGAAGTCAAAGTACTCATGCAACACGAGATGGAAACCGGCCTGCGCAAGGAAGCCGACGGCACGCTGGTTCCGGCCTGGTTCATCACCGAGGTGAAGGCGCAGCATCAGGGCCGCACCGTGCTGGAGGCACAGTACGGCCAATCCATCTCCAAGAACCCCTACCTGCTGTTCCGCTTCAAGGGCGGAGCCGTGGGCGAAAAGGTCACGGTCAGCTGGACGGACAACAAGGGCGATACGCGCACCGACGAAGCCGCGATCGCGGCATAGAGCTAGGCAAACTGAACCGGCTGCGCAGCTCGTGCGGCCGGAAATCACTCAGGGAGGCATTGATGAATACCAGCAGATTGGCAAGAATGATTTTGGTATTGGCACTGGCGGCAAGCGGAGCGGCGCAGGCGGCCGACGAGGCGGTATCCGACTCGGACAAGATCGAGCAGTATCGCGAGATGATCAGCGACGGCAATCCGGCCGAGTTCGACGAGATGCGCGGCGAGGAGCTGTGGAAGAAACCTGCGGGACCGAAGAACGCATCGCTGGAAAAATGCAATCTGGGCAAGGGCCCCGGCGTGGTGAAAGGCGCTTACGCCGAACTGCCGCGTTATTTCAAGGACACAAAATGGTGCAGGATCTTGAGTCGCGTCTGTTGACCTGCATGACCACGCTGCAGGGTATCCCGGAAGCAGATATCACCGCCAAGCCTTTCGCCAGCGACAAGAAGCCGTCCGACATCTCGTCGTTGGCGACCTATGTCGTGGGTCAGTCCAAGGGCATCAAGATGGCGGTCGCGACCAAACATCCCAAGGAGAAAGAAGCCTACGAGATCGGCAAACGCATCTTCAATTATCGCGCCGGTCCTTATGACTTCGCCTGCTCGACCTGCCATGCGACCAGCGACACGCGCATCCGCATGCAGGACCTGCCCAACTTCCACGTCAAGGAGGACGCGCAGGCAGCCTACACCAGCTGGCCTGCCTATCGCGTCTCGCAAGGTCTGACGCGCTCGTTCCAGTGGCGTTTGAACGATTGTTTCCGCCAGCAACGCTTCCCCGAACCCAAGTTCGCTTCGGAAGCGACAGTGGCTCTGACCATGTTCCTCGCGGTCAGTGCGAACGGTGCAGAGTATGCAGGCCCAGGCCTGAAACGCTAGGAGGAGACGATCATGAACGCAAAACAATTGTTTGGAATGGCTGTGACCGTATGTCTGGCAAGCGCGACTTTCTCTGTTCAGGCCGGCAGCAAGGATGCGAAGGAAGCGGCGAAGCTTGATGCCAAGACCGTCGAGATCATCAAGCGCGACTTCCGCGACAAGGGTATCGCCAAGGCGGATCGCGTGAATCAGGACGAGTTGCAGGCGGCATGCAGCAAATATCTGGATGTGCCGCCTGACGCGCTGAAGGCCAGGCTGGAAGCGGAACAGGCCAAGGAGATCAAGTGGCCCGCCGACGGCAAGTACATGGGCGACTGGAAGGCCGGGGAGAAGCTGGCGCAGAGCGGTCGCGGCATGACCTGGAGCGACAAGCCGGAAGATACGCCCGGGGGCAACTGCTACAACTGCCACCGTCTGTCGGCCAAGGAGATCGCCTACGGCACCATCGGCCCCAGCCTGCTCAACTACGGCAAAAACGCGGCACCAAGGAAGAAGTGCAGCGCAACGTGTACGGCCATATCTACAATGCCAAGGCCTACAACGCCTGTGCCAACATGCCGCGTTTCGGGCACATGGGTATCCTGAGCGAAGCGCAGATCAAGGATCTGGTCGCGTTGCTGCTGGACCCGGAATCGCCGGTTAATCCCAAGGACGCAGCCCCCAAGGAAGCCACCACTGCTGCAAAGTAATCGGACGAGCCAGAACCAAAAAGTAGGATGGGTGGAGCGATAGCGATACCCATCATTTTCACCTTGTAGCGATGGGTATCGCTACGCTCCACCCATCCTACGAATTTGCCGTTGCTGCGTTTTCCAATATCGGCCATCACGACTGCGCGGCAATCTGCGTGCCGCTCGTGCAATGAGCAAAGGGAGTTTTCATGGACATGAATCGTCGCGAGTTTCTGCAATTGCTGGCCATCGCATCGGCCGGCGGTTTCCTGTTGCACAACAACGAGAGTTACGCGGCCAGCAATGCGTCGCGCCTGTACGACTTGCCGCGCCATGGCAATGTCAGCCTGCTGCATATCACCGACAGCCATGCGCAACTGAACCCGATGTATTTCCGCGAGCCGGAGATCAATCTCGGCGTAGGCGGCATGCGCGGGCAGCCGCCGCACCTGGTCGGCAATGCGCTGCTCAAGCGCTTCGGCGTCAAGCCGGGCTCGCCCGAAGCGCATGCCTACACCAGTCTCAATTACATCGACGCCGCGCGCACCTACGGCAAGGTCGGCGGTTTCGCCCATCTCGCCACCTTGGTCAAACAGATACGCGCTTCGCGTCCCGGTTCGCCTTGCTGCTGGACGGCGGCGACACCTGGCAGGGCAGCGGGCAGGCGCTGTGGAGCAACGGCCAGGACATGATCGACGCCTGTCTCGAACTCGGCGTGGATGTCATGACCATGCACTGGGAATGCACCTACGGCGCGCAGCGCATCAAGGAAGTCGAGGAAGGGCAGTTGCGCGGCAAGATGGACGTGGTCGCGCAGAACGTGAAGACCAACGACTTCGGCGATCCGGTGTTCAAGCCTTACGTCATCCGCGAGATCAACAAGGTGCCGGTGGCGATCATCGGCCAGGCCTTCCCCTACAGCACCATCGCCAACCCGCGCTATTTCGTGCCCGACTGGTCGTACGGCATTCAGGAAGAGAACCTGCAACTCGTCATCGACGAAGCGCGCAAGAAGGGCGCGCAAGTGGTCGTGCTGCTGTCGCACAACGGCATGGACGTCGACCTCAAGCTCGCCTCGCGCGTGAGCGGACTGGACGCCATCCTCGGCGGCCATACCCACGACGGTATCCCCGCGCCCATTCCGGTGAAGAATCGCGGCGGCACCACGCTGGTGACCAACGCCGGTTCCAACGGCAAGTTCCTCGGCGTGCTCGATTTCGAGGTGAAGGCGGGCAAGGTCGCCAGCTTCCGCTACAAGCTGCTGCCGGTGTTCTCCAACCTGCTCGCGGCGGACGCGAACATGACGCGCGCTGATGCAGAAACATCGCGCGCCTTACGAAAGCCAAGCTCAGCGAGAAACTGGCAACCACCGACGGTCTGCTCTATCGTCGCGGCAACTTCAACGGCAGCTTCGACCAGCTCATCCTCGATGCGCTGATGAAAGAAAAGGATGCGCCCATCGCCTTCTCGCCGGGCTTCCGCTGGGGCACCTCGCTGCTGCCGGGTTCTGACATCACCATGGAAGACGTGCTCAACCAGACCGCCATCACCTACCCGTACACCACGCTCACCGAGATGAAGGGCGAGCAGATCAAGATGGTGCTGGAGGACGTGTGCGACAACCTGTTCAATCCCGATCCCTATTACCAGCAGGGCGGCGACATGGTGCGCGTGGGCGGGCTGGAATACACCTGCGAGCCGAATGCCGCGATGGGCAAGCGCATCCAGGACCTGCGCCTCAACGGCAAGCCTCTGGATGCGACCAAGACCTACAAGGTGGCCGGCTGGGCGCCGGTGTCGGAGGCCGCGCGCGACGCGGGCGGCGAGCCGATCTGGGACTTGGTTGCGCGCCATCTGCGCAACGAAAAGGTCGTCAAGGTGACCGCGCCCAACGTGCCGAAACTGAAAGGCGTCGCCGGCAATCCCGGCATGATCTGAAACTGATCGAAAGCACCCCCAGTTCTATCCGCAGATTGCGCAGATTGACGCAGATTTTTGTGCTGCTCTCCGCAGAGACGTTGCATCCCAAAAGGAGAGCAAAAGTGTCGCGACAAAGGCTTGGTTTTAATCGGCGTCAATCTGCGCAATCTGCGGACAACTGTTTTATTTTAGGTTGAAAGGAAAATCATGAACAAGCTCCGTTTCATCTTCGCACTGTTGATCGCATTGACCGTGCAAACGGCAGTCGCCGCTGACAAGTCCGGTGGCATCACCTACCAGGATGTGAAATTGCAGATCGCGCGCATCCAGGTCGAGGACAGCGTCAGCTTCGACGACGCGGTGGAATCGCTCAAGCTGCGCGCCAATCAGCACAACCTCAAGTTCGTCGGCGTGAATGCGCTGTACAAGGAGATCGAGGCGCTCACCGGCCAGCCGTCCAGACGCATGGAGATCTTCAATTTCTGCGACGGCCTCACCGCGAACAAGATGCTGCAAGCCGACCCGACGATGATCGCCTTCATGCCGTGCCGCATCGCGATACTCGAAGATGCGCAGGGCAAGCGCTGGGTCATCTCGATGATGATGGACCTCAAGCTGGTCAAGAAACTGCCCGCCGATGCGCGCACCGGCGCCGAGCGCGTGATGGCGGCGATGAAGGACATGATGGTGGCGGCGAGCAAGGGCGATTTGTAAAAGAGGTGGGGCGGCTAACCCATACGAGACGGTCGCGCTGCGTGCGATGCGCGGCTGCTATTCGGCCTAAGCGGAGACTGACAAGCGATCAGGAGAAATGGCGGCAATGTGCTAGGCAGCGGTCAATTACGCGAGCCGCCTCCTTCTGTAGTGTGCCCGAAGGAGGAGTTAGTCTGCGAGATGAGATTATGCTTGCGTCGCTGAAGTAACGAGTGAATTAGGCCTCGATGCCTGACGCATGCACAAGACAGCTCTGCGTGCCTACTTGAATTGGCCAAAGACAGCGGACCAAGAAACAAGTTGCCAATTGTGAAACGTTGAGAGTACCGGCGGTCAGGGTATAGCAATGCCTTAATGGCTTCTGCAATGACCATAGCGGCAGCAGCGGTAGCAACAAAAGGTACAGACGGCCTAAAGCCATCTTCAGCATTGACTCCCAATCGGCGCAGACCTGCTTCGGAGACTATGGAGCAAATTGTACGTTTCTCCCTGAGCATTTCTCTCAGCCATGTTTGCTTATCTGGATCGGCGTCAATGATGTCTTGTTCGGTTAATAGTCGCCCTTGGTTAGACAGGGCTGACGAATCTAAGCCAGTTAGCTGACGTTGATTTTCGCGAATATCATGCGTCGGCAATTTGAGGGCGCAAATTAGGCATGCTAATCCTCGATTGTCCAATCGGTGCTGGATGACTGCAGCCCCGGTTTCATTTATTCCGCCGTCTACTATTATGGAAGGCCATGCAAGTTGCGAATCGTGCCGAGCTTGAACATCATCCAAGCCGTTCAAGACCAAATCTATAGCCATGGATTTCACTGTTTCTGAGCTCAGCGCGTCATTGATAAATGACTTGTGTCCGGATGCGTGCAGCGTACTGTTTTGGGTAATCCATTTGGCCAATTGTTCCGCCTTCGGATTCCCTATCCAATCACTTTTTTCTAGCAATATGGATGTGCCATGGTTCTCATCCTGGTAATTCTGTTTGTCTACGATGTGCACACGCCCCACAACTGGTAACTGTGTCATCAAAAGTGCAATGCCATTGCCAATTGCGCCACCCCCAACGAGCAATGTGTCTGGCAAGGCAATGTTGTCCGGAAGCAATGGGCCTGCAGAATCGAACTCAGTGGAGTTCTCGAATAAGGACAGTTCGACTTTGTCCAGTAATGGAGCCACGCTTGCGGGCACACCGTATATGCGTTTAAACACCTCGGTAACTCCCAGCGAGGCAGCAAATAAAGCAGCAATAGGATTGGGCTGCCCCATCTCTTTAGGTAGCGGTATAGAGCCAGACGAAACTCGTGCGATCCATCCATTTGAAGAAATAGCAGTCCATGGATGTGAAGAACTAACACTGAAGCCCACATTTAAGATGGCATCGGCCTGTTGCAGCGAGGAAGTTAAATCAGTAACAAATTGTGGCTCGCCTCGCAAGTAAGTGTCCAAGCAACATTTCCTTGCTTCGGTTTCCAACTCGGGAAAGCCAGGTGGAATGCAAATAGTCAGTCGACCAACGACACGTACCAGTAGCCTTAGGGAATCCATAAAACACCAAAGGCCATTTTGGGTCTTCAGCGCATCATGCTCTCCCGTTAATACAACAGATCTCGAAATGATCAGCTCCTCATTTACCGCCGCACCTATCAATGATTGGGCTACCCCAAAATATCTACTAGATGCTTTTTTTAAATTGATGGTCATGCTGGAACCTCACAAGTTAGTTTGGCGACTCTGTTAATCGAGATTTTGATTCGCCGCTTGGCTGCCGTCGAATTAATTTTTATATATTCACGCCCTTCAAATACGTGAATTCCACACTCACCAAGAGTCGTGCCTTGACGCTGAGCGTAATGGGGGCAAACGACGGACAGGTAATTAGGAACTCGAATTCCTTGGTTCTTATCGAGCTCAGATAAGTCCGTAAAAGTCCTTGGGTGAGAATGAATTTGCCCGACGAGATAGCGATCAAGCTGTTCAGATAAATCAGTCAATTTGGACATGGCGCGCATCGACAGCTTCATATGTAGTGGTGAAGTATTGAAACCAGGGCCCGTGACTTCGACAATGTGGGTGACTTGAATCTCAGCGCCGTTTGCCTTGCCTAGCCAAAGTGCAAGTCCTTCATTACCTCTCGCACCGTGCGGGCGCATGACGTTGATCGATTGCTGCAACAGATCTTCAGGTAATAGCCAGTAGCATTCGCTCATTACCGCCCCCTTCCAGAATAAGTTTTATCAAGTGAGTTTTGCAGATTGAGTAACGCAAATTGCAGGGGCGCATCAACTTTCGGGAATGAATTCCTGGATGAATTCGCCCATTCTGGATGAAGGGCATGCCCTTCAGCAGTCCATGGCAGACATGCATCAAAACTGCCAGGTCGAAAGCCAAAGCACTGCGGCCATGCCGAAGCGACGTTCTCGGCACCGCTGCTCAGGTCGGCAAACTTAAGTGAAGGAGGGGCAAATATATTGCCCAGACGCAAATGAGCTTTGTATAGTTCGGCAGGATTGCTTTTTGGGATGCATCACCGCAAAAAGCCCGAGTGGGACATTTACGTCCCGCTCGAGCTCCCAGCGGCTAGCCTCAGGCAAGCTACGAACTCCAAGCAATTCCTCGTCGAAGAGGGCAAGTTCGAAGTCAGTAGCCATGTTTCACCCCTGTTCAAACTGCTCTAACAAGTCGAGCTTAATTTCGTGGCCTTCAGTTGCTAACTGCCCGAGCGTTTGTGACAGGTTCGTCAGTTCAACACTATCGTGTGTAAAGACATACACTTTGGTGCCGTTTTCGACTGATCCCTCAACCAAGCCGAAAAATTCCAGCACACGATGCTTTAACGCGGCCAAGGTTTCATCAAGTTTTGCATGGGAATCGACAAAGGGCTTGTGTACGCCAGTAACGAACACGAACCGCGACAGTGTTGTGATCGGCCTGATGGCCTTCTTTAGTTTCCGTATTCATACATACCTTTCAATATCAAATAGATGTACAGCGTCGGCATTTGCCAGCGCGTGAAGGCACCTTGACAGCGGGGTATGAGTTACGGACAATGTGGCTTCCACACCGATCGATTGGCAGTAACTTCGATCACCCGCAGCCGAGTGCATTTATGTATTCGGCTGTTTTTATTTGTATTTCATTTTCTTCTCCTTTCCTTAACCCTTCGTTGTTTTCTGGATATTTCACTTCAAAGCAGTGTCTTATTAAAGCTACAAACCTATTCATTATTGACAAATATCAGTTTACAAAATATAGCATAGCGTGTCAATATGTAAACCATTCAGTAAACCAACAAGTGAGGAGGGCGCGATGATTGGTAAAAGACTAAAGCAGGCAAGAGATGCTTTGGGACTTTCCTTAAGAGGCTTGGAAGCGGCTATTCAAAACCAAGTCTCAGCGCAAGCCATTGGAAAATACGAGCGTGACGAGATGATGCCAAGCTCAACGATACTGCTCGCCTTGGCCAAGGCATTAAATGTAACCCCAGAGTATCTTCTTAGTACTCGTGAAATAGAGCTCGAGGGTGTCGACTTCAGAAAGGAACCACATGCCGGCGCTAAAGAAGAGCGAGCCGTCCAGGCAGTTGTATTGGATAAAGTCGAACGCTATCTCGAATTAGAAGATTTATTCCCATGTGCGGACAAGAAATGGAGCTCACCTTTAAGAGATGAGTTCACTATTCATTGCCTTGAGGATGTCGAAAAGGCCGCAGAGGCACTTCGTGATATCTGGAATCTTGGAACTGACCCAATTCCGCTCATGGCAGAGCTACTAGAAGAAAAGGGGATAAAAGTAATAGCGCTGGACTTACCTGAAGAGGTCTCCGGTTCAAAAGCCTTTGTAAAGATAAAGCGACAAGACAATGTTCCAGTTGTAGTCGTTAATCAAAAACATAATGGAGAGCGGCAGAGATTTACGCTTGCGCATGAATTGGCGCATTTGGTTTTGCGATTTTCGGAAATGAGTGGCTTGGATGAAGAGAAAGCTGCAAATCGTTTTGCGGGCGCATTCTTAATGGCTAAAGAAATGATGTTTCGTTTGCTTGGAACAAACCGTACGTCAATTTCCCTTGGTGAGTTGGCCGAGTTAAAGAAGATTTTCAAGGTCAGCATCGCAGCCTTGGTCGTCCGTTGCGGACAACTAGGAGTTTTAACGAATGCAGCATATCGCCGACTATTTGAGCAGATAAAAGCCATGGGGTGGAATACTTCTTCGACGAGTGAACCAAACAAGTTCCCACCTGAAGTGCCACAACGAATGGAAAGACTATGTTTGAGGGCGGTTGCCGAAGGTGTGATTTCTGAGTCTAAGGCTGCTGAATTACTTCAGATCAGTGTTCGGAGGCTTGATCACTTATTGATGGCTCAGGGAGTATGACGTTTGGCCATTCTGGTTTCCGACACTTCTGTTTTGATCGAACTTGAGCGAGGCGGGCTTCTTGAGCCTGCTTTTTCATTCGGTCTGATAATGGTTGTGCCGGACTTGCTTTATCAGAATGAAATTGAAGAGGAGAACGGCCCATATTTGCGCACGCTAGGTTTAGGCGTGGTCTCACTCACTCCCGATGAGGTTGCACTGGCTCAAACGATCAGAGAACAGCGCCCCGCATTGTCATTGCCAGATTGCTTCGCATTAAGTTGCGCCCTGCGACAGGATCATGTGTTGGTAACGGGCGACCAGAAGCTGAAGAATGAAGCAAGAGCCCGAAACGCCAAAGTCTGCGGAATGCTGTGGATATTGGATCAAATGGAGTTAAGTGGAAAATTTAGTTTCAACCTGCTCCATGAGGGGCTTAGCAGGATCTCGGCGCATCAAAGGTGTCGGCTGCCAAAAGATGAGGTAGATGCGCGGTTGGTGAGATGGGCCCCCTAAATAATTTCGACGCTCTTTATCAGAGTGTTCTGGAGTTAACCTATAGCCCATCCTTCACCCTGAAGAAATACCCTATAGTGGCTGCCAAAGAAATGTTTTGGGGATGACTGAATGACACCTCATTCAGCGGGTATTTCAGTCTGCTAACCCACTGTTGCGGACGTTAGTGACCAATTCATAAACTTCCGCTTTGGCCGAGTTGCAGCCTTGTGGATTTGCAGTGCCGTTTCCCCTCCAAAAGCGTTCTTGCCAGCCAGCGTTTTGAAAGCGCGATGGCAGGTGAGGCCCGACATTTCCCTCTCGAACGAATTGTTAGAACTTCATGGCATCGATGTAGTCGTAAATGAAGCCCTCAATACACACGAGATCATCAGCTGTAGTGGCAGCACTCCAAAACCAATCGCCCGATTGGCTTACAGAACAGGAGGATGATATGACCGAGCAAAAAATACCTGTTTGGAGTCCCGCGGAGCTGCACCGTCACCTGAGCGAGAGCAGTCAATTCGCCATTTTGGATGTGCGCAATCAGAGTGAATTCAATGCCTGGAAAATTGAGGGCAAAGTTCCAATCCATACTATCAACTTGTCTTATTTCGACCTGCTTGACCTGGAGGATGAGGGCGAAGAACTTGCTGCAGCATTTGCCCGGGCGATTCCGAAACGACTGAAGGATGGGCTGCCTCAGCGCGGGCCTATCCTGGCGGTATGCGCGAAGGGCGAGACGTCGCCCCACGTTGCCGAGGGACTGCGGCGGCTCGGCTACGAGGCATTCAACCTGGCGGGCGGAATGGCAGCCTGGGGCGACCACTACGAAGTGCGGGTCGTTGAGGAAAGCCGGCGGCTCACTGTCGTCCAGATCAGCCGCCCGGCACGGGGTTGCCTCAGCTACCTGCTGGCCAGCGGCGGTGAGGCCATGGTGGTTGATCCCGCGCGCCACATCGAGATCTATACCCGCATCGCCGCCGAGCGGGAGTTGCGCATCACGGCTGTGCTCGACACCCACCTGCAGGCCGACCATCTCAGCGGCGGTGTGGCGTTAGCGAAGGCGGTCGGGGCCGATTACTGGCTGCATCCTTATGACAGCATCTATCCCGACGACCTGCTTCCGGCGACGTTCTCCTTCCGCTATCTGGAGGACGGAACGACTTTCAAACTGGGCAAAGTGAGCGTCCGCGCGCTCCATCTCCCCGGCCACACCCTCGGCATGATCAATCCGCTGGTGGATGATCGCTTTTTGCTGAGCGGCGATACGTTGTTCATCGATTCGATAGGGCGACCCGATCTGGGCGGGAAGGCAAAGGCCTGGATTCCTCTCCTCTTCAATTCGCTGAAACAAGTGCTGGAATTGCCGGACCGTACCATCGTGCTTCCAGCCCACTTCAGCCACATGCACGAGGCAGACGAGCAAGGCTGTTACCGTGCGCCTATCAGCGCGCTACGCAGCCGCAACGAAGGTTTGCGCATGTTAAGCCAGGGACTGGCTGCGTTCAGCGCCTATATCGAGGCCAGCCTGCCGGAACATCCGCAGTCCTACGACGATATCCGGCGGGTCAACACGGGGTTGCTCCAGGTGGACGAGGCAAAGGCCAGCGAACTGGAACTCGGGCGAAACCGCTGCGCGCTGTCGCAGCGCGAAGCCGAGAAACTGGCAGGCAAAGAGGCGTCTGTGGCCTAGGGGCGGCGGCGCGCGGGTGCAATAAGTCAGGTGCCTGTAAGGTCTGGTCGGGTTACCTCGTCGTGCTGAATCACTCCCATTCCAGTTGCGGATACAGCAGCGCGACGTTGCGGCGGTTGACCGCGTCGAACAGCAACCATTTGCCTCGTTCCGAGCTGGCGGCGGTCGGGATGGTCTGCTCCATGCTCTGGCCCTGTTTGATGGCGTTGCGCACATCGGCCAGCAGGGTTTCGAGGTAGCGCTTTTCGTCGTCGAGCGCGGCGCCCAGCGCCTTGGTGGTGGAGCCGTGTCCCGCGACGAAATGCTGCGCGGGCGTGCCGCGCAATTGTTCGATCACTTCCAGCCAGCCCGGGATGTTGCCATCGATGGAAGGCGTACGTTCGATGAAGAGCAGATCGCCGGTCCACAGCGTGTTGCTCGCCGTATCGAACACGCTCAGGTCGGCCGGGCTGTGCGCCACCGGGTGCGCCGTCAGGCGCAGGGTGCGACCGCCCAGATCGAGGTCGTGCGTGGCTGCGACCGCCAGCGTGGGCGGTATCAGTTCGGTTCCGGCCGCGTCCGCGCCGACCCACTCGACCTGGTTGCGCAGATAGGCTTCCCTGCGCAGCGCCATGGCTTCGGCCAGTTTGCCGTGCCCGACGAAGACCGGCTTGTCCTGTTTGAAGGCGGCGTTGCCCAGGGAATGATCGGGGTGGACGTGCGTGTTGATGACGTAGAGGATGGGCAGCCTGGAGACTTCGCGTATCGCCTCGCGCAATCGGGAGCCGACCTTGGGCGAGCCGCCGGTGTCGATCACGGCGATCCCTTTTTTGCCGATCACGAAGCCGATGTTGCAGATGTCGCCGCCGTAACCGGCGTTGAGGTCTTTATGTTCGCCGTGGTGTACGTAGACGCCTGTTGCAATTTGCTCAAATTTCAGCGGATCGGACAGGGCGACGGCGGGAAAAAGCGCGAGCAGGATGAGCAGTCTATTCATGGGTGATGTTTTTGTGTAAAAGTTAACGAAAACAAGTCACTGACTCAGTATGTGAAGCCGTTTGGCACGCCGGCGAATGTGATGGGAGCGTGAAGGTTTCGCCGGGCCGGAATACAGATAACACCTATGGGGTATTCAGTGCCCACTTATTGGTTATGGACGCGCGAACCAAGTATATTCTTATAATGCCGCTCGGTTATAGCACTGAGCCGCACTTTTTTTAATCAGTATTTAATGAGGAGAGAGAAACATGAATTTCGACAAAGAACTGAACGCACGCGGCCTGTCCTGCCCCCTGCCCATCGTGAAGACCAAGAAATCGCTGGCCGACATGACCACCGGTCAAGTGCTCAAGGTGATCTCCACCGACACCGGCTCCGTGAAAGACATGGCCGCCTTCGCCGAACAGACCGGCAACGCACTGCTGTCCACCGTCGAAGAGAACGGCGAATTCGTCTTCTACATGCAGAAGAAATAATCGCGTAACCAAATATCCAAAGGGGAAATCATGGCAAACAAGAAAATGGCGATCATCGCCACCAAGGGAACGCTGGACATGGCGTATCCCCCGTTCATTCTGGCTTCGACCGCCGCAGCACTGGGCTATGACGTGCAGGTGTTCTTCACCTTCTACGGCCTGCAACTGCTGCGCAAGGACCTGTCCGACGTCATGATCAGCCCGCTGGCCAACCCGGCGATGCCGATGCCCATCCCGATGCCGGTGATGGTGCAGATGCTGCCCGGCATGGAATCCATGGCCACCATGATGATGAAACAGAAACTCAAGAAGCATGGCGTCGCCTCGCTGGAAGAACTGCGCGACCTGTGCCTGGAAGCGGACGTGAAATTCATCGCCTGCCAGATGACCGTCGACCTGTTCGAATTCGACAAGAGCGAATTCATCGACAACGTCGAATACGGCGGCGCAGCGACCTTCATGAGCTTCGCCGGAGACACCGACATCTGTTTGTTCGTTTAATAGAAGTAGCAGCACCGTTGCACAGAGGAGAAGTACGTATAGCAGGCTGAAATACATCATCAATCAGGGAGAAGACATGAGAAATACTAGAATAGCTTTGTCGACGTTAATTGCAGGTAGTTTGCTGTCACCCATGGCGTACGCCACGAATGGCGATGAAATGATGGCGGTGGGTTCCCAAAGCACTGCGCTGGGCGGTACCGGGGTAGCCAATTTCATGGGTGCCGAGAGCCTGTGGGCAAACCCGGCGATGCTGGGCAAGTCCAAGGGCGCAGAAGTAACGGGTGGTGTCAACCTGTTCAAGCCGAAGGTAACCAATACCGGCATGGCCGGCGGTGCGGCTGGAGACAGCACCGCGGACACAAGCTACATCCCTGATTTGTCCTACTCAAACAGAATCGACGGCAACCTGACCTATGGCGTTGCGTTGGCCGGTATTGCCGGTATGGGCGTTGACTATACCGGCGCCGCTGCATCTTCATTCTTGATTAAAGCGAAGTCGGAACTCAGCATTCTGCGAGTCGTTGCAGACATCGCCTATAACACGGACAGTTACGGCGTCGGCTTCGCCCCGATATTCCAGTCCGGTTCTCTGATGCTTAGTTATGACTCTACCGGCTTGCCTGGCGGAGGACCATACAATGCAGCACAGAACAAAGATTCCAGTACGGGCTTTGGCTTTGCTCTGGGCGGCTATTACAATGCCACACCTGAAGTGACCGTGGCAGCGGCATACCAGTCCAAGATCGCGGCGAAGTACGGTACGCAAATTTCCGGTGCAGGCGCTGGTTTCGGCCTGTGCTCTGCCGGCGGTTGTGCTGGCGCTCCTTTCGGCGATGACCTGGATCAGCCGGCCCAAATGAAAGTGGGCGTGGCTTACACCATGGCCAGCGTCACGTTGACCGCTGACTATAAGGTGATCGAGTGGGGCAGCGCGGCAGGCTACAAGGATTTCAACTGGAAGAACCAGAACATCGTTGCCATCGGTGCGAAGTATGCGGCGAGTGGCTACTGGCTCGGTCTGGGTTACAACCATGCCAATGATCCGATTGGGGAACTCTCGGCTTCGACTGGGGCTGAGTATCGCAACGCGGCCATCAACATGTTCAACAACATGTTCTTTCCGGCCATCGTGAAAGACTCCTATACCTTTGGCGGCGGCTACGATATCTCCACCGCGCTGGCTATCGAAGGTGCGGTTGTGATTACCCCGGAAGTCAAGAAAACGGTTGGAATGGGCTCGTTTAGCGCCGCGGGTCTTCCCGCTGCGACAACAAACACCACAACACACTCTCAGCGCGCCTACGAAATTTCCTTGCGTTACAAGTTCTGATTTAGCGAGGAACCCCGGCTTTGCCGGGAGACTCACATGATGCGAGATAAGGCCGGGTATTCCCCGGCCTTATCTATTAGGCGAGTTGCTGCCGCAGCGTCTCACACAGTTCGTCGACTTCCTGCGGTTTATCCAATGCCGCACCGCTGATCCAGAAGGTGTCCTCGGCGCGTGCGCCCAGCGTGTTGATCCTGGCGCTGCGCAGTTCGATGTGATGCTGCGCCAGCAGGTGCGCGATGCGCGCCAGCAGGCCGGGGCGGTCGCCGGCCACCACGGACAGGATGTGACGGCCTTTCTCGTCCTGCGCGATGCTGACCTGCGGCTCGATGGGGAAATGTTTGAGTTGCCGGCTGACGCGGCCGGTATGCGGTGCGGCGGGAGGCGCTTCGCTGGCGAGTTGCTGCGCCAGTTCGTATTCGATGTAGTTCATCACGTCGCGATAGACGGTCTTGCTGTTGTTCACATCCATCACCTGAAAGCTGTCCAGCGCGTAGCCGTGCTGGGTGGTATGCACCTTGGCTTCCATGATGTTGTAGCTCATGCGCGCGAAGAAGTTGCAGATGCGGGCGAACAGGTAGGGTTTGTCCTGCGCATAGACCAGCACCTGCAAGCCTTCGCCGCTGCGGCTCAGGCGCGCTTTGACGATGGGTGCGTCGCTGTTCACGCGGTGCGCCAGCAGGCGCGTGTGCCACGCGATCTCGTGCGGCTCGTGGCGCAGGAAATAGTCGTCGTCGAATTGCGCCCACAGCAGTTCGTACACCTCGGGATGGATGGCATACAGGCTGAGCGTTTCGGCGGCGCGGCGGCGCACTTCGCCGATCTGGTCGGCGATCTTGCCGCTGCTCATGAAGCGCGCGCGCAGCATGGTAAAGGTCTTCCAGCAACTTGGCTTTCCACGCGTTCCATACCTTGGCGCTGGTGCCGCGTATGTCGGCCACGGTGAGCAGATAGAGCGCGGCGAGATAGCGCTCGTTCCTGATCCTGGCGACGAAAGCGGCGATCACGTCCTGGTCGGAAAGATCCTGTTTCTGCGCTGTGGCCGACATGGTGAGGTGATTTTCCACCAGCCATACGACGAGCTCGGCGTCCTCGCGCATCAGTCCGTGCTGCTTGCAGAAACGTGCCGCGTCCGCGCGCCCCAGTTTTGAATGGTCGCCGCCGCGTCCCTTGGCGATGTCGTGGAACAGCGCGGCGATATACAGCACTTCGGGACGGGCGAAATCGCGGATCAGCCTGCTGCACAGCGGATATTCGTGCGCGTATTGCGGCAGGGTGAAGCGGCGCAGGTTGCGCACCACCATCAGGATATGTTCGTCCACGGTGTAGACGTGGAACAGGTCGTGCTGCATCTGGCCGACGATGCGTCCGAAGGCGGGCAGGTAGCGCCCCAGGATGTCCTGCTGGTTCATGCGCCGCAGCACATGGGTGAGTCCCTGCGGCTGACGCAGGATGTCCATGAACAGTTCGCGGTTGCGCGGGTCGTTGCGGAAAGCGGCGCCGATGGACCTGCGCGCACGCCATAACGCGCGCAAGGTCGGCGCCGAGAATCCGGTCAGGCGCGGATGCTGCTCCAGCAGCAGAAAACTTTCCAGAATGGCGGAAGGTTCATGTTCGAACAGCGCCTCGTCGCGCGCTTCCAGCCTGTCGTCGCGGGCGACGAAGCGCTCGTTGATGGCGTCAGTCCCGGCAACCGGGAAGATGCGCGCACGCATGGTCTGCAGCAGCACGGCATTGAGCTGCAATATTTCCTTCTTGGTGCGGTAGTAGCGCTGCATCAGGTGTTCGCTGGCGCGGCGTTGTGCGCTGGCCGCGATGCCGAGTTGTTCGGCGAGTGCGGTCTGGTATTCGAACACCAGACGGTCATCGTGCCGGCCGGAAAGATAATGCAGGCGGATGCGCAGGTCCTGCAGCAGGCGTTCGTGGCGCGCGATCTGGCGCGCCTCGGCCGGGGTGATGAGGCCGGCTTGCGCCAGCGCTTGCCAGGTATGGCCGAAGCCGCAGGCGCGCGAGATCCACAGCACGGTTTGCAGGTCGCGCAGGCCCCCCGGGCTTTCCTTCAGGTTCGGTTCCAGGTTGTGGTCGGTATCGATGAAGCGGGTATGGCGCTGCTCCTGTTCCTGCGTCTTGGCGAGGTAGAAGGCGCGGTGGTCAAGATGCGCGGAGAGCGTCTCGTGCATCTCCCGGAACAGCCCGCGGTTGCCGGCGATATGGCGCGCTTCCAGCAGGTTGGTCTGCACGGTCACGTCCGAAGATTCGGTGAGGCAATCGGCAACGGTGCGCACGCTGTGGCCGACTTCCAGCCCGATGTCCCACAGTTTCCCGACCAGTTGCTGCAACTGTTGCTGCAACGGTTCGTCCGGCTGTTGCGGCAGCAGGATGAGCAGGTCGATGTCGGACTTCGGGTAGAGCTCGGCGCGGCCGTAGCCGCCCACTGCGACCAGCGCCAGATCGGCGGGGAGGCCGAGCAGCCGCCAGACCTGGCGCAGATGGTCGTCGAGCAGTCTGGCGTGGGCGCGCAGATAGTGCGCGGGGCGGGGATGCGCGAAGTACTCTTCCTGCAGCGCACGGCGCGCATGGCGCAGACTGTCGCGTATCTCTGCTATGGACATCGCCGGGGATCGAGTGTCAGGCAGGGATGGGTGGAGCCCCGGCGGAGAGTGTCAACACTTCGAAGCCGGTTTCCGTGACCAGCACGGTGTGCTCGTATTGCGCCGACAGGCTGTGGTCCTTGGTCACCACGGTCCAGCCGTCGCCCAGTTGCTTGATGCCGGCCTTGCCCGCGTTGACCATGGGCTCGATGGTGAAGATCATGCCGGCTTCGAGTTTGGGGCCTGTGCCGGCCTTGCCGTAATGCAGCACCTGCGGCTCTTCGTGGAAGTTGGCTGCCGATGCCGTGGCCGCAGAATTCGCGCACCACGCTGTAGCCCATGCCTTCGACGAAGGTCTGGATGGCGTGACCGATGTCGCCCAGATGCGCGCCCGCCTTGACCATGCGGATGCCGCGCCACATCGCCTGATAGGTCGTCTCGCACAGGCGCTTCGCCTGGATGGACGGTTCGCCGACGTAGTACATGCGGCTGGTGTCGCCGTGATAGCCGTCCTTGATCGTCGTGATGTCGAGGTTGACGATGTCGCCGTTCTTCAGCTTCTTGTCGCTGGGCACGCCGTGGCACACCTGGTGGTTGATCGAGGTGCAGATGGACTTCGGGTAGGGCGTGTGTCCGTGCGGCGCGTAATTGAGCGGGGCGGGGATGCAGCCCTGCACGTTGACCATGTAATCGTGGCACAACTTGTCGAGCTCGTCGGTGGTCACGCCGACTTTCACGAACGGTGCGATGTAATCCAGCACCTCGCCGGCCAAACGTCCGGCGATGCGCATCTTTTCGATTTCCTGCGGGGTCTTGATACTGATGGACATGATGTATGTTGATATGACGAACGGGTGCGAGGATAGAGGATAGAGTGCGCCAGCACAACCCGGAAAACCCAAAGAAAAGGCACGCTCGAGGCGTGCCTTTTTCATTGCGCGTGGCTGTGAGGCTTAGCGCTTGTTGCCGTTGCCGCTGTTATGGCCGCGTCCCAGCGAGAAGCTGGTGCCTTGCGGGCGGCGCGCGCCGCTGAACGGGGCCGGAGCGCGGTTGCCGTTCACGTTGCCATTCGCGTTGCTGCGCGGCTGGGCGTCGTTGGTGAAGCGGCTGTGCGAATGACCTTCGCGGCGCTGTCCGCCGTTGCGCTCGTCGTGCGCGAAGCCGTGACGGCTGTCGGGGGCGTGATGACGGGGCGCGCCTGCTGCGCCGCGAGGACCGCCCGCGCCACGGGGACCGCCGTTGCCGCGAGGACCATTGGCACCGCGCGGGCCGCCGTTGCCTCGACCGCCGGGGGCGGCGGGACGCGGCTTGAACTTCGGCTCCAGACCTTCGATGGTATGAGTCTGGATGGTCTGTCCGGTGAAGCGTTCGATGTTGCGCAATGTGCCGGAGTCGCGGTTGGAGGCGAAAGACACGGCGATACCGTTGGCGCCTGCACGGCCGGTACGGCCAATACGGTGCACGTAGTCCTCGGCGAACTTGGGCAAGTCGAAGTTGATCACATGGGTGATGCCGGGAACGTCGATGCCGCGCGCGGCAACGTCGGTGGCGACCAATACGCGCACGTTGCCGCGACGCAGGTTGACCAGGGTGCGGTTACGTTCGCGCTGGTTCATGTCGCCGTGCAAAGCGGCGGCGGCATGGCCTTGTGCGGACAAGCTGTCGGCCAGGGTGTCGGCATCGCGCTTGGTGGCGGTGAACACCACGGCCTGGTTCAGGTCGACATCGCGCAGGATGTGGTCGAGCAGGCGGTTCTTGTGCGCCATGTCGTCGGCATACATCAGCTTCTGTTCGATGTTCTCGTGGCGCGCCTTGGTGGCGGCGACGCTGATGCGTTTCGGCGATTTCAGCAGGCGCTGTGCCAGGTTGCCGATCGCGCCGTCCAGCGTGGCGGAGAACAGCAGGGTCTGGCGGGTGGCGGGGGTGGCGGCGGCGATGCGCTCCACATCGTCGATGAAACCCATGTCCAGCATGCGGTCGGCTTCGTCCAGCACCAGCATCTCCAGACGCGAGAAGTCGATGCGGCCGCGCTCGATGTGGTCGATCAGACGGCCCGGTGTCGCGACCAGGATGTCGACGAAGCCGGACAGCAGTTTGTTCTGCAGCGGGTAGGGCATGCCGCCCAGGATGCTCACCACCTTGACGCGCATGTTCTTGCCGTACTTGTTGGCGGCGTCGGACACCTGCTGCGCCAGTTCGCGTGTCGGGGTCAGCACCAGCACGCGCGGGCCTTTGCTGCGCACGGTCGATTCGACCGAGAGCTTTTGCAGAGCAGGCAGGATGAATGCGGCGGTCTTGCCGGTGCCGGTCTGGGCGGAGGCCATCAGGTCGTGGCCGGCCAGTGCTTCGGGGATGGCTTGCGCCTGGATCGGCGAGGGCACGGTGTAGCCGGCATCTTCCACGGCTTTCAGGATGGCCGGGGCCAGACCCAGTGTGGCGAAGGTGGCTACGGCTTCGGTGGCCGCGGGTGCAGCAGTAGTAATGGTTTTTTCAGACACGGTTGTTCCTTAAGATTTTTAAGATACAGCGCATGCACGGCCAGAGGCCGCACAATGGAATTCAGTAGGGGGAAACCGCTACCGGCGCAAACAAACATCGTCGCTAACCGGTGAGGCTTGGCGCATCTTGAATACAGATGCAGGGGGTCAGAAAACGATGGACTCAATGCCGCCCAATGGGCAGCAAGGCGCGCATTATACGCAGCGACGGAATAAAAGCCAGCGATATGTTGCCGGCGCCGGGCGGTATGCCACCATCCGGTTTGGGGGTATATTCCTCACTGAGCAGGAATGGTTCCCGGCAACTGATTTCGTAATCGGGGGGAAACATGAAATTGTTTGTGATGGCGCTGGCCGCGTTGCTGACTGTCGGCTGCGGCGAACAGCAAACAGAGACCTATCAGCCCACGTTCTCCACGCGCGGCGTGGATATGCCCAAGGAATATATCGTGGGCATCCATCCTCTGCACAATCCAAAACGCATGGGCGAGGTGTACGGCCCCATCGTCGATCAACTCAATGCCAGCATTCCGCACGCACTGTTCCGCCTGGAAGCATCGCGCAACCATGAAGAGTTCGAAAAGAAGCTCTACAGCAGGCACTTCGATTTCGCCATGCCCAATCCCTATGAAGCCATGCGTTCGCTCAAGCACGGTTACTACGTGTTCGGCAAGGTTGGCGACGACGAACTGTTTCGCGGCATCATCCTGGTGCGCAAGGACAGCGGCATCGGCAAAGTGAGCGACCTCAAGGGCAAAAAGGTTTCCTTTTCCGCGCCCACCGATCTGGCGGGGGCCATGATGCCGCAATACTATCTGCACACGCACGGCATCGATGTGAACCGCGACATCGAGAGCCTGTATGTCGGTTCGCAGGAGTCTTCCATCCTGAACGTGCTGCGCGGCCATGTTTCGGCTGGCGCGAGCTGGGGCGGGGCGTGGAAGTCCTTCCGGCGGGAGAATCCGAAGCTGGCTGCGCAACTGCAAGTGAAATGGCAGACCGGATCGTTGCCGAGCAACGCCTGGGTGGTGCGGGACGATGTTCCGCCCACCCTGGCGGAAAAGGTCAGCAAGGTACTGGTCGGCTTGAAGGGGACGCCCCAGGGACGGGTCATGCTGAAAAGACTGGGGATTACCCGCTTCGACCATGCTTCTGCGGACATCTTCGAACCCGTCCGGCAATACCTGAAGGAATTTTCTGCCACTGTGCGGCATATCGACTATTGACTGCGATGAAGCCCGTCACATCCATCAGCGCGCTCTGGCGCGGTTCGATAAGAAGGCAGCTGATGCTGGGCTTCGCGCTCTCCTCGCTCGGCCTGATGCTGGGATTCGGCTATATGGTGCTCGAACAGCAACGCGCTGCGCTGAACCGGTTCTCCATCGAGCGCGCAACCGAGCTGTCACACTCGCTTTCCATCAGCGGCACTTCATGGGCATTGGCGAACGATCTGGTCGGTTTGCAGGAGGTGGCACAGGCAGTCGCCAGGACGCCCGACCTGCGGCGTGCTTATTTCCTGGATAGATACGGCGAGGTGCTGGCCTCGACCAATCCGGACGAGGTTGGGTTCTTCGTGACGGACGAACTGAGTCGCAACATGCTGGCTTCTAACGTCAGGGACCATGTCGTGCTGCTGGATCAAGACAACCTGATCGTCATCGCGCATCCGGTCATGGCCGAGGGGCGGCAACTCGGCTGGGCACGGGTGGAAATGTCGCGGGAGACGGTGAACGACAGCCTCGCTGCCCTCGTCAGGGTGTGGCTCCGCTTTCTCCTGCTGGCGGCATTGACGGTGTCGGTGGTCGCGCTGTTGTTGGCGCGACGCTTGACGCGCGGCCTGGATCATTTGATGCAGGTCGCTTCCGCCGTGGAGCGCGGCTGGGGGAAACGCCGCGCCGATATCGGGCGGGCAGACGAGATCGGCGTGCTGGCGCGCCATCTGGATCACATGCTGGATGCGATGGAGCAGCAGAAGAGGCTGATAAGCCAGAGCGAAGCCAGATACCGCTTCCTCGCCGACAACATCTCCGACGTGATCTGGATATTGAATCTCGAAACGAACCGCTGGGAATACATGAGCCCCTCGGTCGTGAAGATGCTCGGTTACAGCGTCGACGAGATGATGGAAAAGCCGGTGCTGCAGTCGTTGACGGCCGAGTCCTATGCCGACATGCAGGAGCGGATCGCCGAGCGCAAAAAATCGTTCCTGAGCGGCGCGGATAACGGCAATGTCTATACGGATATAGTGGAGCAGAACTGCCGCGACGGATTGGTCGTCTGGACCGAGGTGACGACCCATTTCGCCAGGAACGAGCATGGCGACCTGATCCTGTTGGGGGTGACGCGCGACATCAGCGAACGCAAGAAGGCCGAAGAGCAGATCCGCAACCTGGCGTTCTACGATACGTTGACGCAGTTGCCCAACCGGCGCCTGCTGCAGGACCGTTTCAACCTGGTCATTTCCGCCTGCAAGCGCAATAACACGTATGCGGCACTGATGTTCATCGACCTGGACAATTTCAAGCCGCTCAACGACGAACACGGCCACGATGTGGGCGATCTCCTGCTGGTGGAGGTGGCGCGCCGCGTCACCAGTTGCGTGCGCGAGGTCGATACCGTGGCGCGCTTCGGCGGCGACGAGTTCGTGGTGATGCTGAGCGAACTGGACGCGGACAAGGCCACTTCGGTGACGCAAACCGGGGTGGTTGCCGAAAAGATACGCCAGGTTCTGGGCGAGCCTTATCGCCTGAGCGTGATGCGGGAGGGCGATCTGGAGCCGCGCGTCGTCAAACATCGCTGCACGGCCAGCATCGGCGTGGTGCTGTTCAACGATCATGGCGTCACGCAGGAGGACCTGATCAAGCTGGCCGACGCTGCGATGTACCAGGCCAAGTCCGCCGGGCGCAACCGGGTGTATTTCGCTGATTCATAGCATTTTCATCTTCCTGCCCGGATTGCCGCTCTGTGCTAGAATGCGCCCCCTTTGAATTCTGCACAGGTAGTACTCCATGTCCCGCGCTCTCCGCAACATCGCCATCATCGCCCACGTTGACCACGGCAAGACCACCCTCGTCGACCAACTGCTGCGCCAGTCTGGAACCTTCGCTGCACACCAGAAGGTGGATATACGCGTGATGGACAGCAACGATCTGGAAAAAGAGCGCGGCATTACCATTCTGGCGAAGAACACCGCCATCGAATACAACGGCACCCACATCAACATCGTCGATACACCGGGACACGCCGACTTCGGCGGCGAGGTGGAGCGCGTGCTGGGCATGGTGAACGGTGTGCTGCTGCTGGTGGACGCAGTGGAAGGCCCGATGCCGCAGACCCGTTTCGTGACCAAGAAAGCGCTGGCGCTGGGCCTGAAGCCCATCGTCGTGATCAACAAGGTCGACCGTCCCGGCTCGCGTCCGGACTGGGTGCTGAACCAGACCTTCGACCTGTTCGACAAGCTGGGCGCCACCGACGAGCAGCTTGATTTCCCCGTGATCTATGCATCCGGCCTGAACGGCTGGGCCTGTCTGGATCTGAAAGATGCGCCGTCCAACGGCGGATCGGCTTCCGACATGAAGCCTCTGTTCGAGACCGTATTGAAGCATGTGCCGACTCCTCCCGGCAGTCCCGATGCGCCGTTGCAGCTGCAGCTGGCTGCGCTGGATTACTCCACGTTTACCGGACGCCTCGGTGTTGGTCGCGTGCTGAATGGCCGCATCAAGCCCGGCCAGCAAGTGGTGGTGATGAACCATGAGAAGCAGGTCGGTTCGCGGCCGCATCAACCAGGTGCTGGGTTTCCAGGGGCTGGATCGCGTGCCGGTAGATAGCGCCGAAGCAGGCGACATCATCATCATCTCCGGTCTGGAAGAGATCGGTATCGGCGTCACGATCTGCGACAAGGACAATCCGGTCGGCCTGCCCATGCTGATGGTCGACGAGCCGACGCTGACCATGGACTTCATGGTGAACACCTCGCCTCTGGCAGGTACCGAAGGCAAGTTCGTCACCAGCCGCCAGATCCGCGACCGCCTGACCAAGGAGCTGCTGACCAACGTGGCTTTGAAGGTGGAAGACACGCAGGACGCCGACGTGTTCCGCGTTTCCGGTCGCGGCGAGCTGCACCTCACCATCCTGCTGGAGAACATGCGCCGCGAGGGTTTCGAGATGGCAGTGGGCAAGCCGCGCGTGGTGTACAAGGAGATCAACGGTGAGAAGTGCGAGCCGTATGAGAACCTCTCCATCGACCTGGAAGATGCACACCAGGGTGCGGTGATGGAAGAGATCGGTCGCCGTCGCGGTGAACTGACCAACATGGAATCCGACGGCCACGGCCGTACCCGCCTGGAGTACCACATCCCGGCGCGCGGCCTGATTGGTTTCCAGTCCGACTTCATGACCATGACGCGCGGTACCGGTTTGATCGGTCACGTGTTCGACGATTACGGTCCGGTCAAGGCCGACCTGCCGGGTCGTCACAACGGCGTGCTGATTTCGGCGGAAGACGGCGAGGCTGTGGCCTACGCCTTGTGGAATTTGGAGGATCGCGGTCGCATGTTTGTGGTTCCCGGCGACAAGTTGTATGAGGGCATGATCATCGGTATCCACTCCCGCGACAATGACCTGATCGTCAATCCGATCAAGGGTAAGAAGCTCACCAACGTGCGCGCTTCCGGCACGGATGAAGCGGTGCGTCTGACTACTGCGATAAAGATGACACTGGAATCGGCTGTTGAATTCATCGACGACGACGAACTGGTCGAGCTGACACCGAAGTCCATCCGCATCCGCAAGCGTTACCTGAAAGAAATGGATCGCAAGCGCGCGGTCAAGTCTTCTTCGTAAGACAAGGTTGGGGGCTTGCTAAGCCCTGCGGTTAAACAAGGGACGCTGCGGCGTCCCTTGTCATTTCGTCTTTGATTTATACTGCCTGCCCACTCACCACCACGGGAGTAGCTGCCATGAAAAGATCGCTCTATTTCATCGGACTCATGTTTGTCGCAGCCGCGGCCCAGGCCGCAGTGCAAGGGAAAGAAGTCAGCTACAGCGCCAACGGCACCACGCTCAAGGGTTACATCGCCTATGACGATGCCGTGCAGGGCAAGCGCCCCGGCATCCTGGTCATGCACGAATGGTGGGGGCACAACGAATACGCGCGCATGCGCGCCCGCATGCTGGCCGCAGCAGGGCTACACCGCGCTGGCGGTGGATATGTACGGCGACGGCAAGCAGGCGCACCATCCGGACGACGCCGGCAAGTTCGCCGGCGAAGTGTCGAAGAATGCAGCGCTTGCCAAGTCGCGCTTCGATGCCGCGCTCGACCTGATCAAAAAACACAAAACGGTGGACGGCGGCAACATCGCCGCCGTCGGCTATTGCTTCGGCGGCTCGGTGGCGCTGAACATGGCGCGCATGGGAGCGCCGCTCAAGGCGGTATTGAGTTACCACGGCGGACTTTCAACAACATCCCCGGCCGAAGCGGGCAAGGTCAAGGCGCGCATCGCCTCCTTTACCGGTGAGGACGATCCGGCGATCCCGGCCGAGCAAGTCGCCGCCTTCCGCCAGGAAATGGACAAGGCGGGCGTGACCTACAAGGTCGTGACCTACCCCGGCGCCAAACACGCTTTCACCAACCCGGATGCGGACAAGCTCGGCAAGCAGTTCAACAGGCCGCTGGCCTACAACGCGGCGGCAGACAAGGCTTCGTGGGACGAGGGTCTGGTGTTTTTGGCCGATGCGTTCAAAGCGAAATAATCCTGGAATGACTATATGACGTTGGAAGTTCTATTGATGGTTGGCGTGCTGGTGCTGCTGGGCGTGTTGCTGGCGTTGCAGTTCAGGCAGCCCGCGCGCGCCGCGCAGGTGCTGGAGCAGCAGCACCGCGCCATGCTCACCGATCTGCATGACGGCCTGAACAAGCAGGGCGACCGGCTGATCGCGGCACAGGCGGCGGAGTCGGAGCGGCTGCGTTCCGCCGTGAGCGAAGAACTGCGCGCCACGCGCAATGCCATCGCCGCGTTGCGCACCGAGATGCTGGGCCAGATGCTGGAGAAGATGGCGGAGCAGGGGCGCGCCGACCAGAAGCTGATCCAGGAATCGTTCAACAACGCCTCGCAACACCTGCGCCAGCAGCATCGAGACCCTGAGCAAGACGGTGGATGGCCGGCTGGAGCAGATCGGCGGCAAGGTCAACGAGCGGCTGGACGAAGGCTTCAAGAAGACCAACGAGACCTTCGTCAGCGTGATGGCGCGGCTGGCGACCATCGACGAGGCGCAGAAGAAGATCGACGGCCTCACCACCAACGTCGTGAGCCTGCAGGAACTGCTGGGCGACAAGCGTTCGCGCGGGGCGTTCGGCGAGGTGCAACTGGAAGGCCTGGTGCGCAACATCCTGTCGCCGCAAGCCTACGAGATGCAATACACCCTGCCCAACGGCAGCCGCGCCGACTGCGTGCTGAAGCTGCCGGAGCCGACCGGCATGGTGGCGGTGGATTCCAAGTTCCCGCTGGAGAACTACCACCGCATGTTCGATGCGGCGAGTCCGGCGGAAAAATTGGTCGCGGAAAGACAATTCAAGGCCGACGTCAAAAAACATGTGGACGACATCAGCAGCAAATACATCATCCCCGATGTCACCTCCGACGGCGCGGTGATGTTCATTCCCGGCCGAGGCGGTGTTCGCCGAGATCCACGCGCATCACTCCGACGTGGTGGATTACGCCATGCAGCGCCGCGTGTGGATCGTGTCGCCGACCACCTTGATGGCAGTGCTGAACACGGCGCGCGCGGTGATGAAGGACGTGGAGACGCGCAAGCAGGTGCACATCATCAAGGATGAACTGGGCAAGCTGGGCAAGGAGTTCGGCCGTTTCGACGAGCGCATGAAGAAGCTGGCCGACCACATCCGCCAGGCGCACGAGGACGCGCAGGACGTGCGCACCACCAGCCAGAAGATATCGAAACGTTTCATCAGTATCGAGCAAGTAGAGCTGGATCAGCACGTCCCGGCTGCAATCGGCGTGGTAGAGGCTGACTAGGGTGTTTTGCTTATAGGCACCGATTTGGGCGGATGTTAGCCTGCTTCAAGGAAGGATTTCAGTCATTGGTTTCAATTACTGGGAGTCTGGAGATGAAGAAGATCACTTTGGTTACCGCTTTATTCCTGGGCGCGCACCTCTCCGGTGCTCACGCGAACGAATTCGAGGGTGCTTACTTGGGACTGCATCTGGGCAACAACCGATCGAGCGCCACGTCGCTGCCAGATCAGAACAATGGCTATCTCGGGCTGAAAGCCGGTTATAACTGGGACTGGGACAGTCTCCTGCTGGGGGCCGAGGGATACGCCGATAACCATTCCGGTTCCTACACCGGGCAGGACGCCGGACTGGATGCCCGTCTCGGATTGCCGATGAACCGGTGGTTGCCGTATGCCAGGCTAGGTCTGGTGGGTACGAATCCCGGTGCGCGCCCGCATGGTGGGCTGGGGGTGGAATACAGCCTGAACCGTCGTTGGTCGGTCAATGCCGAATGGGCGACCGACCGCAAGGACGATGCCGGCATCACCCGCAAGAACAACAACATCGCCATCGGTTTCAATTTCCATTTGGGCTCGGAGCCCGCAAGGGCAGCGCCAGCCGCCGCGGTGACCCCGGCCGCTGAACGAGCAGCAGCCAGCAAGGCTCCCGCCACACCTGCATACAAAACCATCTTTTCGGATAAACCCGTTACCCTCGAAGGCTCCAGCTTTGCCAGCGGTTCGGCCAAGTTGAGCGAATCGGCAGGAGAGCAGTTGGACAAGGTCGTGGAATTTGCGGCGGCCAGGCCAGACGCCGATTTGACGGTCACCGGCTATACCGACGATCTCGGCAATGCAGAGAGCAACCTGAAGCTTTCCGCTGCACGGGCAGAGGCAGTGAAGGCATATCTGGTCCAACATGGCGTAGCCGCCGACCGCATCATCGCCAGGGGTGAAGGGGCGGCCAATCCGATCGCCGACAACAAGACCGCAGAGGGGCGCGCAAAGAACCGTCGCGTGGAAATCAACTCCGTGATCCGGGAAGAAAAGAAGGTGCTCGTGCCGTGAGCGCGCACATTTGATGCGACAGAAAAAGGCGGGGAATCCCGCCTTTTTCTGTTATATGGCTGCGCCTCGTGTGCCGCCCCCGCCCGCATTCGATATCGCCAGGTTCGCCGGCATCTTCGCGGCGATCGGCTTGGCGATTGGCGCTATCGGCGGTATCCTTGCCGCGGTCGTCAGCGGTATCTTCAGCCATCATCAACATCCCGTTTGGTGTCTCCCTGACCGCCTTGCCGCATCTGCCGGAAGGCGCGCTCGGTCGCTGGTCGATCCAATGCCGAGAGCAAACCGGTATGGCCCAACATTTTTGCAGAACTGATGCTGATCGCGCCGGGATGGGCTTGGCATGCAGGATATATTTCACGATAACATTTAGTCGAATAGCAAATGAAAATCGCAATCGCACAAATCAATTCCACCGTCGGAGACCTCGCGGGTAATGCGGCGAAGATCGCCGACTATGCGCGACGCGCCAGGGAGCAGGGCGCCGCATTATTGCTCACGCCGGAGCTCGGCCTGTGCGGGTATCCGCCGGAGGACCTGTTGCTGCGCGAAGGGTTCTATCGCGCTTGCGATGCGGCGCTGCGCGATCTGGCGCTGCAGGTGCAGGGCATCACGCTGATCGTCGGACATCCGCACGAAGTCGGCAAGCGGCGCTATAACGCGGCTTCGGTGTTGCGCGACGGCAAGATCGTCGCGACCTATCACAAGCATTCCCTGCCCAATCACAGCGTGTTCGACGAGGAGCGTTATTTCGAGCATGGCACCGAGGCTTGTCTGCTCGAGATGGAGGGCATCACGTTCGGCATCAATATCTGCGCCGATGTGTGGCATGAGCCGGCAGCGATCCGCGCGAAGGATGCAGGCGCACAAGTGCTGCTGGTGTTGAATGCGTCGCCCTATCACTTCAACAAGCAGGTCACGCGCTACGAGACCATACGCGATCGCATCGGCGATACCGGAATGGCGGTGATTTACGCCAATCTGGTGGGCGGGCAGGATGAGCTGGTGTTCGACGGAGCATCCTTCGCGATGGACGACCAAGGCGAGTTGACGCACCAGTTCCCGGCGTTCGAGGAAGTGCTGGGTTTCATCGAACTTGCAGGACGGCAAACTGATTGCCGGGACGCGCGAGGACGTGGTGAAGGATGACGAGGCCAGCATCTACGGCGCGTTGTGTCTCGGCGTGCGCGACTACATCCAGAAGAACAATTTTCCCGGTGTGCTGCTGGGTTTGTCCGGCGGCATCGATTCCGCCCTGACGCTGGCGATAGCGGTGGATGCCTTGGGTGCCGACAAGGTGCTCGCGGTGATGATGCCATCGCCCTACACCGCGCAGATGAGTATCGATGATTCGCGCGAGATGGTGAAGTTGCTCGGCGTGCGCTACGAAGAACTGGACATCCTGCCGACCTTCACCGCGCTGCAGGATACGCTTGGCGCCGATGTTCAAGGGATTGCCCGCCGACACCACCGAAGAGAACCTGCAGGCGCGCATCCGCGGCACCTTGCTGATGGCGCTGTCCAACAAGACCGGCTCGCTGGTGCTGACGACCGGCAACAAATCCGAGATGACCGTCGGCTACTGCACGCTATATGGCGACATGGCGGGCGGTTTCGCGGTGCTCAAGGACGTGAGCAAGACCTGGGTGTATCGACTGTCCAAATATCGCAACACGCTCGGGCATGTCATTCCGGAACGCATCATCACCAGGCCGCCCAGTGCCGAACTGAAGCCCGGCCAGGTCGACCAGGACAGCTTGCCGCCCTACGACGTACTGGACGCCATCATGGCCTGCTACGTGGAGCGGAACATGAACATCGGCGAGATCGTAGCGCTCGGGTATGCCATGGACGATGTGCGGCGCGTGGTGAAACTGATACGCATCAACGAATACAAACGCCGTCAGGCGCCGGTCGGCGTGCGCATCACCGACCGCGGTTTTGGCAAGGATTGGCGCTATCCGATTACCGTTCGTTACCAGGATGAATTTTGAATATGGAACAAACTAGAACTGAAGATTTTCATGCGCGCCTGAAGGGAAAGTTCTACGGCATGCTGCAATGGAAGGACCTGGATGCGTTGTGGGCGCGGGCCAAGACCGGCCAGTGGTTCTTCTACCAGATTGGCGAGACTCTGCCGGACAGGCCACTGAGCGGCGACGAACTGGCGATCCGCATCGATGCTTTGGACAAGTTGTTGCGGGACGACCACGACTACCACCTGTGCGGCATCGTCTATTCCGATCATATCGAGCAACCCACGCTGATCAAGGTCTACGACCCGAACTCGCTGGGTTCCTCGTGCAGCAAGTCTGCCACTCCGCCGCGCTGGATACTCAGCACCGCGCAGCCGTTACTCATCGAGAACCATGCGCCCACACCCGAGAATCGCAGGCGCTGGTGGCAGCTTTTTCAGAATGCGTAAATGACTCTCCCTTCTCCCGCAGGCGGGAGAAGGGCTGGGGATGAGGGGCGGTGCGCATCTCCCAAACTGGTGTCAACCTCCATCCCTCACCCCAACCCCTCTCCCGCTTGCGGGCGAGGGGCTTATTAGCGGTGCTTACTCGTGAGGTTGTTCCGCCTCCGCCGCTCTTTCCGCGCCAGCCACACATGTAACGGCAGCAGCAATGCCAGCGAAACTCCCAATACCTGATGCAGCATGCTGAACGCATCGCGCCAGTCTTCGTGCGGCGGGTAGTACAGCGTCAGCCCGCTGCCAGCGAGCACTAACAACGCCACCGACATCGCCAGCCCGCTCGCGCGATTGCGCTGCGCGCGCCAGTTGCCTTGCTGGTGCAGCGCATACAGGCGGCCGACTATCCACAGCAGCACATAAGCTGCCACGCCGTGCAGCACCAGCACACGATGGCGCCAGCTGCGCAACGGATCGCTGTAGTCATCGGCATCCAGATTCCAGCCGATGACGATCCACAGCACGCCGCTCAGGATGACCAGTCCGCATGGCCGCCAGCACCTGCCGGCGAGCCGAAGGTCCGAGATGCATTCCCCACGCGCTCATGGCTTGGCTCCTTTGTTCACTTGCCGGTCGAACAGCAAGGCGAGCCGGGTCAGCCGGCTCAGCGCACGCACCGACAGGGTCGCGCCGGAGATGCCGTCGATGTAGCGATCCAGCTTCTGCCCTTCAGCCAGCTTCGCGCCGGAGAACTGTGCGGTGAACGCCGGGCTCTTCACTTCCCAGCCGCGGCTCTCGCGATAGACCAGCACCTTCACGCGCTCCACCGCGCCGTTGTTCATCGCGACGCCGACGGTGATCGGCATTTCCTTGCCGATTTCGTCCAGCACCCACACGGTACGCGTGCCGCCGCGCCAGTAACGCACGCGCGCGGCGGGGTAGTCGTGCTCCAGGATGCCGCGCACGGCAGGCTGCAGGTCGCCGACGATCCACAGCATCTCCGCTGCCGGCGGTTTGCCCAGTGTTTCGCCGAGGAAACGCTCGATCTCGGTTTCCTGATCGGCTGCCAGGGCTGAGAACGAAAGAAGGAACAATAAAAAATGTCTGAATAGCATCATGTCAAATCCGGAAGAAATGAACCGCAGTTTGCACAGACGCCGGTCCAAAGCTGCCATTTGCGGTAGCAGTTAAACATGGCGACAGGAATCGTAGCGAGCGACTGGAGGGCAAGGCGCACGGAGCGCAGGAACCGGAATGTACACAAAGTACATGAGGATTCCGAGCACCGCGCAACGCGGCTCTCCAGTCGCGCAGTAGATTCATATCGCTATGTTCAGAACTGGTAGCCAAGGCCGAGGTTCAATCCGTCGTACTCGTCCTGCCCGCTCGGCGATTGCTGGTTCTGGTGATCCAGCTTCACCACCACATCGGGATGTGGCCAGAAATTCACCCCGAAGTCGGTCTGGCGGTAGCGGCTGTCCGCGGCATCGCCCGCCCGGTTGTCCCAAGTGCTGCGGCGCGCGAACACGCCCCATTGCTCGCTGAGCTTCCAGGCAGGTTCCACATACCAGCCGTTCTGCCTGTCGGCGCCGACTGCCTTGGGGCCACTGCCGTCCAGGCTCCACGCGGCATACAGCGCCCGCAGACCGAACGCACCCTTGTTCACCACCGCATGTGCTTCATACAGCGTTGCCGCGCCTGCCGTGGCATCGGCACTCTGGGTGATGTCGGTCTGGCGTTGTGCAGTGCCGGCCAGTTCCACGCCGGGGATACCGCTCCATTTCAGGCGCGCGGTGTAGGCCGGGTCTTTGGCGGTGGCGCTGGCGCCGTTCAGGCGGCCGTCGCGCACCGCGTAGTTCTTGGCCGCGGTCGTCGCCAGTCCGCTGCTGATCATGCCGTCCACCGAGATGTTATTTGCCAGCCGCGCTGTGACGGCAACGCCGCCTTCGCGCCAAGTGGTGGGGATGATATTGGTCTCCACCGGGTTGCGCTCCACGCCGTAGAAAGTGGGCGGCTCATGTGTTTCGCTGATGATGCCGACCGGCATGACCATCAGGCCCGCCTTCACCGACATCGCATCGCTCAAACTGAAGTCGAGGTAAGCCTGCTCCACCGCGACCACGCCCGAGCTGCCGGTGGCGGTGTCCTTGGCCAGACCATGCTCCACTTCCAGCTCGGAGAAGAAGCGCGTCCGTTCGTCGAACTGGTGGCCCATGAACAGCACGAAGCGGTGGAAGTCCAGTTCGTCCTTGTTGCTGCCGCCCGGTTTGCGGTTCTTCAGCTTGTTCAGGTGCAGTTCGCCATAACCGCCGAACGATGTGGCTGCATTGGTCGAGCCGCCCTGGTTGGCGATCCTTTCCATCTGCGAACCGGTGGCTTCGACTTTCTGTTCGGTCTGCTTCACTTGGTCTTTCAGGGCGCGGTTCTCGCTTTCCAGGGTATTCAGGCGCAACTCCAATGCCTTGAGTCGCTCATCGGTATTCGTTTCAGCTCCGGCAGGAGTGCTCAGGATGCCCGCCAAAGCCAGAGTCAGGGCGGTGAGCGGGATGTGGTTGGGGCGGCGTTGCATATGACTATCTCCTATTCAAGTGATTGATATGTATTAAATTCATGACTCATTTGCGCGCCGATGAGAATGATTCGCAGGTGAGAATGATTCTCATGCTACATGATAATGATTCTCATGCGCAAGAAATTTTGTTAAAGTCGCAACCGTAGAAACGGACCAATAGGTGAAACGGATGGAAAGCGAAGAACTGCGCAACGTCGGCCTGAAAGTGACCACGCCGCGCCTCAAGATATTGAGCCTGCTGGAAAAATCCATGGAAAAGCACATGACCGCCGAAGCCATCTATCGCCAGTTGAGCGCGGGCGGGGAAGTGATCGGATTGGCCACCGTCTATCGCGCGCTCGCCCAGTTCGAGGCGGCGGGGCTCATCACGCGCCACCAGTTCGAGGGCGGGCAGACCGTGTTCGAGCTGGAGCGCGGCCCGCATCACGACCACATCGTCTGCGTCCGCTGCGGGCGGGTCGAGGAGTTCTACGACAAGGTCATCGAAGACAGGCAGCGCGAGATCGCCGAGAAGCTCGGCTTCACTCTGAGCGACCACGCACTGACGCTGTACGGCGAATGCAGCGGAGGAGAATGCACCGGACGCAAGGGATAAGGCATGTGCGCCGAATTCCCATTCGGCTATACTTGCCAAAAATAACGTCAAGGGAAGCTGTCATGAAAAAGATCGAAGCCATCATCAAACCGTTCAAACTCGACGAAGTGCGCGAAGCCCTCTCCGAACTCGGCGTCAGCGGCCTCACCGTCACCGAAGTCAAAGGCTTCGGTCGCCAGAAGGGCCACACCGAGCTGTATCGCGGCGCCGAATACGTGGTCGATTTCCTGCCCAAGATCAAAGTGGAAGTAGTGATCAGCGCCGCCATGCTGGACACCGCCGTGGAAGCCATCGTCAAGGCCGCCAACACCGGCAAGATCGGCGACGGCAAGATATTCATTACCTCGGTGGAACAAGTCATCCGCATCCGCACCGGCGAGACGAACGAGACAGCGCTTTAAGCTTTCGGTTTCGGCAATACAAAACGCCACAGCAATTACTGCTGTGGCGTTTTGTTTTTTTTGGCGCACGCAAACATCCTCGTGTACGAAGCAGGGATGCGTCGGGATGCGCGTGGTGCTGAGTTTGCAGGCCGGTCAAGCTGGAAGTTATACTAGAAAATGTCAGATATGCACAAAATAACGTTATATAAAACAATATAATTTTGTTTAATTGTGCTTGGGTTATACTAGAAAACATGAAAAAACTATACGAGCCGATTCGCCAACAGGACGGTGCATCCTTTGCCGAACTCATGGACGTGTTGCTTGCCGACGCGACGATGCGCAGCGCCAATTCCCTCCCTGGTTCCTTCGCGAAAAAGACCATCAAGGGCCGGGACTACTGGTACTACCAGTTCACCGACATCGACAACAGGCTGAAGCAAGTCTATGTCGGGCCGGAGACGGAGCGCGTCCGCGAGCTGATCGAGAGCCATAACAGGAAGACCGACGACACCCACCTGAAGGAATCGATTGCAGCCGCGATCAAGGCTGGCTACGCCACGACCCCAGCCAAGCAGTTCAAGATCATCAGCCGCCTTGCCGATTACGGATTTTTCGCTGCTGGCGGTGTGCTCGCCGGCACCCACGCCTTCGTGGCGATCGGCAACCTGCTGGGCGTGGACTGGGCGGATGGTGCCTCCACGCAGGATGTGGATTTCGCGCATGCGGGCAAGAGCATCGCCATCGCGCTGCCGTCTACCCTCAACATCAACCTGGTCGATGCCATCGAGTCGCTGGAAATGGGCTTCGTGCCGATGACGGCTTTCAACGGCGGCCAAGGCGGTTCGTACGTCAATCCAGAGACGAAGGAAGAGCGGATCGATTTCCTGACGACCGTCACCGGGCTGTCAACTCAGCCGGTCTTCATCAAGGAGATCGGCATCGCCATGCAGCCGTTGAAGTTCATGGAGCTGTCGCTGGGCAGGGTCGGGCGCTCGGCGGTGCTATCCGCTACCGGCAGCGGCGCGGTGGCCATCAATGTGCCTGATCCGGCGATATTCGCGGTACACAAGCTGATCGTGGCGGCGGAGCGCGGCAGTGCCAACCCAAAATCCGCCAAGGACGTGATGCAGGCCGCGTCAATCATCTCTTTCTATCTGGACAATGACCAGAAAGCTATTCAGGAGGCGTGGCGCGAAACGATAGAGCGCGGCACCGGGTGGAAGAAGCGCATGAACGAGGGGCAGGCGAGGATGGAAGCCATGTACCCGAACCTGCACAAGCGCTTCGTGGCGGCCGTCCGATAGTAATCTGGCATACCAACAAAAAGCCGATTCTGCAGTGGGCAGTAAATCGGCCATTGCTGCCGGTGACCGGAATCATCGCACTGCCCGCACCCCAGTTGGGTTTTCTATAAGCGCCCGGAACTGGCGTAACATGTCGGCCCTTTCGATACGCCTGCCCCCGCATGTCCGCCATCGTCCTCGCCACCCTCAACGCGCGTTACCTCCATGCCTCGCTGGGCTTGCGCTATCTCGCCGCCAACATGGGCGAGCTGGAACAAGACACCGAGATCATGGAGTTCATCTTGCAGCACCGGCCTGAGGAAATCGTCGAGGCTCTGCTGGCGGCCAAGCCGCGCATCATCGGTTTCGGCGTATACATCTGGAACGTGACCGAGATCACCCGCGTGGTCGCCTTGCTCAAATGCGTCGCCCCGCAGATCACCGTGGTGCTGGGCGGGCCTGAAGTCAGTTACGAATGCGATGAGCAGGAGATCGTGCGTTTGGCCGATTACGTGATCACCGGCTGGGGAGACATCAGTTTTGCCAAACTGTGCCGCGAACTTCTGCAACAGCGCCCGCAAGCGCAGAAGATCATTGCCGGCATCCAGCCCAAGCTGGCCGAGATCAAGCTTCCCTACGCGCTTTACTCGGACCACGACATCGCACACCGCACACTGTATGTGGAAGCTTCGCGCGGCTGCCCGTTCAAATGCGAATTCTGCCTCTCGTCATTGGACAAGACGGCCCTGGCCTTCGATCTCGACCGCATCCTCGACGAGATGGACAAGCTCTATCGGCGCGGCGCGCGCCAGTTCAAATTTGTCGACCGCACCTTCAACCTCAACACCAAAACCGGCGTGCGCATTCTGGAATTTTTCCTCGAACGCCTGGACGACAAACTGTTCGTGCACTTCGAAGTCATCCCCGACCACCTGCCGGAACAACTGAAAGCGCTGATCGTCAAATTCCCCGCCGGCTCGCTGCAATTCGAGGTGGGCATCCAGACCCTGAACCCCGAAGTGCAGGCGCTGATCTCGCGCAAACAGGATGCGGCCAAAACAGAAGAGAACCTGCGCTGGCTGCGCCAGGAAAGCCATGCGCATGTCCACGTCGACCTCATCATCGGCCTGCCCGGTGAGGATGTGGCAAGCATCGCTCATGGCTTCGATCGCCTGGTGGCGCCGAAGCAGCAGGAGATACAGGTCGGCGTGCTCAAGCGCCTGCGCGGCACGCCCATCATCCGCCACACCGAGGCGTACGCCATGCGCTACACTCCGTACCCTCCCTACACCATACTCGCCACCGACCGCATCGACTTTGCCACCATGCAAAGGTTGGCGCGCTTTGCCCGCTACTGGGATCTGATCGGCAACTCCCAGCGTTTTCCGCAGGCGCTGGAACTGTTGCTGGGTGAAAGCCCGTTCGCACGCTTCCTGACTTTCTCCGACTGGATCTATTCCACTACGCACCAGACGCATCAGATCCCGCTGCACCGGCTGTTCGATCTGATCTTCACCGGACTGACTACAGCACTTGCAGTGCCGATAGAAAAGGCCCGCACAGCGCTGGAGCATGATTTTGTTCAGTCAGGCTGCAAGGAGCTGCCGCCGTTCATGAAAATAAAGAAGGATTTGCCCCGCAAGACCAAGGCAGGGAATCTGGCGAAACGACAGGCACGGCTGCAGGCGGAATAACTTTTTAGTTTATTTTTTTCGCATGCAGGCATGGGGCGGCAAAAGGCGAGTTTAATCTCGGTACGATGGCGTGGAATTTGAAGCAGAGGGGCAGCTTATCGGCCAGAGCTGCCGTTCATGGTTGCGATTCATAGCTTCCGCTATGTGCCAGTAGGAGACATTCACACATGCCCGTAATATTATGCATATGCGGGCAGACATAAAGTGTGGGTTCTATATGCGCCTCACTATTTTTAATAATACGGACCGGTGCGTCCGTCTATAACTGTTAGGAGTCGTGTGGACATAGCTCTAGAACTTCTCAAGCTTGCAGGCGTTGGCTTGGTCGCCGGCCTCTTCTCGTCGTTCATTGCAAATCGCGACCACAGAGAGAAGCGTTGGTGGGAGCTCAGAGTTGCCTCGTACCAAAGCGCAATAGAGTCTCTGTCCGACTTAACGTACTACTACAACAATCATTGGAACGCTGAAATCGAACAGCGCGACATGACTCCCGAGGTTCAAGAAAAGCTTCGCTTGATATGGGATACATCGTTTCAGAAAGTCCGGCGCCTGGCTGATAGCGGAGCGTTTCTCTTCTCTGAAGAGGCAAACACTGCCCTCAAAGAATTCATGAAGGAAGAAAGCTACGACTCATTCTTTGAGAGCATTGACGGGCAACTAGCGAAAGCAAAGAAGTGTCTCTCGTCGCTTGTCAGTTGCTCGAAGAAAGATCTAAAGCTTCGCCTAAGCTTTCGAGAGCGCTTTGGCTAGAGAATCCTAACCCTTCAATCGAGAGGTCATACCCCGGCAAGCCGGGTCATGCCTCTCATCTCAAACGTTGATGTCTGCTTTGGTCAGCTAAGCTGCCAGTCTGAAATTCGGCCATTGCTGCCTTTGCCTCCAGATGAGCCAACATCCGGTATAGAATCGTCAACAGTCGTAGGGTGCAATAAGCGTAACGCATTGCACCGAATGTTGGAGCCCCATACGGCGCGATGCCCGTTGGTTATTGCGCCCTTGTATTATGCAGCCGTCCTGAAGTGTATCTCAAGACAGAGTAGCCGGATGCCGTTTGCGCCCTTTGGCTCAAAGCCTGTAGCGTAGATTTTGCAGCGGCTACTCAACTCCCTATGCGAGAAATCGAACAGTATCTTTGGCCCGGCTTCGCCGTGAGCTCGCATTTACAAGGTTGATTGCGCGGAGGTTATGATGAACAACGATCCCGTTTTAGGCATTGATGTATCCAAAGACAAACTCGACTGTGCCTTATGTGTCGATGGCAAATGCAAAAGTAAGGTCGTAACCAATAATCCTCAAGGGTTTGCCGATCTGTTGAATTGGCTTCATAAGTGGCATGTTGGCTCACCTCATGTCTGCATGGAGGCGACCGGCGTTTACTGGGAAGCCTGTGCAGAATTCCTGGCTGCCCACGACCTGCAGGTTAGCGTGGTCAATCCTGCCCAAATTAAGGCATTCGGCGGTTCGCGCCTAGTACGCACCAAAACCGATGCAGTCGATGCCCGGTTGATTGCTGAATTCTGTCAGCGTATGACGCCAGAAACCTGGCAACCACCCTCGCCAGCCGAGCAGGCATTGCGAGCCTTGGTACAGCGTCTGGATGCCCTGCAACGGATGCACACGCAAGAAAGCAACCGTCTTGGTGTGGCTCGCGACACCGTGCGAAAAGGGATTGCGGATCATCTGGTTTGGTTAGATAAGGAAATTGCGACCCTAACAAAACAGATTCGCGATCACATTGACGGCGATCCCGATCTCAAACGAAAGCGTGATCTGCTCGACAGCATTCCCGGTATCGGGGAGCGCACCATTGCGGCGATCCTGGCCTTCGGAGCGGATCAGCATCATTTCGCCAACGCACGCCAATGTGTCGCTTTTGCGGGTCTTAACCCGAGGCAACATCAATCGGGAAGCAGTGTAAACGGCAAACCACGCATGTCGAAGGTGGGCCATGCGCTACTGCGCAAGGCTTTGTACATGCCGGCTTTGGTGACGTTGTACAAAACCGCTTGGGGTAAGATATTTCGGCGTCGTTTGGAGGCGGCTGGCAAACCACCGAAATTGATCATCGGCGCAATGATGCGCAAGCTGTTGCACGTCGCCTTTGGTGTGCTTAAATCGGGCCAGCCATTCAATTCAATACTTCATGGCTGTTGATTTGGATAACAGTATCTACGCGGGCTGCGCAGGCCGGTTGATTCTACGTTAGCCATCAGAGAGAGCCACTATGCCGCACAGTATGATGCAAAAGGTGAACAGCTACGCTCTGAGAGCATTCAGAGATACAGCTGATAAAGATTATATACATGCTCGCATGGCCTACAGAGCAGCTCTGTTTCCCCAGTTTCAATGGTCTTCGCTTCATGCATTAGAAAAATATGCTAAATGTATATTGCTATTAACGCGCGTTCCAAAACCAAGGAAAGACATAAAGCACGAAGTTATTAGATCTTTAGAGTTACTTTCTGGTCGGGTAGAGATTAAGTTGTCAGAGCAGGCCAAAGAGTTCATTGATCGTCTTGAAAAGTTCGGCGCAAGATTCCGGTATCTTGAGGTTTCTTGGTTTACTAAGGGTTGTGAATTAGCAATCCTTGATCGAGCAGTCTGGGAGTTGCGCCGTTTTTGTAATGCTGAATTGTATGTTTATTCAGGCAATGACTTCGACTCTGTGAATTCAGAAAAAATCGAAAAGGTGAGATTAATCGATAAACTGACCAATCAAAACACGCTTATTCAAGGTGGTTTTATTGAAAAAACGCTTGGGAACAAAAATTCACACACAAGACCTGACTTGATATGGTGCAATCTTTACTACTCAAAAGCGAAAAGAAAATCAGTTGTAATGCAGACGAGGATGATGGCTGAGAATGCGCCATTTTACCTATACCCAGACATTATTGATGAAGTGGAAAAGTATAGCTATGTACCTAAAGAGATAAGTAATGCATATAAAAATGGCTAACAAAGCATGCAGCGTACAGGCCGCTGAATGCGGGGCGTTGATGTCCGCTCCGGTCAGCTAAGCAGTCAAGTCTAGAAGTCCTCTGATCCGACGGCTATGGCCGAGAAGCTGCCCATCAAGTTGTTATGACTTGTCAAAGGAAGCAGGTTGGAATTTGTATTCTAAGCCGCCGCTTTCAACAACACCCTTACCGCCCCACCACCTCCCGCATTCGC
>CAWCNZ010000014.1:0-190898 GCA_963797045.1 uncultured beta proteobacterium | reverse complement strand
ACCTTGCCTGCCTCGCTTTTACTTCCAGTGAAGGAATATCAATCCCCCTCCCCTGATCCAGGATCTTTTGCAAATCCGTTAATTCAATCATTAAGTATTTGTAGCATCGAAAAAGCAGGTTGTGAGACCTGATCTCTTCCAAAGATTACCACATAAACAATATTCCTACAGATCTTTTCAGCAATTCTACCCTCTTACAAATGTATTATCCCTATATACAGTACCCCCTTGCCCTGTGGATCCTTTGTACCCCCAGGGTGCAAAAACGTTAGGGGAAAAACTCAATAAGTGTGTTTGTGATTCCACTCAACTCGTTTTCTCTGAACCTATACAACTTTATTGCGTACCTGCCCCGCGGATCACAAGTGCCCGTAAGTGTTCTCGGGGTACAAGTGCCCGTAAGTGTTCTCGGAGTACAAGTGCCCGTAGTGTCTGGGGTACAAGTGCCCGTTCTTGTTCGCAGGGTACAAGCCGACAAGAAAAGACCGATTGTGGATTATGGGGAGGGGCTCCCTTTTGATCTTAAACACTAATTTCTCCATTCTTCTATTTGTTGAGGCGATTTTCTTTCCTTCATCCCTAAGCTCGGGGGTGAAATCACTTGGAAGGAAATGCTCAGCAAATTTCTTGGAATACCCATCTTTGTTGTTTCCGTAATCCAGTTAAGTTTCTATGCCTTCCTGCTCCTCAAAATCAAGTTAACATTCCCAATCCTGCTGTTCCTTTCATGAGAATCCGCTGTACAATAATCTCAGGGTTTCAAGGATTCGAGGAATGCAGAAAATCTTTATCTCCTATTCCCGCCATGATCTACTTTTCGTTGAACGTCTGGCGAGGGATTTGCAGGCTCGCGGGCTGGATGTGTGGTACGATCTTTCGAGCCTGGGGATAGGGACAGGCTGGGGCAAGGAAATCCAGACTGCCATTAAGCAGAGCCAGGTCTTCCTGGTGGTCCTTTCTCCGAACTCGGTTTAATCTAGAATGGGTGGAAAAAGAGTTCCTGTATGCTAACAGCCTGCAATTAAAGATAGTACCGGTTCTTTACAAGACCTGCGATGTACCGATGCTGGTTCATCAACCTGCATTTTATCGATATGCAGGGCAGGAACTACAGGCTCAATCTTCCATTGCTCCTGAGAGTTATGGGCGTCCAGCCGGTTGAGAAGCGGGGCGGGAAAAAACAGCGACTGAGAATCAACCTGCCCAGGCTGCTCCAGCAAGTGAAAAGCCTGTTCCCCTGCAAAAGGAAGAAGAAACCGCCACAGAACCTCCGCCTGTCCGGGCCGTCCTGGAGGGTGACGAGCCAATTTCTCAGCCAACCGTATCGCAGGCAGAGACGCTTCCGCCACCCCGGGTTGAAATCCCCGTAGAACAAAAATTACCCCTTGGTGAGGAAACTGCGCAGGTTGAAGAAGCGCGTCCGGAAAAACCACCCAAACCTCCCTGGAAAATCAGGTTTCGCCTGGCCTGGATCCTGCTCCCGCTCGGGTTGATGGCTTTAACCTCCTTCATGCTTTGGGGCATGCCAAAGCTGGCAACCCGGATCACGCAGATGGCAGGATCGTTTAGTGCGACTGCCCCCGAAAAAGTGACGATCATCATTGGAAAATCTGATCCAGTTATCAGCCTTGATCCCGCGAACTCGTATGAGGTCAACGGCGGTGAGCTGATCATGAATGTCAATGCAGGATTGCTGGGTTTTAACCCGGCACAGCTGAACTTGAACCCATCTTGGCTGAAGGGATGCCCATAATCTCTGCCGATGGTCTGACCTTTACCTTGAAGCTCCGTCCGCACATGAAGTTCGCAGATGGAATGGTTTTGACTGCCCCCATGTACGCCTCACAATTAAAGCGCCTCATGTCCGTTGGTCCAACCTGCCCTGATGGTGTTGCCGATGTGCTGGTAACCCCATTTGTGGAGAGCATTAGCGCACCAGATGATACCACCCTGGTTTTCAAGCTCAAACAAAAAACTGCCTTCTTCCCAATGCTCCTGGCGACTTCCCCGTATGTTGCCTCCCACCCGCCGACCTTCCCGGATGACAAGTGCGCCCTACTTCCAGCTGCCCCGGTATACGGCGTGGGTCCCTGGTACATCAAGGAATACTCCCCGGCTGGAGAGTTTGTGCTCGAGCCGAATCCCTACTATGTCATCAATTACCGAGCCCAGGTGGATCAGGTCATCCTTCGCAACTATACCGATTTACAGGCATTGGCATCCGCCCTCCAGGACGGGGAGATAGACATTGCCTGGCCCCTGGATAATGGAATGATCGAGCAGTTGGTGGATGACCTCGGAATTAAAGTCGTCCCAACCCCAGGCGGCAGGCTCCAATTCTTATCCATTAACCACAGCCTGGCACCTATGGATGATCCAAATGTGGTCAAAGCGATCGCGGCCTCAATCGACCGCATAAAAATCATCGATACGGTTTACAAAGGAAATGCGACCCCCTTATATTCCATCATTCCGCCTGGCTTGCTGGGGGCAACCGAAGCTTTTGATACATTGTATAAGGCGCCAAATCTCGATCTGACCAAGCAACTCTTGCAAACTTCAGGTTACTCCCAGTCCAACAGCCTGTCATTGGATCTCGGTATTCCCCCGAGCACCAAGGCGTTGAGACGGCTGACTGGATGGGGTTGATCAAGAAACAGCTTGAAGATACTGGTCTCATCACGGTCAACCTGCACTCCGTGGTGTGGGATGAGTATATAAACAGCATAGGTTTAAATGCAATTCCAGTGGGTGTTCAGGGCTGGATTTTGGATTACCCCGACCCCTCAAATGTGATCGATCTATTTACCTGTAACGGCGGTATGGGCAACAATATCACCACTGCCCAGGCGGGCACTCCCTGTGGAGTGTCACAAGATCCGGATGTGGAAAAATTGGTGGCTCTATTACTCCAGGCGGACGAGGATTCTGACCAAGCTGGACGGATTGAACTATACCGACAAGCCCAGGATATTTTTGCAGACCAAGTGGTGATCATCCCATTATTTATTAAGATCACTCCTATCGGCTACCGCTCGGAATTAATTTATGGTTCGGACCAGTACACCTTTCCGGGGACCCTGAATATTGGACCCGCGCAGATCCTCAACTACTCCCTGCTCAAAAAAGTCCCATAAGTTCTGCTAGGGGAATGTCTTCATTAATAAATGATCAATCCGATCAACTGATGGTATGTCCCAATCATTTGGCTGAAATTTCGCCACCCTGAATAAACGGTAGCTGTTAACGGTCAGAGGCTAGGAATTCTTCGGGGGTTGAACCTGCCGCGCAGTAACAGATCACGGATACCGTTGTAGTAGTAGTCGTTTATCTCGATCAAATGTGATGGATCGCTATTATTGTAAAGTCCACACAACTTCGCAAATTGTTCTGATTCCTTTGAGATGTTAGAAAGAATTCCACAAGGATGAGGGACAGTTCAGAGTCGATCTCAGAAGAGAAACTAATGTTGGGGTTGGGGACGGTATCGGTTGTAAGAATCACAACTAGATTTTCAATGGCATCCGGGTGACTGGATATTTGCCGGGCGTCATAATAAGTTGTCCCGGCATCGCACTCCCCGTTATATACCTTCTCAATCACCTCACTATGGCTTGCCAGTTGGATGATCTCACCAAAGAAAAAATAAGGATCCCCATAGGCAGCCCTAATCTCCAGAGAAGGTAATACCCAGCCCGAGACGCTATATGCCGGGATGCACAGTGTTCTTCCTCGTAATTCTTCAATGCTGGAGATGTTGCTATCTGCATTGACGATGACCATCCCGCCATAAGTGATCCCAATTATTTCACGACTCCAGATAAGTTTTGCTTCAGCACAGCCTTGGTCGGAAGCGAGCAGGTATGAGAAAGGACCGAGGAAACCAATTTGAACATCGCCATTACAGAGCGCCTGGGTAATTGAGCCTTTGTCCGTTGCAGGGATGGCTTTCATTTTCAGATCAGGATATTCCAATGAAAAAGCGCTTACAATTTGATCAGCTATGGCACTGATCTCAGTAAAATCAAACTCGGCAGGTGGTACATACATCCAGATGATGGGTTTTTCGCTTGTACCCAAGGCAGGACCCTGTGGAGAGAGGAGCTTTGGCAGCCCATAAAATGCACCCACACCGAGTAGTAGAAGGGAAATCAGACCAGCGATTGCCCAAGACAATTGTTTCTTCTTGGTTGGACCTCTGGAGACAGCATGTCTAACTTTAAGTGTCTCTCCCCAGATTTGAAAATACACTTTTTACCAGTTCATCAATATGCTTCTCCCAGGAGGGCATGAAAGCATCCAGCCAATGCCTGGCTGACAGGTGCAGAAGCATGGCACCGCTGGGTTCCAGTTTTTCAATGCGGAATGGGATAATTATTAGTTCCTTTGAAATTGCTAGATTCAACTCGTCCAGCACCCGTTGGGAACCATTGGCATATTTTGAGAAAATAAGTAGAAAAACCTTGCTATTAGATACTGCCTTGGCGATTTCCTCCCCCCAATCAGCACCGGGCTTTATATCCCTTGGGGCATACCAGCAGCGGACATTATTCATTTCTAAAGCGGCGACTATTGAATCAGCCACTGCCTTGTCCCGAGATGAGTAGCTGATAAATACATTATGAGCCATTTAAATTTCCTCGAGCTTGTCAAATGATCCAAATGCTTTGTATACTTGACTTTCTGAGAGACCTGTTTTTCTCAGAAATTGATGTCTCGGAATTGTTGAAAGGTCTGATTTTTATAAAATCTCGATTATTGAAATGTAAAATTAGTACTGAAAATATTTATTCTTGAATATAAACCCACACATAATTAGTTGGTCATTGGTATTGTATTATCTTACTTTCTAATGATGATAAATGCAAGTTGTAACCCGCAAAGTATATCTTAAGCCGACTGTCCGTATCAATTCTTAAAAAGATTGATATACTAGGATCACTAATAACCTGGAATAAATGGGTGATCACGGGAAGGTTGATGGAATCATTCCCTCCAGTAAAGATTGCTGTTTGCGGCCACCGCCAGCTAAGTGAGGCTGCCCGGTTGGAAACAGGTATTCAGGCTGCAGTAATGAGCCTCCACACCGCTTACCCTGGCAGGCACTACCGGGTATTGTCCTGCCTGGCAGAAGGCGCTGACCGGCTGTTAGCCAACAGGCTGGTGCATAGCCTGCCTGCAGAACTGACAGTCCTGCTGCCCCTTCCGGAAGCAGAGTATCTGAAAGACTTTCCCACCCGCGAATCAATTGAGGAATTCAGAAACCTTAAAAACCTCGCCATACAGGTGATCGAACCTGCTCCAGGCCGGGTCCGCCCGATGGCCTATCGAGCGGCCAATCGTTCCCTGGTGGAAGCCTGCGACGTGTTGATCGCCATTTGGGATGGAGCGCCTGCCCGGGGTTCAGGGGGAACCGGCGAGGCGGTGAGAATGGCCCGCAAAGTCGGTCGGCCGTTGTTATGGATCCACGCCAGTGATGGGCCGGGTTTTGGAAATTTGTCGGCAGAGCGTTTTAGTGACTCCCAATAATCTCTTTTTGTGAAATTATGAATACAATTGAATACCAGGCTCATCAGATGGAAGACCGCAGGAGTGGATATGCAGGCTAAACGTTCACCGCTAAGGCAATTCTGGTCTGAAACCCGCTGGATCCTGCTGGGGATAGCCTGGCTGGCGGGTCTGTTACTGGGCTTATAGTGGTTTTGCCCGCTTCTCAAGCGAGAATGCCACTGGGCTGGCTGGCAGCTGATCTCATCTACCGCACACTTCAACTGATCCCCCTCGAGTTGGGCTCGGTCAACGGCAAAGTGAACTGGATGTTGGAGACAGCCCGTTTCCTGCTGCCAGCACTGACAGCCTATACCGCCCTGCAGGCAGTGATGCACTTGTTCCGTGAACAAACCCAGCGGCTGCGCCTGTGGGGGCTTCACGGGCATGTGATCGTTTGTGGCCTGGGTCGTAAAGGCAGCCACCTTACCCGCCAGTTGTTGGCGCTTGGCATCCCGGTGGTGATCGTGGAAAAGGAAACCCAGCATGAGAATGCAGCTGAATTACAGGCGGCAGGGTGCCATCATTCTGACCGGCGATGCTGCCAATGGCGATGTTTTGGCCAGTGCCCGCCTCTCCCGTGCCCGCCATTTGATCTGCCTGCTTGGAGAGGATCGTCAAAATATCCAGGTTGCATTCCAGGCCTACCGGTTGACCGCGGGCGCCGCAAGGGCATGCTGACCTGCATCGTCCATATTGCCTCCCCGGGCTTGCTCGACCTGATCAAGAGTAGTGAGCTTTCCATGGATAGCGGCATCCCTTTCCAGTTGGAAACATTCAATCCCTACGCCAGCGCAGCCCGCCTGCTGCTGCAGGAGGATCCCGGCTGGCAGGGCGGGTTGGGGGCTGCCAAGGTCCCCGCTCACCTGCTGGTCATTGGCCTCGGACGCCTTGGGGAAAGCCTGATCCTCCGGGCTGCATATACCTGGTATTCGATGAAGAAGCGCGGACGTTTACGCGTTACGGTTCTGGACCGGGATGCAAAAGAGAAATCCGCCAGCCTTCTTCAGAAACATGCTCAACTCGGAAAGGTCTGCCAGATCATCCCGGTGCAGGTAGATCTAAACTCCACCCACCAGCTTCTCGGCGGGTTGAAAAACCTGCGCGACCAGGCGCAGATCCAGCGTGTGTATCTCTGCCTCAGCGATCCGATCCTCAGTCAGCAGGTCTGTCTGACTTTACCTCTGATCCACTGGTTAAGGCCTGTACCTGTTCGGGCGTGCATGGCAAACGATAGTGAACTTTCGGTACTGCTCAAAAAGCCTTTGCCCGGAGAAACGCATCTGCAACAGGTCATTCCCTTCGACCTTTACGAACGGACCTGTTCCGCAGACCTGGTGGTGGGCGGATCGCACGAACTCCTCGCCCGTGGGCTGCATGACCTTTACCTGGCCGGCGATCAACCCCCGCATGGCGACCAGGCCTCCCGCCAGAGCTGGGATCAGTTAGCGGAGCAGCTAAAAGACGCCAACCGGCGACAGGCAAACCGGATCCATCATCTGCTGGCTTCCACCAACTACCGGATAAATCCTCTCCAAAACTGGGAAGCGGGGGAGTATAAGTTCGAGCCGGGAGAAATTGAGCTGATGGCACGCATGGAACATGAGCTCTGGCAGCAGGCCAGGCAGGCAGACGGGTGGAAGTACGGATCACAAAAAAATGAAAAAAAGCGCTTGCACCCCGATCTGGTTGCCTGGAACGAATTACCGGAATCAGAACGGCAGAAGAACCGTCTCATGGTGAGCCGATTGCCTGTTTTGCTGGCCAGGATCGGATTTCAGATCGATAAACAATAAAGCCGCGAGGGTACCCTTTTGAAAGACTACCGCATCCTGCTTGAGCAGCTGCTCGATCACCAACCTGACGATTGAACCCAATGAATAGTGGAGGAAGCCAATGGCCCACGATGTTTTTATCTCCCACTCAAGCAAGGATAAACCCATTGCAGATGCCATCTGCGCCAATCTTGAAGCTGCGGGCATCCGCTCCTGGATCGCACCCGGGACATCGCCCCGGGTGAGGATTGGCCAACGGCGATCTCGAGTGCCATCGCAGCCAGCCGGATCATGGTGCTTATCTTTTCAACGCATTCCAATTCATCGAATGATGTCGGTCGTGAATTGTTCCTGGCCGCCAATAGCAATTTGATCATCATCCCGTTCAAGATCGATGACATCGCTCCGGAACCCGGGAAACAGTACTACCTGGCGGGCACCCACTGGTTGGACGCGATAAATCCCCCCACCCGTGGACAAATCGATAATCTTGTTGGTCATGTGAAATCATTCTTGTTGGACCATGAAGTGAATGGAACCGTCAAAGCTGCTCCTGGGATCAAAGCACCCTCAACCGTTCAGCCCTCCAGGCTGAAACCAACCAGGAATGGAAGAAGGGATCAGATGGAAAAGCATCTGGGTTTGGGGCACTGTTCTGCTGCTTGCCCTGGCAGGGGCTACCATAGGCGTGATCAGTTATTTTGGGCGGAGTAGCTCACCGGATGTTACGATCACCATATGGCATCAGTTGAATGATCATCAACTGGATTATGTAGCGGAATATTTTAATGATTACGAACTGGAGCACCCCAACACAAACATCCTGCTCTCCATGAAAGGTGCTACGAATGATTTTTCAGCAAGTATTACAAACCTGCTCAATGCTTCCATTCCCGCAACCCAGGGCCCGGACATCATCATCTGGGACTTTTTTGCTGCCCTGCAGGGTGGAAATGCAGCCTCTGGAAATATTGTTCCACTCGATGAGTACGGCATTACCCAGAACTGGCTGCTGACCAGCTACGAACCTGTGATCGCGAATGGGATGGTTTGGGATAACCGTGTATGGGGTATTCCCATTGACCAGGGTGGACTCGCCTTGATCTATAACAAGGCACTCGCCTCCCCGTCAGATTTCCCCGAAGATCCACTGAACTTTTATGATCTGGCAGACAAAATGGGATCATTCCTAAGATCCAAGAATATCCCGTTACTCTGCTTCCAGCAAACCAATGCATTCTTTGTTGCTCCCCTCTTTTTTGGTTTTGGTGTCCCTACCTACGTGGATGAAATGGGGACTGTATATCTTGAAAACTCCCAGGCTGTCAGCGCCCTGGATTGGTTGGTCTCGCAGTTATGAAACCTTTCATGCTCCAGGATATCGAGGTGGGTGCCTGTGAGTCCGCTTTTCTTGAGGGCAGGGTTGCAGCCATCTGGAGCGGTCCGTGGATGGCTCCCACCCTTGGAGAAGCCGGCATCCAGTTTGGCATCCTTCCCATGGGCAGAACTTATGTGGGAGGGAATGCGGTGCTGCTGACGAAAAATGCGGTCGATCGTGGCCTTGATGAAATTGCCCTGGATATCATGAAAGAATACAGTTCTGCGGATACCCAGAAAAATATTGCCCTCAGGAGTTATAACGACAACATGAATTCGCCAGTTTATTATGTCATGGCACAAACCGCCGTTTTGGAGGATGAGGAGATCCTTGCCAATGATGTCATCGCTGAATTATCAAAAGCATACCGGCTTGGCGTCCCACTCATGAACTCTACCTATGGTCCTGTCGTGTGGGATCCCATAACTGGATGCAATTCTTAGCGCCTGGTCAGGCAGCCAGAGCCCTGAACAAGCATTGGATACCGCCCAGGCAGTCATCGAGGCGGAGGTTTCTAATCTTAACAAGTAGGTCGATCGGTAAAAATGCAACAGACGATAAAATGTTGACATGCAACTGGATGAAGCCTAATGAAACTCAACTTGGGGCGAATTTCGGTAATATTCGCTGACAATCCTAACTTTGTCATTCGTCAGCAAGATCTACAAGGGAAGCTGAAATTAATAACTTGATCTATTTGAGACCAAACTGATATACTGTATTTGCAGTATTTCTGCATTGGCAGATATACCCACAAAGGAGAGCTATGGAACTCACAATTCAAGTCCGAGAACGTGGTGTGGTCACGCTCCCTGCCGAACTGCGTGAAAAATACAATATCGAAAACGGGAAAATCTTTCGCCTGGTGGACCTGGACGGCATCTTTGTATTTGTACCGATGGTGCCAATGGTTCCGGAGCTGGCTAACGAGATCGAACGGATCCGCCTGGAAGCTGGCCTGAGCGTTGATGAGCTCCTGGATGATCTCCGCAAACAACGCGAACGGTACAACAAGGAAAAGTATGGCAAACAACCCGCCTAAACCGCGCATCTTCATAGATGCTGATGTGCTTTTTGCGGGTGCGGCTTCACCAAACGAGCATAGTGCCAGTTTGGTGATCCTCCGTATGGCAGAAATCACATTGATCGAAGCGGTGACCAGTGAGCAAGTTATCACCGAGGTTGAACGCAACTTGGAAGAAAAGATGCCGGCTGCTTTGCCGGCATTTCAGATGATAGTGAGCCGTTGTCTTCATGTAGTTCCAGATCCGACCGTGGCCGAAATCAAGGCGTTGTCAAAGGCTGCTGATGCCAAGGATCTACCCATCTTGGCTGCCGCGGTGCGCGAAGATGTGTTTTCCTTACAACATATAATATTCGGCATTTTCAACCTGGCGTAGAATCTGTCACGGTGCTTAAACCCGGTGATTTGGTGCAGCGTGTACGGTATCTGCTGGCTCAAATGTCTTCAGAATGATCGAAACCGAACCAATAACTGGTATTCCTGAACAAGGATAAGCTATTCGAGCAACTTAGTTATCCAAATATCCTGCCGCTTTGCCCATTGAAGAAGCCCCCGTTGTGTAGCGGTCAGCACGTGGCCCTTTCAAGGTTAAAAACTGGAGTTCGAGTTTACATGGGGGCACACGAAACCCGCCGGTCAGGCGGGTTTATATTTTGTTACAAGGGGTGGAACAAGACGGGAATCAAGTGCTGAACTTCGGAGAGTACCTTATCTGGCTTCAGAGCTTTCTCCAAAAAAGGGCTCAACTGTTGGTTCCATTCACGCCGCGCGGTTTTCGATCAACCCGGGGCTGACAAGTTCATCGGGCGAGTGGAAAGCTACTTTTCTTACTTTGCACTTTTCCAGGAATAAATCCGGGATCCCGGTCAACTTTTCCCGACGAAGGATGTACCAAAGATCGTAATAATCACGGCAGGCGCGGCTGGCTCCCCAGCCACGATCCGCCAGCTTCTGCCGGCTCTGCAGGAGGGCGCGTAGCTTTTCGGCCACTATTTCCTCGAGCGCATACCCTGAAATACTCACATCCAACTTTTCCCCAAAGCCGTGAAGGATGGGACGGTCTGGGGCTTTCAGAACCACAGGCTCATCCACGGTGATCTCGACCTTTAACCGACACAACGCCTGGCGCTGTTCCGGGAAGCGAACCCTGACCGTATATGCCATCTTGCCCCCCGGATGAGGCATCCGTAAGGTCAGCGGCTCGGCCTGGACATCGAATGCTCCTCGCTCCTGAAGCAGACCTGCCATCCGATCTGCCACAACCCGGAACAGTTCATCCGCTTTTGGAAGGATTCCCTAATTTCAGGGTGGAATAATCCAAGTCTTCAGAAAAGCGATAATGGGGATAATACAACTTCTTGAGCGCTGTTCCACCTTTCAAGATGATCTTTTCTCCCAGGCCAGCTGTCTGAGCGATAGCGACCAGCAGGTAGCTGATGGCATAATCTTTCTGGAATGATCTCCAGATCCACTCTCTGCTCTTTGGCCAGGGACTTCAACATCTGGCTGATATTGGGCATTTCACGCTCTCCTCAGGTTTTCAATGATCTGCCAGCGGTCGTTCACAATGGCCGATGCTGGCGCTCGTGGGTCGAGAAGCGTTTTATTACGCACCGGTACCTGCTGCAAGGGGGTGAGCAGGTTTTGCTCAACAGCCAGCTTCTCCAGGCACCAACCCAGCCGCTTGATGACCGCTACCAACCTGATAATTGACACCATATCCAACCAACTTTGGCAGGTGCAGCCCGGGCAGGATATCTTCCAGGATGTCCATTGCTGCCGGCAGGCCACCAAAGACTTCCGGCCGGGCGATCAGGTCGAGGGCGGTGCGCTCAGATCGGTGATCGCCACCTGATTCCAACTGGTGGCCCAGATCTTTTGATGACCAAAGAACGCCCGGGGTTGGATATGGATGACCTCCACTTCCACGCCGGCAGCCTTCCAGACCGCCCGACCACGCGGCCGATAGGCCTTGCCCTGGCGCATTTCCGGGTCACGATCTTACCCGGTGCGGAGATCTGCACCATGCGAGGTGACCTGAGTTGTAAAACCATGCTGGGCAAGCGCAGACCAATGACTGATCATCGCAAGGCTGAACAAGGGCGGCTGCAACCGCAAAAGGATGAGGCTCCATTCCGGGTGGTGGATTCTTAAGGATGTACACGCCGCGTTTGAGCGGTTCCAATCGACCGGACTGGATCAAGGCGCTAACCGTCCAGCGCAACCGGGAGCGGGGGATCGTATTATCTACCAGGCCTTCGAGCTGGGTCATGCCGAAAATCGGCTCCGAACTGCTGAACGGCTATTTCAAGCAGATGCAAACCATTGACCCGCGCATATATTAACAGTATTGCTCATCTGATAAATTATACTACGATAATATGCCATTAGCATATTATCGTAGCTAGAAATAATTCCGATATACACAGGTAGATGGCTTGTCTCTCCCAAGGGTCATTCCTGCTACTCCAGCAGGCGAGGGGACGGGTGCAGCCGGGAACGTATTTTTTCGAAAATGGATTAAAACCAGCCGGATGAACTGCCTGACCCGCTTGCTGGAAGAGATGGCAATATCCTGCCGCTTTGCCCATTGAAGAAGCCCCCATTGTGTAGCGGTCAGCACGTGGCCCTTTCAAGGCTAAAACTGGGGTTCGAATCTCCATGCCCGCAGCGTGCAAAAAACGCTACCCGCAGGGTGCAAAGAGCGCTACCCGCAGGGTGCAAAGAGCGCGACCCGCAGGGTGCAAAGAGCGCGAGGCACCTTTTTGTACGGTAGTAAAGTATTGACATTTGAATGGGTCTAAGCAAATATAAGTACCCCTTTCTTGTTGAGAGGGGCACTTTGTTTCAACTTTCTTCATCTTCAGGTGACCGCCCAACGGTCTGGCGTTACCGATCCCATTGCCGAGCAGGTTATCCTCATTTGTTCGTACAATAACTTAACCTCTGGGCTGTCAAGATGTTTACCCATTTACACTGCGGGTACAGGTTGCATTGACCTATATCGAGGCCTGCACATACCACCGGAACAGGTGTGAAGGTATCTGTTGGGGGCAGAAACAAGGGAATGGGGATCGTGGAAGAAGGAGTGGTGGAAGCTGTTGGAGTGGAAGAAGGAGTAGCAGTAGCTGTCGGAGTGGAAGAAGGAGTGACAGTAGCTGTCGGAGTGGAAGTGGCAATGGCGTCGGTGTCCGGTCGGGGCCAGCATGGCAGCGGGAGTGATCTGCTCCCCGGTAAATTCGTACGCACCCAGGTCGCAGCCCTGGCCGGTGGGTCGGTGCTCGCCGCGCTGATCGATGGGTATGCATCCAGGTTCTTTGTGGGTAAAGACCTCGGGAAATGGTGCGACCCGGTCAATGGCGGCGCTCCCTGCCCCCAGCGCATGGGTCTCCGTCATCCCGCCGTAATCTCCCAGCGCAGCTAGTTGAAGATCAGCCTCGCTGACGGTGATACCGCCGCAGGTGCCGTCGGTATCCATAATGTTGGCCTCGGACGGATTGGCAAGCGGCAGTGTTGGGGGGGCAGTTGCCGCACCTCGTTGAAGGCGAGCAGTGAGTTCGTCATGTACACATGGCCGCTGACTCCCGACATGCCAGTGTGGCGGTTGATAGGCAATCGTTACGTAGTTGAGATAAGTATTCCCATATTCATTGTCGATGCCACCCCGGCCGCTGTCGCTGATCGTGGAGTTGGTCATTGACAGTGTTCCCTGCGTCCAGATGGTATCCTGCTCTGCCAGGTGACCATTCCTGCTGAAGGTGCTGCCGGTAATGGTTGCGTCGCCCCAGTTTGCAAGGGCTGCGCCGCCCAGGATCGTGTTGACGCCATCCTCGTTCCCATCGAATGTGCTGTCGGATACCTCCAGAGTGCCAATATTCAGGATGCCACCACCTTCCCCGTTGTTGTTATTGAAATTCCTCACAACCCTGGACCTGTTGATGATCAGCCTTCCCTCGGTTGAAAATAGCGCCGCCCGAATTGGACATGGAGTTTCCCGGATCATCATGGTTGAAGCTGTATCCGCCCGTCAGGGTCAGGTCGTTGAGGGTCAGATCCCCGGGGTTAACGATGTAGAACAGTCGGAACCGATCCGGGTCGATCGGGTTTCGGCTGATCGTGGCGCCATGCCCATTGATGACAATCGGGGAGCTGATAGCAGGCAGCCCGCTGTCCCCCTCGGTGTAGTCAACTGCGTACGCCAGTTGATAGACACATGTCTGCTGGCAGGTTGATTATATCGAGCGTGGCGGGGGAGGCGTTGGCTTCTTCAATGTGGAGGATGAGGTCTTCCACGGTGCAAAACACCGGTATGGGCAGCGAACAAGCAGGCAGACACAGCATGCATAAACACACAGCCAGGAACACATTTACGCTTCTGATCGAATGAGCAAACCGGTTCATGATTCTTCCTCCTCAACTGCTGATCGTGCTCCAGAGGCCCACTTGCAACTGGCGCTGATATCCAGCATACGACTGGCTTGCTGTAGGCGGCAGCCATTCCATTAGAAAACGAGGATGCTCGCAGTTGTACGAAGATCAAAAGCCTGGGCAGCTCGCTTTGTCCAATCCAAGAGCACCTCCCTAATCTGTTTATCCCAAGAGTGCCAGGTCAACGGTCAGCAAAATAAGGACAATTATTTTACTTTTCCTCGTCAGTTTCGCCCGGCATATAATTGTGAACAGGCACCTTAATCTGTATTGCGGATTTTTGGATATACAAGCAATTTACAGCCGCAAACCTTCATACCCCCTTGCCCTCAGGGCACCCTGTAGACGGAGGCACTCCTCTTATACGGGAGTTCGCAAGACCGTCACGGTTGAATGGACCGGATGACCCTGCAAAACGCCCGCTTTATTTTTAGCCTGGAGCATTGTGCCCCGCCTCGCGGGAATTGTCCATCAAAACACCCGTCTTTTTTGACGGGTGTTTGTGATTCCATTCAGCCTATCCCTTACCCTTTACGGCCTCATAGCGCACCGGCTCGGCGGCAGGCAAGAGCCCGTTCCTGATCTGTGAACAATCAACCCTTCACATCAACACCAGACTGACTATGAAAGAGATGATCAGGTTCACAACGATAGCCGGATAGTAATACTTTCCAATCCTTTTCTTCTTTTGCTCCCCATCATCGATAACAATAAAATCCAGCCAATTTTTTGTGAACCGGTTTGTTTTGATGCGGTAGACTAGATGCACAACCAGCATTAAGGAGAAGAATGTAATAAAGAATAGAATCGTGGCAGCCAGCCCAAAAAGAAAATAGTATCCTGCCAAAAATCCCATCAGAATGAAGACTTTGAGTACCTTAAACCATTTTGGTTGCAAGGTGTGTGATTTCAAGAATTCCAAATCATGCTTTATCTGATTAAGCAGGTTCGACATGGTTTTCCTCTGCATAAAGGGCGTCAATTTTTAAACTTTATGGAAGTGATTTTCTACGATCCCGGCGGGTTTTGGATTGCGTTGAAAACATCATCAGCCCGATATAACCGATTTCGTCTTCGTCCGGTCACCTCGCGGAAGATCCCAGTTTGTTCGAGAGCGTCGATATAACGTTGGGCCGTTTTAAAATCAGCCAACTCCAAACCAACCTGCAATCCACGCACAGAGACAATGGGGTTACCAAGGAGGAAATTCGCGGCTTGCGCCAGGCGCGCCGCGGACCGCCGTCCAGCCAATTGCTGGTGGTAACGCTCGCGTAGCTGTTGAAGGTTCTGCACAAGAGCAACAGCCTCACGAGATTGATCACGTATTCCGGTCAAGAAGAATTCAGCCAGCCTTCCCAATCCCCGCGGCGACTGACAGCCAGAAGCCGGTCGTAATAATCGCTGCGGTTGCGTTCGAAATAAGCGCTCAGATACAGAAGCGGGCGGGGGAGCAGTTCCCATTGACAGAGCAGAAGAGAGATCAGCAACCTGCCCAATCGTCCATTTCCGTCAAGGAAGGGGTGGATGGCTTCGAATTGATAATGGATCAACCCAAGGCGGGTCAGTTGTGGTAAATCGGATTGGGCGTGAAAGAATTTCTCCAGCGCGTCCAATGCTATGTGCATTTCCTCGACCGGCGGAGGCACGTAAGGGGCCGTTTCCAGGGTGCAACCGGCCGGGCCGATCCAATTCTGGCTGCGTCTGAACTCACCCGGTGTCATAATCTCGCCACGTACCCCATCCATTAATTTTGCATGAAGTTCCCGGATCAATCGCAAACTGATGGGCAAGGTTTTCACCCGCTCCAATCCATGATCCAGTGCCCGCACATAGTTGTACACTTCACGAGCATCTGAACCACGTTCCAGGAACGACAGCTGATCCGCTTCATACAAATATAGATCATCCAACGTTGCCCGCGTCCCCTCGATGCGAGAGGATATCACCGCTTCGTTCCGGATGAATGGGCGCGCCAGAATGTGCGAGTGTGGGAAATCGCTGCCTGCCAGGGCCAACCGCGCCAGCTCCCGTTCGGCCTCGGAATGCAGCGTTACCAAAACGTCGGACCAGGCCAGTTCTGGAGGCAAAGGATTTACCAGGAATGCCCAATATCCGCGGCTTGTTTTTACCGGGCGGCCTGGGGCGGATTTGAGGAAGTCAGATGGGTTCATAAATCAATAGCCAATAACAAATTGTGTTATTGGCATTATACACCGTAAAAACCAATAAAACACAACCCTATTGGCACTTTCTGAAAAAATACCCTCTTGCCGAGAAACACACAATTGATACGAATTCCCTTGCCCTGTGGGTGGGGCAATACTCTATACGGGTGTTCACAAGGCCATCCCGGTTGCTTGGAACGGATGATCCTGCAGGACACCCGCTATATTTTTGCCTGGAGCATTGCGACCCGCATTTGTGATTCCATTCAACTTATTTTTCCCCTGAACCTTTTCAACCTCATGGACCACCCGCTCCGCAGCTCACTTGGGGTACGAGCTGACAAGAAAAGACCGATTGAGGGAAACGAGATACAATAAGAAACCTTTTAATAATGCTTTATTAAATCGTTTGAAGAGACGAATATAGACTATTTATGTCCGATAATTGTTTGACAATCAGCGCACATAGTTGTACAATGTGAATGTATGTTCTATAGCAAATATGTTCTAATTGTGTTCCAATAAAATACCGTAGGGCGGTGGAACGACTTGGTTGGATTAGGTCTGAAATGAATAGTCTCAATGTTTATAATCGAAAGTATAAAAAGGCTCTTGAAACTCTGGTCTATCTTGCAAATAAAGACCCGCGACAATATTGGATTTTAAAAACAATCTATCTGGCAGACAAGGATAGACCCAGAGCAAATTGCTGCTCGCCGGCGTCAGGGTGCTGGCGGTGGGAAACCGCTCGGTGGCGGGACGCGACCTCAACGTGGGCAACCTGCCGGAAAACTCGATGCCGCCGCGCACCGTGGTGCTCGCAATACCGTTCAATGACGTGAACCGCCTGGCCCTTGCCTCGGAACTGGGCAAGATCACGCTGGCGCTGCGCAGCCCGCTGGATGACGTTCCTCCGCTTGCAGAACCCGCAGCGACAGGTGATCAGGCAAGGATGACATTGCGGCAAGTCGCGGCCGGCAGTTTCGCGATGAAAGGAAGAACGGCGGGTAGCAAATCAGGGGCAGGCAGCGCCATGCCCGAAACCGGGGTCGAGGTCATTCGTGGCCAGCGGCACTAATTGCTCAGCGCAACTGAGCGGAATAATGAGACGGCCGACATGAACAGGTGGTTTCCGTGGACGATAGCGCTGGTTTTTCTGGCTGCTCCTGTACTGGCAGAAGACCAGCCCGATGAACGAAACATCATCCGTGTCGGCGCGGGTGCGCAACTGGATTTCCGACCTCCCTTCAAGGTGGAACGGGTGGCCATAGGCGACACCGCAGTCGCTGACGTGAGGGTGCTCGGACGAGGCGAGATACTGATCCTTGGCAAGCAGCCGGGCGAGACCAGCTTGTTGCTGTGGGAAAAGAAGTCGGCTCCGCCGAAAAGCTACCGCGTGCAGGTCGATCAGCCGCTGTCCGGCCTGGCACCGACGAGCGGGCAGGTAATGGTCGACGTGAAGTTCGTCGAACTGAGCAAGAAGGTGCTCAAGGAAACAGGAATCAACCTGATCTCCCAGAACAACATCACCTTCGGCGTATTTTCGCCCGGCGCGCTGACCAATGTGACGCGTGCGGCCACCGGCATCACCACTGAGGCCGGCCTCCCGTTCTCCAACGCGTTCCACCTGGTGATGGGTTCAAACGGCAACAGCGCGCTCGGAGTGTTCGCGTTGCTGGAAACCAACGGCCTGGCGCACACCCTGGCACAGCCGAGCATGACCGTGGTCAGCGGACAGACCGCGAGCTTCATGGCCGGCGGCGAATTTCCCATCCCCATCGCGCAGAGCCTGGGGCAGGTGACCATTTCGTACAAGGAATACGGCATCCGCTTGGTGTTCACGCCGACCGTGTTCAGCAAGGAGCGCATCGCGATCAAGCTCGCACCCGAAGTGAGCGAGCTCGATTTCACCAATGCCGTCACATCCAGCGGCGTGAGCGTGCCAGCAATCCTCACCCGCCGCGCGGAAACTACCATCGAGCTGGGCGACGGCGAAAGCTTCATCATCGCGGGACTGATCAGCCGCAACTTCACCGACTCGGTGGACAAGGTGCCGGGCCTCGGCGACATACCTATCCTGGGCGCATTCTTCAGGAGCACGCGTTTCTCGCGCGAAGACAAGGAACTGGTGATCGTGGTGACACCGACCCTGGTGCGCCCGATTGCGGCCAAGGCCGAGCTGCCGGCACTTCCCGGCGCCGGATCGGAGCAGTACAACCCGTCCTGGATGAAGCGGCTGTTCTACGGCGGCGCAACGACGGACGACGAATCGGTCGGACTTTCAAGATAAGCGGGAGGAGCAAGACACGATGGATAACCGCTTTGTACTCGTGACCGCAAGGCAGGAGCAATTCAACTGGTTGAGCGAATCGCTGACCGGTCTCGGCGTCATCATCTGGGACAAGGGCGAGAGCAGGAACTCCCTGATCGAACTGATCGGCTCGATCGGAGTGCGTGTGGTGTTCCTCGATTTCAATCCGGATGCGACGCCGCGCTCCGCCGCGCTGGCCGAAGAGCTGCTCAAGGTGTTTCCCAGCCTGTGGCTGGTTGGCGTCGGCAAGCTGGATTCCGGCGAAAATATCCTGACTGCGATGCGTGCCGGTGCGCGCGAATTCATCGAGGACAACATCGAGGCGGGGCGCGTGCGCGACGTCGTGCAGAAACTGCTGGCCAAGGCGCCGCCGTTGCCGGCTTCCCCGCGCGGCAAGATGCTCGCGCTGATCGCCGGCCGCCCCTGCATGGGAACCTCGATGGCCGCCGTGCACTTGGCGCTGGCGCTCAAGACCGAGTTCCGCCACGACGAGGAAGTGCTGTTGCTCGATTTCGGCTATCCGCAGGGCGACGCTTCCCTCTATCTGGATACCAAATTGTCTTACACGCTGTCCGACGCCATCCGTTCGGTGCGCCGCCTGGACCATGCCCTGATCAAAGCGGCGTTCACGCGTCACAAGAGCGGTCTGGCGGTTTTGCCGCTGCCGCAGAACATGTCCGAACTACAGGAAATGTCGCCGGCAGAGATCATGAACCTGCTGGCGCTGCTGAAGTTCTTCTTCAAATACATCGTGGTCGACCTGGGCGGCTTCATCGGCAGCGATTTCCTGCTGCATGTACTGGGCGTCGCGGACAAGACGCTATTGCTGTGCGAACAGAGCGTGCCGGCCTGCCGCTCGGCGCACCAGTTGCTGCAACGCCTGGAAAACAAGGGGTTCGACCGCAAGCGTGTCGGCCTGGTGATCGCCAGGCACGACACCAAGATCGGCATGTCGCCGCGCCAGGTCAACAAGATGCTCGAACTGGAAACGCAGGCCACGCTGCCCAGTCGCCACTACCAGTTGCTGGAATGCGCGAACGAGGGACGCTCGCTGCTGGAGAATAATCCGCGGGATCCGTATGTGCAGCACATCCGCCAGATTGCGCAGGCCTTTGATCGTTCTGCCGTGCCGACTGCCGCAGCGCCCTCCGGCCTGGCCGGCTGGCTCGGATCATTCTCGTCGCGCCTGAAGAAAGCCGAATCATGAGCGAAACCGGCGCTTACTTTGCCTTCGTGGCGGATGACCGGCAGTTCCACGAAACGGACGAATACCAGAAACTCAAGCAGGTATTCCATGAGCATCTGGTGGACCGCGTCGGGGAAATCGGCGCCGATTACGAGAGATGGTCGCAGGAGGCGGTGCAGCAATTCATCGCCCACGAACTGGACGAGTACCTCAGGAAGAAACCCGCCCCGATCAACACCTCCGAAATCCAGCGCCTGATCCGGGAATTGACCCACGAGATGACCGGCCTCGGCCCGCTGGAAGACCTGCTGCGGGACGATGCCATCGAGGACGTGTTCATCAACGGTTACAACGAGATATACATCACGCGCAACGGCAGGCTCGAGCGCTGCAACGTGCGCTTCATCGACGACAAGCACGTGATCCGCATCGTGCATCGCATACTGGCGCCACTCGGGCGCCGTCTGGACGAAAGCAGTCCCATGGTGGATGCGCGCCTGCCCGACGGTAGCCGCGTCAACGCCATCATCCCGCCGCTGGCCATCGACGGCCCGGCGGTTTCGATACGCAAGTTCCGCCGCGATCCGCTCAAGGCGGGGGACATGCTGGCCTACGGCACGCTGACCCAGGACATGCTGGAATTCCTCCAGGCCGCGGTGGCCGCGCGCTGCAACATCGTCATCAGCGGCGGCACCGGCGCGGGCAAGACCACCTTGCTCAACATCATGGCCCAGTTCATCGGAGAAAACGAACGCGTGGTGACCATCGAGGATGCCGCCGAACTGCGCCTGCACCACGAACACGTGATCCGCCTGGAAACGCGACCGGGCCTGGAGAACCAGACCGAAGTCACGGCGCGCGACCTTACGCGCAACGCCTTGCGCATGCGCCCCGACCGCATCATTCTGGGCGAGGTGCGCGGCGTGGAGGCGGTCGAACTGCTGCAGGCGATGAATACCGGCCACGATGGCTCGATGAGCACCATCCACGCCAACTCGCCGCGCGAATGCCTGCACCGCCTGCAATTGCTGCTCAATTTCGGCGGTTTCCTCGGCAGCGAACTCAACCTCGCGCGCCAGATAGCCGGCGCCGTCGAGCTGATCGTGCAGATTTCCCGGCTGCCGTCCGGCAAACGCCGTATCACCTCTATCAGCGAGGTGACCGGCGTTGTGGACGAAGTCATCTCCATGCAGGAGCTGTTTTCTTTCGAACGGCAGGCGGCGCCCGGCTCGACGGACGAGGGGCGCTGGGTCTGCAACCGGTTGAAGCCGGTCAATCCCAAGCTTGCCGGTCTCCGGGCGTCCTGGCTATGAACCCGGCCATGGTCGTTGCCCTGATCGCTGCCGTGCTGATGGCCGGCGGCGCGGTGCTGTTGTGGTCTGGAGCTCCGCGGCAAGATCGGCGCGATTTGATCAGCAAACGCCTGGAGGCTTGGGCGAGCATGCATCCGCACGAAGTCGAGCGCCGCACGGAGGAGCGCACGGGCATGCTGCGCATTGCCTGGCTCGCGCGCATGATCGTGCGCAGCGGAATCAGCTTCAGTCAGAACACCCAGTCCGTTGTCGTCGCCATTCCGCTGCTGGCCTTGCCGCTGTTGGCCATTTTCCTCGGGGGATGGGCGGTGCTGGCCTTTGTGGTGCTTTATCCCTTTGCGCTGTACGCGGCGTTGCGGTGGAAGATCCGCCAGTTCGCGCGCGCGCTGGTGGACAGATTGCCCGCCTATCTCGAAGGCGTGGCGCGTTCGCTCGCGGTCGGCAACACCATGCCGGTCGCGCTCAAGCTGGGAATGGAACAGGCCATCGAGCCGATTCCGCAGGTATTCCGCCAGGTGGTGCAGCGCCATGAACTGGGCGTGTCCATCGAGAGTGCACTGGAGCAGGTCGCGGCAACGTACCAGATCCGGGAACTGGCGCTGCTTGCATCGGCCGTGACCGTCAACAGCCGTTACGGGGGCAAGCTGGAAGCGGTATTGAGCAACATCGCCAATACCATCCGCGAGCACGACAACGCGCAACGCGAACTGATCGCCCTGACTGCGGAAACCCGCCTCAGTTCCTGGATACTGTCGGGACTGCCGATCCTGATCGCGCTCATGCTGGCAGCCTCAAACCCGCAATACATACGCGGCATGTGGCTCGACGAGAGCGGTCGCTGGATGCTGATCGTCGCCTTCGCGCTCGACTTTGCCGGCACCTTGATCCTGCTGCGCATGGGGCGAATCTGAGAGGGGCTTGATGATGAATCTGTCGAACCAGTTTCCGCTGCTCCTCGCCCTCGCGGTGATCCTTTTCAGTCTCGGCCTGCTCTGGCTGATTCTGGCGGCGCTGGAACGCATGCGCAGTGTGCGAAGCAGCACGCAGCTGATGCTGCGCCACAGCGAAAATCTCTCGTATCGCGGCAGGCTGAGCGACCTGTTGGGGGAAGGCGACACCGTGCTGGATCGCATGATCCGGCGTATGGCAACACTGATGCTGGAGGAAGAGCCCGAGTCCAACATGTACCGGGACGAACTGTGCTGGCTGATGCAGGCGGGCTTTCGCGGGTCGCGCGCGGTGATCCTTTTTTCCGCACTGCGCATCGCGCTGCCGGTGGCAGGGCTGGTCGTGCTGTCGCTCGGCTGGATCGGTTCCACGCTTGAGGTGCTGTTTTTCGTCTACGCCTATGCGGTTTTCACGATCGGCTACATGTTGCCCAAGTATCTCCTGAAAATGATGGCGAGCAGGCGCATGGACAGGTTCATCGAAGAGCTGCCGCTGTTCGTCGATTTCCTGCGCATGCTGCAGGGAGTGGGGCTGAATCTCGAGCAAAGCCTGCTGGTGATGACCGACGCGCACTTCAAGGCCTTGCCTGTCATGAGCGAGGAGATTCGCGAAGTGACGCGCCAGATTGCCAGCGGACGGTCGCGTTCCCAGGCGTTCGAGAGGATGGCCAACCAGTTGCGCGTGGTGGAATTGCGCGAACTGGTTGCAGTCCTCGTGCAGGCGGACCGCTATGGCGGTTCGCTGCAGGAGCCGCTGCTTCAGTATTCCAGACAATTGGTGCAACGGCGCCACTTCAAGATGCAGGCCCAGATCGGCCAGACTGCGACCAAGATGACGGTGGTGATGGTGCTGTTCCTGTTCCCCGCACTGTTGATCGTCACTGCCGGACCCGGCGTGCTCGCCATACTCAAGACGCTGTCGCGATAGGAGAAAGCCAATGAACAAAATTACCGGTTGGCCGCAATTGCTGTTCAGCGCGTGCATCGCGTTCGGCGGCATGCTTCCCGCGCTTGCGTTGGCAGCGAATCTTTACGCTGGGGCGGAGTCGCCTGCCATACTCGACACTCAGGAGAAAGTTGCGGCCGATGCGCAGACACTGGAGCAGAAGCCGGATCTCTATCTGCAGCTTATCGCCGGCATGCAGCAACGCGGCCTTTACTATGCATCGCTCGCGCATCTGGATGCCTTCGATGCGCGCTGGCCCCGCCGCGATGACGCAACCCTGCTGCGCGCTCACGCCCTCAGGGAAAGCGGGCAGGCGGACGCCGCCAAGGCCATGTATGGCAAGCTGCTGAAAGGTTCGCTCGCCGCACGCGCCTATCACGGCCTGGGCTTGATCGAGATGCGCGCCGGCAACATCGAGCAAGGCAGCGAGGCACTGAGCCGCGCGGCCGTGCTGGCACCGACGGATGCGGCCATCCTGGGCGATCAGGGTTATGCATTTTTGATGCTGGGAAAATTCGAGGACGCGCGCCTGGCTCTGCTGAAAGCTGCGGAACTGGATGACGGCAACAAGCGCATAGGCGCAAACCTCGCCTTGCTGCTGGCCTTGAGCGGCAAGCTTGAGCAAGCGCAGGAACTGATGCAACGCTACAACCTCGCGCCCCGCGTTCGCGAGGACATTCTGGCACGCTCCAGCGATGTCAGGTCGGGACTAAAAATAACCAGGGAGCTAGCACAATGAAGCACGACACGATGAAATACCTCCTGGCCACGTTGTTCCTCTGGATAGGCTGCTCGCTTTCCGCAACGGCTGCCGAAAGGGAAGCGGGCAGTGACAAGAGTGAAAAGACGGCGGTCGGCACGCGCACCTCGCAATGGCTGGATATTCAGCGCGAAGGGCGCGCCGCGGGCAACCTGCTGACCATCCCCGGCGCGGAAGCGGGACCCAGCTACCAGCGCTATATGGACAGTTTCGCCAAACCCATACCCGACCAGTTGCTCTCGGAAACGCCTGCATCCGGCGGAAAGAAATAGCGGGAACAAGTGCGGTCAAGGGAAAGACATATGGTCTCCATGCCGACATTGCAGCAACGGCAAAGAGGTGTCATCAGTGTGCTGGCAGCGGTGACCCTTGGTGTGTCGATCGCCGTCGCGGCGCTGGCGCTGGATCTCGGGCACGTCTTCTGGGTCAAGCGCGATCTGCAGAAAGCCGCGGATCTGGCGAGCCTCTCCGCGCTAACCAACCTCAGCAATGCATCGGCCGTCGCGCAACAAGTCGCCCTGGAAAACAAGTTCGACTACCAGAACGCGGCAACGGCCAACAGCCTGACGGTGACGACGGGGGCATACGACTGGGCCAGCTACACCTTTTCCGCCGGGCGGTGCTGCGGCCGGGGTCAATGCCGTCCGAGTGACGGCGGGATCCACGGTGCCATATTTCTTTCTGCCCGGCAGCCTTCGGGTCGCCGCCACCGCCACCGCGGCCAGGGACGCTACGGCTGGTTTTTCGCTCGGTTCGTTCATCGGCCGCCTCGACAGCACCAACTCCGCATTGCTCAACGGCGTACTGGGCAGCCTGCTTGGCGGCGCCGTCAATCTGGACCTGGTCAGCTACAAGGGCCTGGCTGCGGGTAGTGTCACTCTGGCCGGACTGCAGGCAGCCCTCGGACTGGGCAGCGTGGACGAGGTGCTGAATACCGACCTGACACTCGCCGACCTGCTTGCTGCCAGCATCACTGCGCTCAACAACAAAGGCGACCCCGCCAGCCTGAATGCGGCCAGCATACTGGGGTCCTTGCAGGAAACAGCGTCTTCGGCCTTATCGCTGCGCATCGGCGAACTGCTGAACGTGGACAGCAGCAACCCCGGGGCAGCGGCCAACGCGGAAGTGAACCTGTTGCAGATGCTGATGCTCGGAGCGGAATTGGCCAACAGCGGCAACTTGCTCAATCTTCCGCTGGGTGTTTCCGTCCCCGGCGTCTCCAGCATCAATATGACGATGGCGCTGATCGGCAAGCCGTCCATCGCGATCGGACCTGCACGGCGCGGCAGCAACGGTGAGTGGGTGACCCAGGCCCATGCCGCCCAGGTTCGCCTGAAACTGGATGTGACGCTGCTGGGCGCGCTGCTCGGCGGGGTGGTCAAGCTGCCCATTTACATCGAAAGTGGTGCGGCAACTGCGGCGCTCACCTGCATCCAGTGCAGCGTGCCGAAGGACAACAGCAACGTAACCATCGAGACCCAGCCTCAGTTGCTCGCAGCCTATATCGGCGAAGTCGACAACACAGCGATGCAGAACACCTCCGCGCCGGTGACGGTCAAGGAGGCAACCCTGGTTAACGTCGGCGGCCTGATCCGTGTTACTGGTCTTGCCAACGTCCCGCTGCAGAGCCAGGCCCAGGAGCTGGTTTTCAATGGCCCGTTCGACTCGAACAACACTCAGACTGCGGCCGGCACCAGCCTAGGCATCGGTGGACTGCTCAACAGCAACCTGCAGTTGACGGTGCACCCCCTCGGTGCGAACGTGAGCGGCCTCACCAGCCTGCTTGGCGGCGTGCTCGGGCCTGCGCTGGACGGCTTGCTCGATCCCTTGCTGACTCTGCTCGGACTGCAACTGGGCGGGGCGGATGTCACTGCCTTTGAACTCAACTGCAGCGCGCCGCGACTGGTGTTCTAACGCGCCTGCCGAGGTCGCGAACTTCCCCGGCCTCCGTCCCCATTGCGGTGGGATGCCTGCATCGGTGCTAACATAAGCACTCAATGACCAAACCGAACGAGTTCAGATTTTCACCCTCCATTAGACTGCTCACCTTGGGCGTGGCGGTGAGCAGCAGCCTGCTGTTCTTCTTTGTCGCCGGTGCGCTTGATTTCCTTGGGCGGGAAGACGTTGCGGAAAAACAGTTTGTCCGCGCCGGACAACAGCGCGCCGATGCCGTGGCCGCAATGGCAAGCGCACCCGGGAAGGCGCTTGTGCAATTGGCGACGGCTGTCGCATCACAAGCCGATGTGCTGGAAGTGACCTTCCGTACTCCCGACGGCAAAACACTGGCGCAGCAGGTCCGCCCCAATCAGGTCGATGCACCGAGGAGGATATTCAGAGCGCCGACACGGTTTGCCAGCGCCGGCCAAGGCATGCTCGAACTTCATCTTGCAGAGACTAACGGGCGCGCCGGTCTTGGCCGGATGGCCTGGATATTTGCCGCGGTGGCGGCGCTGTTCGCAGGCCTCTTGTATCTTTTCATGGATCGCCTGCTGATCACGCCGCTCGAAAAGCTGGTGCGCAATGCGCGCGAGCTGACGACCGAGCGTGCTCTCGATGCGCCGATTACCTTGAAGGTCGAGGGATACCCCGAAGTGCGGGAAGTCACCAGCATCATCAACGCCATGAGCCGGCGCGTATTCGACGTGAAGCAACAGATGGAGGAAAAGGTGAGTCACGCCAACGCGGCGCTGGTAGCGACCGTTGGTCAGTTGCAGGCGCGTTCGGCCGAACTCAGGGAGCGTTCTCACGAACTGGAGATAGCGCTTGAGGCCATCAAACGCATAGCCACCACCGACAGTCTGACCGGCTTGCATAATCGGCGCCATTTTGACGAACGGCTCGGGAATGCGCTGGCACGCATACAGCGTTCAAACCAGCCCATTTCCATGATCCTGCTGGATGTCGACAAGTTCAAGCACATCAACGATACGCTGGGACACGCAGCCGGCGATGTCGTGCTCGAGAACCTGGCGCGCCTGATCAAGGCGCGCACTCGTGCAAGCGACGTGTCGGCCCGCCTGGGAGGGGACGAATTCGCATTCATCATGGAAAACACCAGATTGCCGGAAGCCAAGAAACTTGCCAGCGATCTGTTGGCATCGGTCGTGGCTCACCAGTTTTCCTATGAGTCGCACACCATTCCGGTAACGTTAAGCATCGGCATCGCACACTTCGACCAGCCGCCGCGTGACGGGGAGATACTTTACAAGGTCACCGATGACACGCTCTATGATGCCAAGCGCAACGGCAGGAACCAAGTGGTGGCCTATTCGTACGATGCAAACGGCAACCGTCTTTCTGCCACGCCCCAGGTTTGACCTGACGCTGTTTATCTCAGCATCGCCTTCAACCGCGCCAGTTTGTCCATGCCTTCTTCCTTGGTCACTTCAGGCGCATTGCCTGCTGTCACAACACCGGCATAAACGATATCGGCCTGTGGCAGTTCGGCGATGAAGCGGCTGGGGTCGCAGCCGGAAAATTCCTTGCCGCGTTTGCGCCTGGTGCAGTAGCTGATCTGCAGCGAACGTTGCGCGCGGGTGATGCCGACGTACATCAGGCGGCGTTCTTCTTCGATCTGTTCCGGCGCCTCGCTGCGCTCGTGCGGCAGGATGCCTTCTTCCACACCGATCAGGAACACATGGCCGTATTCCAGCCCCTTGGCGGCATGCAGGGTGGAGAGCGACACGGCATCGGTCTCCTGGTCGCGCGATTCGAGCAGGTTGAGCAGGGCGATCAGCTGCGTCATGGCGATCATGGTCTTCTCGTCCGCCTCGGACTTCCTGTTCATCCAGCCGACGAAGTCCTGCACGTTCTTCCATTTGGTCTCGGCCTGGCGCGGCTCGAAACTGTCGAACAGCCACGCCTCGTAATCGATGGCGGAGAGCAGGTCGTTCAGCACCTCGTTGCACGGCTCCTTCTCGGCTCTTGCCTGCATCCTGTTGATGAAATTGCAGAAGGTGATCAGGTCTTCGTGCTGGCGCGGTTGCAGCTGTTCCGCCATCGCCGGCTCGAACGCCGCCTCGAACAGGCTGACATTGCGCGTGCCGGCATGGGTGGCCAGCTTTTCCAGCGTGCTGTTGCCGATGCCGCGCTTGGGCGTGGTGATCGCGCGGATGAAGGCGGGATCGTCGTCCGGATTGGCGATCAGGCGCAGATAGGCGGTGAGGTCCTTGATCTCGGCGTGGTCGAAGAACGAGGTGCCGCCGCTGACGGTGTAGGGCACCTTGTGCGTGCGCAGCTGTTCCTCGAACACGCGCGACAGGTGGTTGCTGCGGTAGAGGATGGCATAGTCGGCGAAGCGCGTGCGGTGCTCGAACTTGTGCGCCAGCAGGCGCAGCACCACCGATTCCGCCTCGTTCTCCTCGTCCTTGGCGGCGAACACGCGCACCGGATCGCCGGGGCCGTGCTCGCTCCACAGGCTCTTCTCGAACAGCTTGGTGTTGTTCTTGATCAGGTGGTTGGCGCTTTGCAGGATGCGCTGCGACGAGCGGTAGTTCTGCTCCAGCTTGATGACGCGCAGGGTAGGGTAGTCGCTCTGCAGGTTGTGCAGGTTGGCGGTGCTGGCCCCGCGCCAGGCGTAGATAGCCTGGTCGTCGTCGCCCACCACGGTCACGGCGGCACGGTCACCCGCCAGCATCTTCATCATCTGGTACTGGCAATCGTTGGTGTCCTGGTATTCGTCGACCAGCAGATAGCGGAAGCGGTGCTGCCAGCGCTGGAGCGCTTCTTCCTGCGTCTTGAACAGTTCCACCGGCAGGCGGATGAGGTCGTCGAAGTCCACCGCCTGATAGGCGCGCAACGTTTCCTGATAGCGACCATAGAGCAGGGCGATGCGTTGCTGCTCCTCGTTATCGGCCAGGCTTGCCGCCTGCTGCGGCGTGAGGAAGGCGGCCTTCCAGTTCGACATCACGCTCTGCGCGGTGCGTATCTCCTGCTTGTCCGGGCTTCCCAGCAGTTCGCTGACGATCTTGCCGGTGTCGGCGCTGTCGAAGATGGAGAACTGTTTCTTGTAGCCCAGCAGCGGCGCTTCTTCGCGCAATATCTGCATGCCCAGCGCGTGAAAGGTGCAGATGGTCATGCCCTTGGCATCGCGCCCGTTCATGATCTTGCCGACGCGCTCGCGCATCTCGTTGGCGGCCTTGTTGGTGAAGGTGATGGCGGCGATGTTGCGCGCGCGCGTAGCCGCATTGCTCGACGAGGTAGGCCAGCTTGTGCGTGATGACGCGCGTCTTCCCGCTGCCCGCGCCGGCCAGCACCAGCAGGGGGCCGTCGAGATATTTGATCGCTTCGCGTTGCGTGGGATTGAGTTTGCTTGACATCAGTATTGGTGCCCGAGACCGGAATCGAACCGGTACGCCGATTACTCAGCGACAGATTTTAAGTCTGTTGTGTCTACCAATTTCACCACTCGGGCGACAGGCATATCGAAACACTTGTTCCGAAATTCATGAGCGGCGCATTATACAGAGGCGTGCCTGGGGCGACCAAAAACAAATAATTTGCATCGAGTTTCTTGACACAATTTTCGATATCCATATAATGCGAGCCTCGTTTCTGCGGGAATAGCTCAGTTGGTAGAGCGATACCTTGCCAAGGTATAGGTCGCGAGTTCGAGTCTCGTTTCCCGCTCCAGATAACTTGGGAAAGCCTTTACAGCTTTCCCATAATTTTTGCTGCAAGGCAAATTGTTTAACGGCGCGATAGCAAAGCGGTTATGCACCGGATTGCAAATCCGTAGAGCCCAGTTCGACTCTGGGTCGCGCCTCCAGACATATCTTCTCGATATACGCGGGAATAGCTCAGTTGGTAGAGCGATACCTTGCCAAGGTATAGGTCGCGAGTTCGAGTCTCGTTTCCCGCTCCAAATAACTTGGGAAAGCCTCACGGCTTTCCCATTTTTTCTCAAAGTCAGATACTGTTTCGGCTACTATTCTGTGGCGGGCAAGGAAAATTCCTGGCTTGCCAGGGCGATATGGTTTTTCTTGAGATAGGCAAGAAATTCCAGGGCCGTGCTGTCCATGTTCATGTGAGCAGCATCGTTGGGCAATGAAAAAATGGAAATGTCGCGCTCCACGATCTGAAGGCCGCCCTGCGAGGCAGTTTCGACGATGTACTTGATCTTGTCGACCAGCTTCTCCTCGGTTGGCGTAAAGGGAACCAATATCCAGAAATCAGCGCCGTCACGCGCAACCAGGTCGGATTTGCGGAAAGCCTTGCGCAAGGAGTGCGATACCTCGTCAAGCTTATGCGCTGCTTGTTGTGCCCCATAAGTCTCGCCGAGGATCTTGGGCGTTTCGTAATTGATATGGGCCAGACCGAATTGCAGCCCCCCAGAGTGACGCTTTGTGACTGCCAGTAGCCATTCCAGCGTAAAAAGAAATTTTTCACGCGCATCGATGTCTTCGTGTGACATAAGGCCCCCGCTTAAAATTGATAAATCGGAACAACAACTGCGCCACCTGCTGCGACCTGACTGGCCTGCAATGCGCTCGCAGACCCAGTCATGCCGCCATATTTCTATCCGCGCCGATCACGATCTGACAATATTGCACTGCACCGACATCTTCTTTTGGCTACCTTACCATAAAGCGAAAATACATCCAATCCGGCGGCTGTATTGATTCGATAAGCCTTTTGGGCAAATAAAAATCCCTGCGCTGGGGCAGGGATTTTGGTTTTCTGCTTGCTTCCGGTTTCGACATACATCCGCTTCGCAAATGTATGTCTTCACCGAAAACAAATGGCCAATTCTTATTTCGCCACTTGTTTCTCTCTGATCTCGTCCAGCGTCTTGCAGTCGATGCACAGGGTAGCGGTGGGACGTGCTTCCAGACGGCTCAGGCCGATCTCCACGCCACACTTGTCGCAGTAGCCATAGTCGCCAGCATCGATACGGGCGAGCATCTTGTCGATGTTCTTGATCAGCTTGCGTTCGCGGTCGCGGTTGCGCAACTCAAGACTCATGTCGGATTCCTGGCTGGCGCGGTCGTTCGGGTCGGCAAACACGGTCGCCTCGTCCTGCATCGTGTGAACCGTACGGTCGATATCCTGGCTCAGGCCCAGCTTGATCTCATTGAGAATGCCGCGGAAGTGCTCGAGCTGGCTCGGGTTCATGTAAGCCTCGCCTTTTTTGGGCTTGTATGGGGCAGAGTTTTTGCTGGCTTGTACGGGCATTACGTCAGTCTCCATGGTGTCACTAAATTTTCCAAGCGGGCTTTAATACCAGAAAGAAATTCCGGTCGCAACAACATATTTCTGCCGGCATGGATCACAAGACCCTAACACCTTGTTTTTCAAGCATGCCAACCAGCAGGATCAAGGGCAGGCCGATCAGCGCATTCGGGTCGTCGCCCTCTATACGGCTGATCAGTGCGATGCCGAGTCCTTCGGATTTGGCGCTGCCCGCGCAGTGATAGGGTTGCTCCTTCTTGAGATAGCGCTCGATTTCGTCGTCGCTCAGGTTGCGAAAGCCGACCCTGGTGATGGCGACATCGGTCTGCATCTCGCCGCTGGTGGCGTTGAGCAGGGACAGGGCGGTATAAAAGGTCACCGTCTTGCCGCGCATGGATCTCAACTGAACTACGGCGTTGTCATGATTGAGCGGCTTGCCTATCTGTTTCCCGTCCAGCAAAGCCACCTGGTCGGAGCCGATGATCAGCGCATCGGGAAACCGCTTGGCCACAACCTGCGCCTTGACCTGCGCCAGGCGCCACGAGGTCTGTTCGGCGCTTTCCCCGGGAAGCGGTGTTTCGTCGACATCGGGGGCGGCGGTCTGGAACGGGATCTGCAGGGTGGAGAGCAGTTGACTCCTGTATATAGAGGTGGAGGCAAGGACAAGCGGCTGAGAATTCAAGATGTTCCTTAACGGCGTCTTTGACAGGGAAGGTCGGAATATATATCATGCGCGCCTCATGTTTGCACGGCCTTTCATAGACAGCGTGGATTTTGCCCGAAATGGCAAGGAAATTCGCGGCGAAATAGCGGTTTCGGAGCTGTCCAGACTGAGCGACATGCTGACGAAATCCGATGGGTCGCTGACTTATATAGTACGTGGCTATCGCGAAGCAGATCGCGACATGCTGGAAGTCTCGCTGCAAGGGGCTTGCGCCCTGAGGTGTCAGCGTTGTCTGGGTGAACTGGAGTATCCGGTGAACCTCGTCTCCCGGCTGCGTTTGCTTCCAGCGGAGCAACTGGACGAAGCCGAAGTGGATGATGACGAGATGGACGCCATCGAGGCCGATCCCCGGCTGGATGTGGTGGCGTTGGTCGAAGATGAACTGTTGTTGGGGTTGCCTTTCGCCCCTATGCACCCTGAAGGGGAGTGCGCCCCGGCAACGAATGATTTACAGAAGAAGGCCAACCCGTTCGCGGTGTTGGCCGGATTGAAGCACTAATACTGGTTTTTGTGAGGAGTAGAAAATGGCAGTTCAGCAGAACAAAAAATCCCCGTCCAAGCGCGGGATGCATCGTGCGCATGATTTCTTGACCGCCCCGGCACTGGCCATCGAGCCAACCACTGGCGAACCACATCTGCGTCACCACATCAGCCCCAGCGGCGTCTATCGCGGCAAGAAAGTCGTCAAGACCAAGGGCGAATAAACCCTTTTGGTATCTTGCAAGGCTCTCCATTTTTTCGGAGAGCCGAACTCCGTACATTTCTCGCCTGAGAGGATCGCCCGGTGGATATCACGATAGCCATTGATGCCATGGGAGGCGACCACGGGACACGGGTAACCGTTCCCGCGGCTGTCGCTTACCTTAAGAAACATCCTGACGATACTGTGGTGCTGGTCGGTCTGTCCGACGCCATCGAAGCCGAGTTGAGCAAACTCGGCTTCGCTGACCGCACTCGTCTGCGCATCCATGCCGCAACCGAAGTCGTGGGCATGGACGAATCGCCGCAATCCGCGCTGCGCGGAAAAAAAGACTCCTCAATGCGCGTTTCCATCAATCTGGTAAAGAGCGGCGAAGCCGCAGCCTGCGTGAGCGCAGGCAACACCGGCGCACTGATGGCGACGGCACGTTATGTATTGAAGACCTTGCCCGGCATCGACCGTCCCGCCATCGCATCCTTTTTGCCTACCATCAAGGGCCAGGTCTGCATGCTGGATCTGGGAGCGAACGTCGATTGCACTGCCGAGCATCTGCTGCAGTTCGCTCTGATGGGCAGCACCCTGGTGTCTGCGCTGGAGCACAAGGAGAACCCCACCGTCGGTCTGCTCAACATCGGCAGCGAAGACATCAAGGGCAATGAGGTAGTGAAGCAGGCTGCCGAACTGTTGCAGGACAGCGACCTCAATTTCTACGGCAACGTGGAAGGCGACGACATCTTCAAGGGCGTCACCGACGTGATCGTGTGCGACGGATTCGTGGGCAACGTCTCGCTGAAAACCACCGAAGGCCTGGCGCAAATGCTGGGCGAAATTCCTCAAAGAAGAATTCAGCCGCAATTTCTTTACCAAAATGGCGGCCCTGGTGGCGATGCCAGTATTGAATGCCTTCAAGCGCCGCGTCGATCATCGCCGCTACAACGGTGCCAGCTTTCTAGGCCTGAAAGGTATCGTGGTGAAGAGTCACGGTTCCGCAGATTCGTTCGCTTTCCTTTGTGCCATCGAACGCGCAGCGGAAGAGGCGCGCGGCGGCATGTTGCTTCACATCAGCGAGCATGTCGAAAAATGGCATCACGCACGCCAACAAAACGCAGGAGAGGCACTTTGATTCATTCCAAGATCATCGGTACCGGCAGCTATCTGCCCGCCAAGGTGCTGACCAACTACGACCTCGAAAAGATCGTCGATACCTCGCATGACTGGATCGTCACGCGCAGCGGCATCGTCGAGCGCCACATCGCGGCGGACAACGAGCTGACCAGCGATCTCGCACTGCAGGCCAGCCGCAAGGCGATTGAGGCCGCCGGCATCAGCGCCGACGAGATCGACCTGATCATTGTCGCCACCACCTCGCCCGACCACCTGTTTCCCAGCACTGCCTGTGTCCTGCAGGACAAGCTTGGCATCAAGAGCCACGGTCCGGCGTTCGATATTCAGGCGGTGTGCGGCGGTTTCGTCTACGCGCTGAACACGGCGGACATGTACATCCGTGCCGGTCAGGCCAAGACCGCGCTGGTGGTCGGCGCAGAAGTGCTGACGCGCATGCTGGACTGGAACGACCGCACCACTTGCGTGCTGTTCGGCGACGGCGCCGGCGCCGTGGTGCTGCGCGCTTCCGACAAGCCCGGCATCGTCACCAGCAAACTGCACGCCGACGGCAGCCATCGCGGCATGCTGATGGCCGCAGGCAACATCCGCAACGGCAAGATCGACGGCGACCCCTTCATCAAGATGGACGGGCAGGCGGTATTCAAGTTTGCCGTCAAGGTGTTGAGCGACGTGGTGGAAGAGATATTGGAAGAGCAAAAGCTGACCGGCGCGAACATCGACTGGCTGGTGCCGCATCAGGCCAACATCCGCATCATCGAAGCCACGGCGAAGAAAATCGGCTTGGGAATGGATAAGGTCGTATTGACTGTCGGCAACCACGGCAACACCTCGGCCGCCTCGATCCCGCTGGCATTGGATGCGGCGGTACGCGACGGCCGCATCAAGGCCGGGCAGAACATCCTGATCGAAGCCGTGGGCGGCGGTTTCACCTGGGGCGCATCGTTAATCAAGTGGTAGGTTCGATATATGACTAAATTCGCATTCGTATTCCCCGGCCAAGGCTCGCAATCGCGCGGCATGATGAACGGCTACGCCGATTTCGCCGCCGTGCGCGACACCTTCACCGAAGCTTCCGATGTGCTGAAACAGGACCTGTGGCAACTGGTCGCCGAAGGCGCGATGCGGACCTGAACGCCACCGTGAACACCCAGCCCATCATGCTGACCGCCGGTGTGGCGGTGTATCGCGCCTGGCAGTCGCAGAACGGCGCTGTGCCCGCCATCATGGCCGGACACAGCCTGGGCGAATACACCGCGCTGGTCGCGGCGGGTGCACTGAGCTTTGCCGATGCGCTGCCGCTGGTGCGCTATCGCGCGCAATGCATGCAAACAGCCGTGCCGGAAGGCGTGGGCGGCATCGCCGCCATCCTCGGTCTGGACGACGACGCGGTGCGCGCCGTGTGCGCCGAAGGCGCGCAGGGCGAAGTGCTGGAAGCGGTGAACTACAATTCCCCCGGACAAGTGGTCATCGCCGGCAACCGCGCCGCGGTGGAGCGCGGCATGGAACTGGCCAAGGCCAAGGGCGCGAAGCGCGCCATCATGCTGCCGATGAGCGTGCCGTCGCATTGCAGCCTGCTGAAGGGCGCGGCAGAACAACTGCGCGCCTATCTTGAATGATGTCGCCGTGCAGGCTCCGGCCATTCCGGTGCTGCACAACGCCGATGTCGCTTCCTACAGCGATGCCGCGAAGATCAAGGACGCGCTGGTGCGCCAATTGTATTCGCCGGTGCGCTGGGTCGAGACCGTGCAGGCCTTCGGCAAACAGGGCATCACCCACAACGTGGAATGCGCGCCGGGCAAGGTACTGGCCGGACTCAACAAACGCATCGACACCAACCAACAGGCCTTGGCCATCAACGATGGCGAAGCGCTGAAGGCCGCATTGACTGCACTCGCATAAGGGAGAGGGGACATGACACTGCAAGGACAAATCGCACTGGTGACTGGCGCCTCGCGCGGCATCGGCCAGGCCATCGCACTGGAACTGGGCAAACAGGGCGCGACCGTGATCGGCACGGCCACCAGCGACAACGGCGCACAGGCCATCAGTACCTATCTGGAAGCTGCCGGCATCAAGGGCAAGGGCTTCGCCCTGAACGTCAACGATGCGGCGCAGACCGAACAGGTGCTGGCTGCAATTCGCGAGCAGTTCGGCGAGATATCCATCCTGGTCAACAACGCCGGCATCACCAAGGACAACCTGCTGGCGCGCATGACCGACGAAGAATGGGACGATGTGCTGGCGACCAACCTCAAATCCGTGTTCCGCCTGAGCCGCGCCGTGTTGCGCGCCATGATGAAGGCCAGAGGCGGCCGCATCATCAGCATCTCATCCGTGGTCGGCAGCATGGGCAACCCCGGCCAGTCCAACTACGCCGCCTCCAAGGCGGGCATGGTCGGCTTCACCAAATCGCTGGCGCAGGAGATCGGCAGCCGCAACATCACCGTGAACTGCGTCGCCCCGGGCTTCATCGATACCGACATGACGCATGTGCTGGGCGAAGAACAACGCGCCAAACTGGTCGAACATGTGCCGCTGAAGCGCCTCGGCCAGCCGGCTGACATCGCGGCTGCGGTAGCCTTCCTGGCCGGGCCGGGCGCGGCTTATATCACCGGCGTCACCCTGCACGTGAACGGCGGCATGTATATGGAGTAGTGGTAGCATTTTGGAATTCGGCGCAAGTTTGGTAGAATGCTCGCGCTTTTTGAACTTTAATCAGAGTAGGAGAATCAGGGATGTCCAACGAACAACGCGTCAAGAAAATCGTAGCTGAGCAACTGGGTGTGAACGAGTCCGAAGTCAAGAACGAGTCTTCCTTTGTGAACGACCTGGGTGCCGACTCTCTGGATACCGTGGAACTGGTCATGGCACTGGAAGAAGAATTCGGCGTTGAGATCCCTGACGAAGACTGCAGAGAAGATCACCACCGTGCAACAAGCGCTTGACTACGTCAACGCGCACTCCAAGTAATTTTAGTTCTACCTAATCGTTTCTTTCCACAGCGGAGTCCAGTTTGGCTAGACGTAGAGTCGTAGTGACCGGCTTGGGTGCTATCACACCCGTCGGTATCGGGGTTGCCGAAACATGGCAAAACATCGTGGCAGGCAAGTCCGGCATCACGCGCATCACGCGCTTCGATCCCAGCGCATTCGCCTGCCAGGTGGCGGGTGAGGTCAACGGGTTCGACGTGACCCAGTACCTGCCACCAAAGGACGCCCGACGCATGGACCGCTTCGTGCATTTCGGCCTTGTTGCCGGCATGGAAGCGTTCAAGGACTCCGGCCTTGTGGTCACCGAACAGAACGCCGAGCGCATCGGCGTGTGCATCAGCTCCGGCATCGGCGGTCTGCCGATGATCGAAGAGACGCACAACGATTATCTGGCGGGCGGCCCCCGCAAGATTTCCCCGTTCTTCATCCCGGGCACCATCATCAACATGATCTCCGGCAACCTGTCCATCATGTATGGGCTGAAGGGGCCGAACTTCTCGGTGGTGACGGCATGTACGACCGGAACCCACAGCATCGGCGAATCCGCGCGCATCATCGAATACGGCGATGCGGATGTGATGATCGCCGGCGGCTCCGAGGCGACCATTTCGCCCTTGGCGATCGGCGGCTTTTCTTCCGCCAAGGCGCTGTCCACCCGCAACGACGACCCCGCGACGGCAAGCCGTCCGTGGGACAAGGAGCGCGACGGCTTCGTGATGGGCGAGGGTGCCGGGGTGCTGGTGCTGGAAGAATACGAACACGCCAAGGCGCGTGGTGCGAAGATCTACGCCGAGCTCACCGGCTATGGCATGAGCGCCGACGCATACCACATCACTTCACCCAGTACAGACGGCCCGAAGCGCAGCATGATCAATGCGTTGCGCAATGCCGGTCTGAACCCGGATCAAGTGGACTACATCAACGCGCACGGCACGTCGACCCCGGTTGGGCGACAAGAACGAGACCGAAGCCATCAAGCTTACCTTCGGCGACCATTCGAAGAAGGTGGTGGTGAGCTCCACCAAGTCCATGACCGGCCACTTGCTGGGCGGGGCGGGCGGCATCGAGTCCCTGTTCTGTGTACTGGCGATCCATCATCAGATATCGCCTCCTTCCATCAACGTCTTCGAGCAGGATCCGGATTGCGATCTGGACTACTGCGCCAACACGGCGCGCCAGATGAAGATCGACGTGGCGGTGAACAACAATTTTGGCTTCGGCGGCACCAACGGTTCACTGGTATTTCGCAAGGTCTGATTCCGCGCCGTGATGCTGGTCAATGGCGCGCCGGGCAACACGATCAACGCAGCCGACCGCGGCTTGGCCTATGGCGACGGAGTGTTCCGCACTCTGCGCCTGCAGGCCGGCCGACCCGTCAGTTGGGAACGCCAGTACGCCAAGTTGCAGCATGACTGCACTGCCCTAAAGATCCCCTGTCCGTCCGCAGCAGTACTTTCCGGTGAACTGGAACAACTGGGCAAGACCCAGACGGACGGCATCGCCAAGATCATCATCACGCGCGGCGTCTCTGCCAGGGGCTATGCGCCTGCCGCACGACCCGAAGCGACCCGCATCCTCAGCGTCACGCCAGCCTCCACATACCCGGCGGAATACGCCAAACAAGGGGTGCGTGTCCATGTCTGCCAAATACGCCTTGGGCATCAGCCCCTGCTGGCTGGCATCAAACATCTCAATCGTCTCGAGAACGTGCTCGCCGCCAGCGAATGGCAAGACCCTGATATGCCGGAAGGCCTGTTAAGCGACCTTTCCGGCCATGTCATCTCGGGTACGCGCAGCAACCTGTTCATGTTGCGCAACAACATCCTGTACACGCCGAACTTGTCGCGTTGCGGCGTGGCGGGCGTGCAGCGCGACCGGGTGATGGACTGGGCCAGACAGCATGGCGTGACCTGCCAAGTGGCGGATCTGCGCATGGAAGAACTGGTGCAGGCTGACGAGATATTTCTGGTGAACAGCGTATTCGGCCTGTGGCCGGTACGGGAACTTGCCGGATACCGTTGTAGCCAGCACACTACGGCATGGAAGATACAGGAATGGTTAAGCGATGAGAGTCATTAAGGAACTGCTGCTGTGGTTGGTGTTTTTGCTGCTCATCGTGGCGGGCCTGTTCGCCTACTACGCGAACAGCGCGCTGCCGCTGGAGCGCATCCCGTTCGAATTTTCCCTGAAGAAGGGTACCAGCCTGAAAAGCGCCGCACACCAGCTCAAGGAAGCAGGGGGACTGAACAACGAATGGTTGTTCGTCCTGCTGGCACGCGGCTTGGGACAAGCCGGGCAGATCAAGCCGGGCAACTATCAGTTGGATCGCGAGATCTCACCGCTCGAATTGCTGAACATCATCAGCAAGGGGCGCGTCGCACAAAGCTCCCTGACCGTCATAGAAGGTTCCACATTCAAGGAGTTGAGAGCATCGCTGAACAATAATCCTACGCTGCGCCACGACAGCGCACCGTTGTCGGATGCGGAGATCCTCAAGCGCATCGGCGCCAGTGAGACCACTGCCGAGGGCTTGTTCTTCCCCGACACCTATAATTACGCCACCGGCAGCAGCGACCTCATCGTGTTGAAGCGCGCATATCAACTGATGCAACGGCACCTGCAGAGCAGTTGGGAAAAACGGGACGCCGATTTGCCGTTCGATACGCCGTACGAGGCACTGATCCTGGCCTCCATCGTGGAAAAAGAGACCGGCCAACCCAGCGACCGTCCCATGATCGCCTCGGTGTTCATCAACCGCCTGCGCAAGAACATGCGCCTGCAGACCGACCCCAGCGTGATCTATGGCATGGGCGACAAGTTCGACGGCAACCTGCGCAAGCGCGACCTGACGCGAGACACCCCGTACAACACCTATACACGCAAAGGCCTGACGCCCACGCCGATCGCCCTGCCAGGCCTGGCTGCCATTCAGGCGACGCTGCACCCGGCGCCCAGCCGCGCCCTGTATTTCGTGGCGCGCGGCGACGGCAGTTCGCAGTTCTCGAGCAACCTGATCGACCACAACAACGCGGTCAACCGCTACCAGAAGAAATGACTTCAGCCAAATTCATCACTTTCGAGGGCGTGGATGGGGCAGGGAAGAGCACCCATTTGGAGTGGTTCACCAATGCGTTGCGTCAGCGCGGCATCGACCTGCTGCTGACGCGTGAACCGGGGGGCACACCGCTGGGTGAACAGTTGCGCGAGATATTGCTGCACCAGCCCATGCATGCCGAAACCGAGGCCATGCTGATGTTCGCAGCACGGCGGGAGCATGTAGAGCAGGTCATCCGGCCGGCTTTGCAGCGCGGCACTTGGGTCATCTCCGACCGCTTCAGCGACGCCAGCTTCGCCTACCAGGGCGGGGGCAGGGGCGTGCCGCTGGCGAAACTGGAACAACTGGAACAATGGGTGCACGGCGACCTGCAACCCGACTTGACCCTGCTGTTCGACATCCCGATCGAGGTCGCGCGCCAGCGCCTCGCCAACAACGTGAGCCTGGATCGTTTCGAGCAGGAGCGTGGCGAATTCTTCGAGCGCGTGCGCCAGGCCTACCTCGCAAGGGCGGCCAAAACGCCGCAACGTTTTGCCGTCATCCGCGCCGAAAAAACCATGGTCGAGGTTCAGCAGCAACTGGCGAACATCGTCGCAACGCTTTGAAATGAAATCACTCTATCCATGGCAAACCGAATCGTGGCAAGCCCTGCAAGGGCTGCGCAGCAGACTGCCAAATGCCCTGCTGCTGAAAGGCGCACAAGGCATCGGCAAGCTTGATCTGGCCCGCAATTTCGCCCAGTCGTTGCTGTGCGAGAAACCATTGGACAGCGGCATGGCCTGCCAGAAATGCGATTCCTGTCATTGGTTCGAGCAGGAAAGCCATCCCGATTTCCGCCTCATCCAGCCCGGTGCGTTGACCGTACAGGACGATGGCGAAGAAAAATCCGGCGGCAAGAAACCTTCGCGCGAGATATCGGTGGACCAGATACGCGACTTGGCGAGCTTCGCCAACCTGTCGGCGCACTGCGGCGGCTATCGCGTGGTGGTCATCCACCCGGCCGAAGCGATGAACAACAATGCCGCCAACTCCCTGCTCAAGACGTCTGGAAGAACCGACCGCCAAGCTGTTGTTCTTGCTGGTTTCGCATAAGCCGCAACAATTGCTTCCGACCATCCTGAGTCGCTGCCTGACCTTCACCGTGCAAACTCCGACCTGTGATGTCGGCGCATCCTGGCTCGCCCAGCAAGGCGTGAAGAATCCCGAACACGCGCTGGCCCAGACCGGTTTCGCCCCCTTGCAGGCACTGGACTGGGCAGAATCGGGCGAGGGCGCGGAAGAACGCGGGATCCTGCTGGCTGCGATCCGCCAACCGACAAAGCTGGATGCCTTGGCGCTTGCCGATAGTTTGCAGCGCAGCGCCCCGGTGCACGTCATCCATTGCCTGCAGCAATGGTGTCACGATCTTTCTAGCGCCAAGCTGGCCGGGGTGGTGCGTTACTTCCCGGAACAGGCAGACGCGATCACCAAACTCGCAGCCGGTATTTCGCCTGCCGCGTTGATGCGTTTCCAGAAGGAATTGCTGGAAGCACGCCGCGCCGCTTTCCACCCGCTCAATCCCAGGTTGTTCCTGGAATCCCTGTTATTGTCCTATCGCCAGCTGTTCGCTGCCTGAGTTCCCCATGTTCATCGATTCGCATTGCCACCTCAATTTCCCCGGACTGGCTGAGGACCTCGACGCCGTCCTCGCCAACATGCGTGCCAACGAGGTCAGCCATGCGCTATGCGTTTCGGTCGATCTGGTGAGCTTTCCGCAGGTGCTGGAACTGGCCGATCGCCACGATAACCTGTATGCCTCGGTGGGCGTGCATCCCGATTACGAGATGGAGACCGAACCGACCCAGGCCGAACTGGTGCGTCTGGCGCAACATCCCAAGGTGATCGCGATCGGCGAGACCGGACTGGATTATTTCCGCCTGACTGGCGACCTGGAATGGCAGCGCGAGCGTTTCCGCACCCATATCCGGGCTGCCAAAGAATGCGGCAAACCGCTGATCATCCACACCCGGTCGGCGGCAGCAGACACATTGCGCATCATGGCTGAAGAAAATGCCGGCAGCACTGGGGGCGTGATGCACTGTTTTACCGAGAATCTGGAGGTCGCCAAGGCTGCAATCGACCTTGGGTTCCATATCTCATTTTCCGGGATCCTCACTTTCAAGAACGCGACCCTCATCAAAGAGGTCGCGCAGAGCATTCCGCTCGAAAAGATCCTGATCGAGACCGACTCGCCATACCTTGCGCCGACTCCGCACCGGGGGAAAACCAACCAGCCCGCGTTCGTGAAGCATGTGGCCGAAGAGATCGCCAGACTGCGAAACATCACAGTGGAAGAAGTGGGCGCGGCGACCACGGAAAATTTCAACCGGTTATTCCTGAATCAGCATTAACGGACTGAATATAAGGTGAAAGTGTGGCGCCACGGGCGGCAGACTTTGCCATCCCAATATTTCATCTGTGCGCATAATGTATATTATGTCAAATCTCAACGCAAAAGACTTAAGCGGATTATCAAGGCACGTCCATGGCCCCCTCTGCCTCTCTGGCACCCAGAATCAAGTCTCATTGGGCTGGATATAATCCCTGTGGTTGCTCGTTGGCTTGTTCACTTCCAGGAGTTGCTCTTGGAAGGCCGGCGTCTTCAGAAGCTCCGATCGCCAGCGCCGTCCAGTCCATATCCGCCCGTCCCTTGGACATGGCAGACAGCAACCGCTCCTGCAGCAAGTTGCCCAAAGGCATCGGTGTCAGGCTCGTCGCCGCAACGCTGTTCAACAGATTCATGTCTTTCAGGCCCAGGCTGAGCTTGAACCCGGCAGGCTGATAATCCTGCGTGGCGATCACTTTGCCGAAGTTCTGGTAGATAGGACAGGCCAGAAAAGTCTGGCTGAACACATCGGCGACCTTCTCGCGGGAAACGCCATTCTTTTCGGCAAAGGTAAACGCTTCGGCCATCGCCTCGATGGCTGAGCCGATGAGAAAGTTGCCCGCCAGTTTCACCACGTTCGCAGCTTCCGGCTTTTCCCCGAAATCGAATATCTGCTGCCCGAGTGCCTCCAGTATCGGTCGCGCCCGTTCCTTGGACTTGGCATCGCCCGCCATGCAGATCCAGAGCTTCTTTGCGGCGGCCGCATCGGGGCGACCGAACACCGGAGCCGCCAGATAGCTTGCGCCCTGTTTCTGATAAAAGGCGGAGAGCTTTTGTGCGATCTGGGGCGACACCGTGCTCATGGAAATATGGACGCCCCCTGCTCCCAGCACCTTTCCGATGCCGTTATCTCCGTGCACCACTTCTTCCAGCGCATGGTCGTTGGCAACCATGGAAACCACGACACCATCCGGCGCGACGACGTCCCGCAGTGTCGCCACGACCTCCGCCCCCTCGCCGGCCAATGCCTGCGCTTTCACCGAGGTGCGGTTGTACACGCGCAATTTGTAACCGGCGCGCAGGAGATTGCGCGCCATGGGTTCACCCATTTTGCCCAGACCGATAAATCCGATAGTTTTGTTCATGTTGCACCTCCATGCTCAAGTTGATTGGAAGTAACTACAGGCGCCAGCGTGCATGTGCCTGAGATGGCAATATCTGACAGCATGCACACCGCGAGTTGAAAAGGCTATAAGGTAAATCCCCCAATCCATTCAGGCGATCGGTGATAAAGCCTCGAGGGCGGTAAATCTCAGACCCGGCTCGCCGGTGGATGTTCAAATTTAAAATGGCGAATGCCAATGGGCGAATGCCAGAGCAGTCACGTTCTGGTCACGCAACTGCAATAAGGTAGATACTTGGAGAGTGATGGAACTGCTTGAATCGATTGGTGGGCGATACTGGGTTCGAACCAGTGACCCCTGCCGTGTGAAGGCAGTGCTCTACCGCTGAGCTAACCGCCCAATCGAGGGCGCGCATTTAATCATAGGTGGTATCCGAGGTCAATTTCTTTATCGCATTTAGCCTTCTGTCGTAGAATGCGCGGCTTCATTTCACGCCTCACTAGGAAAGAAATATGACCGTCCGCACCCGTTTTGCCCCCAGCCCCACCGGATACCTGCACATCGGCGGCGCGCGCACCGCGCTGTTCTCCTGGGCTTATGCACGCAAGCACGGCGGCACCTTCATCCTGCGCATCGAGGACACCGACGTGGAACGCTCCACGCCGGAAGCGGTACAGGCCATCCTGGACGGCATGGACTGGCTCAAGCTGAACTACGACGAAGGCCCCTTCTACCAGATGCGGCGCATGCCGCGCTACAAGGAAGTCATCCAGCAGATGCTGGACGCCGGGCATGCCTATTACTGCTACATGACGCCGGAAGAACTCGATGCCCTGCGCGAGGCGCAGCGCGCGCGCGGCGAGAAGCCGCGTTACGACGGACGCTGGCGCCCCGAGTCCGGCAAGACATTGCCGACACCGCCGCAAGGCATCACGCCGGTGGTGCGCTTCAAGACGCCGCATTCCGGCACGACTGCATGGAACGACCTGGTCAAGGGCCAGATCGTCGTTCGAGAACAGCGAGCTCGACGACCTCATCATCGCGCGCGGCGACGGCACGCCGACCTACAATTTCTGCGTGGTGGTGGACGACTGGGACATGAAGATCACCCATGTGATCCGCGGCGACGACCACGTCAACAACACGCCGCGCCAGATCAACATCCTCAAGGCGCTGGGCGCGACCGTGCCGCAATACGCGCACCTGTCGATGATCCTGGGCGACGACGGCACCAAGCTGTCCAAGCGCCACGGCGCGGTGAGCGTCATGCAATACGACGAAGACGGCTACCTGCCCGAAGCTGTCATCAACTATCTGGCGCGTCTGGGCTGGTCGCATGGCGACGAGGAAGTGTTCTCGGTCGAGCAGTTCTGCCAATGGTTCGACCTCGACCACATCACGCCCTCGGCCGCGCAGTTCAACACCGAGAAGCTGAACTGGCTGAACAACCACTACATGAAGCTGACCGACAACGACCGCCTGGCTGACATGGTGCGTCCGCGCCTCGAAGCGCGCGGCATCAAGGTTTCTGACAGCCCTGCCCTGGCCGCCGTCTGCAGCTTGTATAAGGAGCGCGTCGCCACGCTGAACGAACTGGCCGATGCAGCCGAGGTGTTCTACATCGACCTGCACCCGGATGCTGCCCTGCTCGACGCGCAACTTTCCGCCGAGGCCATCCCTGCCATGCGCGACCTCGCACAACAGTTCTCCACCGTCGCGTGGGAAACCGCCGCCATCAGCGCAGCGATCAAGGAAGTCATCGGCAAGCACGGATTGAAGATGCCCAAGCTCGCCATGCCCCTGCGCGTGATGTTGACGGGCCAAACGCAGACACCTTCTGTGGATGCGCTGGTGGCGCTGTTCCCGCGCGAGATGGTGTTGGCACGCATAGAAAAGAATCTCGCGAAAAAAACCGCCTGACTCGCTTTACAAGGCAAGGTGCCGTCACTATAATGCGCGCTCTTTTCGGGGCCACCCTGGGGGGTATAGCTCAGCTGGGAGAGCGCTTGCATGGCATGCAAGAGGTCAGCGGTTCGATCCCGCTTACCTCCACCAAAAAAAGAAAAGAAGTAGTGAAGTAGTACCGCAGTCCCCTTCGTCTAGAGGCCTAGGACACCGCCCTTTCACGGCGATAACACGAGTTCGAATCTCGTAGGGGACGCCAAAATTAAGTTGCACGTTGCATTAACGCGGCGATGCAAGAATAAAAGACGTAACAAACAGCCCTTCGGGGCTTTTTTGTTGGCACGACGAAGTTATCGTGCATCTTGAGTTCACGAAGTCCCCTTCGTCTAGAGGCCTAGGACACCGCCCTTTCACGGCGATAACACGAGTTCGAATCTCGTAGGGGACGCCAAACACAATGGGCACCTGATTACAGGTGCCCATTTTCATTTTTGGTGAAATCCGTGCCTAGGATCAGTCCCGAATAAGTTACTGGAATAGGCCTTGGCGCTTTTGTCCTGCTCTTGCATCTTTGAGAATCGCTTGAGCCAGCGCACTGCGGGGATATTTCTTTAAGACTGCCTTGGATAATCGGATGGCGGCCGTGTAATTCTTTTCTGCCAACATCTTTTTAGCCTTTTTCAGATTTGCGCGGGCTTTGGCATCGTGCCTCAGGGATGTCGGCCTGGTCACGCTCCCGTCGATATTCGATTTGTCGTTGGCCAATTGCGACGCTTCTGCTACCGCGCCTGGTTCTGGATATTGAACCACGAACGGCAACACGGCCCACAGCAGCACCACAATCGATACCGAAGGCGAGACGGCCAGCAAAATTGCCCGCAGGTTTTGCCTCGACCATATCGCGATGGCGAACTTCGATTTGCTGGCGCTTCCTTCAGACAGATTCCCTGTAAAGGATTTGTGCATCATGCGGATGAGATTGAGCCCACCCAGAATCGAGGTCGCCAGCCCCAAACCAGCACCCCAGGCCGCCCCTCCGAAAACCCATCCGGCACCAGCTGCGCCCATCGTTGCCAGGATGAGCTTCCACCAGTAAGTATTTCTTTGGGACGCGATATAGATCTTGTATATCGCATTCAGGATGCGGACCCTGATCCGGCTCACCAAGAATCATCGCATCAGGAATACGCGCCTTGATCCGGTTCGCCACATTCATCCCCGCACGGCCTGCGCCCCTCGCTATCCTGCCTGCCAACTCACGCCAAAGACCCACCCCGCCACGGCCTGCATTCAACAGGATCTTCATCGTTTTGTCGCCATCTCTCTCGATGACACCTCCAGTCCTGACGACGCGGAGTTCATGATTCCGATCATGCCTCTGGAGCAGCCGCCCAAGATACCCGAAAGATCGTGCGCGCAGAATCGGGGCGGCGGCAGTGCGCTCCTCGTCCAGAGATGCTTGCAGATGACCGCGAAACTCAGCCACGCTCTGGGGGCGTTGCGTTTCTTCCGGATTGAGCGCCCAGTCGATCGACTTTAGCAGCGGCTCGTCGAACCGGCCTTTATGGTCGCTCTGTATCGCCGGCATCATCGAGTCCTGCTTCTGCCGAGAGATGAGAATCCAAAGGCTTTACGCCGGAAACAAGCCAGTACATCACTGCGGCGAGCGAATACAGGTCAGTCCACGGCCCCTGTTTTCCCTTGCTGTGATATTGCTCGAAAGGTGCAAAACCCGGACTGACGATATTCGTCGGATCGCGATTCGAATTGATGGTGCGTGCCGAACCGAAGTCGATCAGCACCGGCGTGCCATCTTCCCGGACATAGATGTTGTCCGGTTTGATGTCGCGATGCAGATAGTTGGCCGCGTGTATCACTTCCAGGCTATCCAGCAGGGGAAACAACAGTTTCAGCAAAGATGCCTGGGTCAAAATCCCCTGACGCGGAAACCAATGCTTCAGCGACTCGCCCGATTCGTACTCCATTACGATGTAGGCGGTTCCATTGGCGAAAAAGTAGCGCAACACACGGACAATATTGGGATGGCGGAAAGAGGCCAACACCCGCGCTTCCGCAAGGAACCGTTCCAGCCCCCATTGGAACTGCTCCTTGAATGCGTCCCCCAATGTTTGGACGCTATTGTCTGCAGCACGCAGCGCCAGATCGCTTGGCAAATATTCTTTGACTGCCACAGGCATATCCAGATTTTTGTCGCGTGCCAGATAAGTGATCCCGAAACTGCCGCCGCCCAAAGTGCGTTCGATCACGTACTCCATGATGGCGTCGCCGGGTTTAAGCGCATGCGCAACCTGAACTGGTTCCGGAGAAGTTGAAGCAGGCTTGCTTTGGTCACTCATCGAAAATATGCTCCCCCGAATATCTTTTTGGCCGGTTATCCCCATCACACTGCCGCGTTTAACGACCACAGTGCGATTCCGGGCAGTCATGGTATCTTTTTCCGAAGGCGGATGTGTGAGTGCCGTTGACGATCCGTTCCCACGTTCATTCGTTTGTATCAGTTACATGATGATAAGTAAATGGAAGCGTGGTGTCTGCTATTGATGTAGTGGTGAATGCCCGCTGGATGGCACTCCGCTTATTGTGGCTATTCGAGATATCAATGAAAATCCCGCGAGTGCGTCACCAGGTCGCCAAGCAGAGGCGTCAGATCCTTCAAATGTCCTGCAATGAGATGCGCCACCTCGCCCTGCCGCTCCAGCACGCCGTACACCGCCAGCAGCCGTGAACCCAGCAACTCGCGCCGCTGCCGTTCGCCGAGGTCGCGCCATACCACTACGTTGATCTGTCCGGTCTCGTCCTCCAGGGTGAGGAAGGTCACTCCGCTCGCGGTTCCGGGGCGCTGGCGACCGATCACCAGACCTGCGGCACGCGTGAGCCGTCCATGGGGAAATGTGCGCAACTCCGCGGCGGTGACCAATCGTTGCGCGCGGAGAGTGTCGCGCAGCAGCGCCAGCGGATGCCTGCCCAGGGTGAGCCCCACGCTGGCGTAGTCGGCGGCGAGATCCTGTCCCTCGGTGAGCGGGAACAGCGTTGGTTGAACTTCTTCGACCTGGGCCAGTTCCAGCGGAGTGCCCTGCTCGATGCCGGCCACATCCCAGTAGGCTTGCCGCCGGTGCCCGGCCAGGCTGGCCAGGGCGCCGGCAGCGGCCAGACTCTTGAGGTCGCGCTGTTCCAGTTCGCAACGCATCGCCAGGTCTTCCACACTGGAGAATCCTCGCAGTGCACGCGCCTCGGTGATGCGTAGCGCGCCTTCCACAGAAAGCCCGTTCACCATGCGCAGGCCGAGGCGCAGCGCGGGTTGCAGGGATCGCCTCTACTACTACCCTCTCCCTGGCCCCTCTCCCCTCAGGGGAGAGGGGAATGTGGTGAGGGTGCAATCCCAATCGCTCGCGGTCACATCCACCGCCAGCACTTCGACGCCGTGACGGCGGGCATCCTGCACCAGCTGGGCCGGCGCATAGAAACCCATCGGCTGGCTGTTCAGCAGCGCGCAGGCGAACGCCGCCGGCTCGTGGCACTTGAGCCAGGCCGAGATATAGACCAGCAGCGCGAAACTCGCCGCATGCGACTCGGGGAAACCGTATTCGCCGAAGCCCAGGATCTGCTGGAATATCTGCCGGGCGAATTCCTCCTGATAGCCGCGCTCGCGCATGCCATCGATGAGGCGGCGCTCGAAGTGTTCCAGCCCGCCCCTGCGCTGCCATGCCGCCATGGAGCGCCGCACCTGGTCCGCTTCGCCGGGGGTGAACCCGGCCGCCACCACCGCGAGCTGCATCACCTGCTCCTGGAAGATCGGCACGCCCAGCGTGCGTTGCAGCACGCTTCGCACCGCCTCGCTCGGATAGCTCACCGGCTCCACGCCCTCGCGGCGGCGCAAATAGGGGTGCACCATGCCGCCCTGGATCGGCCCCGGACGCACGATGGCCACCTCGATCACCAGGTCGTAGAAATTTCTTGGTCGCATGCGCGGCAGCATGGACATCTGCGCGCGCGACTCGATCTGGAACACGCCCACCGTGTCGGCGTGACCGATCATGTCGTACACCGCCGGGTCTTCGCGCGGCACATCCGCCATCGTAAAAGAGCGGCCGCGCAAACGGCTCACCTCGTCCAGCGCGCGGCGGATGGCGGAGAGCATGCCCAGCGCCAGCACGTCCACTTTCAGCAGTCCCAGCGCGTCGAGATCGTCCTTGTCCCACTGGATGATGGTGCGCTCCGCCATCGCCGCATTCTCGATCGGCACCAGCTGCGAGAGCTTGCCGCGCGCGATCACGAAGCCGCCCACATGCTGCGACAGATGGCGCGGGAAACCCATCAGCTCCTCGACCAGTTGCATCAACAGGGCAACTTTCTGGTTACCCGGATCGAAGCCCGCCTCCGCCAGCCGTTGCGGCAGCACCTGGCGCCCATCCCACCACGACATGGATTTGGACAGCCGGTCCACCTGCTCCAGGTCGAAGCCCAGCGCCTTGCCCACGTCGCGCATGGCGCTCTTGGGCCGGTAGCTGATCACGGTGGCGGCCAGTGCCGCGCGCTCGCGGCCGTACTTTTGCGTAGAGATACTGGATCACCTCCTCGCGGCGGTCGTGCTCGAAGTCCACGTCGATGTCCGGCGGCTCGTTGCGCTCCTTGGAAAGGAAGCGCTCGAACAGCATCTCCATGCACGCCGGGTTCACTTCGGTGATATGCAGTGCGTAACACACCGCGGAATTGGCCGCAGAGCCGCGCCCCTGGCACAGGATGCCGCGCCCGCGGGCGAACTGCACGATGTCGTGCACGGTGAGGAAGAACGGCTCGTACCTGAGCTCCGCGATGAGCGCCAGTTCATATTCGATCATGGCGCGCACCTTGGCCGGCACGCCGTCCGGAAAGCGCCGCGCGAGCCCCGCCTCGGTCAGCTGCCGCAGATGGGAGATGGCCGTTTCCCCTTGAGGCACGACCTCTTCGGGATATTCGTAGCGCAACTCGTCGAGCGAGAAGTTGCAGCGATCCGCGATGACCAGAGTCTGTTCCAGCAAATGCGAAGGATAGAGTTGCGCCAGGTCGGCAGGCTCGCGCAGATGGCGCTCGCCGTTCGGGTACAGCGCAGCCCCTGCATCGGACACCGGCACGCCGAGGCGGATCGCGGTGAGCGTGTCCTGCAAGGCGCGGCGCTCTGCGACATGCATGTGCACATCGCCTGCCGCCACCAGCGGCAAACCGGCGGACTCACCCAGTTCACTCAATGCGGCAAGTCGTTTTTTGTCGCCAGCATCGCGGAACAGTTCCACCGCCAGCCATGCCCGTCCGGGAAAAACTGTCGCGATCTGTCGTGCCTGTTCCAGGGAGGGCGGCGGATCAGGCAGCAACAGTGCGAGGCAGCCGGGCAGGCCATCCCGGATATCGTCGAGCGCAAGACTGTAACTGCCCTTGCTGGCGTTGCGGCGCCCCGATGTGATCAGTGCCGACAGGTTGCCGTAGCCCGTGCGGTCGGTCGCCAGCAGCACGACGCGCGGGCCCTCTGCGAAACGGATCTCGCTGCCCGTGATCAGCTTCAGGCCGCAGGCCTTCGCCGCCACATGGGCGCGCACGCTGCCCGCCAGCGAGCATTCGTCGGTGATGGCCAGCGCCGCATAGCCCAGCTCGCGGGCACGCGTCACCAGCTCTTCCGCATGCGATGCACCGCGCAGGAAAGTGAAGTTGGAGAGGCAGTGCAGTTCGGCGTAGCTCATGGGGATCAGTGCTTCAAGCGAACAGGCCATGCACGAACCACGCCCCGCTCACACGGTCGCAGTACACCCAGAGCCGCGAACCGTTGCGCCCCTGCGCCACGTAATAGTCGCGCGCCACATCCATGCCGTCCCACCAGCCGCTCTCGATGCGCTCCGGTCCTGCATTCCAGCTCGAGCCTGATCCTTCTCGCAGGGCAGCGGCTTGGGCAGCAGCCACAGGGGGCGCTGGCGATTGGCCAGTGGCTCTGCGCCAGCGCCGGGTTCGCAAAGCCGCCAGGCCAGTTCCGGCCGATGGTCGGCAGCTGGCGCGATGCCGAACACCGCCTCCTTCCCCAGCCGGATGCGCAAGCGTTCCAGCAACAGGTCGCCGTCCCCTGCCTCTGCGCCATCCTGGAACAGGTCCGCGTTCGATCCCGGTGAGCGGCAGGATGCACTGGGCACTCAGCACGATGGTGTGGACCGCGGCCGGCAGGTTGGTCCGGGCCAAGGTCTCCCGCAGCAGGAGCTGCATGCGCTCCATGGCGCGGGTGGGCTGGACGAAGCCCAGCTTTCACTACGGTATCCGCCACATCCTCGTGGCAGCAGACGAGCTCGAATCCCTGCACGCCGGCCTGGCGCAGGTTGAGATAGCCCTCCAGTTCCGGCAGCAGGCGGCGCGCGGCAAACATCAGCGCCTCCGCTTCATGCACCTGCGCCGGCAATTCCAGGCGGCGCAGGAAACTGGGCGGCGGCACGAAGAATTCGCGCGCCTCGGGCAGCCGGCCCAGCGCGCGGTCGATCTCATCCAGCAAGCCCTGGCCGAAACGGCGCGCCAGGCCGGCGCGCGGCAAGCGCATGCAGTCGCCCAGGGTGTGCGCGCCGACCATTTCCAGGCCGGCCAGTGTTTCCTGCGGCTGCTCGAGCAGCCTCACCGGCAGCGCGCCCAGGATCTTTTCCAGCCGCGCCGGTTCGCGGATGACGACCTTCGCTCCCGCCAGTGCCAGCAACCATGCGCCATGTGCGGTGGGTGCGCAGGCATGGCTGTAGGCGTAACCCATCTCGCTCAGTCCGCTGCTCATCTGGCGCAGCAGGTTGTCGAGGCCGCGATGCAGGCGCAGGCAGCTGCCGATCTCGAGCAGCAGTCCGTCCGGCGGCTGGAAGCTCACGGCAGGCGTGAACCTCCCCGCCCATGCGGCAAGTCCTGCCAGGGATTCCTGCTCCGCTTGCGGGTCGCGCACGCGCACGATGAGATCTGCTGCCAGCGCCTGGGCTGCGGCAACCGGCATGCCGGGCCGCACCCCGCGGGCAGTCGCGGCTGCGTTGCATGCTTTCACGCGCGAGCGGTTGCCCTGCTTTTCGATGACCGCGAGAGGCTCGGCGCCAGCCGCGCCGCGGGAAAATATCTCCAGCGAAAGCGCGGAGAAATGCAGGGCTACCCACAACATGGACATACTCGCAGCGGTGATCGTCGGCGGGTCAGCCCCGTGCTCCTGCGCGGAGCGACTGCACGACGGACAGGGATGGCGCGGAGGGACGGGCACGGCGAACAGCTTGATTCCAGATCCAGCAGCACCGGCTTGCTCACGTGCCGCCACGGCGTTTGAGGATATGCACCGACAGGCCTTCGCGGTCGCTTCCAGACGCAGCCGCAGTGCGGCGGTCGAACGCTGCTGGGCTGCATGCGCGGAGCGGAACAGGACGCCCCAGGCACGCCCGGATTCCGCCCCGAGCTGCAGGCGGCGCATGAGCCGCTCATCGGGCGTTTTCAGCCACGCCAGCACGGCACTGCATGCGCCGGAACGCAATGCCTGTTCCGCCGTCCACCAGGCATCGGCGGTTGATTGCGGCTTTGCCACCAGCAGCCGTTGCAGCCTGACGCCGGCAGCGGCCAGCGCCGGCGCATAGGGCACATGCGGCGGCGCTACCCAGGCCAGCCATCCGCTCTGTTCGGAGGCGCGGGCCAGCGCCGGCAGCAACAGGCGCAGTTCGCCGATGCCTTGCCGCTCGACCAGTATCTCGGTCAGCGCCCCGCGCGGCCAGCCGCCGCCGGGCAGCAGTTCATCGAGCTCGGCGAATCCGGTGGGCAGCGCATCTTCGGACGACTGCGCGACCTGGTCGCCGCGCCAGATGCCGGGGTGCTGCAGCAAGGAATCCAGAGCCGCGTTCATGGCTTGTTCACTTCCACATCGCCTTCATCTTCGCCAGCAGATCCACGACTTCTTCCCGGCTGCGGCCGGCGGCATTGGCAACTGTGGGTTCGGCCACCGGCCAGGTCCGCTTCTCGAACTGGTCCAGCAGGCTGGGCGGAATGAAACGCGTGCGCCCGGCATAGACATGGCGGTCACCGAACTGCGACTGCTGCGTGACGAAGAAACGCTGCGGCACCACGATCTGCAGCTGGTCCTTGGCGCGGGTCATGGCCACATACAGCAGCCGCCGCTCTTCTTCGATCTCGGCTGCGCTGCCGGTGGCAAGATCGGACGGCAGGCAGCCGTCCACCGCATTCAGCAGCGTGACCGAGTTCCATTCCTGCCCTTTCGCCGAATGGATGGTGGAGAGGATGAGGTAGTCCTCGTCGCGCAGCGGCGTGCCCGCTTCGTCGCTGGTGGCATCGGGCGGGTCCAGCGTGAGTTCGGTCAGGAAGCGCTGCCGCGACGGATAGGTGGCTGCGATCTTGCCCAGCTGCTCGATGTCCAGCTGGCGGATCTGCGCGTCCTCGTACAGGCGCTCGAGATGGGCCGCATACCAGCCGCCGATGGCCTCGAATTCCGCCGGCCACGGCACCGCGCGCTGGCGCAGGCTTTCCACCAGGCCCAGGAATGCCTGCCACGCCTCGGCCGCACCGCCCGGCACTTTCGATTCCTGCAGCCCCATCATGACATCCTGCGCCAGCGCGAGGTTGTCCAGCACCTGCGCGGAGGTCTTCGGGCCGATGCCGGGTATCAGTTGCAGCACGCGAAAGCCCGCGACCCGGTCGCGCGGGTTCTCGATCCAGCGCAACACCGAGAGCACATCCTTGACGTGGGCAGATTCCAGAAACTTCAAGCCGCCGAACTTCACGAACGGAATGTTGCGCCGCACGAGCTCGATCTCCAGCGTCGCGCTTTGATGCGACGAGCGGAACAGCACCGCCTGTGCCTTGAGGCGGATGCCCATTTCGCGCCGCGCCAGCACCTCCTCCACCACGAAGGCGGCCTGGTCCGTCTCGTCGCGCACCGTGACGAGCTGCGGACGTTCGCTCGCGGTCCGCTTGCTCCACAGTTCCTTGCTGTAGCGCTCGGTGGCGAGCCCGATCACGCCGTTGGCGGCGGCGAGGATGGGCTGCGTCGAGCGGTAGTTCTGTTCGAGCGTGACGATCCGCGCGGGCGGCGTGAAATGCGCGGGGAAGTCCAGGATGTTGCGCACCGTCGCCCCGCGGAAGGCGTAGATCGACTGCGCGTCGTCGCCCACCACCGTGAGCCCGCGGCCAGTGGGCTTGAGCGCGAGCAGGACGCTGGCCTGCAGGGCATTGGTGTCCTGGTATTCGTCCACCAGGACATGGTCGAAGCGCGCGCCGATCTCCTCCGCCAGCGCCGGTTCCGCCACCATCTGCGCCCAGTACAGCAGCAGGTCGTCGTAGTCGAGCACATGCTGTTTCTGCTTCGCCTCCACGTAGGCCAGGAACAGGCGCTTGAGGTCCTCTTCCCAGTCCGCGCACCACGGGAAGCGGCGTTGCAGCACCTCTTCCAGCGGCGACAGCGTATTCACCGTGGCCGAATAGATCGACAGGCAGGTGTTCTTCAGCGGGAAGCGCTTGTCCTTGCCCGACAGCCCCAGTTCATGCCGCACCAGGTTCATGAGATCGCCCGAATCCTCGCGGTCGTGGATGGTAAACGCCGGGTTGAGGCCGATGCGTCCGGCGTATTCGCGCAGCAGGCGCGCGCCGATGCCGTGGAAGGTGCCGGCCCAGTTCAGTTTCATCGCCACGGAGCGGGACTTCGCAACCGCCAGCTGGCACAGGATGCGCTCGGCGCGGCGCGCCATCTCGTCCGCGGCGCGGCGCGAGAACGTCAGGAGCAGGATCTTCTCGGGATGGGTGCCCTGCGCGATGAGGTGGGAGACGCGATGCGCCAGGGTATTGGTCTTGCCGGATCCCGCGCCGGCGATCACCAGCAGCGGCCCGCTGCCGGCGTCATCAACGCCCGTGCCGTGCTCGACGGCCAGCCGTTGCGCCGGGTTCAGGCGCGCGAGATAGGGTTCTGCCTCGGCATCGGGGGCGTATTCAACATCCAGGTTCATTCTTCAGGGCGTCGTGACGACGGTTGGAAATGGTTCATTTCCACGATACAGAACGAACGTTCTCTTGTCAATTAACCCCGAACCAACCTGGAACCATGGATGTATTGGGCAGATCGCTGGGAACGTCGATGTCGGCGAAGATGCCGTCATCGCCGGCCTCTATCTGCACGAGGCTGGATTTGTCGCGTTCCAGCAAGCCGCGCGCTCCAGCGTCCCCGCGCAGTGCCCGCAATTCCTCGTAGTAACGGGAGGCAAAGCCCACGGGGTGTCCGCGCCTGCCGTCACGCGATGCCGCCGCCAAGGCTGCACCCGCGAAAAGCGCATCGCGCACACCGGCGATGGCCGACATCGGTACGGCAGGCATATCGGCCAGCCCGATCAGCCAGCCCGCAGCGTCGCGGTTCGCGCGCACGCCGCAAGCGAGGCTGGCTGCCATGCCCTGCTCCGCATCCTTACACACGATCCAGCGCAATGCTGCCGGCGTGGATGCGCCGAGCGATGTTGCGACCGCATCGCGGAATGCCTCCGACCCGGGCCGCACCACCACCGTGACCTGCGCGAAAGCGTCCAGCCAGGGCAGCAGGCTGTGCGCGGCGAGCGGCAGCGTCGCTCCTTTCCGCGTGACCGGATGCAGCAACTTGTCCGAACCGAAGCGGCGCGAGCTTCCCGCCGCCAGCACGATGGCCGCGATGTCGATCCTGATCAGGCAAGGTTTTCCTGGTCGAACGGCATGCGGCGCAGGCGCTTGCCGGTGAGCGCGAACACGGCATTGGCGACCGCCGGTGCTATCGGCGGTACGCCAGGTTCGCCGATGCCGCTGGGAGGCTCGCTGCTTGCGACGATATGCACCTCGACCTGCGGCATCTCGGAAAAGCGCAGCGGCGCATATTTGTCGAAATTGGTTTGCATCACCCTGCCGTCCTTCAGCGTGATCGCCCCGTGCAACGCCGCAGACAGCCCGAACACGATGCCGCCCTCGACCTGTTGCTGCACGCCGTCGGGGTTGACGACCATGCCGCAATCCACTGCCGCCACCACGCGATGCACGCGGATTTTGCCGCCCTGCAGCGACACCTCGGCGATCTCTGCCACGTAGCTTCCGAACGACTTGTGCACCGCGACACCGTAAGCATGATTCGCGGGCTGCTTTCTGTTGCCCCAGCCGGCCTTTTGCGCCGCGAGTTGCAGCGCACCGCGGTAGCGCGAATCGGCAGGCAGATTATTGAGTCGGTAGGCAACGGGATCCTCGTCCGCAAGATGCGCCAGTTCGTCGATCATGGTCTCGACCACGAATGCCGTGTGCGAATGGCCAACCGAGCGCCACCACTGCACCGGCACGGCGTTCTTGGGGCTGTGCAACTCTACCTGCAGGTTGGGAATCAGGTACGGCAGCGTCGCGGCGCCTTCCACCGAAGTGGCGTCTATGCCGTCCTTGAGCAGCATGGGTTCGAACGGCGTGTCGGCGATGATGGACTGGCCGACGATGGTGTGTTTCCAGGCCAGCGGTTTGCCGTTTTTCGCGATCCCTGCCTCGATGCGGTCGGCCCACATCGGCCGGTAGTAGCCGCCGCGCATGTCGTCCTCGCGTGTCCACACCACCTTGATCGGCTTGCCGATCACCTTGGCGACCTGCACCGCTTCCTCCACGAAATCGGACCTCGGGTTGGCGCGCCGCCCGAAGCCGCCGCCGAGAAAAGTGGTGTGGATCTCCACCTGTTCCGGCTTGAGTCCGGCGGTCTTCGCGGCCATGGCCTGATCCAGCGACTGTGCCTGGGTGCCGGTCCAGATCGTGCAATGTCCCGGCTTGAGGTCCACCACCACGTTGATGGGCTCCATCATCGCGTGTGCGAGATAGGGCACCTCGTATTCGGCGCTGACCGATTTGTGCGCTGCTTTGAAGCCCTGCACGGTGTCACCTTCCTTGCGCGCCACGGCGCCCGGTTTTTTCGCGAGCTCGAGATACTCCGCGCGCATCTTCGGCGTGGAAAGCGCGGCGCCCGGGCCTTCGTCCCATTCGATCACCAGCAGATCGCGCGCGGTCTTGGCTGGCCAGAAACCGGTCGCGGCGACCGCAACTCCGCTCGGCACCTTGTAGACGCCGCGCACGCCGGGGTGCTTGCGTGCGGCGCTTGCGTCGAGGCGCTTCACCTTGCCGCCGAACACCGGGCTGCGCGCGATCAATACCGTCAGCATCCCGGGCAACTGGACGTCGAGGCCGAACTGCGCGCTGCCGTTGATCTTCGCGGGCGTGTCGAGGCGCTTGACCGGCTTGCCGATCAGCTTGAAATCCCTGGGATCCTTGAGCGGAACGTCGTCCGGCAGCGGCAGCCGCGCCGCAAGGTTGGCGAGTTCGCCGTAACTGAAGCGCCGGTTGCTTGCGGCGTGGATCACCTGGCTATTCTCGGCATGGCATTCGCCTTCCGGAACCGCCCAGCGCTGGGCGGCTGCGCGGATCAGCAACACCCTGGCGCTCGCGCCCACCCGGCGCAACTGCTCCCACGAAGAAGGGACGCTGGAACTGCCACCGGTAAGCTGCATGCCGAAGGCGGTATGGTTGTACACGGCAGCGACCGGTGCCGACTCGATGCGGATGCGGCCCCAGTCGGCTTCCAGTTCCTCCGCGACCAGCATCGGCAGCGAGGTGTAGACCCCCTGCCCCATCTCGGACTTGTTGACGACGATGGTGATGCTGTTGTCGGGCGCGATGCGGATGAAGGCGTTGGGCGGATAGACCGGCTTCGCTTGCGCCTGCATCTGCGCTTCCGCGGCATAGGCGCGGCCGCTCTTCGAATGCAGATAGAAGCCGATCACCAGTCCGCCCACCAATGCCGCGCTGTCCCTGAGGAATTCGCGGCGACTCTCGTTTTGCACGGTGGTCATTCATTTGGCTTCTCCCAGTTGTGCGGCCGCCTTCTGGATCGCCGAGCGGATGCGGTTGTAGGTGCCGCAACGGCACAAGTTGCCGTCCATCGCGGCGGTGATCTGCGCTTCGCTGGGATGCGGATTCTCGCGCAGCAGCGCGGTGGCGGACATGATCTGTCCCGACTGGCAGTAGCCGCACTGCGGCACGTCCACGTCCTGCCACGCCGCCTGCACCGTTTTGCCCAGGGCCGTTTCGGCGAGTCCTTCGATGGTGGTGATCTCCTTGTCCGCTTGCCGCGGACAATGGCGTGGAGCAGGAACGCACGGCACTGCCGTCCAGATGCACGGTGCAGGCGCCGCACTGCGCTATGCCGCAGCCATACTTGGTGCCGGTCAGTTTCAGATGGTCGCGTATCACCCACAGCAAGGGCGTATTGGGGTCGGCATCCACCTGCGTGGCCTTGCCGTTGAGCGTGAAGGAAATCATGAGCACACCTCCTGATTGGTCGATAGAACGAGGCCGGCTGCGGCAGCCGTATGGTTTCGAACGGCGATCATGTGGGCCAGTATGGCGACGGCGATCTCGGGCGGCGTGCGGCTGCCGATGCTCAAGCCGACGGGCCCGTGCAGCCGCGCGATCTCCTCTGCGGTGAGATCGAACAATGCCAGCCGCTCGCGGCGCTTGGCATTGTTCACTTTGGAGCCGAGTGCACCCACGTAGAACGCCGGCGATTTCAGGGCCTCCAGCAGCGCCATGTCGTCCAGCTTGGGGTCGTGCGAGAGCGCCACGATGGCGGTACAGGCATCCACCTGGAACGCCAGCACCGCATCGTCCGGCATCTCGCTCGTGAGTACGGTATCCGGCACGTCCCAGGTCTCGCGCATCTCGTCGCGTGGGGTCGCACACGGTGACCTGATAGTCGAGCGCCTGTGCCATGCGCGCGAGATAAGCGGACGTCTGGCCGGCGCCGATGATGAGCAGACGCCAGCGCGGGCCATGCACGGTGTTGAGCGTCTTGCCGTCGAAGCGGACGGCATCGGTGCGACTGGCGTCGCCCACTGACACCTGCAGCGTCTCAAGATTCAAGGTCCGGCTGACGATCCGCTGGGACTGGATAGCCTGCAGCACGCGCCTCACCCACTCCCGCTTTCGCACCGGCTCTATGACGAGCTGCAGGGCGCCTCCGCACGGCAGCCCGAAGTTGCGTGCCTCTTCGCGCGTCACGCCATAGGTCACCACTTCGCAGCGGTCGCTCGGCAGTTGTCCGCGCGTCGCGCGTCGCACCAGGTCATCCTCGATGCAGCCTCCCGACACCGAACCCACTGCAAGGCCGTCGCCGCGCAAGGCGAGCATGGCGCCCTTGGGCCGCGGACTGGAGCCGAAGGTCTCCACCACCGTCACCACCCACGCGGGGATCTTTCCGGCTTGCCATTCATGCAGGGTCTTGAGAACGGAAATATCTACACTATCCATGTGTATCTCCTTGTGCGCGACTGCAGCAAGCAGCGAGGCGGCGACCATTCCACCGAAGAGGATGGTCAGGCGGGGAAATCAGCTACCCGCGAAATGACACCATAATTCCGGCGTCGCGCAAATACAGGGAAATATGTAGAAGGGAGTGAAGAATCGCATGGCACGCTCAGTTGGTGCCAAGAGTCTCGCGTTCGAGATATTCGACCGCACGGGGCTTGCCACCTTCGAGCACACTTTCGATCCTCGCAACCGAAACATATGACGAAGCAGTCAAACGATACCCGCTGCGTAGAATCCGTTTTCGACAGCCTTGACCCTCTCCGCCAGATAGGCTGCACTTTTGTTTCGAAACAATGATCGTGTTGCCAGTACTACCGCCCGACGGCTGTCAGAAAACTGTGAAGTGCGTGAAAGATAGGATGTCAGTGCAATGTAAAACATCGCGGCGACCTGGCGTCGGGTGAACAGATATTTGCTGCCCTTCCTGGATGTCATGATCCTGTAGGCAGCGTAATTATGAATGCCACTGTTGTCATGCACCCAACCATAGTCGTTACTGTCGATATACGGCGAAGTTGCTTTCACAAAATTTCTCATATGCCTGGGTTGACCCTGAAGCGTGGGATCCGACATGTCGCGTAATGCCGTGCCGGGCCCATCGAAACCAACACCGATTTCCCAAGTCCATTTGGCTATCGTTCTTGGATAGTTGCTGACGATGACGCCGAAAATATCGGAATAAGATTCATTCAACGCACCTGCCTGAGTTCGATACTCGAGACGTGATGTGTAATCCGTAACGCCATGGAACATTTCATGAGCAACCACGTCCAGCATGGATGCAATGGAATAGAATGAGCCATCGGGAAACTTCACTTGGCCATACACCATCTGCCTGCCATTCCAGTACGCGTTTTTCCACTGCTTCGCGGGGGTCGTGCCTTCGGAACGATCCCAGCAATTGACTGTGGAGATCATTTCTCCACCCTGGTTGTCGATATTGTTCCGAATGACGACTTTCCGTAAAAAGCGGGCTACGGCGGAACCATTGGCATGTGCGCCGATCGCTTCCAACGGCCACGGTGCCGGCGGCTTGATATACAACGCTCCAGGCAGCTGATTGCTCTGCGCCCATGGATCCTTGAAATCAAAACCGTGCGTAGTGACGTTCAGGGCGCTGTCGTGCAATCGCTTCTTGCCATTTGCGAGCGCCTCGACCGTGATTCTTCTGTTCTTGTTCAAGGCATCCCTGACCACTTCCTGAACAGCCGCCATCGTGTTTACTCGCGGGAGCTCCGCCAGCAGCTTGCCGGAATGCGCATCAACGATGTAGTCCATCAACGGCGACTCGAGATTTCCGGTCTCGGATATCTTCGGATTGCGCTTCGGCACATCCTCAATGATGTAGGCGAGACACCACTTCTCGGCGTTTTGATCAAAGTAGTAGTACAGGCGCGGGGTCTGATTCAATGACTTCAGCGTTTGCCCGGATGTTTTTGCCGCGACTTTCAAGGCTGCTGCCGGCGACACGGAGGCAACATGATTCACACCGCTGGGAACACCCAGCGAAGAATTGATCGCAAGGCACTCGTTGTTTTTGTCCAGCTCTACGGTTACCAGCGATCCATATACCGGAATCTTGTTGAAATACTGCCTGAACTTGACCAGCATCGTCCTGGTCAACGGCATTGCTTCGCTGCCAAGGCTTTTGAATTCACTCGTTGCTGTCTCGATCTTCGGGCGAACAAATTTCTTGAGTGCGTCGCTTTCCAGCGCATGATCCAGATGGTTCAGGGCGGCAGATTCAGGATCCATTTTCTTGAAGCTGAAGGCCGCACCCGCCGCGGCGATACCTCTGAATGCGGGCCGGCTTTTCGCTAGGGTGGCAAAGGCCGCCTTGCCAGCCGCTTCGGATGAATCAAGAAGGAATCCGGATAATCCAGACGTTGGCATATGTCCGGACTTTGCACCGGCTTTGCGCGTTTGTTTGCCTTGTGACTTTGTTCCATTCTTCTTCACTGTCATGGCAGCTCACCTTTTCAGTCATGTATGCAATAAATGTGCTTATCATTCTCGATAAGTTCGCCGTCTACTAAGCTTCAATCAATTAGGTCTTCTCAGCTGGATGCCTTTCTCCATATTCCGAATCGATCGTGGTCTTGAAACTCTTATTCTCCTTACCTGTTTCGTCCTTGAGCACAACGTTGCAGATGAATTTTGAGTCTACAAAGTTGTCCGCTATTTTGTCGTTGCTCAGTTTGTACTTGAGCACTTTTGCTTCAACTTCATACATGGCGTAGTGCTTCATTTTCTTTGTCTTTTCACCTTTCGTCTCTTTGGCAGCCGGGGCAACCCATTCTTTGATGAACTTCTCCGTCGAATGAAGGTGTTGGCTATTTGCATTAGCGGTAATCGGGAAGAGATTTACATTTTCCCCTTTTCCACCCAGATTCTCATTGAGCAAATGACCGCGAATATATTTGAACTCGCTCTTTTTCTTGGGATTAACAACCAATTTACTCATCAGGTCATCTTGACCGGATCCAGGCTTACTTCCCGGGTTTTTCTCTATATAGTCATAGCTAAGCCAATCTATACGCATATGTGCGCCAACATCCGTAGAATCGCCTTGAAGCTTTTGTCCTTGTTTAAAATAGACCGTTTCTTTGGTTGGACTATCCCCATAAAAGACGTCAAAGAGCTCTTTCATATTACTAACGATGCTTTTGTTATCAGGACTCTTATTCACCAACTCCATTGTTTGGCTGATCTTGGTTAATGCTTTCTTCTGCTCTGGCGTAGCGTCTGATTGTTTCGCTAGGGTGCGGAATTCGCCAAGTTTTTCCACTATTGGCTTTGGATCTTTGCTGGCAACCATCGGCACCGCTTTTTTTTCATCCCCTGTATAGTAGACTTCGTGAGCCTCTCCGCTCTTTGTCTTAAAAGGTTTCTTCGCTTTCCACCACTCCAGCACCTTCCCGGCAGTTGCTTTTGCTTTCCCTAATAGCGTCTTCACTCCCTTCGCTACCAGGTTGATCACCCAGTCGATCGCCTTGTTAACAGGAGCTCGAGCCTTTTCGATGAATCCCTGAACGGGTTTGGAAGGATCTCCCAGCCCCAGCAAGCTTGCCAGGAAACCGATCGCGACGGGTACAGCCTTGGCCAGGGCATTTTCGACAAATCCCGCCGCCACGCCGATGGAACCTTTGGCGATCGCTCCCAGGGAATCGATCACCGCATTGACCAGCGCCATGATCTGGCGTCCGCGATTGACGAAGAACATGACGATGTCGTAGATCGCCTTGCAGGCTTTGAAGAAGGCGGACGCGGGATTGAGCAGGCCGATGATCCAGGTGATGCCCGCGATGATTACCTTCTCTTTGATGTAGTCGAAAATGGCGTCGAGCACCATGGACTTGAGGTTGGCCAGTTGTTCCTGGATAAACCGCCACAAGCCGGAAATGCCTTCCTTCAGAATGATCTGGAAGACCTCTGCGGTCTTTTCCAGGGTGGCCACCACCGGCTCGCCCACAATGGCGACGGCGCGCGCACGGAAATTGGCGTAGGTGAGGCCGAGTACCTGCAGGACGATACTGATGATGCCCGGAAGATCGAACTTGTCTGGCAGCTTGAGCCCGGCTCCGGACAGAGCACCGAAGAGCCAGTCCATGATTCCCTTGAGCAGATAAGTACCGATCTTGGACATGAAGTTCTTCAGTCCCAGCATCACTCCCGATACCAGGTTGCCGAGGAAACGAATCGGATGCGCAATGATGTCCCCGATAATTGCCACAGCCTTCCCCAACAGACCGAGAAGCATATTCTTGAACTCGATGATCTTCTTGACGAGTCCGACGGTCGCATCGTAGACGCGCTGCCAAAGGGATTTGTTCGCTTCGCGGAGTTTTTCCTCCATCGCGGACATGCGTTGGTAAGAGGCCTTGTACTGCTCCGTGAGCTTACTGATGAGTCCGTCCCGGCGCTGGTCGATACCGCTGTCCATCGCATCGAAATCGGCTGAGACTGCCTGCAACGCATCCTCGCCAAATTGCTTCACGCTGTCGTCCAGGCCTTTCACAAAGTCTTCGACTTTATTGCGGCCATCTGCGACCTGTTGCTTTGCGGCCTTCAGCTTGCCGTCAATAAATGCTGCGACTTTGTCGATGGCCTCGTCAACCTGGTCCAGGTAGGCTGTGCGCGCCTTGGCCAGGGAGTTTTTGATGAGTTTTTCCCAGTCGCTACCCCAAGTGGTGAGCCAGGTTCCTACTCCCCCCTTGGCTTTTTTGAAGGTGTCTGCATATGCTTTCTCGGCACGCTTCAATCCGTCCTCAAATATGTCGACGGCTTCTTTTTCCATCGTTGAAAGCGTGATTTCGACATCCATCCGGGTTTTTAACTTGATGGCGTCGATGGTATCGGTGATGCGTTGTCGCTCTTTCGCATTCTTCGCCTTGGTCCCAAGTTGCTGGGTGACCACCTTGCCGATTTGTTGTTCGCGGGCGCCGTGCATTCCTGCCAGATCATTGGAAAGCACCTGCGTCCCCGCGACTCTTGCCTGGTTTTGAACTTTGCTTTCCCCTTGTCGGTACTTTGCCTCGGCAGTGGCTTCGTGTTTTTCCGCCGTGGAACGGGCTTCGATCGTAGGACCAAAAGCCGGGTCGTTGCCCTCCTGCAATTGTTCCTTGCTGACATCGTTTTCAGCCATCACCTGATCCGCAGGAGCATGATCTGCGGAGTAATCCAGTCGTTCAGTTGGCAAGGATGCGGGAGCAACAGGGGCGGCCGATACCGGTGCAGGCGGAGCACCGACAGGTTCCGACTGGAGACCGGCGGCCGATGGCGCGGGCTGTGACGATGCCGGCACTTCGGACTCGGCGGCAGATTTCAGCGGGCCAACTGCAGCAGTCTGTTCCGTTGCCAGATTATCGCGGAGAGTCTCGTTGGCTTTTGCCGCCCCGGTTTTCATGACATTGTCCGCTTGGGACTCCGTTGTCGGGGTTGGAGTGGCTGCTTTGATAGCCTCTTTCAGTTTGGTCTTGAACTCATTGCGTTTGACCTTTTCGACCTCTGCCGCATCCAGCACAGCAACGGTCTGTACCGCCGCTCCCCGGGTCTGCTCGACCTTTGGCTGAATCGCGGCGGCCTGGGCCGACTCTACGGCGGCTGCAGGCGGCGGGTGCTTGCGGGACGTAGCCGCCCGCTGACCGACAGCGCGAATAACCGGCGCCAAAGTAACTGTCGGCGTGGCAACACGCTGCATGGCTCCTTTACCTGGCACCTGCTTTTTGGCTTTTGTTTTTAGCGCCCCCTTCGTCTGTGTGGCAGACTTGGGCTTCGCCTTTGTCGATGCCGCCTTGCTTCGCGCTACCGCGGCGGAAGCGACGGCGCTCATGCGCCCCCCGCCATTTCCGGCAGTGGGCACAGTCCACCCATCTGACGATATTCGCGCTCCACCGCGCGTTGCAGCTCGCGCTCGCCGATGACATCGTCACCGGCAAGTAGTGCCGCGTGCAACACCACGTTGCGTATCTGCCCTCCGGTCAAGGAACAGCGCAAGGCCAGCTCATCCAGATACCCCTGCGATATCGCGTGCTGTTCCGGCAAATGGGCAAGCAATATCCGCTGCTGATCCAGCGAAGCGGGCAGATGAAAATCGATAGTCGCATCCATGCGGCGGCGGAACGCCGTATCCATGGCAGAGGAAAGATTCGTGGTCAGCACCACGACGCCTTCATAATTGTCCATGCGCTGCAACAGAAAGTTGGTTTGCATGTTTCCGAAGCGCTCGGTGGAGTCGTGAGTGCCCTCGGTACGTTTTCCGAACAACGCATCGGCTTCATCGATCAGCAGCACCACGTCGGTGGCTGTAGCGCAATCGAGCAACTCGCCCATGTGCTTCTCCGTTTCGCCTATGTACTTGCTTACGATCGCAGCCAGATTGCACACATAGATATCCTTGCCCAAGCGCCATGCCAGCATTCTCGCAGCCAATGTCTTGCCGGTCCCGCTTGGACCGGTGAACAATGCGCGCACTCCGGGCGACACGCTAGCACCAAAGGCCGCGCCCACTGACCGCCCCAGCCGGTCGCGCAGATGGCAACGGCGCTCCAGCAGATCGAGCGCCTCGCCGGTCTGAGTGTCGACAATCAGGTACGAACCGTCCGTCGCGAAAGCGTCCTCAGCTTGTCGCCGGAAAGGCGCCAGCGGCGGCATGCGCGTCGTCAATGCATCCAGCGCCTCACGCCCATAGCTCCGTGCCGCCAAGTAGATGTCCTCCATATCCACCTCGGCTCGTTTCATGGCACTGGCCTGCACGCGTGCTTGCGTCGCAATGCCGAAGACAATGCCGCTCGCAACTCGCGCTTCACTCGCCATGCGCTCGCGCAGCATCGCCGGCGCGTCCGGCAGCGCCCTGTCCCACAATGCACGTCGCGCTGCCGGGTCAGGCAGCGGCAACTCCAGTGTCGCCATGCGCAGCCCCGGCGGGATGTCGATCCCACCTTCGCGCCCGAGCACGACGACAACGGGCATTCTCGTCCACCAACCTTCCGGCAGTACAACCCGTTCACCCGGATGCGCTTCTGCGGTGAGCAAGGGCAATGCCCCCAACGCCGACGAAAGAGGACATACCGCGCGTGCCACGTCGGCGTTCTGCATCCGCACCAACTGCGTTTCCAGCACACCCAATCCAACTTCACGCGCAATGGCAGCAGCCAGGGCGCGGCGACCGTTGTGTGTGGGGCCGCGCAACACCAGCAGATCGAGTTCGCCTTTCTGCAGCAAGCCCGCAAAGCCGGACGCCTCGCTTGCCAGATCAGCCGGCAATACCAACTCGCCGATACGTGCAGCCGCGCCGGCCGGGCGATACTGGAACCCGGGCGGCAATACCTTCTCCGCATCGTCGCGCAGTACGGGCCACAATCCGTCCACCAGACGCACTCCCCAGCCGGATAGAGGCGCGGTAGGGTTATTTGCAAGCAACAACCCCAGACGCTCCAGCCGCCGCATACGGCTCAAGCCGGACGAGACTTCTTCGCCCGGCACAAACCAGGAAGCGAGCAACCCGGCGGTGGGCCGAGATTCACCCGCCACACCGTGCAGCGCCTCAAATATCGTTCCGAGGCGCAAGTCATCTTCCACCATGCCGATGCCAGCCAGCGTGACCATGTCCTCGTAGCTCAGCCCGGCAAGTTCACGCAATGCGCGCAGCGGCAGGAATTCCGTATGGGAAGCCTCGAAGGCTTCCACTTTTTCTCGCCACAGCATAGGCGCACTGTCGATGTCTATGCCCAGCAGGCCGTCTTGTGCGAGTTCATTGATGTAACCGGAGACAAAAGGAAAACGCTCCACCACTGAATCGAAATTGCCGATGGCCTCTACCGTCTGGCGCACCAACGACACCATTGCGGCATAGAAAACCAGCCGGAAATGGGATGAAGCCGACGACATGGTGTCATCCGATTCAGGCATCATCGCACCCGAAATAGAAGCGCAGGTCGCGCCCTGCAGCGGGTATCCAACCCGGATCGCGATCCAGGCCGGCGACGCGCACTGCCACCGACAATCGCTCCAGAGAAAAATGCACTTCCACTCGCTCTGCGTCGCACTCAATCCGGCCGGGCATACCCAGCAGCTGCCGGCAGGCGCGGCGCCAGCGCGCATCACCCAATGCCAGCGCCATACGCCTACCGAGGTATGGCATCACCCAGCTGCGCCAGCGAGCGAGTGGTGTCACTGGGCTGCGCGGACAAGTTTTCCGCCTGAATCCGCTTACCTCGTAGCGAGCCAGTTCTACTTGCAATTGTTCTTCGGCAGACGCCTCTGTACGCGGTAGATCCAGCACAACAAATCCCGCCGGATGCCGCGCGACCAAGCGCTTGTCATCAACTGCCCACGTCCAGTCAGCGGTGTCGCCGGCAAACGGCAACAGCCAATCCGGCGGCATGCGCCACTCGCGCGGCGGACTAAAATCGGCACCCGGCCGCTGACCAGGCTTACGCCCGGCAAGATTGGCAAGCAAAGGCCACAGCGGATCACTTCTCACCGCAGGCCCACCCAGATCAACCGCCGCAAGCGCCAGAAAATCCCAGAATGAAAGCTCCAGACCACGATCCAGCGGGTGCGTGAAATCCGCGTACAGCCCCAGCGCCAACGCTGCATTGCTCAAAAAGAACACACCACCGTATTCCGTCTCCACCGCCTGCACTTGATATCGCATCTCAGCATCATTGTGCGTAGCCATTGGATGCGCTGCTGGCGGCAGGGGCTCTGAAGGCGCGAGCGCTGTTGGCGGTAAGGACGCTCCAGACAACATGGACGCGCCTCGCGTCCACGGCGTAGTCGTCGGCAGACCAGCCGCAGGGCCTGTATCAAACCTGCAGAAAATGCCAGTATCCGGCAGCCCTCTCCCTGCCCTTCTCACACTTGCGGGAGGGGGAATGGTGGACTTCGTCGATTCGGAAGAGGCATGCAAAACAGGAGTGCCTTGAAGATTAGTTACTCGACCTGCAGCATTTTCATTCCTCTCGACGCATGTATCCTGTCTGGTCGTCTGCTCCAGCAATGCAGACAACACTTGCGCATAAGCCGCGCTCCTCACTCGACCCGGCATGCGCACCAGAGACAAGCCCAGCGCAAGCAGGCGTCGTTGAATCACGCTCAGACCGTGAACCCATGCTTCTGGAAGCGTTGAATGGATTTCTTCTTCCAATAGGAGATGAATTTCTTGCGTGTCACTGCGCCGGGATCCAGCAGGTTCTGGCGAAATTGGCTGTGCGCGCGATTGCATTAGTGTGGCAATGGCAGGTGTTTCCGCAAGCAGCGAAAGTCCGTGCGTGCGCACGATGGCCTGTACCAGCGCATCGGCATCGCTATCCCGCAAGTTGCGTACGAATGCTATCGCATCGTGAGACTGAGCTAGTCGTGCCAAGGCCTCCGGTACATGCGCTGCCTCGTTTACATATAGTTGCACCGCGGCGGCGCTCAGGTTTGCACCGGGCAACAGCACCCGCCACCACCAGTATTGTTCCAGCAGATGGCGCACATGATCGCGTGCCAGGCAGCTGAGCAACTCAGCACGGTCTGCGAAGAGCACCGCCTCGGCATGCGAAGGCACTGGACCGTATGCAGGGCGCGCTGCCTGTCGTGCCAGTTGCTCCATCTCGTCGTGCAATACACTTCCGCCCGACTGCATGTAACGCGGCTTGCTACGAACACGGATGGACAATTCACGCACGCACAAGATCGCGGATGCACTCATGCCCGGAACTGCATCGGGAATACGTCCCAGTAGCCGCTCCATGCTGCGTCGTGCGGCAATGTCATCGAGCTGAACGCCTCTTACCGTAGCGCGGCGTATGCTTGTTCCGGTCAGGTTGGCGTAGCTCATCGTCGTCCTGTTTCCAGTTCCATGATCTGCATCAGATCAGGTTTTGCGGCAGCCGGTAGCCCAGCACGTCTGCTTTTTTGAATGTGCCCACACTAACGGCATTGCTCTGGTTGCCGCCCAGTAACTTGATGCCATGAGTTGTAGCCCCCAGATAGAAACCCACATGCCCCTTGTTAGCATCGCGCTTCAATACAGCGATGCAGCCATGGCGCGGCTTGGCGATGGCGCCTCCCCAGTTGAGCCAGGAACGAGCCCACGCCGAATCGGTACCCTCGTAGCCGGATTTTTCCACGCACCAGTTGGCGAATGCCGAACACCACGGTGTTTCATCCCGCGCCGAGTCGGGCGCACTCAAATTGGTAGACTTGAGGTACTCGACTATGCGCGGATTCTCACCGTTGCCCGGATACTCCTTCACGCCCACTTCGCTACTGGCAATCGCCATCCACGGCGGATCGCCGGGCCTGGACAGATCATTCTCCGGCACCGCCGCCAGGTACTTGTTGCGCACCCAGCCCTGCCGGCCCGATGGCGGAGTAATCTTGAACCACAGGCCGTCACCGGACACACTGATCAGCGTCACCACCTTTCCGCGCCGCAACCCGCCGATGACTGCTGCATTCGTAGAGGGACCGTCGCGGACGTTGAGACCTTCCGCAGTTACCGTATATTTCGCTCCCATGTTCAAGCCTCCTTGATCAATTTGTCACTGACAAAGTCGCAATGACTGGGCGCGGCATCAGACTGAAGGGTTGCTGCCTGCCACAGCGGTAAATGCAACCCGGAACCGCCACAGCCACATACCCGCAACAAGCATCACCAGCGCAGCAATGTGATTGGCATCCAGCGCACCGAGAATTGGAATCGCATCGCCGCGAAAGAACTCGATCCCAAAACGCCCGGCACCATACAAGACCAAAGCCGCCGCGAAACGTCTGCCCGGCACATTCGCTTTCATGCGTGGCAATAGCAGGAACGCAGCGACGCCGAGCAATGCGTGATAAAGCTGGGTCGGATGGACCGGTAGCGTGTGCTGTGCATCAGGCGCAATTAGACCCTCTGCGACCTGCGCGACAAACGCTTGAGTGTGCGGCACAAAGGTCACCGCCCACGGCAGGTCCGACGGAATGCCAGAACAGTGACCATGCGCAAAGCAATCCAGACGAGCGATGACGTAAGCCAGGGCGGCAGCAGGAGCAGCGGCATCGGCGAACTGCAATACCGCTTGCCCACGGATTATCAGCCAAGTTGCTGACAAGACCGCGCCCCCAATCACAACGCCAGTCACCGCCTTTTCCGCGTACACAAACTGTAACCAAGTTGCCGGGTTGGCCGATATGCCGGGCGGCAACCCACCAGACACCATGATGCTGCCGCCCAGAAAACCACCTACCATCCCAAACAGGCCGGCGATAAGCGCCTTGCGCGGATCGAGGCCATCGCGCTCGGCACACAACACCAGCACGCCCAGCCCAACCACTATCGACAAGTACCAAAGCAAATCGACAAGCTGGTTCAGTATGATATTTGTCATCAAGACGCTCTCCTGTTCACCATCGGCCTAACGCTGTGTGCTACTCCACTTGTCTTCTGTCGCCTTTGCGCCGTTTGCGGAAAACAAACCCACCCAAACCGCCGATGCAACCGATCAGTACTAACGCACCAGGAAACTCCGAACCATCGCTGCCACCGAGTTTGATATTTGGACATGGCTTGCAAGTAGTTGGCACGCATACCGGTGGTACTTCAACCGCTTCGACCGTGGTCTCCAGTGTTGCTTGATGTCCCGGCTCCACCTCTAAAGTATACAAATTGGATCCTGGTGCCACCTGCCTCATCGGCGCACCGTCCGATGTAGGGCTACTGCGGAAATCGGCAGACCAGCCAGTGATCGGCCCCTTGTGGCCAGCAACAATCCCAAAATCACCCACGCGTCGCACATACTCGTATGCCTTACCGTCAATAATGATCTTATCGCCTGTATAGACATAACCCCTGACAATCCGGGACATCATGTGGTCAACGTCTTTGCCAAAATGTTGTACCGCAACGGTATCCAACTGCTCGTCGCGGAAGCGGCGGTACCCTTTATCAGTACGAGTATTACTATCACGACCTGCGACAATGCCTACTGACGCCACCGTCCCACCATAGGTGCTACCCTGCTCGTCCTGGTCGACCTGTAGCAGGAAACGATGGCGTGTCTTCCCTGGAGGCAGAGGTCCCTGGTCGCCACTGATGCTCGCCAGCCGCTTGACGGTCGAGGCGTTGGCAAAGTCCATATTGACCTGCACGCTCCTGTTCAGAAAACGCGTATTGGGATCGGTTGAATCCATGTCAACCTGCATACACTGGTGCGCGGTCCCTTGACTTGTAGGTGTGGCGCTAAACTTGTAAAAACAGGATTGTTTGTAGTTCAACGACCAATTGGCGGTGTAATTGCCAATCCCCCCCGCGTTTATCGGGCTTTCCACAGTGGGATTAGCGCCAGGCATGCCAACGGCGGGAACGCCGGCACATTGAACGCCGCCTGATACAGTTGGATCGCATCCAGAGGGAACCGGCGCGCCCAACGGCTTGAACAAGCCTTTTGCTTGTTGCCAATGGGGTGTACCACCGGTACCTGCGTTTGGATCTACCCCGGGGATTCCCCAGTCGGCCATTCGGAACGTCACACTAACCTTGGCTGGCCCAGTCATTGTGTTTTCTGGCTTTGCCACGAAAACATTCAGATTACCGTTCAGGGCAGGATGAGCACTGTCAGCAAGAGCTTCACACTGCGCAATCGACGTTTCAGTAATATTCGCGTTAAGCACGCGCTGAATCTGATTCACAATGTTGGAAGAGTTATTCGGATCTTGAACTCCGACATTCGCCCATCCAAGCTTAACCCCCGTGCAGGCGTTTAATGGCGCGTTTTGCATCCACACCTTGCCCCATTTATCGACAATAGTCGGATCTGGCGTCCTCTGCGTGATCGGTCCTGAACTGAGAATTGAAAGAGGTGGCCAAACGTCTTGTCCGGTGGCGGGCGACGAACCCAGAGTGGTATTCATGACGTTGGTATACATCTTAAAGAAATTGGGATTGGCTCCCGCTCCCAGGCTGATCCCCGCCGGGACAGCGGCGATCGGAATAATCAATTCGAGTTCCCAATGGTTTCCCGACTGGCTAATCCTAAGGTTCTGGAGCGGCCATTCTGCTGCTACCGCAGTTGTACCACCGGCACCACTGTTCCAACTGGTATGCGATACGGCGTTATGCCAATAGGTCGCTTGTGCTCCCCCAGTCGCAAATGGCTTGATATGCAGGCGCCAGTCACTTGCATATGTGGTGTCATCAGGTATGAAACCTAATACCACCGTCGTGTCAGAGCTCGGGTTTGGCGCGTCGACCACCAAGCCAATGAAGAGCGAGTTCTGACCTCCGTAGTTCGCTCGGCCCAGCAATAATTTGGATGCCGTTGTACCACCAAGGTCCCCGCTGAGATTCAGGTGAACTGCTCCATTCCATCCGGCATCGCCCGTCACCGTGCCGTCAAGAATCGGTACGCCAGCGAGGCCGCCAGTACTTTGCAGGCAAATATCCGGGACGGCAGCCGCAATGACGGGATGGAATGCACTAACGGCCAACAGCAGTCCAATCAACCATTGGATCCGGGGAGTACGAATGCGGTTTTTCATAGTTTTCTCCTTTATGTAAAGTCATATCTAGCCGATGACCGTGATACGCTGAGAGTAGGTAACGGTAAGTCCATCTGATGGCCGTGTAACAGTAAACAGAAGATCCGTGTTGGCCGCGCTACTTCCAGCTGTGAAAAACACGTTGATGTCCTGATTCGCTGAAGTACCGGCAGGAGGGACATTGACGTGAAACGACGATATGTCTAACGAATCGCGCACCCAGCCAGTACTGGCGCTCATTACCGGTTCGACGACATAATCGCCCTGTTCGGCAATGAGTACGGTAAATTGAACGCCCCCAGACTGGTTACGCGCAAACTGGACTGTTCCACCTGCGATTGATGCGCTTCCCCCAACCTGATTCAGTGTCACTCGAACTCGACTTTCCGGTGTTGGTGGTGGGCTATTTTGGGTTATCGAAAGCTGTACCGATCCAGGTGCGATTTTTGTGCCAGTAGATGTTTCCAAAGCGGAGAGTGACAGCACTCCGACACCTGTACCCGCGGTCACTTCAATATGAACGGGTCGAGTGGCGTTTGCGTCCACTGTGATCGGATTGGTATCGAGTGTCTTCGCGCTCCATCCTGCACCACTGATCGCCGGTGTAATGTTGTAGGTGGCGCTTGACACGGTATTGTTCACAGCGGGTACAAACTTCAAATTGAAAACGAATGTATATGGATTTCCCGCGGTTATGTTCGGCTGACCGATAGGCATGATCGGTGGCATCACATACCCGAGTTGAGTTTGTCCCGCCGCGATGGCCGCAGCAGGTAATACATGAATAGGTGCAGATGTCGCCGACCCATTGGCGTTCGTCACCGTAACCGTCACCGGGGAGCCTGAAGGTGGGAGCGGGATCGCCGGGACCTGGAAGAACAACTTGGTTGCGCTGCTCATCATTGCCAAGCTGGAGACAGGTATTCCCCCCATCGTTATGTTGTTCAGAACTGCAGGCACAAGAAAACCGAACCCATCAACCTCAACGGAGTCGTTAACGTGCAGTGGTTGTATGACATTGAACCCATCGATTCGTACCGCTGTCGTCGCTGGTCCAGCGACCTCAAGTTTGGAGACCCTCATATTTAGGCCTTCAAGATCGCTGAGAATCTGATTAACCATATCTGCTGTAATCAGGTCGCCTGGCCACACCTTTTCTCGCCTTGGGGTCAACATCGCAATCAGCAACTGCTCCTTTTCCTCCGTTGTGATCTTGTTGCCAAGCTTGTCGAGGATGTCGCTGAGCGAAACAACCATTTCCCCCGGTTTGACTAGCCGTAGTGCGTTTTCAAGTGTGCTTGCCATGAAAATCTCCTTCCTGAATTTGCCTGAGGGCTACTTCGTTCAGCGATCAATCGCCGTATTTGCATAGTCCCATTTCGCCACATCGAACCTTGCATCCGCCTGATATGGCATGTGTCCACTGGTGAAAACCAGACACGATCGAGGCTTGGGATCGCGGCCCAGATCAATCGCTTGGCGGTTCTCTCGCACCCAGTAGAGCCAGATCAATTCGCCACTGTTTGGGGTTATCGGAGGATAGCTGTATGAGTCGCGCAGCAACGACTCCAAACGTGCCCCCTCGATGAAGGTCGGGCCGCGCACGGTGCAGCCTGCGAAGAAGCTGGCGATCGCGGCCGCATCTCCGGCCTTGTCGCCGGGCATGGGCAGCAAGCCGGCTGCGGGAAGCTGCACGAATTTGTCGCGCGCAACCAGGCTGCGTACGTCGCCGCTGGCTGCAGTCAGCTTGGCAAGTTGCTCCTGGAATTGCAGAGACATCGCCTCACCTTCGGCACGGCGACGTTCTTCCACCGGATATGCAAAAGCACCGCTGCTACCGCGCGGTGTGGGGCGGCGGCGCACCGACCACAGGTCGATGAATTCTATTTTGGTGGTGATGTTCACTACCGCCAGCGGCACGTCGCATGAGGTATAGGCTTTGCCGACGAGTGTTTCCAGTGGCTCCGGCAACTGCGCAGGCATACGCAATGGGTCGATCAGGAAATTCGCCATTGCCTCCAGTCCGAAGCACTGCCAGGCCACGGCATTGCGCTTGCGATCCATATCGTTGCTTGCAGCGGCGTCCACTTCCACTTCGAGCGGTAGCATGCGAATTTGCACGGCTTCCACCAGTGCGTCGCTGTTGCAGCGTACGCTGCCTTCATCCAGCGACTGCGACCGGGCGTACCCCTCGCCGGCCTCATCCGGTGCGATGGTAAGCAGGTAGATTCCGGGCTTTGCAGCGACTACGCCGCCCTTGAAATTGCAGTCGCTGAAGCTGCGGGTGATGGCGACCTTAGGTGCGCTGCGGTCGCTGAGCAGCACGTCCACCGCGCTGGGCAGATGCAAGGTTTGGCCGCGGCGATTGATGGCAAGGCCGGCAGCAACAGTGACGGCAGTGCCGTAAGATTGATCCTTGGCCTCCTGCACTTCCAGCCCCCAGGCAACTCCATCTCCGAGTGCGAGGCCCAGCCTGCAGTCGGCCTCGCGCCGCGCGGTTTGTTCTCGCGAGAGATCCTCGCCGGTAAGCAGGCGACCGTTGAAGAAATTGACGGCGCGGATTCCTCCGTCGAGGATGGTCTGTTGCAGAAGTTTGGGTTGGGCGACCATCGCAGTGCTCCTCAGCTAGGCTTTACGATCATGGTGACCTCGACCTGGAACTCCATCTTTTCCAGTTCGGTCTTGGCCACATCCTTGTTCGAACGCGTGACCTTGTAGAAAAACCCACCCTGTTCAAAGCCGCCGAAGCGCACTGCAGCCTGAGATTTGCTGATGCTGTCGTGGTACGAGGCGATTGCCTGCACGACATAATCATGCGCGCCATTCGGCGGCGTGAAGTCAGGGAAAGTGAAGTGCACCGTTCCGGCTTCGACTTGACTGATTGCAAGAGCACCGAAGACGGGAGTGGTTTGTGCCCGCCCGGGAATCAAGCGTCCCATGGCGACGCGTCGGCAAGACGCCTGAGGGGACAGAGAGGTGCTTGCTCCTCCTGTCCCAGGCTCCGGAGTGGGAATCAGTTGCGCCTCCAGTGCACGCAGGTGACCGAGGACAGGCCGCTGCGATTCGTCCACTGCAGGCGACTTTGCAGAGGGGGGAACCGGGATATCCACCATCCACGAATTGCCTGCGGTCTTGACCACGTTGAATCGCAGGCTGCCCAGCAGCAGGCGGTCATCGCGACAATCGGAATTGTTCGGCGCACGGCAGCCGCAGGGTTCGCCATACCACTTGGGTGCGATTTCCGTATCCCAGAGAGCAATAGCCTTCTGGCCAAACTCGCCCAAGTTGCTGTCATTCACGACGACAGCGTCAGGCCAGACATAGGTGCGCGGCGTCCAGCGGCGAACTTCGGCGAGAAATTCCAGCTCGGATGTCGTGCCGCCAGCACCGTGCGCAACTTCGGCAAGCCAGTTTTTGAAGCGACGAAGCGCGCCGCTTCGCTCTGCGTTACCCCGCAGCTCGGTGACCCACAGGCGCAACGCAGTGGTGGCGTAAAGCGGCACATCGCCCGCTCTGATGGTAATAGCGGGTGCGTCGCTGTCAGGGGTTTCCCAATTGCGCACCCGCTCCGTGAACACTCCTAGCGCTACAGACTGGCCCGAATCCGGGACGATGGTCAGACTGTTGCGCAGCCAGGAATAGAAACCGCGCAGTGCGTCCTCTTCCGACTGCAAGGGCGCATCGTAGGATAGCTCCAACTGGAAACTGTCCGTAATGCGCGAAGGCTGCATCAGGTCTTCTGCACTGCGGCATGGTTCTCCCGGCACAGGCGCGTCATCCGTTTTGCAGTCGCTGTAGGCCAGCGTAACGTGCAGGACGAGTTCTCCGCCGGTTGCGCCTGCATCGAATTTGCCGGAAATCTCCCCCGTGCGCGCCGCCAGCCACTGGTCAATGTCGGCACACTGATCCACACCCACGCATATCAGTTGGCCACAGGGACTCAGGGCCACACCTGAAGTCACCGTCACCCTCGGTTGTATCTTGCCGGCGCCATCTTTTGCCCAGCGCAACGCGAGTCCGCGCAGAGTGCCGTAGCCTATCGCCTCCCGCGCGAGCCAACGGTCACGGCCGGAAAGATAGGCGAACTCCTGGGTGAATTCGTCCACTTCCAGCACCATGCCGCGAACGTAATTGACGTGTTTGGCGGGATCGGGTGGTACCAGATTCGTCGTCACCCGTTTTGTTCCAAAACAAGCACTCATTGCCGTGTCTCCTCGATATATGCGGGTAAGCCGATTTGCTTTTCTGTCTTGCCAGCCACGTATTCATCGTGATCTTTCATGGTCACTGTTCCTTTACCGAAACTCGATACTCAATGGATGACCTGGTCACGGCCGAGCACAGTGCGGTCACGCCGCGACTCCAATGCGGTGGGTGCGACCAGTGCTGCGCCGAGATAGCCGCGCCCAAGCACCATCGGCGGAATCAGCTGCTCCCGCATGTTTTCTTCAATGCAGGTATCGAATCCGACGCGCGCCTCGCCCACCCTGAACATCGCCCAGTAGAAGCGCACGTCGAACGTGGTGTGGGCGGGTTTTTCCAGAGCGATGATGCGGCGCGCCAATTCAAGACGACGGTGTGGTTCTTCGGGATCCACATCGGGTCCGGTGGGCATGGGCAGCAACACGGAAAAGCGGTGCGCGGCTCTGCGTATGGCAAGCACGCCGCCTTCGAACTGCAGCCAGTCCTGCAATGCAGCACCGTCCATCGGCAAACGATCGGGAAACGGCACCAAGTCGTAGTCCGGCCAATTCTTGTTGTAAGTCTCCTTCAGTGCCGACACAGAGCCATAGCGCGAGCGCAGGAAACTCTGCCATTGCAGCCGTTCCAGCGGTGTCCGGGCAGGATTCGCTTCGCGCATGTGACTGATCCATAACTCGCTCTGCTCTCCCGGAGGTGGAAAGTCCAGGGGCTGGGATATGTCGTCGAAGCTGGCGTAGTTGGTATGCCATGCGTTGTTGCAGGCATCGACTGTGAAATACTTCGCCTCAACTGCTGCCTGCCAAGTTCTGCGTTCCAGCTCACCGGCAAATGGCGTAAAGCCAAGATTGATTTCGGTGAACAGCGCCCATTTTTCCGCAAGGCCGGGATGGTTCGGGTCGTCTGCGGGCGTTACCAGTGGCAATTCGACGCCATACCAGGCTTGCTCATCCAGGCCGATTGCCTGGGCGTAGCGCAGGTTGAGCGCCCCCCTGCCCTCGCTACGCTGCCAGGGTTTGGTCGGATTCAATACGGTGTCGGCCTGCAACTGGCTGGGGTCGCCCAGCAACACGTCGGGCAAGCGACGCGCCAGATATCTTTCGATGATGCGCACGCCGAAGCGGCGTGCATCCACCAGGCCCGGTGCAACAAACAGGGGCTCCTCCGGCGTGGCTTCGAGCGCCATGGACAGCGCGAGGCGCAGACCGTGCGTGGTGCCGCGATAGCTGAACAGCAGCATCGCATGCCGGATGAACATCCGGCGTCTATAGTCATCCCAGCTCGGATCGAGCGCGGCGCCAAACCAGCCGGCCAGCCATTCCAGCGCATCTGCAGGGGCAGTGCGATGGTCGAACAATGCCTGCACATTCGCGATGCGATCTTCGATCGCGGTATAGAAGCCTTCGATATTGGCGAGTAATCCTTCGAGAAAATGCGCGGATTGACTGTCTTCACGGTAAAGCGCGGGCATGTATTCGGTGAGGTAGGAGAAGCGCGGATAGTAGGCGCGCAGAGCACGCAGGCTGGGCGTGGCGCGCTGATTGCCTTCGAACATGATCATGATTTGCAGGAAACGCCCGCGCGCATGCTGGAACAGAAGCTCCCAGGTGCCCTCGCCCAGCGCAGGCTGGCCTGATTTCGCCGGGTGCAGGAACGGGATCTCGCTGCCGTTGCGGCGCAGGTAGGGACGCGGCTCTTCCATCCACTCGGCGTGCTCCAGCAGTTCCTCGTCGTTGGCCCAGCGTGTCCAGACGTTCAGGGTGGTGTCGGAGGGCACGCAGGCATCGAGCATGAGGCGATGCCAGACGCAGTCAGGCTCCTTGCCGTCGAGCACCGGTGTACGCAATACACCCTGCATATCGTAACGCGGGCGCGCTTCTTCGATCAGCGGCACCCAGCTCTCTGCGAAATCGTAATGCGGCAGGTCCTTCAACGTAACCAGGCCGCGGCCACCGAAGCGCCGCATGGGCCGATAGCCGGGCAGCGAGTTGAATATCCATTTCTCGTCCTTGTCCCGGTCGAGCTTGAAGACATAAGCCTGGTTGCCCTCCTGCTGCACCACGAAAATCTCAACCGGAAAAGCACCTTCGCCTTTGCGCACCGCCGCAAAATCGTAGGCTAGCAGCGGCATGCTTTCGGACTGGTCATTCGCGTTGCCAGCCACGGCCACGCGCAAATCCAATGCCTCAACCTCGCCCGCCGGCGTGTTCCGCTTGATTGGTTTACCGTCACGATAAAGCAGGAGACGCGATAACTTCTCTGTAGCGTTTCCGCGATCCAGCACCAGCAGGGTGCTATCACTCATCACTTCGATGGAGATGGGGTCCGTCGCATCGTTTAACTTGATGGCGCTATCGGCATCGAGTACGCGCGGCTCAGGCATCAGAGCTGAGCTGCCTGCCGCCACCGGCCCGAATGCGCCTTGCGGAGACGATGTCGCGGAAGTGGCGTTGCCGGTGTCGGCAAAGGAAACGATGTTTAAGCGCCGGTCGAGCACCCAGCACCGTCGGTTGTCGCGATCAAGTATCCACACGCTGCCGGATGGCCCGGCTGCGATATCGAACGGTTTGAATGGCACACCGGTCGGCCACAGCAAATGCATGGGAGCGCCACCGGCAGCCAGATCGAAAATCAGCACGCCTGCTGGTGCAAGGGTGCCAACAAGGAGGAAATGTTCGCTGCTGACGGCGACCCCTGCCAGCAACAGTGGCTGGCTGGACGCTACCGTATCCACCGGTGCGAACTCGCCGGTGACCGATCTCTCCTCTGCCGTTGCAGGTGGCCAGAAATCTGTCGCGGCAGTGCCTGAAGACCACACGCGCACGCGCTGTGACGAACTGTCTATCCAGTACCAGTTGCCGAACTGGTCTGCTGCCGCACCGCGCCGCTGCCCTTCCATATCCGGCAGATCATCCAGCGCAGCCTTGGGGAAGCTGAAAGGACGCGCACGTAAACGCACAGCCTGCCCCTCGGCATGCCATTCCACAGCGCTGCCGGAATCGGCGGCCAAGGGCATCCAGGAATCGGAATCGGTTGCCTCGCGCGAGGCAGCGCTATGGCAGCGCTTCCAGTCGGCTTCGCCAAATAACAGATGATGTCGAGTTTCGTTGGCGTCCAGCATGTCAGCACCGATCAGGAATAACAGGGACAGGAACCACGCGCCGGTTGGGCAGGCTTTCGCCGGTTGTCTCCTGCACCACGCCGCCCATGAGACTGGCTGGATCGGGCGCATCACCCACCACCACGGCCAGTCCGGCGATGCGTGGCAATTGCAGGCTGTGCATGGGTACGTCCGCTGCCTCAATGCCATCGGCGCCGGCCAGCCGCACCTTGCGAACGAAACGTACTCCGGGAACGCGGGTCGCTTCCGCCATCAATTCGGCAGCCGAGACCGCGCGGCGCAGCGGCCAGCCTTTTTGCGCATCGGCGGAGTCCGGATTTGTCATCAGGCCAGTCCCACCGAGTCCGCTGCGACGCACAGGTGCAAGGAACTCGCGAATACGCCTGCGCACCGCATCGCGTACCTCGGAGCCGGAACCGCCGGTGGCCAGCAACTCGATGCCGACTGCTATCCAGATGTCGCGATAGTCGGGGCCGCGCAAGATCAACTCGGTTGTTACCAGGCGGCGTGCATCAAGATAGCTACAAACGGCTCCGATGAAGAGGCTGTCCGGCTCAGGCGCTTCCGGATGCACGGGGTCCTTCTCCGGCACCAGCATCAGCGTCACTGTGCCCGGCGAGTTGCCGAGTGCATCCGGCGCCAGATCGGGATTGAATGCTGGCTGCACCTCAACCCGGCCGATCTGCACACCCGGCGTGCGCAGGGTGATTGCCTCAAAATCGGCTGCAGTCACAAGGCGGTCGCGATGCTGAATAAAACGCGGTATCTGTTTTTGCGCTTCGGCAATATTTTCAGACGGAGCTCCGCCCCAGGTCGGAACCGGATTGGTAACCTTCAATCCCGATGCCAGCGCAGAACTGGTATTGATCGCACCGCGCGCCACATTGCCGGCAAGGCCATGGCTGCGGTCGTAACTGACGCGCATTTTCGCGCCTGCGGGCGGACGGCGGCCGCGCAGGCCGTCGCCAAAACTGAGCCTGCCGGATTCCGGATCGACGGCAAACACGTTGGCGCTATCGCGTTCCAACGACGCCAATTCGGCTCTGGGTTGACGCAGTGTGTAGGCAGACTGGACTTCAGGCGGCGCCGTGAGCAGATCATCGACCCGCGTCCATTCTTCCAGCTTGCCGTCCGGAGTGCCGACGTAGACGCGTACCGATTCTGCCAGTACGGGCGGATGCGCAATCTGGCGCACCTGATCGGGCTCTCCCGTGCCGTCGCTCAATACTTCGCTCATTACCGGCTCACGCTGCAACACCGAGGCAGCATTGATGCCGACCCACAACAGGCGAGCCCGCGCACCGCGCGCCGATATGCGTATCCAAGTAACCACCCGATCTGCCAGTACGGTGTCATCGAGTGCGGGAGGGAAACTGCCGCTGCCGGCCTCGAGCGGATCCAGGTCTTGCCATAGCTCCAGTTCCGGCGCGGATGGGAGTGGCAGTTCCACAATGCCAGGCTTTTCAAGCACGTTTACCTGGGTGCGGAATTCGAGGGGCCGGTACTCGGCAACACGCGGTTGCGGCTCCTGCGGCAACTTTCCACCGGCAGGCAACCGTGGCATCTCAAACACCAGCGGCACTTCGGTGGCTTCATCATTGCTCCCCTTGGGCTGCAGGCGGCGCGCATTCTCGTCCAGCGCCGGTACGATGCCGAGGCTGAGCGTCTTGCCGGCAATCTGCTTGCGCACTTCACCAGGATCTCTTTGCCCGTTTTTGTCTCCGGTCAGCAATGCCAGCCACAGGCAACCATCCACGGTGTCATCGCCGAGGTTGACGGGACTTGCGTCACCGCCGCTCCATGCCACGGTTTCGTAGAGTACGAGCTGGGTATCTACGGCGGGCTGTTCCTGAGTTAACGAGGCATACAGCATGTCGTAGTGGCGTTTCCGCTCGCCGTTTGCGTCGGCGTAGGGACGTTTGAGATAGAGTCTGGCTTCGAGCGGGAGTACATCCAGGCCATTCTCTGTAAAGAACGGTATCTGGGCCGCTCGCACCTCGAGTCCGGCTTGCAGCGCCTGAAATTCCCCGCTCTCGTTGGCGATCGCCACCAGCCCCCGCGCGGATGCAGCAGGCGACAGCGGCACTCCCAGCAGATCGATGAATTTGCTGCGGTTACGCTCCGGAATCTGGTTGGCGCGATAAAGCAGGCTCTCGGTCAGGAATGCGAATACCTCGATCAGCGTCACCCCGGGGTCGGCGGGGCCAAAGTTGGTCCACTCCGGCGTATGCACAGGGATTCGCGCCAAGGCCTCGTTGAGCAGGTCCTGGTATCTGCGGTCGTCTATGCTGGGGGCGGGCAATGGCACGATTTTCTCTAGCCTTTCAAAGTGAGTGCGAGGGTTACCCGCTCCAGTGCCTGAGTGGCGACCAGCCTGAACGAAATGGATGCGATCGCACCCTGTGCATCGGCCGGATCGGCATCCACCGAGACATTCTCTATCTGGACGCGAGGCTCCCAGCGCTTGATGGTGTCTTCGATGGTTTCGCGTATGTTCTGGCGGGTAGCCGGCGTGTTGGGTTCGAACAGGAAGCGTGTCAGCCCACCGCCGAATCCGGCATGGCGCACGCGCTCGCGCGGCTCGGTGAGCAACAGGATGCGCAGGCAATCGCGCACGTTGGCTTCGCCTTCCGACCATGCCACCCGGCCGTCAGGTCCAACACGCGGCGGAAAACCCAGTCCGCGTCCGAATATCTTTCCGGAGTCGAAGGTAGTCGCCATCATGAATCCTTCTTGGCCTTGAGTCCCGGTATCGGGAAGCACACGATGAACCATGGTATCCAGCGGAAAATGAAATCCAGCAAGCTGACAATGATCATCAGCAGGATGAGCGCACAGATGGTGATAATGGGGATCGACAGCGAGCAGATCATCCCGATATTGGCGTCGACAGAGTTCTTGCACGGCCCGACGCCGCCGACATCGAGGTCCTTATGGAACGGCCACGGCAGTACCGATCGCACCAGATCCCCCAGGCCCAGCCCCTTGGCGCGCTGGATCTGCCCGCACAGCACATCCGAGATCATGAACGCGGTGTTTTTGCTGTGCTTGCGCATACCGGCCGGTGTCGTGTCGAGCGGCAGAGTGATGCGGATCGGCCGCGCCGGGGCATCGGAGTCGAAGAAATTCGCAAGCTGAAAGCGCTGTGTTGGTGCGCTCATCACGACTCTGTTTTGCGGGTCGCAATCGCAGCGGACATAGACGCAACGCATCGTGAACCAGCCCGGGTCGCCGCGCGTAGTAGTCAGCGCATCGCGCAGCCGTACCGCGAAAGGCAGCGGCGGTGCGGGCGTCGCAGGAGCCGAAAGGTCTATCGCCTGAATCACAAGCTGTACCAGTCTGTCGATCTGTGCGGCTTGTAGCTCCACCTGAGGCAATCCGGTCAGCATGAGTGGCACCACTGCGTCGTTGACCTCGTCGCTCTCCGCAACGCCCGCCAGTGAGCTGTGTATGCCCCATGCCGCGTAGCTGCTGCCGGATCCCTTTACGCCCGCCAACAGGTAGGCGAAGTCCGGCCATTCCAGACCGCCATCCAGTGGGTCCGGGAATGACTTTGTCGCGCCTTCAAGCCCCTTGCGCACACTCTCTGTGGAACGCACTTTAAACAATGCATCGCGCAGGTTGATTGCGAACTGCGGCGAGGTCACATCCATCGGGCAATCGCTGGCGGGAGCGGTTTTGTAACCGTCATTCAACCAGTCGAACAAACGCCGCTGCGCATCGCTCGTCAACCTTGATCGGTTCGCCGGATCGACTACGCAATCCCAAACCGGCTTCAGGTGCAGATACAGGTAATCGGCGAAATCGAGAAGGATGAGCCATGACTGGCCCAGAGCCTGGCTATTGGCAATCACCGCCGCCTTTCGCTTATCGCTGTTGCTCATTGCCTCCGTGCTGTTGTCCATGATGCGAGCTGGCACTGTAAATGCTCGTCCGGATCAGGTTCTTCCACGGTTCGGCGACTTCCATCCTGAACTGTTCCTTGCGCGCGGCGACCGCGCTCGGGCTTGCCGCGACGCCTGTGCCGCCTGTCCCATCGGCCGCTGTCTGGCGCTGCGCCCTTGTACTCATGTATTCCTCGCGCCTGCCGACGGGAACACTGCCTGCGAGCAAACGCCGCGGATGTCCGCTATCGTCGCGGAAATTGAGCGGGAACAGCGGCAGCAATTCTTCGCCGGGAAAAAGCGTCTCGCCAGGGTCGTTCGGATTTGTCTCCGGCCCGATGCACTGCCAGCGCGCACCACTTGCGTCTTTCACGAATGCGTATTCTTCCAGCAGCGATCCGGCAGCAGCATTCTCCGACGGCGGCAGCAAACGCCGCAGTACGAATTTCACCTGCTCGCAGCCGCCGCTCTCCACGCCGCGATCAGGGAAGCCCGCCCTGCCGCATACGAGGTTTGCTGCCACCAGGTAATGGCGTTGGTGGGCGGGATGGTAGAGTTTGAGCGGCAGCGTGCGGCTGACGCCGTTCTCTTGCGCGACGATTTCGTGTGACGTGGGCTGGATCGCGGTCGATGCGGCCCTGCCCTTCTTCAGACGCGCCAGTGTGCGGGCGAGCCGCGGCAGCGGTATGCGTTCGACAAGATCCGGAGCATCGCTTGCGGGTCCGCGCCACGTCTCCGGACGTGCAATCAGGGCGCCGATCTGGCGCGGATCGGATGCGAGCATCGCAAGAAGCTGGTCCATGAAGTCGTCGCTGGCAAAGCGCAATATCGCCGGTGCCGATTGATCCACGGCGACGAAGGCGGCAGCGCTGTCCGGCTCTGCCGAGAAACGGCCCCAGAGCGGCGCCGGCGATGTCCACAGTGCGCGGTGTTTGCTCGGCATCACCATATATTCCCCGCCCCCGGCGTGTACGAAGCAGCAATGATGCTGTTCGTGATGACTGTGTCTGCCTGCACGACGCCGCTGAATTTCGACATGCCCGCATCCACCGTCAATATGCTGGTGGAAACAGACACTTGGCTGGCGCTCACCGTTACTCGCGCCGAAGCGTTGATGGTGATGCCGGCACTCTCCAGTTTGATCGAGTTGCCGTTGCTGTCCTGCACCTCGATCGAGCCGGGTCCGTCTTTCAACGTCAATTTTTGTCCGCCCGGCGTTTCCAGCAGCAATCTTTCCTGGCCGTTCTGGTCGTCGAGCGTGATCTTTACGCCGTTGCGCGAGCGCAAGACCTTGAGATTGTTGTTACCCGCTCCATCCATAGACTCCGGTGGCGCATCGCTGCCGTTCCAGAGACCGCCAAGCACGAACGGCCAGCGCGGATCACCCGCGGCAAAGGACACCAGCACTTCGTCATTCACATCGGGGATGAACCAGCTGCCGCGGTTGTTGCCTCCCATGAGTGTGGACAGTCGCGCCCAGACTTCATAACGCGCGCTGGAACCATCTGGCGACCATGGAAGGGAAACCTTGACACGCCCCTGTCCATCCGGGTCGCTGATATTCATGACCAGGGCCGGATAGACGCCGTACCAGCGTCCGCCGAGACCGGTGGCACTGCGCGGCAGAACACGTTCCATCAATTCGAGGTCGGGCATCATTGCTGTATCTCTCATTCTTTCCCAACCCGGGGCGTTCGCAACGAAAATTCGTACGCAGCCCGCGTTGTCCGTCGAATGTGAGCCTGGTCTCAGTAATGTAATACTTACCGGAAAATAGCGGACCAAGTCCTGAAAGCTGAGCCTTGGTCCCGACGCGCAACTCTGGATTCGGGTTCTGCGACGCCTGCGCCGACCACAAATCGCCGCGCCGTATCGAGAAAACGCGCCTTTGCGCAATCTCGACGCGCCTCACCGGCGGAAGCCGGTGCGGTATGGGCATGAATCTGTTTGCGTTCCCCGAAGGCCGAACGCAATATGGAAGCACCGCTATCGTCCTGTCCCAGTTCCGCACCCATTACACTGTCATCGTCCGCCTGCTCGTTGATCGCCTCCTTTGCGGCGACATCCCAGCCGCTCGCGTCAATACCGAGGTGGCCTGGTGCGACAGATCGGCCAGCACAGTAAATTCGCGCAGGCCCGCACCATGGGCCAAGTTTATGTTCGCTCCGCCGCGCTGCGCGCGCGGGGCCGCATGCAGTGTCTGTCCGTCGATCCATATCTCTGCGCCTACGGCGCGTGCACGTTCGCGCATGAATGCAAGATCACTCTGGTTCACCTGGGCGAGCACTTTGTGTGTGGATCCGCTGAGTATCGACTTGCGGGGTCAGACCGTGACCCTGCGCGATCTGCTGCATTACCTGGGCATCGCTGATGTCATTGAAACTGCGGGTGCGGCGTGTCATGCGCAAATCCTGCAAGCGATCCTCGGCCAGATATGCGGATCTGCGGCGGTGCACCGTTGGGAAAATCAGCCTGAATGGCACTAATTTTGCCGGCGAACATCGTTGTATCCCTGATCCTTACCTCGAAGCTTTTGCCGAAATCCAGAGTTGATCGGTTAAACAGCAAATAGCCGATCCCGCCATCGACATGCACCCCAATTGTTGAACAATGCCTCGCAGCGATACATGCCTTGCGCCGTTTCGTGAACCAGCATCTCGTGCAACCGCGCCGCCATGACCGCGTCCTCGCGCCCGGCGAACAGCAGCGTCGGACGGGCCTGCAACAAGGCTGAATTTCCGAGATCGCCCATGTCAGCCTGCCCATACCCTGAGCGCACGCTCGGCAAGATGTCTTTCTATTCTGGCAATTGCCTCCGGCGTGACTCCATTTGCGTTCGCTGGCTGTTCCTGATTTGCCCGACTCCGCCGTTACCGGCCTGCATATCGGTTCGTTGACCACCTCGAATTCGCCAATGACGATACTCATACACCACTCCCCCTTCAACGTACTGGCCGCCATATCCAGAAATTGGCCCGGCGCAAGACGACGCGGATTTTCAATGCCATTTGCCGCAGCGATGTTTTGCCAATTTCCCCCCCGCCCCGAAGCGGCTGCCATACCCTGCAAGGTGTTTCCGGCTCTCGCCTGCGTCAGCGCATTTGATCCGGGAGACGGGCGAGTAAACCCCGGCTGAATTCGTATCGAAACTCGCCACCAATATGCTTTGTTGCGACATCGTGAGTGACATCGACGCGCGCAAGGGCACACCCGTATCGGAGAAATATTCGAGCGACTCCTCCAATGAGTCGATGATCCCGCCAAATTTGAAACTCCCCCAGTGGAAACAGACTGCAGGAGGAATGAATTTGTCTTTTTCCGCAGCTGGAGCGGGATTCATCAATTCGGTCACTTGCCTGGTAAGCTTCCGTACATCGTCGACTGCTTTCTCGTTTTCCGGCATCGGGACGGTGATGTCGAACCAGAGCTGCAAGCTGAGTTTGGTGCTACCGGAACCGACGTACTGGCTGCGCTATGTGCCGTCTGCCTGGCCGCCGCTTTTCTTTTCTCCTTTGCCGGCAAGCTGATTCGAGTAACTTACTTTGAGAGTCTCCGGATTGAATTGCACCATGCGCTGCGTCCGCCGCTCTTCTTGTCCTCCGAAGTTGGATTCGACTTTATACAACGTGCTCTGGCCAGTCCGCTCATACAGCCCCCGCTTGTTCATCGCCGGCTGGATCAAGCCGCAGTGTTTCGTAGGCGAACTGCAACTCTTCGATCGCGACAATCCCTTCGCGAGCATTCAATGCAGGAGCCTTGAGTTTTATCGGAATGCAGCGCTCCAGATGAAACGAAGCAGTCTGCTTGCTTCGATCCGGACGCAAACATGACGATCTGCACGTTTGCCCGCAAACCGGGATCGGCGATCGTCTGGTTGAACCAGTCCCACAAATCGAAACCCTCTGTCATACCCCGCTTCAGCGTGATCTGCCCCAGGCTGGCCGGCCCGGCCAGGCGAATCTGGCGTGCGTTGTCGCCGCCCTGACGGATTGTTTTGACGTCCATGGTCATCTCCAGACCGTCGCAATCCGAAAATGCGCCTCCACAAAGCATGGCCTGGTCGCCTTCCTTGTGGATGCGGATCTCGAAATTGAATGCACTGAAAGGGTAACCATCGCTCATGCCGCGTTCTCCTCGCTGACACCCGTTGCGCCACCACCCAGCGAGAAGCGCAAGGTGATGAAACGCAACGCCTGTGCAGGGCGTACGCGTATCCGGACAATTAGTCGCCCGGCGTCAACACTCGCCAAAGTGTTGTCGGCGTCATCGACCGATACCTGAAACGATTCGGCGGCGTTGCGACCGGCAAAGGCGCCGGCCCTGAACAAGCGTTCCAGCATGTTGTTGCATCGCTGCCGGATGAACGCGCGCAGGGCATCGCCATTGGTCTCAAAGGTGAATTCCTCGCCCAGGCGCAGCATCATGCGGCGCAACAGTATCAACAGACGTCGCACGTGTATCGGCCGCCGATCGGGAATTCCGCTCAAGGTGTCTTCGGACATAAGCGTGTAGCCTTCCGGTCGATGCAAAACGACATTGATACCTGCATCGAACAGCACTGCCTGGCGTGTTGCAGGCAGTTCGGTATGCAATGCGACCACACTGCGCAGCTTCTGATTCGCCGGTGCAATCCAGGCACCGCGACTGCGGGTTCTCGCGGCGATCATGCCGAGTATCGCCCCATCCGGCGGCAATGGACGTACGCTGCCGCTTGTGCAGCGAGTCTCAATCCATGGGTGGTAGATTGCGGCATGGCTGCCGGTACGGCCCTCCGGATCGAAATGCACATTGTTTGCGAACCCGCCGTCAACCGGCGCGGACAAAGTCAGGACGTGATTGGCAGCATCCTGTTCATTCATTGTCCGTGGCAAGGAAAGCACCGAGAACAATTCGCCTTGCGCGGTACACAGGCGTATGAGTGCCTGCTGGATCTCCCGGACCGCAACTCCAGCAGCGCTGCTCGATCCAGCATAGAGTTCAGTTTCAAAAATATTTACCGCAATGACATCAGACCAAGTGGAAGTCTGTGTGGCAGACATTGCGCGCACCCTGAACATACGCCGCCCTGGGGCGTTAATTGCGATATCCAGTGCCTTCTCCCGTGTCTGCCATGTGTTATCCACCGGCAGAAATTCTTCGCTTGCCGATTCTTGAACCTGATATTCGATGGCAGTGCTGCCGGAATTCCCGGGACTCCAGGACAGTTGCAACGCCGTCCCAGGAGGCGGCGTCAGGCTGGCTTCCAGTGCTGACGGAGCTGCCAGCGCGTGACAGTTGGCGAACGATGCCGGCTTTTCCGTATCTTCCTTGGCGAAGACTATTTCGGAGGTAAGCGAGTAGCGCAGTGCCGGCGGACTTCCCTGCCATGGCACATGGACCGCGTCGGGCACCGCGATGAGCGTCACCTCATCCTGGATTTTCGTATCAAACCATCCCAGCACGGCATGTATGCCGGTCAAGGGCCTGGGCTGGCGATCGCTGTAACGTATTGTGTCTGCAGTAGCCATCAGGTCGCTCAACCCTGTTGCACACAAAGCAGGATCGAGAAACATGTTCGAATCGAAGTTCACTAACCCGTCGCGTTCGAGTGCGGAGGATGAGCTCGCACTTGCAGCGGATTCCTCTCCAAAATTCCCATCCATATCGATGGGCACCATGAAAGAACCGGTTGAGGATTCAATGTCGTCCGCTTGGGCGGCCAAGGGGAACCACGTCGAACATTGCTGGAGCCAAATGATGACGTGCGCCGCGCGGCTCCGCTTCCTGATCTGTCGCCACGAAACACTTCGATATCTGTCGGCAGCGCACCGCAGTAGCGGGGATGAAGAACGGTAAGGCCGAGATTTTCCTCACGCCACTCCGATTTGTTGTCCCGCACGCGCAGGTCGATGCTGACAATCGATGCTCGTCCGTCTTTCCATTTTTCAGGCTCGCCCAGTGGCTCTATCTCGTTAGCAGAATTGCCCTTGGTCAACGCAATAGCAGATTGCGCATAAAGCACAGTCTCGCCGCTGGCGGCATCACGCCCAACTTTGGAAATGGGAAAAAAGGCCTGCTTCCCGTCTGCCTCGCGAACAATACGCAACAGATCACCCGGACGGACTGTGTCGGAGCGGGTTCGAAGTTCCCACGTTTGTGCGGAATCAGGAGTACTGATATTCCCCAGATAGACATGACGTGTTCGTAGCCTCGTTGCGACATGAAGTTGATCGGACCAACTGCCTTCGCAGCGTGCCTGGACTAGCGCAGGCGAAGCAAAATATCCACCCGAAGATGGCGTCACCTTGTACAGGCAAGGCAGTACAAATTGATTGCTGTATGCTCCGGCGCCGGCGACGCGCACTATCCAGCAACGCTGCCCACCCTGAATGAAGAACGAATTCACGCTTTCGGCAAGATTGCCCAGGATTCGCTCTCCCTTTTGTCCCCAGCCGAGTTGCGGTGTGGCACCAAACACTTTTTCGAATTGCGCCATGTCTTCGACGACAACCGGCCAGTGCAACGGTCCGCGCTCGGCAAAGCCGACGAATGCCGCCACATCCATGCGCGGCATTGGCTCCAGCACGGCAGGCGACCCTGCCTCGAAGCGTATCCCTGGCCGGGTACGATCAAGTGCGGGCGTGAGCATTCCGGAAATCATGGAAGCGCTTCCCTCATCGACAAGTCAATTCCGCACATGGGCATTTCGTCGTTATTCAAGTTCGAGGCGCTCGTAGGCGAATACCGCTTCCTCCATCGCCACGTCGCCGCCCTTGGCGTTGAGCGGGCCGTAGGTCAGTTTCGTTGCCCGTGCATTCTTCAGCTTCCAGGTCATGACGGGATTTGTGTTGCTTCTATCCTCGCTCATGAGCATGATCTTCATCGATTTGCCGTTGCCGCCTTTGCCGGTACGTACATCGTCCAGCAGCTTGAACAGGACATCCGACCCCAGCGCGCCGCGTTTAAGGGTGACATCGGAGGCTTTGTTCAGGCCCGTCATCTTGCGCACGTTGTTCTCGGGGTCGTTGCCCTGGCGATATTCGCTTACTGCAACCTCGGTACCGATTCCGCTGACTTCCTGGAACCCTCCTTCTTTCCCGTCTATTTCAACCTTGAAGTTGAACTGCATGTACGGCCGGTCTTCACGTAGTGTTGGCATGAATATCTCCTGATGGGGTTAAGCTTTGCGATCGCCAGTCCATTGGCCGATCTGGAAAATCACGAACTCCGCCGGCTTCAATGCGGCCACGCCGATCTTGCAAACAAGCCGTCCGTTGTCCAAATCATTCTGGGTCATGGTGCTGCGATCGCAACGGACGAAATAGGCGCTCTTGGGATCGCTGCCGAGCAGCGCGCCGTTCTTCCATTCGTTGTAGAGGAAATCCGAAATGGTCTCTCTGACATTGGCCCACAATGCCTCGCCGTTCGGCTCGAACACTGCCCACTGGGTACCCCGATCTATGGAGCGTTCCAGATAGGCGAAGTAGCGACGGACGTTGACGTATTTCCACTCCGGATCGGAACTGATGGTGCGCGCCCCCCAAAGTCGGAAACCTCTGCCTTCAAAAAAACGGAAACAGTTGACGCCTTCCGGATTGAGAACCTCCTGCTGCGCCTTGTTGAGCAGCGTCTGGAATCCGATGGCACCGCGCACCACTTCATTGGCCGGAGCCTTGTAGACCGCGCGATCGACATCGTTGCGCGCATAGATGCCCGCTACGAATCCGCTGGGAGGCAGGTGAATCTCGTCGCGCGTGACCGGATCCAGCACTCGCACCCAGGGGTAATACAGGGCGGCATATTTAGAGTCGTATCGGGCGCGCATCTCCCGCACATCGGCAACGCTCTGGCCGTCACCGCTTTCCAGCACTGCGATTCGGTATTTCATGTTCTCGGCATGGCTAATCAGCGAACTCACGATCTGCTGAGCATCGTTCTTATAGCCATTCATATACCCGAACATGGCACCCGGGGCAGCCACAATGGAGATGTCCTCCACATCCTCGAAGGCTTTAAGTCCGGTCTTGGCTGCGTCCGGCCCCTCTCCATGCCCGGCATATTCGTTGGCACCGGGACGCATGCCGTCATTGCCCCCTGAAAGCTGGTGGGTTACTGAAATGGGGCGGTCATCAACTTTGAAAAGTTCATCTTCGGCTTGCGTGAAAACAAGGCTGGTATATACTTCTCCCGCAAGGTCCACTTCTTCATCGAGCAGCATCATGAATGGCAAGGTGCGCGCATCTGTACCACCGACAGGCTCGGCCCTGAATTTTGAAGTAACTGAGTCCGCGCTGCCGGCGCGCCGATGGTCAGGCTGCAGCGCAAGCCCAGACCAACTGGTCTCTTCGCCTTGCCTCAATACACTGACCGTGGCCGTTACAATTCGTACTTCATGCTGTTCAGGTTGCAGCTTTTTCGAGTTGTTATCAGGTGGTTGATTAAGCCAGTACTCAATCTTAAGGGACGTTTCGCCGGGTGATGGTGCTGTTGTGCTGAAATACCAGTCTGTGCCATCTGATTTAGGATAAGCAAGGTATAGTTTTCCAACATTACCTTTATCTCCTATCCACACAACATCGCCAGGTGTCAGGCCATTGACTTTGTCCTCTACAAGCCCATTTTGGCCAAGATTCAGGGTAAAGCGTACTGCCATATTTCCAGCTTTACCCGGAAATCGGGCACGCAATAAAATTGCCCCAGAACGTTCAGTAGCTGGGCTAAGTGGCACATGGCTGTCCAGTTTGGTTTTGGAGCTTTCTCCTGCTGTAGCTAGTGTGTTGAACTTGGTGGATACTTCGGCCAAGGCGCTTACCGCTTGTTCGATAAACCATGCGCGCCGGTAATGCCCTTCTCTTGCGGCTTTCAGAGCGCTTTCTGCCTTGTCGCAAAGCTCCCCCACTTTTTTGGCTAGCTCTTTGAGATTTTTCAGGGGGAATTTATTGTTTTCCGGTTCATCTTTCTTGTTTTCTATATACGCTTGATTAAGCAGGCGTTCGACATCTGCAGCCACTGCATGGCAGCCGAAGGCGGCCTCCTCTGATTTTGCGACATGATTTTTTGCATCGGTCTTTGCGGTATCATCATCCGCGGCACTTACAACAGCTGCTGCGGATTTCTTTGCTGCATCTAATTTTTTATATGTATCGCCCTCTGAGCCGGCATCATCTTTACAACTGTCTCTAATTGCTGTTGCCAACAAGGCTATTAGTGTATTGGCATTTTGCCCTTCACCATCCATTACAGTTTGGGCTGCCAATTTAATACCTCCCAAGAGCTTGAAAGCTTCTTTTGCTGTTGAGCTCGATTTTTCCCCCGTTTTTTTAAGTGCATCGCTTTCGTCAGTGGCGTTGAAAGCTCCTTCCCGTGTCGCGGCAATCATCGTGCGTTCTAATGCGATGGACAATTTTGCATCAAGCTCTGTGGTAATCGTATCTAGCGCCTCGGCGTCACTTTTTACTGAAGTATTTCCAAATACTGCTTTTGCATCAGTTGTGGCCCCTATAGCTTTCTGTATTCGAGCACTTACAGTATCAGGCTGATCTCCATTCTTAAGGATCAGCATTAACTTCTTTGCCATATTCTCCAGCTCAGTATCAGCTTTAGACTTATCTTCTTCAGCAAGAAGAGGATCAAATTGCATTAAGAGGACATTCTCTTTCTTTTGTTCGATAATCGCTGAAAACTCATTGGCTTTGCGGACGGCCCCCCCCAAATCGCCTATTTCCCGTAGTGCTGCCGACAATGCAACTGTCAACGGCGTCAGCCAGCATCGCGCATGCCCGTCGGTTTTGTATTGCCCATTGGCAGGGATGGCGTCGTCATCCTTGAGTGTGTTGGATGGAGGAATATATTCATCTCCAATGGTTGGCCGGAAAACTCTAGCGACATAGAGGCGGTTGCCACCTTCTTCGAAGAAAGCACGCACCCCATGCCACAGGTAGTTGTGCAACGGTCCGGTATCGCTAAAGCGAGCTGGCCTCCTCTTCCGCATACGCGCTCAAATTCAGTGACATTGGTGATCACCTCCGGTTCGATTTCCACCGGCCCGTACCGGGTAGGCCCAACGAATCCGGTGGTGGTGGTGCTGACACCTTCAATGGACTTGGAGCGGTATGTCACTTCTTCCACAAAGACGCCGGGGGCGAGGTACTCGGGCATGGTCAATCTCCTTGCTTGGAATATCGGTTATTTGAGGTACAGAAACTTCTTTCCGGACGTTCGCAGCAGCAACGTCTGGCCGGGGGGCATTTCTTGCGGGGGTAATTCAACATCAGTGCCAAATTCAGCCAGCAATGTCGCCGGCTGTTGTTTGAGAACCGAACAGAGCAGGGGTAGCCGCAGCACTCCGTCCGGCTGCTCATTTTCCGGAATGTGCGGATCCGGCAAGTCGTACCAGGCCTGAAAGCGCATGGTCCAATGGAGACCTTTAGGGCCATTCAAAACGGGTGGATCTGCTTTCGGCCACGGGAACATGAGCATGAATTCCCCATCCTTGTCTGTCATTCCCTCAACCAAAGGAACAGCTGTATCCGGCTCGTCTGCATCACGATATACACGAAGCAACGCCCAGGCTGCCGGCCTGTCGCTGGGACGGTGCCAAAGCATTCCTCGAACCAATGCCCAATCGGTGCGTTGTGAACGCCACGGTGACGAAAAGAGCGGCACTTTCTTGACTGGTGAACCTGCGGCTGAACAAACTGGAACTTCCGTAGACCACTTGGTCATATCTGACCATGCAAAGAAACTAGTTTTGAATGTCGTTGGAAAAAACCGCCGCGATGTATCGCGTACTTCGATACTGTATTCATACTGAAACGGCTCCGGCTTGAGTTTCCTCTCTCCATCCCAGAAAGACACTGCACTCAGGCCGGGCAATTGATGAAAGATATGAACGCCACTTGGCGAGGGAATAGCGGAAATTGTCCTGTTACGGACTCGCGCAGTGACCGACAATCCTTCATTGACGGATTGGCCTGTCGCGGCGTCCACAAAGCGCAGCACTCCAAGCGCCATACGATCGACAACGTCAGGATTCGCGGAGATTTTCGGCAAGGCAAACATCAGACGTGCTCCACTTCGCTGGCTTCAAATTTGCGCGTATGCACGAGCGTTCCTTCTTCATCAGGAATCAAGGAATCCAGCGCCACCATTTTTGCAACACAGGTAGCTGACGGCGGAAAGCCGCTCCTCAACTTGTCCCACAGATTGAAATGTTCGGCCAAAGGCATCGACTCGAAGCTCAATTGCACGCTTTCCAGCGGGCCAAATGTTTTGGGATCGGCCAACTTATGGTTCAGTTGTGCACTCGACAGCGTTCCCCTGTCTTCTATCAGATTGATCAGCCATCCCAACATTTGATGTTGCTTGTCTGTTGAGGATGCCCAGGGGGTTATAAGGTAGTGGAGGTCTACCAGCCGTGACGGGCGGAATAGTCTCCCCTTTTCATCGCGCCGCGGAGTCTGTGGACGTTGCGTTCCGCTCACCGACACTCTGTAAAGACTAACCGTAAAGCTTTTGGTCGTTTCCGTTGTGGTGCTGCTTGTTCCACTGATTGCATTAGGCTGAACCACGTTAACGACAGGAGTCCCCCAGGCTGCCGGATAGTTGTCCTCCAGCAGGTATTTAATCGCAGTGCTCAGTCCGTAGATTGCGTCAAATGTAGCCATGATTCAGGTCTGTGTGGGTCATATGTCCCTCATTTCTCCATGCTCTCCATCCTGATGCGGCTCAGCGGGCTTTTATGCAACCGATAAGCAATTCGCTTGTCGGCCAGTTCGACGTGTTCGATGAACCCATCCATTTCAAGCATCTGCAACGCATTTGTCACCGTTTCCTGCTTGTACTCAACTTCCCGTGCCTGCAGCCACCAATTCCTGATGTGTTCTTCCGTGTCAGCTGCGTCAGGATGCCTCTCCAGATAGCCCAGGATTTCAAAAGTAACCTGCAGGACATCGGCCTCATCGCTCATCTAAGCTCCTCGCGATGTTGTGTACGCAGGCTTCACCTGTCTCGCCTGCTCCAATCACGTTCTTGCGTAGCGACTCAAACCAACCCCGGATTTCGCGTAATCCAGCCAAATGCGTATACCTGTGCAACACCCGTGCCATTCGTGTCCATGTATGCAATATTCTGATTTGTATAATCATTGGTGAGACTCAGGGTTCCCGTTGGCGCAAAGAAATACCCACCTGTAACGGGCCTAGTACCCACCGAGATCGTCGCTGGATAGCGCGAGTAGCGCCAGAGACAGCATTTACCCATGGTGGGTAATCGAATACCCCCTTGGATATTTCGTGGCTATTGAAATGGATTTACGGCGAGAACCGCCGTGAGGTGGGTGACGCAAGACGCCGATCGTGAAGAGAATTACGTTTTCAAGCGATAACTATCCGCACTCAGGTTATGCCTGCGCAACAACTTGCGAAAAGCGCTTCGTTCGGTACCTGATATGCGAGCCGCTTGCGTCACGTTTCCTTCGGCTTGATGGAGCACATTGGTGAGGTAATGGAGTTCGAACCTGGCGATTGCAGCCGCCTTGGCATCAGAAAAATGAAGGTCCAGCTTGATCGAGTTGTCTTCATGGTCATGCATACAACTCTCTGGAGCGGGTATATGCAGCACGCCCCCTTCGCTCAGAAACAGCCCTCGCAAAAGGATATTCTCAAGCTCGCGCACATTGCCCGGCCAGTGGTATCTCCTGAACCACGATTCTGTTTCGATCGATATGGCCGGTTCAGGAATTGCATACTGTTTACTGAAGCGGCGGAGAAGTACTTTTGCGAGAATCAACACGTCTTCACCCTCTTTCCCGCAGCGGAGGTAGACGTACCGAAAGTGCCTTGAGACGGAATATCAGGTCATATCGAAATCCGGAATTTTTCGCCAGATGCTCCAGGGGCATGTTGGTGGCGGCGATTACCCGAACATCGCTGGAATGAGTGATTGTGGACCCCACAGGGCGGAAGCTCCGATCCTGCAGAAACCTCAGTAATGCGACTTGTACGCGAGGAGGCATCGCCTCGACCTCGTCAAGAAACAGCGTGCCGTTGTTGGCTTCCACCACCAAGCCACGCCGTGCCTGTTTCGCATCGGTATAAGCTCCCCTCTCGCAGCCAAAGAGTTCGCTCTCGGCAAGTGCTTCAGGGAGAGCCCCGCAGTTGACGGGAATAAACGGCTTTCCTTGCCGATCGCTGAACTCGTGTGCGGCCCGAGCGGCAAGCTCTTTTCCAGTGCCTGTCTCGCCTTCAATCAGAATTGTCACATCCGTCTTGGCAAATAGCATCAAGTGATCTATTGCTTCCAGAAAACACCTGGATGCACCAAGAAGGTTATGATTCGGCAATCCATTCATGTGAGCCCCCTGGAGCTTCAACTCTCAGTACATGCGTAATAGTGTTGAGGGAGACGAGTTGTATATTCGCGTATCACGGATCCCCCAAACCAGTGCCGCCCATTACCAGAGATTTTCCGGTAATGGATTCAGTTTCATGGTGCAGTAAATGCGATACATCCGTTTGTGATATCAGCCATGGCGCGTCGGCAGATCACTTTGAAAGACTGTCAAACTTGGACGTAGTGTGCCGGAAGGCCTTTTTAGCTAGCAGGGAAATATGGAACCCCACTCCCGGCCAGCGAAACTACTCCTCGCCAATAGATGGGTAAATATGCCCAATGGTCTATATATAGGTCTATATATTGACCTATATAGTCTTGTGAATTGATGCCAACATGGAGAGCGTTTGCCGATTCTTGATTGGCCGAACCAGGCCGCTTGCGGCTCACCCCTTGATGCAGATGAGCGGTTCAACGCGCGCCACCTTGCGCGCGAGGCCCGCTTGCTCGGCAGAATCGACCACCGCGCTGACGTCCTTGTAGGCGCCCGGCGCCTCCTCGGCCACGCCGCGCATGGAAGGGCTGCGGATCAGGATACCGCGATGGGCCAGGTCGGAAACCACGCCGCGGCCCTCCCACGTGCGCAGCGCCTGATGCCGGCTCATCGCGCGCCCTGCACCGTGACAGGCGGAGCCGAAGGCCAGCTGCATGCCCTGCTCCGTCCCTGCCAATATATAAGAAGAGGTCCCCATGCTGCCGCCGATCAGCACTGGCTGGCCGGCAGCGCGCAACGCCGACGGCAGATCGGGATGCCCCGGTCCGAAGGCGCGCGTGGCGCCCTTGCGATGCACGTAGAGTTTCTTCATCTTGCCGCCCACGTCGTGCTCTTCGACCTTGCAGGTGTTGTGGGACACGTCGTACAGCAGCGACAGCCGGGCCTGCGGCAACACCTCGACAAACACTTCGCGCGTGAGATGGGTGAGTATCTGGCGGTTGGCCAGCGCGCAGTTGATCGCCGCGCGCATCGCACCGAGATAATCCTGGCCGAGCGGTGAAGCTATCGGCGCACAGGCCAGCTCGCGGTCGGGCAAGTCGATGCCGAACTTCGCGGCGCCCATCACCATGCGCCTCAGGAATTCGGTGCCGATCTGGTGGCCGAGCCCGCGCGAGCCGCAATGGATGCTGACCACGACATCGCCCACCTGCACGCCGAATGCGGCGGCGATCTCCGGCGCATAGACATCGGTCACCAACTGGATCTCGAGGTAATGATTGCCCGAACCGAGCGTGCCCATCTCGTCGCGCTGGCGCTTCCTGGCCTGTTCGGAAACCTGCGCCGGGTCCGCGCCGCGCATGCAGCCGCCCTCCTCGATACGTTCCAGATCCGTTTCCGATCCGAAGCCGCGTTCCACCGCCCAGCGCGCGCCGCCGCGCAGCATCGCGCTCATCTCTGCATCCTTCAGGCGGATCACGCCGGTACTGCCGAGACCCGCAGGAATGGCGCGATACAGCGCTTCCGCCAGCTTCTGCTTCACCGCGTCGATGTCCGCCAACCGCAGGCCGGTATGCAGCGTGCGCACGCCGCAGGAGATGTCGAAACCCACACCGCCCGCCGATACCACGCCGCCGGCATCGGCATCGAATGCCGCCACACCGCCGATGGGAAAGCCGTAGCCCCAGTGCGCATCCGGCATCGCATAAGACGCCTCGACGATGCCGGGCAGCATCGCCACGTTGACGACCTGCTCATACACCTTGGCATCCATCTCGCGCAGCAGGCTGCTCGCTGCCGAAGATCACGCCCGGCACGCGCATGCGGCCGACGGGCTGGATGCGCCATTTGAAATCCGCTTCACGTTCCAGCAGGGCGAGATCCATGGAGACCTCCTTCTCGGAAAGCTACACGTCCACGACGCATTGCGCGAGCCAGTTACCGTCCGGCTGGCGCGCGACCTTCAGCGCGGTATAGGTCGCACCTTTCACCTCGACGGCAGGGAGATGGCGCATCGCATCCAGCTTCTCTCCCCAGACCTGCGCATCGAGACGCTCGCCTTCCACATGCACTTCGAAGCGGCTGAACAGCATGTTGCGCGTCGCCATCTCGTATATCAAGGTGTTGAGCCAATCCACCAGCAGCAACTCGGGATCGGGAGCTACACAGGAAAGCCGGAACATCTCTTTGGCAGCCACCGCGGTCGGATCGACGATCACTGCCGTCAACGCCAGTGCGGCCTGCTCAAAGGCCTGTTCCAGCGTCGTGCCCAAGCCGCGAACGCCGACATCGGCTTCATGAGGGAAATGCTCCCAACGGACAGTTAGCAGCCATATCGTATCCGGTCCGCCTGTTGATTAGCGGACACCTGCACCCGCCATGGACGGAAGTGCCGTCAGCAACGATGCAAACAACAGCCAATGAGCGATTCTCGTTCCCATGATGTCCCTCGCAATGTGCGTGCCCCGTTAATGCGCTATCGCCTCAATGCTTCGATGGCAGCTTCTGCAGCGGCTGTTCCACTGCCGCCGGTTTCGACGGCTCCGGCACATCCGGCGTAACGGGCGCGCAATCCGGCGCCTTTTGTTCCCAGCTCGCTCCCGGGCTGTTGCGCGAGACGCAATCCAGCTGGGACCTTGCCGTCCCTCCGGCGGGCGGCGGGAGCGGCTTGAGCGTGATCGTGCGGGCAGGTTCGGAGGGAGAAGCTCCTTTTACGGTACCGAGCAACTCCTGCCGATCCTTCTCGAAGGCCTGCCGTTCGGATTCGGCCTGCTGCCTCTTCATCGCATCATGCTTCTTCTGCTGTTCGGCGGCCGCTTTTGCGGCTGCGTCCCCCGCGCCGGATGCCTTGCCGCCACCCTTCTTTTCTCCGGTGCGCGGATATTGACCTGGCCGGTAATAGCAGCCGCCGACATAGTCGCCGGCCGGCCGTGACATGCGGTAGGAATTACACTCGCGTTCGCTGGGCCAGCAGTGCCCCGAAGATCCGGAATGCTTCGCTACGAAGCTGGACCAGTCCAGACAGTACTCTGCTTGCGCATTACCTGCGCAGACAAACAGCAGCAACGTGTGTGCGATCAAGCGCATCCTTGCTCCTTGCGACTTGCTCCTTTGTCGCTGCATTCGAATCACAACCCGCTCAAGACCTTGATATGCGCCATGGCGCTGCGCCCGAGCGCATGCAACTCATAGCCGCCCTCCAGCGTCGAGACGATGCGGCGGTGGCAATGTTTGTACGCGAGCTTCTTCAATTCCTGCGTTACCCACGCATAGTCCGCGTCCGCCAGCCTGAGCATGGCCATGTCGTCCTCGCGATGCGCGTCGAAGCCGGCCGAGATCAGCAGCAACTCCGGCTTGAAATCCTCCAGCGCGGGCAGCCAGCGCGAGGTCACCGCCTCGCGGAATCCCTCGCTGCCGGTGCCTGCCGGCAACGGCACGTTGATCATGTGATCGTTGCCGCTGTCGGCGCCGACATAGGGATAGAACGGGTGCTGGAAGGTCGAGCACAGCATCACGCGCGGATCGTCGTGGAAGATGTTCTCGGTGCCGTTGCCGTGGTGCACGTCGAAATCCGCGATCGCGACGCGGCTCAGGCCATGCGCCTCCAGCGCGTGCGCCGCAGCGACGGCGACGTTGTTGAAGATGCAGAAACCCATCGCACGCGCCTTTTCGGCATGATGACCGGGCGGACGGATGTTGCAGAAGGCGTTCTCCACCTTGCCTGCCATCACCAGATCCACGCCCATCACCGCAGCACCCGCGGCGCGCAGCGCAGCCGGATAGCTGTACGGATTCATCGAGGTGTCGCCGTCCAGTTCGACCATGCCATGCTGAGGAGCGGCGGCGGCGATGGCATCGACATAAGCTGCGGCATGCACGCGCAACAATTGTTCGCGCGTCACCTCGGGCGCTTCATGGTGTTGCAGGTAGCCGAACAAGCCGGATGCGATGAGCTGATCCTCGATCGCATGGATGCGCGCCGGACATTCTGGATGGTGCGCGCCCATGTCGTGCTTAAGGCAGAGTGAATGAGTAATGTATGCAGTCTGCATGACACCGGAACCGTAATGTTACGGTGCTATCATACCCAACAAGCCATCCGGAGGAAGCGCAATATCATGGGCAAGCACTATCTCAATCCCCTGTTCGCACCCAAATCGGTGGCCGTTTTCGGCGCCAGCGACCGCCCCGACTCGGTCGGCCAGATCGTGTTCCAGAACATGCTGCAGGGCGGCTTCAAGGGCACGCTGTATCCGATCAACTCCAGCCATCCCGTGGTGCAGGGACAACGCGCCTATGCCTCCATCGCCGAGATCGGCCAGCCGGTCGAGCTGGTGGTGATCGCCACCCCGCCGCAGAGCGTGCCCGGCATCCTCGAAGACTGCGGCATCCACGGCGTGAAAGCGGCGGTCATCATCACCGCCGGTTTCGGCGAGACCGGCCCGGCCGGCGCCGCGCTGGAGCGGCAACTGGTGGAGACCGCGCACCGCTACAACATCCGACTGATCGGCCCCAACTGCCTCGGCATCATGCGCCCCTCCATCGGGCTGAACGCCACCTTCAACAAGGGCCCGGCGGACGCCGGCAACATCGCCCTCATCTCGCAGTCCGGCGCGCTGTGCACCGCCATCCTGGACTGGGCCACCCGCAACGATGTCGGATTTTCCAGCGTCGTTTCGATGGGCTCCTCCACCGACGTGGACTTCGGCGAGATCCTCGATTTCCTCGTCTCCGACCCCAACACCCACAGCATCCTGATGTACATCGAAGGCATCCGCAACGCGCGCAGCTTCATGAGCGCGTTGCGCGCCGCCGCGCGCATCAAGCCGGTTATCCTGGTCAAGGTCGGACGCCATCCCGCCGGTTCGAAAGCCGCGATGTCGCACACCGCCTCGCTGGTCGGGGCGGACGACGTGTTCGACGCCGCCATCAGCCGCGTCGGCGTCGTGCGCGTGGAGACCGTCACGCATCTGTTCACCGCAGCCAGGGCGTTGGCGTTCGGCTTCCGTCCGGCCGGCAACCGCCTTGCCATCGTCACCAACGGCGGCGGCCCCGGCGTGATGGCGGCGGACCGCGCCTCCGATCTCGGGCTCGCCATGGCCACGCTGTCGGATGCCACGGTCGAATACCTCAACCAGTACCTGCCGCCCAACTGGCCGCACGGCAACCCGGTGGACATCATCGGCGACGCGCAGGCGGAGCGCTACTACCATGCCGTCAAAGCCTGCCTGGACGACGAGAACGTGGACGGCGTGCTGGCCATCCTCACCCCGCAAGCGATGACCAAGCCGCTGGAATCGGCCACAAGTCCTGATCGACCTGGCCAATACCAACACCACCAGACACAGCAAACCGCTGCTGACCTGCTGGATGGGCGAGACCCAGGTCGCCGAGTCGCGCGACGCGTTCACCAAGGCGCACCTGCCGCACTTCCGCACGCCGGAACCGGCGGTCGAAGTGTTCTCGCACCTGTCCGCCTATTACCGCAACCAGAAGCTGCTGATGCAGATGCCCGGCCCCTTGTCGCACCATCTCGAACCGGATGTGGAAAGCGCGCGCCTCATCATCGAGGGCGCGATGCAGGGGCATCGCAAGGTGCTGACCGAGATGGAATCCAAGGCGCTGCTTGCCGCCTTCCACATTCCCGTGGCGCGCACCGTGGTCGCGCACTCGCCCAACGAGGCGCTGCTGATCGCGCAGCAACTCGACTTCCCCGTGGCGATGAAGGTCAACTCGCCCGACATCACGCACAAGAGCGATGCGGGCGGCGTGGTGCTCAACCTGAACAATGCCCACGAGGTGCGCGCCGCCTACCAGCACATCATGGACAACGTGCAGCGCAACCGCCCCAACGCGAAGGTGGACGGCATCTCCATCGAGCAGATGGTGGTCAAGGCGAACGGGCGCGAGCTGATGATAGGCGTGACCAGCGACCCGGTGTTCGGCCCCGTGATCACTTTCGGCGCAGGCGGCATCGCCGTCGAGATCATGGGCGACCGCGCCGTCGCACTGCCGCCGCTGAACACCTTCCTGGTGAAAGAACTGATCAGGGACACGCGCATCGCCAGGATGCTCGATGCCTTCCGCAACATGCCGCCCGCCAACATGGAAGCGCTGGAAGACGTGCTGCTGCGCGTTTCGGAGATGGTGTGCGAACTGCCGCTGCTCAAGGAGATGGACATCAATCCGCTCATCCTCGACGAGAACGGCGCGCTGGCCGCCGATGCGCGCGTCGTGGTCGAGTACCGCCAGCCAACCGCCGACCGCTACGCGCACATGGCGATCTACCCCTACCCCACTCACCTCATCAACCAATGGCAGCTGGCCGACGGCACCGACCTCACCATTCGCCCCATCCGTCCCGAAGACGCCGATATGGAGAAGCAGTTCGTGCACGACCTGTCGGAAGAATCCAAATACTTCCGCTTCATGAACAGCATGCAGGAACTCACCGAGACCATGCTGGTGCGCTTCACCCAGCTCGATTACAGCCGCGAGATGGCGCTGGTCGCCGTGACCCAGGAACAGGGACGCGAAGTCGAACTGGGCGTCGCGCGCTATGCCATCAACCCGGATGGCGAGACCTGCGAATTCGCGCTGGTCGTCGCGGACCGGATGCAGGGCAAGGGACTGGGGCAGAAACTCATGGTGGCGCTGATGGAAGCGGCGCGCTCCATGGGGCTCTCGGTGATCGAGGGCGAGGTACTGAACAACAACCACAGCATGCTCAAGATGATGACCCGCCTTGGCTTCAGCATCAAGAGCAGCGAGGACGATCCGAGCATCATGAAGGTGAGCAAGGCGCTGTGAGCGTGCCCGGGCCGCTGGCCCCGACAGTCTCACGGCTTTCGATCCATCCCTGCTCACAGGAGGCTGCCATGCTGGAATCGCGAATCATCAGCATCTCGATCGACCGCAACTGGAAAGACATCTACGAGAACATCTGGCGACCGCAAGACTTTCCGAAATGGGCGTCCGGTCTCGCCAGGTCTACGCTGACACAGGATGGAGACGTATGGAAAGTCGAGGGCGCCGGAGAACCCGTCAGGATCAGGTTCACCGGACATAATCCGTTCGGCGTCATGGATCACTACGTCAGCGCAGGCAGCAAACCCGAGGTCTATGTCCCGATGAGGATCATCCGGAACGGCGACGGCGCCGATGTACAGCTCACCCTGTTCCGGCAGCCGGACATGACCGACGCCGCATTTGCCGCCGACGCGGAATGGGTCACGCGCGACATGCAGGCATTGCGGGCGCTCTTCACGCGCTGACCGATGGCCTGTTGCGCATACAGCGAGGTCTCATGAATAAGGAATCCGCACGTACCATGATGTGGGCGGCGCTGGCCCTGCTCCTCGTGAGCGCCATGATCGGCGCCCCGGAAGCCGGTGTCCTGATGGCTGTCCTGGCGGCATGCTGCGCCCTGGCTGCGGTCGTCTACGGCAGCAAGGGCATCCGCATCGTTGCGGCGCTCATCCTGCTCGCGGCGCTGGGCTTGTCGGCGGCGCTGTACACGGCGGCAAACCAGGACATGGCCGCATATCGCGACCGTACAACCGAGGGAGCCCGATGATGCGCACCAGAACCTTCCTGCTTGCTCTCCTCCTCATCACCTGCATCAGCAGCGCGCAAGCGACCGAACCGGTCGGGGTGCGCCACGGATTCCTGGTCTTCTCGTCGGACGGTGTCGCCAACTACACGCAGGAGGCGAAAGGCAAGTTCCGCATCATCAAGGAACAGGTCGTGTACACCTACGACCTCAACAATCTCGGCGCAGCAGCGCTCAGGAACGTCGTGCATGAGGAACGGGTGATACACGAGCCCGTCCGGCTCGACTTCGACGACGGCGAGCGCCCCGACGGCATGATCATCGAGCGCCGTCCGCCCTATCGCCCCGACGGCCCGGACAAGGGCACCTATATCGGCATCCTGAGCCGGACCACGCCCGCCTACGCCGAAGCGTTCGAGGAGAAAGAGGATATGGGCCTGTCGGATCGCGCCATCGTCCGCCTCAAGAGCCACGGCCGCTACGACAAACAGGAGATTTTCCGGGAAACGCGAGAAGGGCCGCTCTGGTTCAAGAGCGAGATCGGGGCACGTTACATCGAGAGCGACATGGAGGAGCACGTGTTGCGCCTGCAACCGGTACCTTATGGAAAACTCAAGGCACTGCCGGAACTGCGCGGGGTCTATTTCAAGGCGCTGGCTTACTGAAACCCGTGAGTATCATTTGCCGGATCCTGTGAAAGAGGTTGTGCTGCGATCCGGCGTATTACCCTCGTTTCGGCCTCCTGCCCTCCAGTCAATTTGGTATTGACTGCGAATACGATGTGCCGGAGGATGTGTTCATGGCCAAGGAATTGCGGCCAGGTTATCTCAGCAGAGCAACGGGCACCACCATCAATCATCATCCCGCATTCAGCAGCGTTTGACAGATCGTTCCACTCTCAAGACTGGAGGACATCATGGCTGAACTGACACTGACGACTTTCCTTACGCTGGACGGAGTGATGCAGGCGCCCGGCGGCCCGCAAGAGGACACCAGCGGCGACTTCCCTCATGGCGGCTGGCTCGTACCCCATGCCGACGCGGACATGGGCCTGATCGTCTCCGAGATATTCATGAAGGCAGATGCCTTCCTGCTCGGGCGCACGACCTACGATATCTTCTCCGCCTATTGGCCCAAAGTCACGGATCCCTACGACCCCATCGCCAGCGCGCTCAATTCGCTCCCCAAGTTCGTCGCTTCGCGCACGAAAGACACGTTCAGCTGGAACTCGAGCTCGCATATCCGCGGTATCAAGAAAGACCTCATCGAACTCAAGGACCGTTTCCAGCGCGAGGTGCAGGTGCACGGCAGCTGCGGCCTCGCCCAGACGCTGATCGAGAACGACCTCATCGACGAATACCGGCTTTTCACCTTTCCGGTGGTGCTCGGCACCGGAAAGCGACTCTTCGGTGTCGGCACCGTCCCGGCCATGTTCAAGCTGGTGAGCTCCAAAACCACAGGCAGTGGCGCGGTTTTCAGCGTCTATCGTCGCGGGGCGGCTTTCAAGACCGGCTCGTTCGAGCTTGAGTGAGACACCAGTCCGGGCCGATACTGCGCGCGCAGAATGACCCGTTGCGTCTGCATTTGCCATTCCTTATCATACGGACGCAGCAGTCTGTTACATCACGGTTATGTTCTCTTGGGAGCTTCGCATGGAGTTACTTGGAACTAGTCCACTCGAAACCAGACTAGCGCAGCTGATTCATGACCACCTCGCCGACAAGGCCTGTGCGCCATTCGTCATCCGGTTGCCGAACGATGATATCTACCGGTTCGGCAACGGCGATCCGACATTCACCATTTCCCTGAAAGACCAGAACGCCATGCGCGCCATCACGCGCTTTGACGAACTGCGTTTTACCGAAGCGTATATCGATGGCAACCTGGATATCGAGGGCAGCATGTGGGATGTCGTCAGCTGCCGCGAGGTCTTGCGCGATATACATCCGCTTCATTTCTTGCGCTGGCGACTGGCGCCGCTGCTTGCGGGACAGTTGCGTACCAACCGGCGTGCGATCGCCGAACACTACGAGCATGAGAGCGATTTCTATCTCAAGTTCATGGACTCCAGCCGCTGCTACTCGCAAGCCATTTTTGAACATGATGATGAGCCGCTGGAAAAGGCGCAGCAGCGCAAGCTGGATTTTGTGGTGCAAAGCTGCGGGTTGAAAGCGGGCGACCGCGTGCTGGATGTGGGCGGCGGCTGGGGTACGTTCGTCGAGCATGCCGGCAAACAAGGGATACAGGTCACGGCGCTCACGATCGCGCGCAAGTCGGAAGAATTCATCGGCAATCTGATCCGCCAGATGCAACTGCCCTGCAAGGTCATCTACGGCGATTTCTATGCCCATGCATCGCCGGAACCCTATGATGCGATCGTCATCCTCGGCGTCATGGAACATCTTCCCGATTATCCCGCCGTCGTGCAGCAGTTCCAGCGCTTGCTGAAACCCGGCGGCAAGATCTATCTGGACGCCAGCTCGTTCCGGGAAAAGTATTCCAAACCCACCTTCATTTCGCGTTACGTCTATCCCGGAAACCACCGCTTCTTCTGCCTGCACGATTTCCTGACCGAGGTCGCGAAGACGAACCTGGAAGTAAGGAGCATCCACAACGACCGCCACAGTTACTACCTGACCTGCCGCGAGTGGGCAAAGAACCTGGATGCGGAACGCGACGAGATCGTGCAACGCTGGGGAGAAAGGCTGTACAGAATATTCCGGCTCTACCTGTGGGGCTCGTCCTACTCGTTCTTTACCCGCGGCATGGATGCGTTCCGGGTGGTGCTGGAACGTCCCGGGGATATAAGGCGCAATTGCACTCCCCCAGAAAGATAAAGCTCGTAAAGAACATACCCTCCGCTTTGAGCATGCAGGATCAACGGGTGTAGCACAGCCGATGCATGCTCTAGGTGAACGTACGGCCACATCCGAAAGGAGAAGATCATGGCGATGCAAACAGTGGAACTTCAATTCATCACCGGCCTGAAGCGGAAGATGTTCCGCAACGCCCGCCTCTGCGGCAGCTGGGACGGCAACGGCCGTTATTCCGATAGCTGGAGCGAGTGCGCGATGCGAGAGGAGATCGGGGCAGACGGGTGCCCGACCTTCAAAGCATCGGTCGCGCTTGATCTGGCCGATCAGGACAAGACATTCAAATGGGGTGTGCAGCTCGATGGTCCGCAGGGAGCCAATTTCTGGGGGATACCAACCGAGGTACAGGATTCCGATTCAACCGACCGTTATCGCCAGTTCCAACTCGCAGGCAATCCTTCACCGCAAGTGGAACGCTATTACTTCACCTATGGCCGCCGCCTGGGAGCCAACAAGTATTTCGCAACAAAAGGCGCCCCGCCCGGCTTGCACTTTGGTATCTGGGCGCCCAACGCACAGAAAGTGGATGTCGTCTTCGGCGACCCGGCCGCCGGCTACATCGCGGACGACGGCAGCGGGATCAGTTCAAAGCACCACGCGGTTGCGCTTACGCGCGTCGCTGGCGGGATATGGGAAGGCAGCCCCCAGGGAAGTTTCGAATCGTTCAAAAGCCACCCCTACATGTACCGCATCAAGAACGCGCAAGGGCAAACCGTTTATCGCACCGATATCTTTTCCCGCAGCCAGATCGGCAAGGGAAGCATCAACCCGGCCGAGGCCGGCTGGACGGGAACAGTAGACACCCTGGACGGCACGGTGAGCTGCAGCGTGGTCATCGATCCCGATGTGGTGCGACGCGATTTTGCATCCACGCCCGCGGGCAAAACGCCCGCTCTCATTTCTGCCGAAGAATTCTGGGCCTCCGAATTCACATTCGGCCTGCCGGTTCAGACGCATCTGGATGACCTCGTCATCTACGAATTGCACGTTGGCTCACTGGGCTTTGGCAAATCCGGCCCGGGCGATCTGAGCGATGCGATAGCCTTCCTGGATCACCTGGTCGATCTCGGCGTGAACGCAGTCGAATTGCTTCCCATGGCCGAGTTCTCCGGCAATATCGCCTGGGGCTATGGCGACACCCACCATTTCTGCATCGAAGCCAGCGCCGGCGGACGCGACAAATACCGCCATTTCGTGCGCGAATGCCACCGGCGCGGCATCGCCGTCATCCAGGACGTCGTCTACAACCATTACGATCCCAACTCGGATCGTGCCCAATGGGCGTACGACTCGACTGCTCCCGAACAGAACATCTATTACTGGTATGAAGGGCGCTCCTCCGACTACGCATCTCCGGATGGCGGCTATCTCGACAACGGTTCCACTGGTTACGCCCCGCGCTTCTGGGAAGAAGTCGTGCGCCAGCAGTTCATCAGCAGCGCCGCCTTCCTCATCGAGGAAATGCACGTGGACGGATTGCGCGTAGACCTGACCCAGGCGCTTCACCGCGATAATGTGCTGCATGCGGATGGGCGTTCCATTGGCAACGCCAACCGCTTCGGGCAGAAGTTTCTGCGCGAATGGAGTCGCACGCTGCGCATGATCCATCCGAGCGTCATGCTGATCGCCGAAGACCACACCGGATGGAATGCGGTGACCAAGCTGCCGGCCAACGGGGGACTGGGGTTCGAGGCAAGATGGGCTGCGGAGTTCTATCACAACCTGATCGGCGATGCGTCGTCGGCCGACGGCAAGGCTCGCCTGCTGAAACAGGCCGGATACGGCGGAAACGAACCGCTGGAAATGGACTGGTTTGCCGGCGCCCTCTATGGCAGCAGCCACAACCAGGTTGTCTATCACGAATCGCATGATGAAGCCGGCAACGCCAGCGGCACGGAACGGACTATCGAGACCGCCGTCAACGATGTTTTGAACGACGCCACCCGTCCTTGGGCGGAGGCGCGGTCCCGTGTGAGCTTCGGTCTTTCGCTGCTCTCCGCAGGCACGCCAATGTTCTTCATGGGCGAAGAGATCGGGGCGAAGAACCGGTTCACCTACAACAACTTCATGAATGAGCGCGAAGACATCCTCGGCGAGCGGCTCAACAGCGGCAAGTCGCTCTTCCGTTATTATCAGGACCTCATCACCCTCGGCCGCCGGCAACGCTCTATCCGCAGCCACAACATCGACATCCTCCACCAGTCCAACGCCAATCGCGTGATTGCTTTCAAACGCTGGAGCGGAGATGAAGAAGTCATCGTCGTGGCAAGCCTCAACAACGCCCCCTTCGCCGACGGTTATGGCATAGAGAAGGACCAACTGGCCATTCCCGATGGCGATTGGAAAGAGATATTCAACAGCGACGCTTCAGTCTATGGCGGGCATAACACCGGGAACGGCGGCGCCGTCATCCCTTCGTCGCGCGGCCGCCTGAACACCAAGATCCCCGCCAACGGGTTCGTGGTGCTGGCCAGGCAGTGACGGGGAACAAAGGCCAGAGGAATCATCGGAACCGGAAATGGATCTTCCGTTCACCCAAACGCAGTTTTTCGAGGTCTTCGTCTCGTACAACGAAGCGATATGGCCGATGCAGCTTGCTCTGAACGCGGCTGCAATTACGATGGTGGGCGTGCTGATCTGGATGCCTGAGCGGGCGGGACGCTTCATATCTCTTGGATTGGTACTGCTCTGGGCCTGGTTGGCGGTTGGCTACCACTTGGCCTTCTTCTGGCGGATCAATCCTGCCGCCCCGTTCTTTGCCGCTATTTCGCTGGTCGCCGCAGGCGGCTTTCTTTGGTTTGGAATCTTTCGCTCATCCCTGCGGTTCCATTCCGGCATGGATGCGAGGAAGACCACCGGCCTGATTGTCGTGGTGTTTGCATTAGCGGGATATCCCGCCATCGGAGAGTTGGCCGGACATCACTATCCCGCCACCCCAACGTTTGGTGTGCCATGCCCAACCACGATCTACACTTTCGGCGTGCTGTTGATGACGGCGAAACCTTTGCCGAGATGGGTGCTGCCCGCTCCCATGCTATGGGCCGCAATTGGCGCCGTCGCCGCGTTTTCGCTTGGAGTGCCGCAGGATCTTGCATTGATCGTTATGCTGGTACTCGGCGGGTATATGCTGTTATTCAGTCAGTCCGGTAAGGTTGGCACGTTTTGAGTGCCCTATACTGAAACCCCAATCCCGTTCGTCCATAGACTTCACGATCGCATTGACCCTACCGAACGAAGGGGGTATGTTCACACCACTTGTGATCCTGCATCGATTGACTTAGTAATGTTCTCAACCACTCCGCCCAATTCCACACTGCTGCACCGCTGGCGCGTGATGGAGGCTGTGTCGCCAAAGGATATTCGCACCCGCCACGTTTGCGGGCAGAATGCCACCAGCAGCTTTGGCATTTCGACAAGCGCCATTCAAGAGTTCGATCCGGTCGCCATGACCGTCAAGACGCGTAGCGGCAAGACTTACACCCTGTCCGGTCGGCCGGGCAGCTCCCGCCTCGGCGAGGGCGCGTGGCGCAAATGGTGCAATGAAAACGGCATCGTTGCGGAAACGGACGTAACCAGCAGCTACCTGAGGGCCGATCCGGCGCCGGCGATAACATTCAAACGGATCGGCACCCGGCACAGCGTGCCGCAGACTGCTGATCTTTCTGGATAGTATCCAACCGCTCAACTTTATAAACGTCGCCGCCATTTGCGCTTATGCAGACGCGCGAGGTTGGCAATGTAGCCGGTGCACGGTTAGCAGGCTTGCCACCCGCAGGCCTGCCCTGCCGCACCTGGCTCCGCGCGGCACAGCAATGTAGGGCAGGCACTTTGGGTGCCTACGCGGTCGCTTGGCCAGTAGGACCCAAATCCGTTCGTGTTGCGCTTATTGAAACATGAACGGCTCCAACAAAGCCTTCGACAGGCTCAGGCCGAACGGCTTTGTAAAATCAGAAACTCACCCCTTCAGCTTGGCGGGCGTTGGAAAAGCATCAATGCCACATGCGAGTTACAACGATACAATCAGGGGATGTACCGGCAGCCACTGTAGCTATCGCCATGGGAACAAGCCCTCCATTGGCGCCAATGGTGTACTGCGAGACGGTATTCCCACCTGCGATATTCGTATAGTTCGTCACATAAGCATATTTGCCATAAGAATCGACTGCTACAAAAGCCGCACCCGCGCCTGCAGCAACAGTTGGCGGATTCATCGACGCCAGCGAACCATCAGCTGCAATGTTGTATTGCCAGACGTTGTTATTCATCTGGTCTGCCACATATGCATGTTTTCCAGAAGGATCGACAGTGACGGAGACTGGTTGTGATCCTGTCACCACCGTGGGGGTACTCATTGGCGTCAATACACCGTTGGCACCAATTACATATTGCGAGATATTTCCACCATTGAAGTTCGATACATAAGCAAACTTGCCAGATACATCGATGGTGATGGCGCGTGGATTTGTTCCTGCTGCGACTGTTGGGGTGGCCAGCGGGCTGAGTGCTCCATCGGCGCCAATGGCATACTGCGAGACGTTATTGCTGTTCTGGTTAGTCACATAAACATACTTGCCAAGTGGATCGACCCCAATGGAATTGGGGGCAGTTCCCGCGGCTACCGTAGCGACAGACATAGGCGTTAATGCGCCATCAGAACCGACCAAATATTGCGAGATGTCATTGCTTGCCCAGTTCGCCACATAAGCATACCGGCCAGCAGGATCGAGAACGATATAGTTCGGAAGTGATCCTGTCGGAACAGTGGATGTAGCCATTGGAGTCAGCGCACCATTCGCGGCTATGGTGAACTGTGAAATGCTGTTGCCCGTTGGCCCCATAGCGCTGTTAATTACATACACATGCCTATAGGATGGCTGACGACTGCACCTGAAGGAAATGAGCCCGTCGGGACTGTCGCTGGCGACATTGCTGTCAACGAGCCATCTGCCGACACTGTGTACTGTGAGACATTGCTAGTGGCATCGTTGACAGCATAGGCGTACTGCGTTGGCTGCACATGCGCATCGCCTTCAGAGATATCGATATCAGTCGGACTCGGCTTGTCATCTGTATCTGTTGAAGATGTCGTAATCAGCACAAGCCCACCGTTGGTGCCAATGGTGTACTGTGATACGGTGTTCTTGCCGCCTGCCCCATTTAGATTATTTGTCACATAGGCATACTTGCCAGAAGCGTCGATCTTGATGGAAGTTGGGGATACACCAGCAGCAACCGTCGGCGTTGCCATCGGCGTGAGAGCCCCATCGGCACCGATGCCGTATTGCGAAACCGTACCGCTCCCCTGATTCACTACATAAGCATATTTGCCCGACGGATCGGTTGCGATAAAAACGGGGCTCAATTCGGCAGGAACCGTAGTTACAGACATCGGTGTCAACTCGCCGCCTGAGCCAATAATGTATTGCGAGACGTTACCGCTGGCAGAGTTCGCAACGTAAGCATATGCGCCCGAAGGGGCGATGATGATTGAGCGCGGCCCTGCTCCAGCCAGGACTGTTGAAGTTGGCAGAGGACTGAGCGAACCATCGGCACCTATCGAGTACTGTGAGACGTTATTGCTGTTCAGGTTAGTCACGTAAACATGCTTGCCAGGAAAATCGACAACGACCGAGTTGGGCGCGGATCCCGCTGCAACGCCTGCCGTAGGCATGGGCGTCAATGCTCCGTCAGTACCGATGTTGTATTGCGAGATGTCATTACTTGCACTGTTCGCCACGTAGGCGTATTTACCTGCGTGGTCGAAAGCGATGGCGACCGGATGCGTTCCTGCAGAACGGAAGATACAGTCATCGGTGTCAATAAACCGTTGGCATTTATGTCGAACTGCGAAACGCTATTGCCACTTGGTCCGGTACCGCTGTTTACTGCATAGGCGTGCTGTTCAGAAGGACCGACAACGACTGAAACGGGAGATGAGCCTGCTGGAGTTCTGGTGATGTATGCCAGTTGGCCATTATCGACCGCGTATGAAGAAAGACTGTTATCTGTGCTGTTGGCGGTGAACGCATATCGAGGTGTGTTACCGATGACAGTGTTACTTACTGCCCCCCCAGTTGATCCTGAACCTGATCCGCCAGTTGATCCTCCGCCTGAGCATCCGGTAATTGAGACTGCAGCGCTGCAAAGCAGCACAAGACCCTGTCTGAAATTTCTGCGCAGAGGCGAGTTGAATTGCATGGTATGTGGCTCCCCAAATTACTGCAAATTACTGAATGAATTCGATGGCGGCGAAGCCTAACAGCAATGCCCCTCTCTGACCATATGCCAAAAGATATAGAACTCGCAGTGGTGAATTCGGGGCGCGTTCGCGGCCGGATTTTTCCAGTTCCTTGAGGATATCGCTGATGGTGGGGATGCCGAATTTCTCGTCCATGTACTTGGCCGGATTGAGCGACTTCAGCAAGCCGTTGCCAATCAGCCCTTTGATCTCTGTTTGATGTCGGCGAGGATCGTTTGTACAGCGGATACGATTCGGGGAGGACACCTCGCCGCGCAGGCTGACATCCAGCTCCGGCATTCGCGCGAGGCAAATTCGGAGGCGGAATACACCTTCGGAAACGACAATACTGGCGCGATCAGCCTGAAGAACTCAACTTATGCGTGCCTCAATTGCCTGATCTATTTTGGCAATTAGACTCACCATCTCCTGATCAATTTGTTCCAGCAAAGATTCAACATCACCGAACGATCCATGCTTGATGTTTTTTTCCAATATTTCGGCCTGATTTTGCAGGAATTCCGCGCCAAGGGTGCCGGCAATGCCTCTAAGGGTGTGTGCCAGTCTTTCCGCTGTTATGAAGTCGTTCGATGCCAGCGCTTCCCGAATTCTGGAAACGACCTGCTGCTGATTTACTCTGAACGTGTCAAGCAGCGAATAATACAAAGCCACATTCCCCCCGATCCGGCGTACGCTTTCATCCACGTTTACGCCTGGCAAGTTCGGGAGTGTCTCTCTTGCCGAAGTCGGGACAGTTTCACGGGGCGCAGGCGTCTCTATTGTCCGATTAGCATGCACCCATTTTGCGAGAGTAGCCACAAGACGATCCGGATCTATCGGTTTGCCAATGTGGTCATTCATCCCCGCAGCCAGAATTTCGTTTTGGTCACTGACCATTACATTGGCAGTCAGTGCAATGATCGGCAATTTGGCATACCGCGGATCTTTTCGTATCTCGCGAGTGGTGCTGACACCATCCATCACCGGCATCTGCATGTCCATCAGTACGCCGTCGAATTGCTCTTCCTTCAACCTGGCCATCGCTTCTTCACCGTTCTCCGCGACAGTCACTTTGATTCCATAGTTTTCGAGCATCTCCCGCGCCACTTGCTGGTTGATCTCGTCGTCCTCGACCAGAAGCATGCGCGCCCCGCGGAATTGGGAAACGAGTGCCTGATTGAACTGTGCGCCTGCTATCCTGAACTGGCCTGAGGCCAGACTATCCCAACCAGATACGCCGGCTTTATGGAAGCATGCGGTGAAGATGAATTTCGATCCCACGCCGGGAATACTTTCCACCCAGATTCGTCCGCCCATCATTTCTACCAGACGCTTGCTGATCGTCAGGCCCAGCCCTGTTCCGCCAAATTTGCGGGTAATGCTGGTATCGGCTTGTGTGAATGCTCGAAACAGATTATCGATCTCTTTTTGCGACATTCCGATACCGCTGTCTTCCACAGTGAAGCGCAAGGTGACCTGATCCTCCGACTCCTTTTCCAGCTCGACTCGAACGATCACTTCACCCTTTTCCGTAAATTTGACGGCATTTCCGGCCAGATTGATCAGCACCTGTCCAAGCCGTAAAGGATCGCCAATCAACGACGATGGGACGTTCGGGGTGATCTTCAAAATGAATGCGAGATTTTTCTCCTGAGATTTGACACCCACGATCGTGGCCAGATTGCTCATGACTTCTTCAAGTTCGAAGGGCCTGCGATCCATCTCCATTTTTCCGGCTTCGATTTTGGAGATATCCAGAATATCGTTAAGGATCCCCAGAAGCGATTTTGCCGAACCGTGAATCTTCTGCAGATAATCGTGCTGCTTGCTGGACAAGTCCGTCTGCAGGCACAGGTAGCTTAAGCCAATGACAGCGTTCATCGGTGTGCGAAGCTCATGACTCATGTTGGCGAGAAAAGCATCCTTGATCTGACTTGCCGCTTCTGCGTGATTCCGGGCCTCTTCGGCTTCCTTCAGCTTCTGGATGTCTTGTTCAAGTTCGCGATTGACCGACACCAACATCTTGTTCCGGTTTTCCACGGCCTCTTCCAGTGCCACGATGCCGCGGTTGACGAGCAGCGTAAGCACCGCAATGACCAACAGCATCAATGAACCGATCACCGCGCCCGAATTCTGCGCACCTTCCGATCGTGCTATCGCCTTTCTGACGGTCTCCTGAAACTCCTTCTCGGCGATATCCCTGTATGACACCGCGGCCAGGGAATAGGAGTCCCGCAAAACCCGCAAATGTTCTATCTGCTGCAAACTCGGCATGTCCGTTCTGCTGGACATCTTCTGTGCCACATCAAAAGCCAACGCATAGAAGGCATTGAAACCGGATTTCAGTTTTTCAATTTCGCCCTTGTGCGCCGAGTCAATGATGGCCAGCGTTTCGTAACGACTCAGTATTTCAGAGGCCTTTGCTTTGGATGCCTCCAAATAGTCCGCATCTCCGGTCGCCGCTGCCGTATTCAACGATTCCACGACACCCTCGAAGCTTTTCAGATTTTCACTGGCCGCATACAGTATCGGGAATTCAGTGTCACGAATTTCTTTGAGTAGGGAATTACCGCCCGACAGAACCAGAGAAGAGTAGATCAGGTAGGCGGCGAAACTCAAAGTGGCAACCGCAGGCACCAGCAACAGTTTCAATTTCAAAGGATAGTTGCTGAATTTGTTCATTTGCACGGTCAATCCGCCTTAAGGCTTCAGAACAACCCTGACACTGCGGTTTACCGCGCGTTTGTCGATATAGCCGATAGCGTTCGGGTCGCCGGCTACGGCTTTTCTGACGGCCACGTTATCAGCCAGCAGTTTCGGCGGACGTCCATCCCCCGTGAAAATGACTTTTGCCCAGTATGCGGTGATCTGTGAAGAATTCTTGCGGGCTACTTTGGAATAGAACTCATCCCTGATCGCACTTCCTTCAGGCTGATCGATAGGGAAAGCAGTCTGGCCGTTCGGGAAGGTGACGACTTTACCGAGGAATATCTTTGCGGTCTGTTCGGACGTCAGGCTTTTGACCGAGCTCTTGGAAGAAACGACAACGACCACTTCGGCATGTGCGCTCGCGACAAACGCTGCCATAGCAACAAGCAGTGTGAGTATCAAGCTATTGCGGAATGTTATGGGCGATCTCATATTGTTCTTCGCGACTAGAACACAAAGTCAACAACCGCAGAAATCACATAGAACTTTCTTCCGTAGAGAGTCACGCCCGGCGGCACGTTGATGAGGTAGCCATTCGAGTTATCACTGAGTGTCACCTGATCAACCTGGACCTTGAAATCGTAATTTCTCATGAAATCCCAGCGCACACCCAGGCTGACCGTACTCTGGGCCCGGTTAGCCCGTTCAATAGCAGTTGCGGTTGGCGGGGGATAGCCCGCAAGGAAGGAACCGGGGCTGATTTGGCTATATGTCAGATACGGGGTGAACTTATCGATGCGATAACCGGCGCTGACATACATCGCATGTATCTTGAAGGTTGACCGACGCTGTATCCACTCGGACATGGCAAACCAGTCGCCCGGGTCATAACTTGCCCCGACAGACAGATCGCTGTTTTGAATCCAGGCGTCGGTAACACCGGTCAGGAGATTCTGGGTCGAGGACCTGCGCCGCTGATAACCGGCGTTAAATGTCGCCTGTCCATACTCAAGCTTATCGAATAGTCCCCACATATCTTTCGCGGTCGATTTGTTGCCGTACATGGCCTTGATTGAATTCACGGTCTCCCCGATTTCAGAGCGGTACGTGGCATCGACGCCATCGGTGGTGTGGATGGACAGCTGGTAAAGGTCGACGGGTGGATTGACCCACGCAAAGCTATAGCCGATATCGTGATTTTCGGAATCTATAAAAGTCGGTATGGCAAGACGTCCAACACGCATGTAGAAATTCGGGATGAAAGCATATTTCACATGGGCCATTTCAACCCGCGGGTTGTATGTCCCATTTGCCTGATATTCCGCATCCACCTGCAAGATACCCGAGATTTCAGGCGTGAAATTGGCCGCCACATGCGCGGCGATCCGGGTGTTGTTGCTTTCCGTCCACTCGCTGCTGCGCCCCACTCCTTTGGGCATGGAGTCGCTCAGGACATAATCCCCCTGATTCAGGCTGGAATGGGAAACGCCCAGCGAACCGAACCCGCTGAATTTGTACATCGGCTGGTCTGTTAAAGCCGTAGTGCCCGGAGCAGCGGGCTGAACTGCGCCACCCTTTCCGGTTCCGGTAGTTGGATTATCTTGCGGGCCTGTCTCTGCAAGGGAAACACCTGCAGCAATCAGAAAAGGAATAGCGAGGAAGTATTTTTTGGACATAAGGTTCACCTTAATATCAAAAAATCATGCTTCGTCAGGCAGCTTGGTTTCGAAAACTATAAACGTAAAACGTAGCTTTCAAAGGCGCACTTCGATCGATTGCAGCTGCTGTTGCTTGATAACACCGTCTTGATCATAGCCCATAATCAGGTAGAACAAAATGGACGATTAAAAGAAGAGGTGCGCACCAAAAAAAATGGCCAGATCGCTCTGGCCACTTTTTCTATCACCTGCAGAAAACCGTACTTATCCTTTCAGCTTCGCGAACGCCGCCGCCATCGCGCCGCCCATCGGCGCTTGCGCCGGTGCACGGTTGGCAGGCTTGCCGCCTGCCGGCCTGCCCTGGCCGCGATTGTCGCGCTGACCCGAAACTTCCGGCCTGCTGCCAGCTTGCGATGCTGCCGTATCCGTCAGCCGCATGGTCAGCGCGATGCGTTTGCGCTTCTCGTCCACCTCCAGCACCTTCACCTTCACCACCTGCCCGGCCTTCACCACCGTGTGCGGGTCCTTGACGAAGTTGTTGGAGAGCGCCGAGATGTGCACCAGCCCGTCCTGATGCACGCCGATGTCCACGAACGCGCCGAACGCCGCCACGTTGGTGACCACGCCTTCGAGAATCATGTCCGGCTTGAGGTCGCTGAGTTCTTCCACGCCTTCCTTGAAGGTCGCGGTGGTGAACTCGGGGCGCGGGTCGCGGCCGGGTTTTTCCAGTTCCTTGAGGATGTCGCTGATGGTGGGGATGCCGAACTTCTCGTCCTGATATTTGGAAGGACTGAGCGACTTCAGCAGGTTGCTGTTGCCGATCACGCCCTTGATGTCCTGCTTGATGTCTTCAAGGATGCGCTGCACCAGCGGATACGATTCGGGGTGGACGGCCGAGGCATCGAGCGGGTCGTTGCCGCCCATGATGCGCAAAAAGCCCGCCGCCTGCTCGAAGGTCTTGTCGCCCAGGCGCGGCACTTCGCGCAGCTCGGCGCGACTGGTGAATCTGCCCTTCAGGTCGCGCTGGTTCACGATGGCCTGCGCCACGCTGCTGGAAAGGCCGGAAACGCGCGCCAGCAAGGGCACCGACGCGGTGTTCACGTCCACGCCCACGGCGTTGACGCAATCTTCCACCACCGCATCCAGCGAGCGCGCCAGCTGGAACTGGCTCACGTCGTGCTGGTACTGGCCGACGCCGATCGACTTGGGATCGATCTTCACCAGCTCGGCCAGCGGGTCCTGCAGGCGGCGCGCGATGGACACCGCGCCGCGCAAGCTGACATCCAGCTCCGGCAGTTCGCGCGAGGCGAATTCGGAGGCGGAATACACCGACGCGCCGGCTTCGGAAACCACAATACTGGTCATGTTGCAGATCCGGGCAGCAGCTTGATCAGATCGCGCGCCAGCTTGTCCGTCTCGCGCGAGGCCGTGCCGTTGCCGATGGAGATCACCGAGACGCGATGCTTCTCGGCCAGTTTTGCCAGCGTGTGCAGCGAGCCGTCCCAGTCGTTGCGCGGCTGGTGCGGATAGATCGGTGGCGGTATCCACCACCTTGCCGGTCTCGTCCACCACCGCCACCTTCACGCCGGTGCGGATGCCGGGGTCCAGCCCCATGGTCACGCGCGGCCCGGCCGGTGCGGCCAGCAGCAGCGCTTTCAGGTTGCGCGCGAACACGTTGATGGCCTCGGTGTCGGCCTTGGTGCGCAGCGCGCCCATCAGTTCGGTCTCCAGATGCATGAACATCTTCACGCGCCAGGTCCAGCGCACGGTGTCCAGCAGCCAGCGGTCGGCGGGACGGCTCATGTCCTTGATGTTGAAACGCGCGGCGATGCGCGCCTCGCACGGATTGTGCGGCGAGCCCCAGGTGGGCTTCTCCTCTTCGCTGTCCAGGCGCAGCTCGCACATTCAGCATCTCTTCGCGGCGGCCGCGGAACACCGCCAGCGCGCGGTGCGAAGGGATGGTGTTGATGGATTCGGAATAATCGAAATAGTCGGCGTACTTTTCCGCCGCGTCGTTCTTGCCTTCGATGACTTTGGATTGCACCACGCCGTGCTCCTGCACGTATTCGCGCAGCGATTGCAGCAGGCCCGCATCCTCGGCAAAGCGCTCCATCAGGATCTGCCGCGCGCCATCCAGCGCCGCCTTGGCATCCGCCACGCCGGGGTTGGCATCGCCCGCCTCGCTGGTGAAAGGCTCGCGCAGATACTTGGCCGCCTCCTGCTTCCGGATTCAGCGTCGGGTTCGCCAGCAACGCATCCGCCAACGGTTCCAGCCCCGCCTCCAGCGCGATCTGCGCCTTGGTGCGGCGCTTCGGCTTGTACGGCAGATACAGGTCTTCCAGATGCGTCTTGTCGGTGGCCAGCGACACCGCCTTCAACAACTCCGGCGTCATCTTGCCCTGCTCGGTGATCGAGGCGATGATCGCCGCGCGGCGCTCTTCCAGCTCGCGCAGATAACGCAGCCGCTCTTCCAGCAAACGCAGTTGAATATCGTCCAGCCCGCCCGTCGCCTCTTTGCGATAGCGCGAGATGAAAGGCACCGTCGCGCCTTCGTCCAGCAGGGCGATGGCAGCAGCGATCTGAGCAGGTTTGGCCGCGATCTCGGCGGCGAGGCGTTGTTCGATGGATGGGAGCATGGTTCTCGATTTGTTGAATCAAATAGCCCTCACAGGCGAGGGCTATGGGTGAAATTTGCGGGGGCGGATTATGCCAAGTTGGGTGGATTACTGAAAGAATTTCTACGAAGAAAAGCTATTTCGATGCTGACCCGTTAACTTGTTGCGTCAAGCTGAACCTGCTGCATTTGTAGTGGTGTCGATGAAGTATTGTTTACATACACCTTGAACACAGGGCAAGTCTGTATTCCCGTACTTTTGTAACGACCAAAGAGTATCGCCACCGAAATCAATATAAACTGGTTTCACGCTACTAAACCAAACAGACCTTGGTTTCACCCATTCGTAAAAATGATGCCCCCGGTAGTGTTGAGCTATTTCATTTTCGAGTTCTTGAATAGGGTGTATTAAGTTGGGTGGGTTTTCTGACTTCCTATAAAAAATTTCGAGGGAGTGATGCCTTGATGGGTACTGAAAGACAATATCTGCGAATAAATCTAAATTCGGAGTTGGTAGCTCATGAAATATATGGAAACTTTGGATGAATTTTGCCCCATTTATTACCCAGACAATTTTTTTGTAGAATTTTTCCCTTGCTTGAAGTTCTGCGAGAGTCATTGGCGAATTTTGAAATTCAATAATTAACCCATTATCTGTTTTGATGTCGGCTATATGTTTTTCACCTGATGCCTCATCATGATGAACCACTTCATGCCATAGCTTTGGGTAATTATTTTTCCAGTCTTTATGCCATGGTGTTTCATTTTCCCACCATGGATCGCAGTTTGTTTTTGCCTTGTGAGACCAGTGCCAAGGACGAATAGGGCCGCATTTAGAAATGACCTCCTCATTACATAACTCGCATATCCCTCTTGTATGCGGCATCGGAGTTACTCGAAGATCATTTATCATCGCGAATTTCATTTATTCGACTAAGCTGTAGATAAAGTCTAAACATAGCCGCATCGTGCCGTAAACCAAATCAGATATCAAGATCGAAGAGGCAGACGCGCTTTCACTTAATCGCGATATGGCATGCGCGGCACAGACACAACACGGCCATCCTTGAATGGAATGCTTAAAGATTTTGTCTCTCCGTTATACCCTGCATATGACCATACAAAAAGCACCTTTCCATCTTCCTTTTCATAAATACCATAAGGTGTACCGAGAAGAGTTGTAACCTGATCTTCGGTCATACCTTTTTCAACTTTGCGAGCTGCATCCCACTCAAAATATGTACCTGCACCAGAATTATGCCCTGCACAAGCCGACAAAACAGCAACAAACAAAATAGTGAATATGCTCTTCATTTCTTCCCCTTTTCTGCTAATAACAAAAAATCTATGTACCGGAGTCGATTTGTTTCCCAGAATAACCTATGCCGCAATCGGCATCATCTGTTCCAGTTGATCCTTGATTGCATCACGGGGTCAGGTCTTGCATTACGACATTCGCCCCCTGCAAAAAACCTATGCCGTTTCCACCGCACGTACTTCAAGTTCAACCTTTAAGTTGGTACGCATCGCGCCGAAGATAGCCGCGAGGTTATCCATGCTTGGATTGCCTTTGGGCGACAGCATGCGGTGCAGGCTTTTGCTGGGCTTGTCGGTCAGCGCAGCCAGTTGCTCGAAGCCAAGTGTGGCGTTCACTAGGTCACGCAGGATGAGGCGCGCTGTTTCCGGTTCGTCATGCAGAAACAGGGTGGCTGCTTCATCAAGCAACGCTTTGGCAAATGCGGGATCGCGCTCAACGCGTTCGACCACGGTTTGATTTATATTTTGAGTGAGTGCCATGTGGCCAATTGTGGAATCTTGCGCTGCAACATCCGCTATGCCGCAATCGCGTCCGGGATGTGATGCAATACCATCAAGCTGCTTTCCGGGATCGCACACATGGCGTAGGTAACGCCCTCCAGATCGCAGAATTCAACTTCTACCACGCCGGGTGCAAGTATCTCCACAACAGTGCCAACCTGACCACGGCGAAGATGATGTTCTGGGACATCGTTGGTCAGTGCGACAACTTCTAATGTTTTCATGGGGTACCTCTCAATACATAACAACTGACTAATCGCGGGAATTCTTCACCGCTCTTGATGATCCATGCGCTTCTGATGGTCGCTTCACGACTTCCCCAGACAACATGGACATCCAATGTGTAGCGGCGTCCATATTCGTCAGCTCCGGTCATGGATACATCATCTTGTGCTGCGGCTGCGGATAACAATATTTCACGCAGTTTTTCCGCATCGGTGGCTGTCATTCCAAGCGTTGCTAGAAATACTCTTGCCTTGTGTCGACCTTCTGGATGCTGCGCAGATAGACAGTATCCCCGCAACTTTTCTATGTCAACGACTGCACTTAGGCCATTGGGTAGTTTCATGTTTTGCCAAACTATCGGGGCGTCAATTTCAGGTGCCGAAGCCTAGCAGCAAAGCCCCTCCTCGCCTATATGCCAAAAGATATAGACCTGTCCCTCTGCTGCAACCATCACCAGGGAATCACCACCCCGTCATTGCCGATGAACTTGCCTGTGTCCGCCGGGGTGAGGCCGGCTATGACTTTGCGCATGTCGGCCACGCTTTGCTCGACCGGGATCATGGCGTTGGGGCCGCCCATGTCGGTCTTGACCCAGCCGGGGTTGAAGGCGACGGAGGTGATGCCCTTTTCTTTCAGATCCACGGCCAGGCTTTTGACGACCATGTTGGCTGCCGCTTTGCTGCTGCGATACAAGTAGCTTCCGCCGCTGCCGTTGTCGTCGATGCTGCCCATCTGGCTGGTGATGGTGACGATGAGTTTGAGTTTGCTGCGCGCGATCTGTTGGACGAACGCTTCGACCATCTTGAGTGGAGCCATGGTGTTGATGTTGAATGCGGCCATCCATTCCGCATAGTCGGTATGACCAAAACCGCGTTTGTCCGCAGCCGGATAGACGCCTGCATTGTTGATGAGCAGGTCTATCGCCTCATCGGCCAGCGAGCGCGCAAGTTGCTCGATCTGGGCATGGTCGGTGACGTCGAGGGCATAGAGTTTGATAAGGTCGGGATAGCGGGCCGCCAGTTTGTTGAGCGCATCCGCTTTGCCGGGATCGCGGCAACAGGCCACAACGCGCCAGCCAGCCGCCGCATATTGCCTGCAGAATTCCAGCCCGATGCCGCGGTTGGCGCCGGTTATCAGTAGCGTTTTCATGATCGGCCTCCTATGAATGCGTTGAACCAGTCGTCACACCGGCGAAAGCCGGTGTCCAGTTGATTAAAAACACTGGTTCCGGCTTTCGCCGGAATGACGATTGAGGATTTTTCAGTGTTTCCCCTATGCTCCGAATACATTGGCACGGCATCACTGATTGAAACAGGCTATGCACCAAGCATCCTGCGCGATAGCAGTGCCTGCATGTCGCGCCGTCCGTCGGCGATGATATAGATGAATACCTGTTTGCCAGTCACGCGATAGATGAGGCGGTAGGGTTTGAAATGAACTTGGCGATATTCGCGGATGCCCAGTGCGATGAGTTCTTTTGGGTGGGTGCCGCGCTCGGGGTATGCGGACAGTGTCGCGACGACTTCCAGCAGTTTGTCCAGCACGTAGTCTGCGTTTCCCTGACTATCGTGTTCGGCTATGTAGTCGTAGAGGCTTTCTAAATCACGCTCAGCACCTTGTGTGAGCAAGACCTTGAAGTTCATGCCGCTGCGGTTTTCTTGGCTTTAAGACGGCGTACGACCTCGGCCACCGGGGTGACCTTGCCTTGCTCGATCTCCTGGTTGCCCAGTGCCAGTATCTTGAGCAGGGCCAGCGTTTCCTGGGTGTTTTCGTAAGAAGCGATGTCTTGCATGACAGCCTTGGCTTCACCGTTTTGAGTGATCAGATAGGGTTCGCGCTTTTCGGCCAGTTCCTGCAGCACTTCGGCTGCATTGGCCTTGAGGTAGCTGATGGGTTTGATGTTGGTTGAACGCATGATTTCCCCCTTGAATTACTCGAACCAAATATAGTCTTTTAATGGTCTCATGACAATCCCGGAAATCAATGGGGTCTCCCGCAATACGATATGCCCCCTCCAGGAGCTACGCCTCCGCCGCAAACATCACCAGGGAATCAGCAGCCGGGGCGCCGAATTGCAGAACCAGTGGGGATATCTGCACCTAACCGGTTGTAAACGTGTAGAATCGCGCGCCCGCAGGAGGCTTCATTGGAAAATCCATACAATATTCTTGGCGTCTCGCCGACCGCTTCGACCGAAGACATCAAGAAGGCATACCGCGCACTTGCCATGCGCCATCATCCGGACAGGAATCCCCACTCCAGCGCTGAAGTCAGGTTCAACGCCATCAAGAAGGCGTATGAGCTTCTTTCCGATCCGCAGAAGCGGGCGGAATACAACTACAGCCTGAACAATCGCATCATCATCGATCCCGAGAATGAAGCGCGGAGTTTGTGGCGTTCACTGTTCAGTCGTTGTGGAATCGAGCTTCCGCAACATGACCGTTAAGGAAGCGCTGATTTAGTCCTCGCCCTGATAACCAGCGACTTGGCTGACGTTGTTGGTCTGCCTAGTCGAATGGCTAGTAGTTTTATCAGCCGGTCGAAGGGCTTTTCTATTTACTCATTGAATCTCCAATTCATGGTTCGACACCACGAACGGAGAAATAAACCGGCACCACCTTAATTTTTTTGAAGACGAAATATTATGAAAAACATCCACCCCGAATTCATGTATCAATCGCGCGAACTGGGTATCCAGATCGAGGACACGCTGGGCGAGCCGCCCGACAGAAGGAACTATGAGCGGGTCATCGATGCGCTGATCGGCGAATTTGCCAACGGCCTGGAGATCGGCGATGTGAACCTGTTGAGCTTTGCGTTGGCCAATCACCTGGTGTTTGATGATGCGCCGGGTCTGTTGGCAGAAAGCCGCCAATATGACAAGGGCGATGCCGCGAAAGTACTGAAGATGGTGTCGTGCAGCAACGTCGAATCTGGCAATGCCTTGGCCACTGTGTTTACAGCCGATCCGGAATTGGCACGCAAGGCGATCATTACCGCTTTCCTGTTCAAGAACCCGAAGCGCTGGACGGATGAAGACCATTCTCTCCAGGCCCTGCAGGAAGAGGAAGACAAGGAAAACAATATCGAGGACGACGAAGAACAAGTCGCCCACGGTGAGGATATCGAACATCTGTTCGATACGCGCGGAGACGACAATGTCTGACAAGACCAATCTTCCCGCGATCCGGCAACAAGTCACCGAGCTGGTTCTGGCCGGCTCGACCCAGCACGCGGAAGAAGCCATCAGCGAGACTGCCGAGAAGTTTGGCGATCTCGCTGTGGTCGAGGTGCTGAACACGCTGGAGCCGCATGTCGCGTCGCTGCACTTGTCGGCATTCGATGGCGGCAAGATGTCGCTGGCGACGATGCTTATCCCGCCCAAGGCCTGGGCCGAGAGTCTGGCTTACTTCGCCGCCACTTGGGACGAAGACTGGATCGAGGACGAGCCGGAAGTGTTGGCCGAATCGCTGTTCGCGCACATTCATGGCGTGGTGTTTGCCAGCGACGATGAAGAACGCCGTGCAGAATTGCTGCACGAAGCGCTGGCGACCGACTGGGGCACGACGGCTTTTGCCGTGCTGTTCTCGACTGCGGCCGAGGAGATCATCGAGATCGCGAATGACATCCACAATCTCGGTGCGCACAGAAGCGGCCAGACGACTTCGGATCACGACGTGATCCCGCTCGCGCTGGAGATCGCCCGCAGCAATGAAGAAGCCTGGGACCGGGTGCTGTTCGAGATTTTCCCCGACTGGAAGCCCGGCGAAAATGAATTGCACGCGGGATCGGACGAATACGATGGCGGCGACGATCATGGTGACGATGAAGATCGTGAACATGAATATGCGATGGGCCGGACGACGAAGGAATTGTTGCTGCGACTGCGCAAGCAGGTACCGAGCAAAGCGGCCAGTCTGACCAAGACTGGCGGACGGCCGAGTTTGGGTGAGGATATTTTCTCGTAGGGATTTGGACTATTCCGTTCGCGGTGTACCCGCAGGGGAGGCTGTGAAGGGGCATTTGCCCACGCCAGGGTTCGAACCATCGGATAGTCTGAAGGATGACAGTGCGAAGTTGTGTATTTACCAATTAGCAAATTAATGAACATCACCATCCACACCGCCCGCCCGCCCCAGCTAGTACAAGCGCTAGAGGCGCTTGCACTGCGTGCGGACAATCAGGATGCAGCCGCCACGCTTTTCCATGAGCTCAGCGGAATCACCGTGCTGGTCGCGAAGAAATTCACGAATGACAGAACTGCAGACGGGATGCTCGATGCGTTTCACCTGACGGTAGGATGCATCTCGCTGGCCATCAGCCAGGCAGGTATCGCCGACAGCAACGAAGCCAGGCTTTCCTTTTTGCTGCAGCACGGTGCCGAATACGTGTTCCAGATGGGATTCCGGCATATCAAGGAATTGTCCGCCCTGCCCTATGCGGCTTACGTTTCCGATTTCGACAACGACGCGTTCATCCAGCAGCGCAACCTCAAGGCGATCTTCATGGAGATATGCAGCGCCGATCCCGCCTCGACATGGTCAGGGGATGCGGTCTATCAGAATGAATTGCTGGATCGGAAGCGCAACCAGAAGATCATCGATTGCGCAAAATGGTTACGCAAGAATAATTCCGTCGGCCCCGTAAAAGACGCCGAGCTTGATGCCAATGCCGTGATCTCTCTTGCCGTGATATTTGCGATAGCGGGGGATGGCCGGATCGTGGCGCGCACGGGACAAAGGGAGATCGAGAATCTGATCAACCGCGCCCGCGAATCGCGGCCCGATGTCGAGGCCAACTGGAACGATTTCCTGAAAAAGATCCCGCCCGAGTTTCAGCCCCTGCTGCGTGAACGCATGGAAGAACTCAGGGGCACGATCGTCAAGAAGATACTTGGCAAAACCAGAATCAAAACCGTGCTCACCGAGCTGCAGGATCAATATGCGGGCAATGAGCAGGATATCGACTATTCCTGAACCGGCAGATTAGAGGGGCGGGTTCACAGCCCGCCTCATCCGCCAGACACCCCGCTTTCGCCGACGCGGTCATATTTGTTTTCCACAGCACAACGACTAACGAGAACGTCCGTCGATTTGCTTTATGGTGAGCGCTGAAAGGTCGACACCTTCGAGGCAGCGAGCGTTGATCGCGGCCTTGCGATTGCCCGATGGATCGACTCCCTCGCCAAAAGGGTGGATGCCGCATTTGGGGCAGAAGTGATGCTTGATGGTGTGGTCGCCGAATGTGTAGGTGGAAAGGTTTTCTTCGGGGGTAAGCAAGCGAAGCTGGTCTCTCGGAACGAACCAATGAAGCGAACCCATCCGCGTGCAGATTGAGCAATTGCAGTCGGCTGCTTGATTGAGCTCGCCGTCAACTTCGAAAGCGATTTGGCCACAGTGACAGCTGCCTTTGTAGTTCATTGCCTTGCTCCCCTCATTGCTAATTAGATTTGGTGATGGATGCTGAGTGGTGCGGCATAAACCGAACCGCTCGGGCAATCATCGGAGTGACTATTTCGCATTGCCAGTTGTCACTTCAATACCATTCAGGCAAACACGACCGGCATGGAAGGTGCCTTGGCTCGAAATGCTCGGCCGAAATACTGTTCCGCTTGCCGGAATGGTTCGAACCAAGCCCGTAGGCTCATCATCACTTTGCAGCTGTATTGCTGCTCACTTTTGATGGCTGCGCTTGTGTGATCGCGGCAATGAATGAGGCATCGTCCAGTGTCTTGTCGATCACATCGCGCATCGTGTTTTCCAGAACGACGCGCAAGTCTTCTACGGGAGCGAGTACGCCGCCGACCGGGACGAATCCGCTTACGTATTTAGACGAGTATGTCTGGGTGAATCGCTTCAGACCAGACGACTTCTCGGAGACGGTGACTTCGATTGCGACGGTTGCTTCCTTGTGCGACATCTGGGTGCACTTCAGGTCCAGGACTGTGCCGGATACTTGCAGCGCTGCGGCCGGATCGATAGCCATTCCTTTTGCCTTGAACGCATCCAGATAGGCCGCCTGCACGACGTCGGCAACAGGCTGGGAAGATTCAAGAGTCTTGAGGGGGTTGCCGAACCCGCCGCGGATGGCACCCAGCCAGGTAGGTTTCTCATTTCGTTTATCCACGAAGACGCCGACAGACACCGGTTGAACCGATGCGGCGACCCTGCCGGAGGCGGCGCCTGCAGTGGGCGCATATTTCAAACCGACACTGGTAGTGCCGCAACCGGTAAGCATTGCAAGACCAAGGACTGCCGCAAGCCATTTCATCATGTCATCTCCTTTAGTTAGTGGTGTGTTCTTCAGAAATAGATGGGGGGCGGGTCCAGAATATTCCTACCGACAAACCCTGCATTGATTCTCGCGCCGAAGACTAGCAGCAAAAACTCTCCTCGCATATATACCAAAAATATAGACCGACCTTTTACCTCAGTTACTGCCAAGTTGTTTCTGTTCTGACTGACCATTTTGCGTTCATGGTTCGACAGGCTCACCACGAACGGACTTTTATCCTGCGCCACGGGGCCGTTCTTCGTCCACAGGAAGCAGACTCCCTCATTTGCCCTGCACCACCTGCACATGCGCGCTGCCCAGCCTCAGGTAAAGGCGTATCTGCCGCTGCAGCGGCCACCAGTCGTAAAGAAAGATCTGCAATGGGCGCCACATGGCGACCCAGCCGACGATGGTGAGGCTTTCGCGCGCGATGTTGTAGCCGGCATTGGCGCCAAGATTGCCGATGAAATCGGCGGCGACCAGGCAGAATGAAACGAAGACTATGCCGATGGCCATGCTCATGCGGCCTTGCTGCAGCAGGTGCCTCAGCGCGCCGCGAGTCTGCTCGGCTTTGTAGGCAAAGTGGTTGTGTATGGCCTCGGTCAGCATCCCGGTGGGGTCGCCACTCTCCGGCCACTGCTCGATGTGGATGCTGAGATGGAAGCGGCTGTTCAGCGGATGACCGGCCGCCCAGGTTTCGATGAAGTCATTCGCCGACGGGTCGAGGTCCTTGTTGAGGAACGGCGTCGGGTCCATCGAGTTGAACAACTGCGCCATTTCGCGCACGCGCAGTGCCAGACGATGAACGGGAGCGGAGCTTGTTGTTTTTGTCATGCGGACATCATACCAAGCGCCTCTTCAAAATCCTACGGCGTGGCTGGCCCGCTGCGTTGCGAATAGCGAGACTGCAACTGCCGAGGATCACTCGGCCGCTGGCCACTCGCTGAACGGGAACGGTATGTCTTCCGTGGCGAAAGTCAGGAAGGTGGTGATCTGCCGCAGGTAGCTCCCCATGCTGCGGCCGAATGAAGCCAGCCGAGCATTGGGAGTGTCGTTCAGGAGCACGATCACGAACTGTATGAGCGTTACGACACCCAGCACAGTCACGCAGACATGGAACGCCAGGGCAATCAGCAGCATGAACAAGACGCGCGTCCAGATATTGCGCTTGTTGTCGGGTACATCGGGATTCTCAGTCACTCCTGCCTCCTGATTGTTCGTTGAAGAAATTAATGGACTCGAAATTTTTCAGACCGACATTTACATCAGGCGTCCGGAATGTTGAAAAGCTTCTTTGCGTCTGCAGCGACCTGATTCGCTATCGGCCTGCATTCGGCGACCGGCTTGCCGTTGCACTGCAGCCAGGAAGGCGACCAGTTGCAGCCTTCTGCATCCGGCTCGGACAGGCGTGTGACGGTTGAGAAGCGGCAGGTGGCGCAATCCTTATGCTCGCTCAGCTTCGAATTCATCCAGTTGATAAGCTCTTCCTGAGATACGATGGTTCGTGACATGGGTCGTGTCCTTCCTTTCGTTTTTCAAGCTCGAATAAGGTCAATCAAGAAACCAGAATGCGTCTAGAAATCTTGGGTGATTTCGCTCTGCCTGTAGCATGCCCTACTGGCCAGCAGAAAAGTTGATCTTGGTCAGTTCAACTGTCGATAATTGATCGACGCTGAAGTATTGGTCGGTTACGTCCTGCGCTGAAACGACCGCATTTTCGCTGCACCAGTTGCTCCATGCGCCTTTTCCGAGGCGGGAGTTGCCTGGCACGCCCAGCAACCTGTAATTCCTGCCGCTGCGCGTTATGGCGGTCATGGCATCCAGATTGAATTCCATGATGGGGCTGGATGCGCGACCCAAACCATTCTTTACGTCATGCCCCCAGACGTGGCGGCTGCGAGTCCCGTCCCGGACTTCGACTTCCATCACTCGCCAACGGCGCAATGTAATCTCTTGAGAATCATCTGGAACGTTCTTGTTCGGCATCGCACACCCCGATCAGTGAATCAACGGGGCCGGACTTGAGATACTTTGCGCCCGCTTCCCCAACATCCGCCTTGCTCCTGCCAGCGTAATCTAGCAGCAAAATTGCTTCCTCACCATAGGCAGGAAAGACCGGGACTCGGGTTGGCCGTGGCGCCTGAAACCATCAGTTTCGGCAATGCCTCGCCGAACAAGTCCTCCGTTCGTAATTGATCAGGGCGAACGGGCTTGTTCAGCGTAGTCTTGAATTGACTGCCGGGATCAGACCGAACTGACCTCCTTGTTTTCCTCCTCGGGGAAAGGCCAAACCGGCTCGGGTGGAGCCATCGCGGCTTTCTTTGCGGCCGCCTCTGCCTTCTTCAATGCTGCGGCTGCCTTGCGTGCCGCGGCTTCTTCCTGTTTGATGCGTTTCGCTTCGGCGGCCGCCGCTTTGCGTGCGTCGGCTTCCGCTTTTCTGGCGGCTGCCAGTTCCTGTGCGGCTTGTTTTGCTTGTTCGGCAGCCACCTTTCTTGCTGCTGCGGCTTCCTGTGCGGCGATCTTTTTGGCCTCGGCTTCAGCCTTCTTGATCGCGGCAGCTTCCAGGGCGGCCTGCTTTCTGGCTTCCGCTTCGGCCTTCTTTTCGGCAGCGGCTTGCTGTGCCACAATCTTGCGCGCCTCGGCCTCGGCTTTCTTTGCCGCTGCTGCTTCTTGGGCAGCCTGCTTCATGGCCTCGGCTTCTGCCTTTTTCAGGGCGGCAGCTTCTGCTGCGGCTTTCTTTCTTGCTTCTGCTGCGGCTTTCTTTCTTGCTTCTGCTGCGGCTTTCTTTCTTGCTTCGGCTTCGGCTTTCTTTGCCTCTGCCTCGGCCTTCTTGGCGGCGGCTGCCTGTTGCGCGGCCAGCTTTTTGGCCTCGGCTTCGGCTTTCTTTGCGGCAGCAGCTTCTTCCGCGGCTTTCTTCTTTGCCTCAGCTTCAGCTTTTTTCGCTGCCGCTGCTTGTTGCGCAGCCAGCTTGCGTGCTTCGGCTTCAGCTTTCTTCGAGGCGGCGGCTTCTGCTGCGGCTTGTTTCTTTGCTTCTGCCTCAGCCTTCTTGGCTGCTGCAGCCTGTTCCGCGGCAAGCTTCCTTGCTTCGGCTTCGGCTTTCTTCAAAGCGGCGGCTTCTGCGGCAGCCTGTTTCCTGGCTTCCGCCTCGGCCTTCTTGGCCTCTGCTGCAGCTTTCTTGATGGCGGCAGCTTCTTCCGCTGCTTTCTTCTTTGCTTCGGCCTGAGCCTGCTTCAAGGCAGCGGCTTCTTCTGCCGCTCTCTTCCTGGCTTCTGCCTGGGCCAGTTTGGCTGCAGCCGCTTCCAGGGCACGCTGCCTTGCCTGTTCCTTTGCCAATTCTTTTGCCGCCGCAGCTTCTTGCGCCGCAAGGATCTTGGCGATCCGGGCCGCCTCGGCATCCGCGCGCGCCTTTTCACCCGCTTCCCTGGCAGCATTCATTTCCTGTTCGGCCAGGGCTTTCTTTTCAGCGACCGCTTCATACACGGCGCGTGCCTGATTCGCCGCCTCTTCTTTTTGCGCAGCGATGATCTGTTTGGCTTCCAGTATCTGTCTGGCTTCTGCCGCTGCCTGATCGGCGGCGAGCATCGATTTGTTGGCGAGGGCCAGGGTCTTTTCGGCTGCCGCTGCGTTCTTTGCAGTGCGTATCTCTTCGGGCGTCAATTTGACCTTCTTCACCTCTGACATCTAACTCTCCTCAATTGATTTGTTATCCGGATCAGGATTATTCCAGTTGCGCGGGACATGGACCACACCCCGGCGAAGATACAGAACGAACGTTCTGATGTCAATTTCGTTTGCGATCCACAAAACCTGCGGCATTCAGGGCACGCTGACGCCGGCCTGCAATACGAGGCCGCGTTGGGCTGCGAGGCTGATGGTCGCGTTGCCGATCGCATCCACCGTGACGGTCTGGCCGACGCAAGCCGGGAACACCGTGGTGTTGACGCCGCCGGCGAGCACGTCGCAATACTTGCCCGGTGCGAGGCCGGTGGTGAAAGTGCGCGAAACGGCGGTCGTTTCGCCGTTGATGGCGACAAAGCCCAGATTGCCGCGCGAGAAAGCGATGGCATTGGCGCCGTTGCTCCACCAGTTCGACTGCGCCGTCCCCGCCACCGCACGGCGGAACGCAATCATGTTGGTGATCGCCGCGTCGCGGTGTTCGCACACCCACTGGCCGCTCGTTGTCACGGCCTCAAGGTTCGCGGCGCATGCGGGCGACGTTGCCGGCGGACCTGCATCGCGCCCCGCCTGCGTCGTAAGGTCGAAGGAATAGCTCGACATGATGGATGGATAACCATAAGGCTGCGCCAGCATCCAGATGTTCGCCAGACGGTAGGTCGCCGGCACGCGGTACGAGATGCCGCCGGAACGTTGCGTGTCGTGGTTCTCAAGGAAGACCACCGCCTTGTCCGCCGGCATGATGCCCCAAGCGGATTCGGAGAACTGGTTGCCCGGAGAGCCGTTGGGGTTGAGCTGCGCGATGTATTGCCCGCCGGTGCCAAGGAATTTGTCGCCCACGCCGCGGAACTTGAATTCGGTGATGTCGGCTGCACCGCCGGAGCTGTAGCCCAGTCCGAAGTAGTCGTGCGTCCCGACCGCCTCGCCACCGTAATCGATGACCTCGGCGAAAAAATACGGCAGAGGAGCGCCCTGTGCGGCGAGTGTTTGATTGACCTTGGTCAGGATGCCGTTCAATTCCACCGGCTGGATATGCTTGGCCGCATCCAGCCGGAAACCCGCCACGCCAAGTTGCGCCAAGCCGACCAGATAGTCGGCGATCCTCTGTCGCACCAGATCGAAACTGGTGTTGAGGTCGGCCAAGCCAAGTAATTCGCAGTCCTGCACGTTGGCCGCATCCTGATAATTGTTGACCGCGCAGGGGGTGTGGAAGTCGTTCTGCCCATACAACCCTGGATAGTTGTACTTGGTGTACGCCGTACCGTTGCTGCCGGTGCCGAAGCCTGCGGTCATGTGATTGATGACCGCATCCACGTAGATGTCTACGCCGACCGCCTTGCAGCGGTTGACCATGTCGATGAACTCAGCCCGCGTTCCCGAGCGGCTCTGGTCGATGCTGTAGCTGACCGCCTGATAGCGCGTCCACCATTGCAGACCTGCGATATGTTCCTGCGGCGGGGATATTTGGACCGCCTTGAAGCCCTTGGGTCCCAGCTGCGTCTCGCATTCGGCGGCGACGGCGGACCACGGCCACTCGAACAGGTGCACGAACACGTCGCCTGCCGCCGCATGACCGCTGGCCTGGTATGTGGGAGCTAGTACCGGCCTGACCTCGGTCGCCCCCTCCCCGCTCCCGCCACAGGAGGTCAGGCTGAACAGGACAACGCAAGCCGCAAGCGACAGGAAACGTTTCATCGAACTAAAGGAAGCGGGTCCGAAATACTTTTCCACCCGCCCCCCCTACTTCTTGATCACTCTCAGTAAGACGACCACGATCGCAATCACCAGCAGAATATGGATGAAACCGCCCATGGTGTAAGACGAGATCAAACCCAGCAACCACAAGACGATCATAACGACGGCAATGGTATAAAGCATGATGTTGATCCTTTCTATCTGGTCGTAAATTAATGAGGCCGGTTTCAAAATAGTCTTCCGCCTGCCTCATCGCCATACCCAAACGTCCTACTTCTGCGCCTTCACGATGCTCATCGCCGTGGCCACCATCGTGCCCATCTCCGCCAGGTTGCCCGGCAGGATGAGGGTATTGCCCTCCTTGGCGACGTTGCCGAAGGCTTCGACATATTTTTCGGCGACCTTGAGGTTGACGGCTTCCATGCCGCCGGGCGACTGGATGGCCTGGGCCACTTGCTGGATGGCCTGGGCAGTTGCGGAGGCGACGGCCTTGATGGCCTCGGCTTCGCCCTGCGCGGTGTTGATCGCAGCCTGCTTCTCGCCTTCCGAGCGCTGGATGAAGGCTTCGCGTTCGCCGGTGGCGATGTTGATCTGTTCCTGCTTGCGGCCTTCCGATGCGGCGATCAGCGCTCGCTTCTCGCGCTCGGCGGTGATCTGCTGCTGCATGGCGTGCAGGATCTCCTTCGGCGGGGTCAGGTCCTTGATCTCGTAGCGCAGCACCTTGACGCCCCAGCTGGTCGCGGCCTCGTCCAGCGCGGTCACCACGGCACGGTTGATGTCGTCGCGCTCCTCGAAGGTCTTGTCCAGCTCCATCTTGCCGATGACGGAACGCAAGGTGGTCTGGGCGAGTTGGGTGATGGCCATGATGTAGTCGCTGGTGCCGTAGGAAGCCAGCTTGGGATCGGTCACCTGGAAATAGAGGATGCCGTCCACCTGCAGCTGGGTGTTGTCCTTGGTGATGCAAATCTGGCTCGGCACGTCGAGCGGCACTTCCTTGAGCAGGTGCTTGTAGGCGACACGGTCGATGAACGGGATCACGATGTTCAGGCCGGGCAGCAAGGCCGCATGGAACTTGCCGAGGCGCTCGACCACCCAGGAATTCTGCTGCGGCACCACCTTGAGCGCCTTGATGATGAAGATGACGGCTGCGACCAGTACGAACAGAGCGATTTCCATGTTTTCTCCTTATTGTTGTTTGCGACGCGTCAGAACCAGGCTGGAGCCTCGCACTGCCGCGATGTAGAGCGTTGCGTCACGCGGTATATCGGCAGATTCCAGTTCTGCATCCCATTCCGCACCGCGGTAATTGACCCGCGCCGTGCCGTCGTCATTCCACTTGAGCACTTTCACCGGCTGACCAACGTCCAGGCTGGCGTTGGGTGCTTCGCTGGCTTGGGCGCTTTTCCAGCGCCGCAGGATGATGATGCCCGCGACGCCGGTGAGCGCGCTGAGCACCAACTGCCAGACGATACCCGTCGTGAACAGAGCGGTCAGCCCGCCCACCGCCAGCGCGATGGCCAGCACCAGCAGGTAGAACGTGCCCGTGACCATTTCCAGGCCAAGCAGAACCAGCGCCAGCAAGAACCAGTAGATGTAGATTTCCATGCTTCCCCTCTTTGTTTTTATGTGCTGTTGACCGTTGCGGCCCTTGCGCGCTCCTCGTACCGACACGGGGAGGTCATCAAATACATCAGACCGAAATCTAGCAGCAAAGAACCTGTAAGGCTATATGCCGGAAGATATAGTTGTATTCAGCCCTCGCATGCCGCGGCTCAAGACGAGTACACTTGTCACCAGCGGCTTGGCATCGCCGCGGTCATCAGTTCGGCAAGAGAGGGGGAAACCATGCGTATCACCACTCTGGGCTGCAACGCCAGCATCACCGGCGAACTGCGCACCACCTGCTATCGGGTGGACAACGACATCCTGATCGACGCCGGGTCCGGCGCGGGCGAGCTGAGCCTGGCGCAGTCCATCGCCATCGACACCGTATTCCTTACCCACTCGCACCTCGACCACTGCGCCCTGCTGCCGATGCTGGCCGATGCCGCCTGCAGCTTCCGCGATGCTCCGCTCGCCGTGCATGCGCTGCCGGAGACCATCGCCGCCCTCAAGCAACACATGTTCGGCGGACAACTGTGGCCGGACTACAGCGTAATCCCTGCGCCGGAGCGCCCCTATATCCGTTTCCATCCGGTCACGCTTGGCGAGACGGTAGAGCTGGGCGGCAGGCGCATCACCGCGCTGCCCGCGCGCCATGCCGTTCCCTGTGTCGGATACCAGGTGGATAGCGGCAGCGCCAGCTGGGTATACAGCGCCGACACCACCTACTGCGAGGATTTCTGGCAGGCGTTGAACCGCATCGATAACCTGAAGTATCTGCTGATCGAGAACACCTTCCGCAACGACAACCCCGTAGGCGCAGAACGTGCCGGCCACACCACCGCGAAGCTGCTGGTCCAGGGCCTGCGCCTGCTGGAACGCCCGGTAGCGGTGTTCATCGTCCACCTCGAAGCGGGCTATGAGGAAGCGTCCATGCGCGAGGTGCTGCAAGCCGCTGCAGAATTCAAGCCGCAGATGCTGCGGCGCGGGCACGTGTTCGAGCTTTAGAAAACCTCCGCGCATCATTCGATTGACAACAGAACGAACGTTCTTTACGATGCAAAGAACGTTCGTTCTGTATTGATTATGCCATGACCCATTTCAATCTCGATGTTCCCGCCCCGGTGCGGCGCGCCGCCCACTCGGCCTTGTTGTCGCTGACCCACCCCAACAAGTCCATGTTCGAAAGGCAACGCGCTTTGTTGCGCAAGGCCGTGCCCGCGGGCTTGCCCTCCCCTGCCGACGACTGCGTCGAGCGCACTCTCAGCCTGGACGAGCACCTGATCCAGCACAGGGAATCCACCTTCTTCATGCGCGTGGCGGGTCATTCCATGCGCGACCTCGGCATCTTCGACGGCGACCTGCTGGTCGTGGACCGCTCCGTACCGGCCGCGCACGGTTGCGTGGTCGTGGCCGTGATCGACGGCGAGTTCACCGTCAAGCAACTGCTCTACACCCCGCATGGCAAAGTGCTGCGAGCCGCCCATCCCGACTATCCGGAGATCGCCATCACGCCCGGGCAGGACTTCTCCATCTGGGGCGTGGTGCAGTGGAACGTGCACAAGGTATGACGGCAACGACCGCCCCATTGGCTAAATAACCAGACTCCGGTACATTGGGCCCCGGGCACTCGTTTCACGAGGGGGCAAACCATGGCACTCAACGAAGTCACACGCGATGAATTGCAGTCGGTCATCGCCCAGCTGAAAGAAGCCCTCTACAACCACCAGCAATGGCATGGAAATCTGATTCGCTCGCTGGTGTGCAAACAGCCGGGCGACAAGCACGACATCAACCCGATAGCCCATACCGAATGCCGTTTCGGCCAATGGTATTACGGCAAGGCCCCCGAAAAACTGCGCAGCCATCCCGGCTTCATCTCCATGGGGGACGAACACCAGCGCATGCATCACTTGGCCAGGCTGTTGCTGATCGCCGCCGATAATGGAGAGCCCATCTCCACCCTCGATTTCGACAACTTCGCCAATGCGCTCGAACGGCTACGGCTGGAAATTTTCGCATTGGAACGTGAACTGGAAGATTCGCTGTTCAACCACGACTCGCTCACCGGCGCCATCACCCGCTTCGGCATATTGCCGACATTGCGCGAACAACAAGAACTGGTGAAGCGCCACGCCCAGCTCTGCTACGTCGCCATGATCGATCTGGACAACTTCAAGGCCGTCAACGACCTGCACGGCCATGCCGCGGGCGATCGCGTGTTGGCCGCATCGGTTCGCTACCTGATCCAGCATCTCCGACCCTACGACAAGGTGTTCCGTTATGGCGGAGAAGAGTTCCTGCTGTGCATGCCGTATACCGAATTGACGTCGGGCTCCGACAGGATCAAGCAACTCAGTGAAGGTCTGGCCGCATTAGACATAGACATCGGGGAAAAGGAACCTGTCCGCATCACCGCATCCTTCGGCTTGGCGCTTCTCGACCCGGAGATACCGGTTGGAGCCTCCATCGACCGCGCCGACAAGGCCTTGTATGCGGCCAAAGCCGCCGGAAGGAATTGCGTGCGGATTTGGGATGCTTCGATGTAACACTCCTGCCGAGTGACTATGTGAGTAAAAAGGATCTGTTACTGGCAAGACTGATCGAGATCGCCCATTCGGTTGAGCGTTCCGGTCATGGTTTGGCGTTGATCGCGCTGGGATCGGCGGGGCTGGAACTCGATCGCATCGATGACCATTCGGACCTGGATTTCTTTGTGATCGTCGAGAATGGATGCAAAGGCAGATACATCGCTGATCTTGATTGGCTGAGTTGCGTCGCTCCGGTGGTCTATCAGTTCCGGAACACGCCGGACGGCTACAAGATTCTCTTTCAGGACTGCGTGTTCTGCGAGTTCGCGGTCTTCGAGACGCCCGAATTGCGCCATATCCCTTTTGCCCCCGGCCGCATCGTCTGGAAGAAAGCGGACGTCCCCGACACTCTGCTTTTGCCCGAGCCCGGACTGCACATGCCGGAGGATCGCTCCGTCGATTGGCTGGTCGGCGAAGCGCTGACCAGTCTCTACACCGGACTGAACCGCAACGCCCGCAGCGAGGGACTCTCCGCCATGCGCTCCATCCAGGTCAATGCGCTCGACCGCGTGCTGGAACTCTGCGCAAGACTCGAACCCGGAACATCCACCTCACGGGATGTGTTTGCCTTCGAACGGCGTTATGAGCAGCGCCACCCGCGTTTCGCGCAGTCGTTGCCGGAGTTCGCGCAGGGATATGGACGGAATGTCGAATCAGCACTGGCCATTCTGGCTTTTCTTGAAAGTCATTTCGAGGTTGCTCCGGCCATGAAGCGGGCAATCCAAGAACTATGCCGCGGAGGTACATGATGATCGGATCCAGCACACAGGTATTGCTTGAAGAGATCACAGCGGAATTCGCCGCATTGCCGGAAGTGCGTGCGCTCGTCCTGGGCGGATCGCAAGGCGGCAAGCTCTCCGACGACCGCTCGGATATCGATCTGTACGTCTATGCCGAGCCTGAACCGCACGAGGGATGGCGTGCCGGGCTGGCAAAAAGGTTCGGCGAGCGCGCCAGCATCGGCAACCGTTTCTGGGAACCAGGAGACGAATGGGTCGCGTCACGAACCGGCATCATCGTCGACATCATGTATCGCACACCGGCATGGATCGAAGCGCAACTCGACCGCGTGTTGCTGCGACATGAGGCCTCCGTCGGCTACAGCACCTGCTTCGTGCACAACGTCCTGCACTCGAAGCCGCTCCTTGACCGGAATGAATGGTTCGCAGGACTCATGGCCCAGGCGTCCCAACCTTATCTCGAGCCTCTGCGACGCGCCATCATCGCAAAGAACCATCCCATCCTGCGCAGCACGCTCTCGTCCTATGTGCACCAGATCGCACTGGCACTGGCGCGGGAAGACCATGTCAGCGTCAATCACCGCATCACAGCCCTGCTGGCAAGTTACTTCGATATCCTGTTTGCGGTGAACCGCCTGCCCCACCCCGGCGAAAAACGGCTGCTCGCCTACGTGTCGGCCAATTGCCCGAGGCGACCGCCACATTTCCAGAGACAGGTGTACGAACTGCTGCTGGCTGTCGCCCCCGCCGGCCGGACGGACGTGTTCGAGAAAGTAAACGACCTGCTGGATGGGCTCGACGCCCTGCTCGTCGCAGAGGGATTGATCGCACGCTGAAGCAGGGACACGGGAGATCTCATGCAGCAGCGCGCGTTCGGCAAACAGGGCTTCTCCGTCTCGATACTGGGGTTGGGCACAGGAAACATCGGCGATCCCGCTCTGGATGAAACGCAGGTAGGCGCGTTGCTCGATCGGGCGCTGGATCTGGGCATCACGCTCATCGACACCGCCCGCAGCTACGGCAAGGCGGAGGAGCGTATCGGACGGCACCTGGCGCACCGCCGCCACCAGTTCGTGCTCTCCACCAAGGTCGGTTACGGCATTCCCGGCCACAAGGACTGGACCCACGGCTGCGTGGCGGCAGGCATCGACGCCGCGCTCAAACGCTTGCGCACCGACTACCTGGACATCGTGCACCTGCATTCCTGTCCGCTGCAGATATTGCAGCGCGGTGATGTCATCCGCGCGCTGCACCATGCGCGCGACCAGGGCAAGCTGCGCGTGGCGGCCTATTCCGGCGAGAACGCCGAACTGCAATGGGCAATAGCGAGCGGCCAGTTCGGCGGTGTCGAATGTTCCGTGAACCTGTTCGACCAGCGCAGCCTTGAACACGCCCTGCCCCTGGCCCAGGCGCGCGGCATCGGCGTGATCGCCAAACGGCCGCTCGCCAACGCGCCGTGGCGATTTGCCGAGCGGCCCGTCGGCGATTATTGCGAAGAATACTGGCTGCGCTGGCAGGCCATGGGCATCGAAGCGCACGACATGGACTGGCCGGAACTGGCATTGCGCTTCGCCGCCCATGCACCCGCGGTATGCTGCGCCATCGTGGGCACGGCATCGGTCGAGCACCTGGTGCAAAACAAGAGATATGCTGACCGGGGGCCGCTGCCGCCGGCACGGTTCGAAGCCATCAGGCGTGCCTTTCAAGTGCACGACGACAATTGGCTGGGCCAGATCTAGCTATACAAGGCACTGCATATCAGGTGGTCGGCAACCTCTGCGAAGAAGGACCTCGCCTCGTGTAAACTCTCGTTCACTTTGAACCCACCAGTCGAAAAGGGCATCAGCATATGAACGTAGCGGGACGAGCGATCTTGGGTCTGGCGGCACTCTTGTGGCTGCAGTCGGCATGGTGCGCCGAGGCGATCCCCGGCACTTATGAAGAATGCATCAGCGAGCCGGTATTCGAAGGCAAGGTCTGCACCGTGCAGGCCAACCGCGACGCCAGCGTCGGCGTGATCCTGATCCACGGCCTCGGCGGCTCGGTCAACGACTGGAAGAACACCCTCCCCGCGCTGGCCAAGGATCTTCCATGTGGTCGCCTTCGATCTGCCCGGCTTCGGCAAGTCGGACAAGGGCAGCCAGGAATATTCGCCCACACGCTATGCTCGTCTCGCGCATTTTCTGGCCGACCGCTATTTTCAGAACAAGGCCTATCACATCGTCGGCCACTCGATGGGCGGCGCCATCGCCCTGCGCTTTGCGGCGCAGCGCCCGTTGCGCTTCCAGCGGCTGGTGCTGATCGATGCCGCGGGCATCCTGCATCCGCAGGTGATCTCCAAGTTCCAGGCCGGCTCCCTGCTGGAGCGCACCAGCGGCGTGAAGCAGACGCGCGGATTCGCCGAGCGCCTGTCCGGCAAGATCCTGGAGCAGGTGGACAAGATGCCGATCTCGCCCATCGATATCGCCAACTCCGCGCTGGGGCGCGATCAGGTCCTGCAGGGCGGCCCGGAAAAGATCGCGGCGCTCGAACTGGCCGGGGAGAATTTCAGCTACGCCATCGCCTCAGTTACCGAACCCACCCTGATCCTCTGGGGCGACGGCGACCTGACCGTTCCGCTACGCACCGGCCAGGTGCTGGCCGCCCGCATGGCGCTGGCGCGGCTGGAGGTCATCGCCGACGCGGCGCATGAGCCCATGCAGGACCAGACCGAACAAACGAACACGCTGGTCAGAAGACACCTGCTCGCCAGCGAACACGATCTGGCCGGGCAATACCAGCGTGACCCCGCCCCCGCCCGCATTGAGCAGCGAACGCGTGGGCACCTGTTCCGGCAAATCCGGCATGGAATTCGAAGGCGACTACCGCAGCATCGAACTGCGCGACTGCAGCGACATCACCATCCGCAACGCGCGCGTCGGCCAACTGAGCGTGGTCAACTCCACGCGTGGCCCTTTTCGATACCGACATACTCGGGAAGAAAGAAGGACTGCTGGCGGACAATTCCGACGTCACCATCACCAACGGCGACATCTCCGGCGTGATCGCCATCAACGCGAAATACAGCCGTCTCGATATGGCCGGAGTGCATCTGGAAGGAAGCCAGGACGCCGTCAAGGCAATGGGCAGCAAACTCGTCTTCTCCATCAGCCGGGTACATAGCCCGCATACGGATGGCGCCTTGCATGACTACAAAAGCATGGTCGACGGGGTGTTATGAGTACACCTGAAGATGCTGTGCACCGTGGCCTGCCAAGCAGCGACGCCGGGCAAGCCACATCAGTGGCCGTCGAAGCTGAACTTATGCTCGGCAAAGAGCCTTACGCACGCGTCCACGACATCGGAATCGTATAACTTTCCCCTGTTGGCAGTGAGCTCGCTGAGCGCGGCGTCCAGGCCGGGAGATTCACGATAGGGGCGGTGGCTCACCATTGCCCCGACCAAGTCCGCAACCATCAGGATCCTGGCTTCCGGGATGATGGCCTCACCCTTGAGGCCCCGCGGATAGCCTGATCCATCCAGGCGTTCCTGATGCTGCAATACAATCTCGGCCACTGGCCATGGAAAATCCAGATTCTTCAGGATGTCGTAGCCCGAAAGAGGATGGACCTTGACCAGGCTGCCCTCGCTGTCGGACAAAACCGTGAGTTTGGTCAGTACCTCGGTAGGCACGGCGATCATGCCGATGTCGTGGAGGTATCCGGAGACCCGCAACCCTTCGACCTGTCGTTCGGGCAGCCCCATCTCGCTGCCGATTGCGCAGGCCAGTTGCGCCACGCGCCTTGCGTGTCCTACGGCATCCGGGTCGCGCAACTCCACCATGCGCATAATGGCTTCAACCGTTCCGTACAGGGATTTCCTCATGTTTTCGAGGGTGGCGTGCAACCTCTTGTCCAGGCGCAGGGCGCGTACGCCCACGGCGATATCGATCGCAACCTCGGCCAGGAACTTGGAGATTTCCTCATCAAAGGCGTTGAGCTGGCTTGAATAGAGCGCCAGTACTCCCATTGTCTCGCCATCGGCGATCAGCGGAGCAGCCGCTGCCGACCTGACTTTCCACGTTTGTACGATTTCCCGCCAGGGCGAATAGCGCGGATCGTTTTCTATATCAGCGGCAACAGCCGACTTTCCATCGCGTGCAACGATGCCCATGAGTCCACCGCCCTGAGCGGAGTCGTCCCAGCGGGCGGACATGGAAGATATCAGCTCATCATTGAAGCCTGCCCATGCAACGGGCTTCAGCACAAAGTCTGGTTGCTTGATGGCGACGATGATGCCGACCATGTCATCGATCCCTTTAAGCGCCTCGCACACAAAGCGGTACAGCGCTTCCTCGTTCTCGGCGATCATCAAGTACTCGTGGATATTGCGAAGGGTAAGCAGCAGGAGATTGAGCCGTCTCAGCTTGACCTCTTGTTCCTTGCGCTTGCTGATGTCCACCATGTAGATGCGGATGCGGTCAGTATCCGGAACCGGGTGGAGGTATTGTTCGAACGTCGCATTCCCGATAAATACCTCGCGCACAGACTGTTGCTCGCCGCTCTCTGTCGCCAAATGGATATCAGCCAGCGCACCGAGTCCGGGCTGTGTCGCGGTTTGCTCCGGAAACAGCCTCTCGGCTGCCGGATTGAGATAAGTGACGTTCCCCGCAGAATTGACTTCGATCACGGGGTTGGGATCCAGCCTGGGGAAGGAGGCCAGCCGCAATATCTCCAACTGGCCCTTCTGCCGCTCGATCGCATGACGGATCTGCAGCAGCAGGTCATCCATCTCGTAGGGTTTCATCAGGTAAGAGAACGCGCCCTTGTTGATCGCCTCGATTGCCGTGTCCATCGAAGCATGACCAGTCAGGATGATGACCTCGCACAGTGGCGTCGCAAGCTTGATGCGCTCCATCACATCGATGCCTGACATATCCGGCAGCTTGAGGTCGATCAGCGCCACGTTCACAAAGTCTCGCGCGGCCTCCGCAACTCCTTCCGTGCCCGTCCCCGTTGCCACGGCGTCGTAGCCCTTTATACGCAGAATCTCCGTGATCGTCTTCCTGAGATTCGCGTCGTCATCCACTACCAGAATTCTGCGATCATTGTTCATTTGGAATCCACCTTACCTTCCAGAAATTCGACACGCCGCAACGCTTCTTCGCATCATAATGCCCGAAACAAGTCCCTCTATTCATCTGCAAACGAGCACGCAACACTCTCACGATTTCACAAGCAGGCTCTCCAATTTCTTGAGCCGGATTTCTTCGAGCAAATCAATCAAGGCGTCTATTTCGAGCGGTTTATAAAGACAGGTATAGGCTCCAATCTTGAGGCCTTTTTCGATCGTAGCCCCCATTTCCTGCCGGTAGCCCGTCACCATGATGACAGGCTTGTCCGGGTATTTTTCCCTGATCCGCGCAAGAACGTCCACTCCGTTTACGTCACCCAGCTTAAGGTCGAGGAGGACGACCAGGTTATGGTCTTCCTCCAGGCTTTTCAGCACCTTGCCAGGCAAGCTTTCCGTTTTGACCCGATAGCCCCTCAGGGTCAATACATCATTGAGCGTTCTGAGAAAATCGGAGTCATCATCCACGATCAGTATGTTCTCTTCCCTGGCAAGCAAGGAAAGAAAGGTGAGTATCATCTGGAAGTCGAGGGGCTTGCTCAGGACCGCATATGCGCCAGCCTGTTCGGCTTCCTGTATGAGGTCTTCGGTCGCATAGGCTGTGACCAGAACAATCGGCAGTGAAGGAGCGATCTCTTTCATTCGCTTCATCGCTTCGACACCGTTGATGCCGGGCATCTTGATATCCATCAAGACGCAGTCCGGCACGCCGGCCCGGATCTTTTCAATCCCTTCTTCCCCTGTGTAGGCCGGAACAGGTTCATGCCCCTTGATCTTCAGGATGTCGCAGGTCGTCTTCACGATTCTCCTGTCGTCATCCACCACCAGAATTTTCATTGCCGTTCCCGATTATTGTTGTTAAGCATCAGGCAGGGTGAAACTCTTGCTTATGTCATTTCTGCATCCGAACCATCTGTTGGCAGTGTGATGGAAAACGAAGAGCCTTTTCCCGGCTCGCTTTGCATGTCCACACTGCCATGGTTGACCTGAGTCAGGTTCTTTACCACCGCCAACCCAAGCCCGACTCGACGCGCTTTCGTGGTGAACAGTGGCTGAAACAATCTGGCACGATGTTCCGGCGCAATGCCTGCGCCGCTATCCGTGACGCTGATCCTGAGGGAATGCGCCGGTTTGTCCTCGACCGCCGATATCTGCAGATCGCCTCCGTCCGGCATGGCCTCAATGCCATTTCTGATCAGGTTCCGCAACACCTGCTGCATCTGTTTCGGATCGACCCTGAGCGGAGAGAGCGTTTCCGGGATGTCCAGGTGGACGATCACGGCGGCAGGGATGTCGCACTTGCGCAAAGCGCGCTCGGCCAATTCCGCCGCCCCTGCCGTTTCAAACTGTGGCGGTTTGGTGCGCACGGCATCCAGCAGATCGGCCACGATGCGTTCGGATTCGGCGATCTCGCCCTCGATGATGCCCAGATATTCCTTGGTAGTCTCGTCCGCCGGCAGAACGGATTTGAGGAAGTAGACCGCGTTGCTCATCACACTCAGCGGGTTGCGCAACTCATGCCCCACGCTGTCGGCCACCTGGGCAAGCAACGTCAGCTTCTCCTTGCGCACCAGTTCGTCCTGCGCCGCAAGCAGTTGCCTGGTGCGCTCCGCCACCTTTGCTTCCAGCTCCTCGTTCAGCTTGCGAGTGGACTGTTCCGCTGCTTTGCGGCGCACAACTTCCTCGCGGAGTTCATTGAGCAGTGCCGTAAACAATCCAACGAGCAACGGGGCAACCAGGAAGGGAGTGACGACCCCCGCGATTTCCATTTCGATGTTGAGGCGTCCGTCCCACAGCAAGTCGAAAGTCAGGACAATCACGACCGCGATCACGACCGCCGCGACGATGAAGACAGCGGCAACCTGATACAGGCCTAACCCGAGCAACTGCTGAACTAGCCATTTCAGAGACCGTTTTAGCATGCCTGCCCCCTTTTTTCAGCCGCAGGAAGAGTAACCAGGAACAGCGAGCCTTTGCCCGCTTCGCTGCGCACTTCCACCGCACCGCCGTTGGCCTGCGTCAGGTTCTTCACCACCACCAGTCCCAATCCAATACCGCGCGCCTTGGTGGTGTATAACGGCTGAAACAGTTTTCCCAGCTGTTCCGTCGTCATGCCTGTGCCGCTGTCGCGCACGCTGATGGCGACATTCTTTGCCGTCTCATCTGCCACTGCCCGGATTTCCAGCGTGCCGCCTTCCGGCATGGCCTCCACGCCGTTGCTGATGAGATTGCGCAACACTTGATGGATTTGCATGGCGTCCCCCCACAGCGAAGGCAGCGTTTCCGGTATGTCCAGCTTCACCGAGACAGTCGGAGGAACGTCGCATTTGAGCAAGGTTTGGCCGATCAATTCCGCGAGTCCAACTGCTTCCGGGCGGGGGGGCTTGGTGCGCACGGAATCCAGCAGGTCCGAGACGATACGCTCGGAACTTGCGATCTCGCTCTTGATGATATTCAGGTATTCCTTGACCCTGTCATCCGCATCGGGCAGCACGGCCTGCAGAAAGTACACCGCGTTGTTCATCACGCCCAACGGGTTCCGTAATTCATGCCCCACGCTGCCAGCCACCTGTCCCAGCACCGCAAGCTTTTCCTTGCGGACGATTTCTTCCTGCACCTCCAGCAGTTGCTTCGTGCGCTCCTGCACCTTGGTTTCCAGCTCGTCGTTCAATTTGCGGATGGTTTCTTCCGCCTGCTTGTGTACGGTGATGTCCAGCAGCGTGCCCACCATCTTGACGGGCTGACCGTCGTCATTGCGCGATACTTCGCCCAGTTCATGTACGTAACGCAGCGATCCATCAGGCAGCAGGATGCGGTGATCCATGCTGTATGGATGTCCCTGTTCCAGCGCCGCGCGGACACCATCCATCACGGACTGGCGGTCTTCCGGATGCACGGCATGCAGGAAGACGTCATAGGTAACACTGGACTGCTGCGGTGTCAGTCCGAATATATGGTAGATCTCGTCCGACCATTTCAGGGTGTTACTGGCGATATCCCATTCCCAGTTGCCGAGATGGGCGATGCGCTGGGCTTCGGTCAACTTGTCGGTGCGCTGAAGCAAAACCTCGTTTTCTTGCTGCAACTTCGCCGCCATGTCGTTAATGCCGCGGGCCAGGGTATCCAATTCGGTTACATACGTGGATACGGAAGCGCGCGTTTCAAGGCGTCCATCGCCCAATGCCCGTACGGCATCGCTCAGTATGCTGATCGGGGACACGATATTGCGGCTACCCAGATAAATCAGGCTGAACGGGAATATCAGGAACAGCATCGTGTATCCCACCGTCAACCAGAGTAAGCGCGACTTGAGTTGCCCCGTGCGTGCGCTGCTCATTGCCACAATCACCGCGCCAATTTGTTTGGCCTGATGCGGAGCATCCAGTTCGTCCAGCGCCACTTGCGCGGGAACGATTGCGTGATATATCAGCAGCCCCTCGCTATTGCGATATACCGGCATCTGCGAATTTACCGAATTCTTGAGCTTGCCGGCTCGAACTGCCGCCGTATTGCCGGGCGCGCCGGGAAATTCTCCTGTTTCAATCAATACGGCTGATGCGGCATCCAGAATGACTGCGCCTTGCACATCCGGTTGCTGCAAAACACCTTGCGCGATGTTTTGCAGGAATTCCATATTGTTCGAGAACACCCCGTATTCGCTTCCAGAAGCCAACTGGCGAGCAATAAGCCTGCCTCGTTCAGCCAGATCATCATCCAGGGAAGTAAAGTAATTATGCAGGAAGAACAACTCCAGACTCGCCGCCATGAACAGCAGTGGCACCAAGGTCAGCCATGCAACGTGTTGGCGGATACTGAGCTGCCTCATCGGTCACACTTCCTGTCTGCCTTGTCCATTGGCCAGTGAATCTGCTCTGTGGCTTGCTGCTGCACCCGCCGTCCATGCAAGACGAGAACAGGCTCGGATCGCAACTCTTCCGGCCCTGCGGGAGCAAGTCGCGGCAATATTCCAGTCGGTCTCTTCCTCATGGACACTTACCTCGCGCATGTCGGTATCGGTATATCGGCGGCAGACTCTCAATTCCCGCTCACTGCGGGACACCTTATCCAAAACCGGAGTATTGGGCAATAGGCCAGTCGGAGCCGGTATGAATGTGGCGAATTTCTATTTCTTCCACCTGAAGGTAGCCAGCACCCCGACCACGGCACCGGCACCGCCGCAGAGCAATACCTTGTTGCGCATGTCTTCGATGCCGGAGAGCGAGCGGAAGGCGCTCTGCAGACCGTTCCCGCTGAAGGAAAACAGCGTCTTCAGGCTGACATACTCCCCTCCCCACTTGCCGAAGAAGGCGTAGCCGACGATCAATCCCAGCACCGTGAAAGCCGCGACACTAAGCAGATTCTTCTTGTTCATATGCTATTCCCTTGCGTATTTGCCCCGCCGTTGATTACGCCAAACCACCACCCACGCCGATGACCGCGACACTGACGGTGAGCAGTCCCAGCGCGAGATTCAGCCCGACCAGTTTGCGTATCTTGCCCAATGTCTCGCCCGCTTCTTTCCAGCGCTCCTTGTCGACATGCAGGTTGAACGGTACGTAGCAGCCGAAGAAAACGTAGCCGTAGATGCCCGCCATCGCCAACCCGAGCAGCAGCATGACATGCACGAAGTGCGGTGCATGTGCCATGCCGCCGTACTGGTAGATCATGTAAAAACCGGTGACAAGGATGAGGCCGACCGCGCCCCACACCCAGTTGAAGAAGCGGCGGAACACGTTGTCCCACAGGCGCAGGCGCTCCGGCGGTTGCAGCACATCGACTGCGGCAGGACGCAGCACCATGTACGCGAAGAACATGCCGCCGACCCAGACGAGCACGGCAAGCAGATGGATGAGTTTAAACAAGGTCATGGCGTCTCTTCTGAGTGTTATCGACAGGCAGAAGGATAACCGAAAAATCCCCGCACTTATCCTTTACGCGGCAGGGGGCAAGAGCTCGCGCACGGGTTTGAAGCTGCGGCGATGGATCTCCGACACGCCGTGCGCGCGCAACGCGGCGAGATGCGCTGGGGTGGGATAGCCCTTGTGCCCGTCGAAACCGTATTGCGGGTATTGCGCATGCAGTCCCAACATGAGTTCGTCGCGCGCGGTCTTGGCCAGTATCGAAGCGGCGGAGATTGCGGCGACCGTGCTGTCGCCCTTCACGATGGCCTGGCTGGGGATGCCGGTCTGCGGACAATACAGGCCATCCACCAGCACCTGATGCGGCCGGGTGTGCAGCGCCAGCACCGCGCGCTTCATCGCCAGCAGCGTCGCCTGCAGGATGTTGAGGCGGTCGATCTCCTCAACGTCGGCATAAGCCACGGCCCAGGCCAGCGCGCGTTCGCGGATGACGGGGGCGAGCTGGTCGCGCTGTTTTTCGGAGAGCTTCTTGGAATCGGCCAACCCCTCGATGGGATCGGCTTCGTCGAGGATGACGGCGGCTGCGCTCACGGGCCCTGCCAGCGGGCCGCGTCCTGCTTCATCCACGCCGCAGACGAGCAGGATGCCGGTCATGCCAGATACGGCAGGATGGCTGCGGCGGCCTTCTGCGCCGTGTCCTGGCGCAGGGTCTGGTGCATGGTCGCGAAGGTTTGTTCGAGTTCCGCCACGGCATGCTTGTTGTTGACCAGGTTCAGCAAAGCCTGCGCGAGATTCTCCGGCGTGGCATCGTCCTGCAATATCTCCGGCACGACGAATTTCCCCGCAAGGATGTTGGGCAACCCCACGTACGGCAGGTATTGCTTGCGCTTGGCCATCCAGTAGGTCAGCCCGGACATCTTGTAGGTGATGACCATGGGACATTTGAGCAAGGCCGCTTCCAGCGTGGCTGTGCCGGAAGCCACCAGCACGCCGTCGGCGGCGATCATGGCGTCATGCGCATGGCCAAACAGCATAGTGATCGGCAGTTGCTGCGCTTCCTGTTTCCACAACTCGTTCTCGAAGATGGTGCGCGTTTCGCGGCTGGCAAGCGGCACGAGGAACTGCGCTTCCGGCAGCTTCTGCAAGATCAGCCTGGCCGTCTCGATATAGGTCCTGGCCAACCGGCGCACTTCGCTCTGACGGCTGCCCGGCAGCAAGGCGAACACCTTGGCGTTCCTGGGCATGATGCGCATCTGCTCGCGCATTTCGGCGCGATTTGGGTTCTGCGGCAATATGTCAGCCAGCGGATGGCCGACGTAACTGACGGGCACGCCAGCCTGCTGGTACAGCGGCTCTTCGAACGGGAACAGTGCCAGGATGCGCGACACCGCCTGTTTGATCTTGTGGATGCGCTCGCCACGCCATGCCCAGATGGAAGGGCTGACGTAGTGCACGGTAGGAATGCCGTGCTGCTTGAGCGCAGATTCGAGGCCGAGATTGAAGTCGGGCGCGTCGATACCGATGAAAAGATCGGGCGGCTCGGCAATGAAACGTTCGCGCAACTTGCGGCGGATACCGACCAGTTCGGGGTAATGGCGCAGCACTTCGATGTAGCCGTTCACGGCCAGCTTCTCCATCGGGAACAGCACATCCATGCCGACCCCTTGCATCCTGGGTCCGCCGATACCGATGAAGCGCACGTTCGGTGCCGCTTGCTTGATGGCGTCCATCAGCAGGCTGCCAAGCAGGTCACCGGAGGCCTCTCCTGCCACGATTGCGATAGTTTTTACGGTCTGGCTCATGGCAAGTCAACGCACGATGCCACGAGTGGCACGTCTCAGGAATGTCAGCATGTTATCGATATCGGCATCGGCATCGGGCGCTTGTCCGCGCAATGCCTCGATCTCCTGTTTCGCCGCATCGAAGCTGCTGCCGGCGCGATACAGGGTGCGGTACATCTTCTTGATCATGTCCAGGCGTGCGTCGGAATAGCCGGCGCGGCGCGGTCCTTCCTGATGCGGCCCCTTGGCCTCGGCCGGATTGCCCACAGCCGTCACGAACGGCGGCAGGTCCTGGGACAGGCGCGTCTGGAAGCCGATCATGGCAAAGTCGCCGATACGCACAAACTGGTGTATGCCGCTCATGCCGCCGATCAAGGTGTGATCGCCGACCGTCACATGTCCGGCGAACTGCACCGAATTGGCGATGACGTTGTGGTCGCCGATATGGCAGTCATGCGCCACATGCACGTAGGCCATGATCCAGTTGTCGCTGCCGATCGAAGTGAGGCCGCCGTCCTGCACGGTGCCCAGGTTGAGGGTGCAGCACTCGCGTATGGTGTTGTTGTCGCCGATGACCAGCCGGGTCGGCTCGCCCTTGTATTTCTTGTCCTGCGGGATCTCGCCGATCGAGCTGAACTGGAAAATGCGGTTGCCGCGGCCGATGCTGGTATGCCCGTCGATGACGACATGCGGTCCGACGACCGAGCCCGCGCCGATCTCTACATGCTCGCCGATGATGGAATAAGCGCCGACCGCCACATCGTCGGCCAACCTTGCATTGGGATGGATGATGGCAGTCGGATGACGCAGACTGTCCATTATTTTGTCCGCAAAGTGCAGATCAGTTCGGCTTCTGCGGCGACCTGCCCGTCCACTTCGGCCTTGCCGATGAATTTCCACATACCGCGGCGGTTCATCCCGATCGTCACGGTAAAGATCAACTGGTCGCCGGGGCTGACCGGGCGCTTGAAGCGCGCATTGTCGATGCCGACGAAGTAATACACCGAATCGTCGCTCGGCAAGGTGCCCATCGTCTTGAACGACAGGATGGCGGCGGCCTGCGCCATCGCCTCGATCACCAGCACGCCCGGCATGACCGGATGGTGCGGATAGTGGCCGGGAAAGAAAGGTTCGTTCATGGAGACGTTCTTCAGCGCCACGATCTTTTCGTTCGGCACGACATCGAGTACGCGGTCTATCAGCAGGAACGGATAGCGGTGCGGCAAGTGCTGCAACACCTCGTGGATGTCCATGGTGGTACTCATACTTTCTCTCCCTTTAATAATTCGATCTCTTTTTCCAATGCCTTGACGCGTTTGGCCAGCTCGCCCAGATGGCGCAGGTGCACGGCATTGTTGCGCCACTCGTCGTTCTTGCTGAACGGATAGACACCGGCATAGCTTCCCGCTTCCGCGATGGATTTGCCCACCAGCGTGAACGAGCCGATCTCGACGTTGTCCGCGATCTGCAGATGCCCGATGATGCCCGCGCTACCGCCGATACGGCAATACTTGCCGATGGTGGTGCTGCCCGCGATGCCCACGCAACCGGCGATGGCGGTGTGCGCGCCGATGTGCACGTTATGCGCCACCTGTATCTGGTTATCCAGCTTCACGTCCTCTTCGATCACGGTATCGTCCAGCGCACCGCGGTCGATGGTAGTGTTGGCACCGACCTCGACATGGTCGCCGATGAGTACGCGGCCGATCTGCGGGATCTTCAGCCAGCGGCCGTTCTCCCAGGCCATGCCGAAACCATCGGAACCGATGACCGCGCCGGAATGCAGGATGACATGGTTGCCGATGACGCAGTCGTGATACACGGTGACGCGCGGATAGAGCCGGGTGCTCTCGCCCAGTGTGGTGCTATCGCCGATGACGCAGCCTGCCATTACCACCGTGCCCGCGCCGATGATCGCGCCCTCGCCGATCGTCACTTGCGGACCGATATGGGCTTGCGGCGAGATCTGCGCACCTTTGCCGATGACCGCGGAAGAATGGATCCCCGGCGCATAGTCGCGCAGGGGATTCAGAAAGGCGGATAGCCTGGCGAAATACGAATAGGGATTGTCGCAGACGATGCGCGGCAACGCGGTGGCATCGGCATCGGCTTTGGACAGGATCACGGCAGAGGCCTTGCTGCCTTCGAGCTGACTGCGGTATTTGGCGTTGGCGAGAAAAGCGATCTGGCCTGCACTCGCCTTCTCCAGTGTGCCGATCTGCTGCACGCGCGTGTCGGCATCTCCCAGCACCTGCCCGCCGAAACGCGCCACGATGTCTGCCAATCGGTAGGCTGTACGATCCATCAGAACTGTTCTCTCAAATCACTGCTCGCAAATCGCTTCCCGATTCATTCCGGGATTTCTTTGGAGAGATATTTCAACACCTTGTCGGTGATATCGACTTTGGGATTGCGGTACACCGCTTCCTGCAGGATGACATCGTATTCTTCGCTCTCTGCGATGGCGCGTATCGCCTTGTCGGCATGCGCCAGCACCACCGCCAGTTCCTCGTTCTTGCGCAGGTTCAGGTCTTCGCGGAACTCGCGCTGCATGGTCTGCAGGTTGATGTTCAGGTTCGCCAGTTCGCGCTCCTTGAAGCGGCGCACCGAGTCGGACATGCTGGAGCCGTCCTTTTCCAGTGCCGCCTGCATCTCCTTGCTCAACTTGATCTGTTTCTTGATCTCCTGGTCGCGCGACGCAAATTCCTTCTCGATCTTCTTCTCGGCACGGATCGCCTGATCCGATTCGCGCAGGATGCGTTCGGTATCCACCACCCCGATACGGAATCCATCCGCACCGGCTTGTGCCACGCAGGCGAAGAAGATCAGACCAGCATAAAGTAACGTCTTCATTTCATGCTCCTTGGAAAGATCAGAACATCGTGCCGAGCGTGAACTGTATGTTCTGGATCTTGTCTTGCGCTTGTTTGTTCAGAGGCTTGGCCCAACTCAGCCTGATCGGCCCCGCCGGGGAGAACCAAGTCAGTCCCAAGCCGGTAGAATAGCGCATTCCGGTCGAACCCGGAACATCTCCGGTGAGGCCGAACACCGCGCCGCCATCCAGGAAGGCCCCCAGACGCAATGACTTATCCTTGTCCATTCCCGGCATGGGGAATAACAGCTCGACATTGCCCACTACTTTCTTGGTACCGCCCATGGCAAGGTTGCTACTGTCCCTGGGTCCGAGCGAGTAGTTGTCATAACCGCGCACCGAGCCGACACCACCCGCGTAGAAGTTCTTGAACACCGGCAGCGGCTTGTCGCCATAGCCATTGGCAAAACCGATATCGCCGTTCATCATCAGGGTCGTATTGCGGCTGAGCGGATAGAACCACTCGTGCTGATAGGTCCACTTGTAGTAGCGCTGCGAAGACACCGGCAGCCCGAGTTCGATGAAGGAACGCTGCACCGTGCCCTCCGTGGTGAAGATGGCGCTGTCGCGGGTATCGCGCGTCCAGCCTATGGTAGCCAGCACGTTGCTGGTCGTTGCGCCGAAGGTATTGACGTAGTCGATGTAGCGCTGCGAACTGCTGCTGGTCAGGGTGATCGTGGTCTTCTCTGTCGACAGTCCGTACTGGAAGGTCTCGTCGTCGTTGATCGGCACGCCGAACCTCACCCCGCCGCCCCACGTATCTGAATAGAATTGGCTGGTGGAGGTGCTGGTCGTGTTGGTCTTGCGCTTGTATACGTCGAAGCCCCGGCTAATGCCGTCGTCTGTGTAATACGGATTGGTATAGGACACCGAGTAGACCTGGTTCACCTTGCTGGTATTGATCTGCGTCGAAAGATAATTCCCCGTGCCGAACAGGTTGGACTGGGTAACGCCGCCGCTGAACGTCAGACCCTCGCTGCCGTAACCCGCACCGATCTGGAAGTTGCCGGTGGATTTCTCGGCGACGCGGATGTTCACGTCCAGCTGATCGTTGGTCCCTTGCACCGAAGACGTATCGAGGTTCACATCCGCGAAGAAACCCAGCCTGTCGATGCGCTGCTTGGATTTCTTGACCCTGGAGGTGGAGAACCAGGCGCCCTCCATCTGGCGAAATTCGCGGCGGATGACCTCGTCGCGGGTCTTGTCGTTGCCCGAGATATTGATGCGCCTGACGTAGGCGCGATGCATGGGGTCGACCATGAAGGTGAAGGCGACCTGGTGCTTCTCCTTGTCCACTTCCGGGATCGCATTCACGTTGGCGAAGGTATAACCGTCTTCACCCAGTCGTTCGCCGATCTTGCGCGTGGATTCGGTGAGCGCATCGCGCGAGAACACGTCGCCGGGCTGGATACCGATCATCTTGCGCATCTCGTCGTGCGTGAGCACGGCCTGCGTACCGGCCAGCTTGATGCCGGAGACGGTGTATTTGGCGCCTTCGGAGATATTCAGGGTAATGAAGATGTCTTTCTTGTCCGGCGAGATCGACACTTGCGTCGATTCGATGGCGAAATCCATGTAGCCGGCATTCATGTAGAACGTGCGCAAGCTCTCCATGTCGGCGGACAGCTTCGTCTTCGAATACTGGTCGTTCTTGCTGAACCAGGTGAACCAGCCGGGCGTGGTGAGTTTGATGACATCGAACAATTCTTCTTCGTCATACGCCTGGTTGCCCACGATATTGATGCGCAGGATCTTGGAAGGGCCGCCTTCCTCGACGTTGAAGCTCACCGCCACGCGGTTGCGCTCCAGGTCCTTTACGGTCGTTTTCACCACGACGCCGTACTTGCCGCGAGCGATGTACTGGCGCTTGAGTTCGTTCTCGGATTTCTCCAGCGCGGACTTGTCGAAGATGCGACCTTCCGCCAGACCGACGTACTTGAGGTTGTCCAGCAATTGCGGCTTGGGAAAGTCCTTCACGCCGTCGATCTCGACGCTGGCGACGGTCGGGCGCTCCTTCACGACCACGACCAGCACGCCCTGCTCCGCCTTCAGCTCCACATCCTTGAAGAAGCCGGTCGCAAACAGCGCGTGCACTGCCGCCGTGGCACGGTCATCGTCCAGCTTGTCGCCAACCTTGACCGGCAAGTAGCTGAACACCGTACCGGGCTCGGTACGCTGGATGCCTTCGACGCGGATGTCCTTGATGACGAACGGCTCGACAGCCCAGACGGATGTGGCATACAGCAGCGGAAGCAAACCCGCCAGTTTTTTAAGATCCATTATTGTGTTCAACCCAAAATCAGGCGGCTGATGTCGTTATATAACGCAAAAGCCATCATGGTAACCAACAGTGCGATGCCCGCTTTCTGCCCCGCCTCCCACAGACGTTCCGAGACCGGACTGCCTTTGATCAACTCAACCGAATAATACAGCAAATGCCCGCCATCCAATAAAGGGATGGGCAGCAGATTCAACACGCCGAGACTGATGCTGATCAGCGCGAGGAAGCCGATATACGCGCCCAGACCGAGCTGCGCAGATTGCCCCGCATAATCGGCGATGGTGATCGGGCCCGAGAGGTTCTTCAGCGATACCTCGCCCACCACCATCTTGCCCATCATCTTCAGGCTCACGACGGCAGTCTCCCAAGTCTTGCGCAAGGCTTCCGGCAACGCCTCCTGCGGCGGATAGCGCACCTCGATCAGCATCGCCTCGAATGCTGCCTTGTCGATAAAGGCGGAAGCACCAATACGGCCAACGGTCTTGCCGTCTTCGTCATAGGCTTCCGGGGTCAAGGCAACTTTCATCACTGAACCGGCGCGTTCGAGTTCGATGTCCAGCACCTTGCCGGGGTGGCTGCGCACCACGTTCACCCAGTCTTCCCACAGCGCAAGTTCCCGACCGTTGGCGCGCAGGATGCGGTCGTTCGCTTTCAGCCCGGCGCGTTCCGCCACACTGCCCGCCACCAGCTTGCCGATGATGGGATAGACCGGGGGCCGGTAAGGGTGCAGACCGAGCTTGTGCATGAAGTCGCCGTCCAGGTCGGCAGGCGTCAGGCTGCTCATCTCCAGCACGCGAGATTCTGCTGTTCCTTCCACTGTACGCAGCTCGAATGCAGCCGCCTCCTTTTGCAGCACCAGTTCGAGCAATACCCAACGCACTTCCTGCCAGCTCGGGGTCGGTTGCCCGTCGATGCTGACGATCGTCTGCTTGCTTTGCAGCCCCGCTGCTGCCGCCGGCGTATTCGCCGCAACCTCGCCCAGCACGGGCTTGATGCCCGGCACGCCGTGGATGAACAGGGCGAAATACAAGGCGACCGCCAGCAGCAGGTTCGTGACCGGCCCCGCCACCACGATGGCCATGCGCTGCAACACCGGTTTGCGATTGAAGGCGCGCCCCAACTCTTTTGGCGGCACCTCGCCCTCGTGCTCGTCCAGCATCTTGACGTAGCCGCCCAGCGGGATGGCGGAAATCGCCCATTCCGTCTCGCCGTTGCCGAAACGCCTGGCGTACATCACCTTGCCGAAACCGATGGAGAAACGCAGCACCTTCACGTCGCACAAGCGTGCGACGATGTAATGCCCCAACTCGTGGAACAGCACGAGCACGACGATGGCGACGACGAACGCGAGCAAGGTGGTCATCGTGCGATCCATTCCTGCGCACTAGCGCGCGCAGCAGCATCCGCATCCAGTACGTCCTGAAGTGCATGCACTTCAGCGCGCGGCACTTCGCCCAGCACCGCCTCGATCAGGCGCGGGATGTCGAGGAAGGCGATGCGACGCTCGAGGAAAGCGGCGACCGCCACTTCGTTCGCGGCGTTCAGCAATGCCGGAGTCGTGCCGCCTGCGCGCAATGCCTGATAGGCCAAGGCCAGACAAGGGAAACGGACGAAATCGGGAGCGGCGAAATCGAGTTTCGCCACCTTGGAACAGATCCAGCGGCGCCACGCCCGCTTCGATACGCTCCGGGTAGGCCAGTGCATAGGCGATGGGCGTGCGCATATCGGGATTGCCGAGTTGTGCCAGCACCGAGCCGTCCACATACTGCACCAGCGAATGGATCACGCTTTGCGGATGCACCACCACCTGGATAGCATCGGCAGGTGCGTTGAACAGCCAGTGCGCCTCGATCACTTCCAGCCCCTTGTTCATCATGCTGGCAGAGTCGACCGAGATCTTGCGCCCCATGCTCCAGTTCGGATGCGCGCAAGCCTGTTCCGGCGTGACATGCTGCAACTGCTCCAGCGGCGTGTTGCGGAACGGGCCGCCGGACGCGGTCAGCAGTATCTTGCTGACGCCGCTGGCTTTCATCTCACCGCCATAGCCGCGCGGCAGCGACTGGAAAATCGCGTTGTGTTCGCTGTCGATGGGAAGCAAGGCGGAGCCGCTGCGGTGCACGGCCTCCATGAACAGATGGCCGGCCAGCACCAGCGTCTCCTTGTTCGCCAGCAATATCTTTTTTCCGGCATTGGCTGCGGCCAGGGTGGGCGGCATGCCTGCCGCACCGACGATGGCGGCCATCACCGCGTCCACTTCGGGCAGGGTCGACACGCGCTCCAGCGCGGCTGCGCCGCACAGCACTTCGACCTCCAGCCCCGCAGCGGCGATGCGCTTGGCGAGACGTTCGCTGGCCGCTTCATCCAGCAGCACCGCAAAGCGCGGCTGGAAACGCTGGCATTGTTCGAACAGCAACTCGTCCTGTTGCTGCGCGGTGAGCGCGATGATGCGGTATTTGTCGGGATGGCGCGCAACGACGTCCAGCGTGCTTTTGCCGATGCTGCCGGTGGAGCCGAGTACGGTGAGACGGGTAAGTTTGCTCATTCCAGCCTTTGCAGAATGAGCGCGATGCGCCGCGAAAGGCAAAGTGGAAGTCAGCGCATCGATGCGGTCCAGCAGGCCGCCGTGTCCGGGCAATAACGCACCGCTGTCCTTGACCCCGGCCTGGCGCTTCACGGCCGACTCGAACAGGTCGCCGATCACCGCCAATCCCACCCACCACACTCCGGCGACGACGATACCCGGAAACACCGGATAATGTTTGTACAGCCCGCTCGCCCAGCCCACGACGATCACAAACAATGTCACGCCAAACATCGCACCGAATACGCCTTCCCAGGTCTTGCCCGGGCTGATTTCTGGCGCCAGTTTGTTCTTGCCGAAGCGCTTGCCGGCAAAATAGGCCGAGATGTCGGCAACCATCACCACCGTCATCACGAACAGCAACAGCCACGGGCTGTAGGCGCGCAGATCCAGCATCGCCAGCCCGGTCGGCAACAGCACCACCCAGCCGACCACGCCCATCAGCCAGGGATTCTGCGGGCGCCAGCCCGCGATCATCCAGGCAGGAACCACAAAGATCCACAACAGTACCGCGGGGATGTACCAGGCCAGATGCAACCAGGTCTGCTGTTCCACTGCAAAGCTGGCATCGAACCACACCATGCCTGCCATCATCGCCAGGGTCAGGGACCAATAGGTTGTGGCGGCGCGCCCGCCCAGGCCGGACAGCTTCGCCCACTCCACCGCGCCCTGCCACATCACTGCCAGCACCACAGCCTGCCAGCCCCATGTGGGCAAGCCGAACAGTGCGGCGAGGAAAAGGACGAACAATATGCTTGCGGTGATGATGCGCTGCTTAAGCATATGGCTGCTCTCCAATTCGGGGATTTTCCGGATTTGCCGTCGGTGCTTGATCGCCCTTTAATTGCTCGCTGGTCCTGCCGAAACGGCGTTCGCGTTTCCGGTAAGACTGGATCGCCGCTTCCAGCGCCGCGCGGTCGAACGCAGGCCACAGCGTGTCGGTGAAATACAGCTCGGTATACGCCAGTTGCCACAGCAGGAAATTGCTGATGCGCTGCTCGCCGCCGGTGCGGATGAACAGGTCCGGCTCCGGTGCATAGTGCATGGAAAGATAAGGGGTGAGTTCCTCTTCGCCGAACGCGGCTGCCCGGTCTGGATGCGCCTGACTCAGGGCATGCATCGCCTGCATGATGTCCCAGCGCCCGCCGTAATTGGCGGCGATGGTCAGCGTCAGGCTGGTGTTGTTGGCGGTGAGCTGTTCTGCCTCTTCGATGTAACGCACGAGTTGTGCATCGAAGCGGCTGCGGTCGCCGATGATCTTGAGACGGATGTTGTTCTCGTGCAGCCTGCCGACTTCGCGCTCCAGCATCTTGAGGAACAACTGCATGAGGAAGGAGACCTCATCGGCTGGGCGACGCCAGTTCTCGCTGCTGAAAGCGAACAGCGTCAGGTATTCCACGCCCATCTGGCGGCAAGCCTTGACCATCTCGCGCACCGTCTCCACCCCGCGCTGATGCCCCATGACGCGCGGCATGAAACGCTGCTTCGCCCAGCGCCCATTGCCGTCCATGATGATGGCGATGTGACGCGGGACAGCAGTGGCCTCGGGAATGCTGCGGGTGGAACTGAAGAAAGGCAGCGCCATTTTCGATGGCTCGGTTTAACGCAACACTCGCGTAGCGATTCGATCGCTTCCTCGCCCGCTTGCGGGAGAGGATTGAGGAGAGGGGACGGGCATGGCAAGTTTCGTCATATAGGCTGCTTGCTATGCCCGTTAGACTGCCATCAAGTCAACTTCTTTGGCCTGCAGCGCCTTGTCGATCTCGGCGACGAAGCGGTCGGTGAGTTTCTGCACGTCGTCCTGCGCGCGACGCTCTTCGTCTTCGCCGACGGCCTTGTCCTTGAGCAGCTTCTTCAGCTGTTCGTTGGCTTCGCGACGGATGTTGCGCACGGCGACTTTGGCGTCTTCACCTTCGCTCTTGACCACCTTGATCAGGTCGCGGCGGCGCTCTTCGGTCAGCATCGGCATCGGCACACGGATCAGATCGCCGTTGGTGGCCGGGTTCAGCCCCAGGTCGGAATCGCGAATCGCTTTTTCGATGGGGCCGATCATGTTCTTTTCATACGGCTGCACACCGATGGTGCGTGCGTCCGTCAGCGTCACGTTCGCCACCTGGTTCACCGCGGTCGGACTGCCGTAGTAGTCCACCATCACATGGTCCAGGATGCCGGTGTGCGCGCGTCCGGTGCGGATCTTGCCCAAGTCCACCTTCAGCGCTTCCAGCGACTTGCTCATCTTTTGCTCTACGTTCTTTTTGATGTCAGCGATCATCGTTGTTCTCCGTCACGGATGCTTCACTCAAGCACAATGTACGAGTGTTCCTTCGTCCTGCCCCATCACCACGCGCTTCAACGCACCTTCCTTGAAGATGCTGAACACGATGATGGGCAGCTTCTGGTCGCGGCACAGCGTCAGCGCGGTCGAATCCATCACCTTCAGGTCCTTGTTGATCGCTTCGTCGAAGCTTACCTTCTGGTAACGCGTGGCTTTCGGGTCCTTCTTCGGATCGGCGGTATACACGCCGTCCACCTTGGTCGCCTTGATGACGACCTCGGCATTCATTTCCACGCCGCGCAACGCGGCGGCGGTGTCGGTGGTGAAGAACGGGCTGCCGATGCCCGCCGCGAAGATCACCACCTTGCCGTCTTCCAGATAACGCAAAGCCTTGCCGCGTATGAACGGCTCGGCCACCTGCTCCAGACTCAACGCGGACTGCACGCGGCACTCCAGGCCCGCGTGCTTCATCGCATCCTGCAGCGCCATCGAGTTCATCACCGTGGCCAGCATGCCCATGTAATCGGCGGTGGCCCTGTCCATTCCCGCGGCGGCAGGCGCCATGCCGCGGAAGATGTTGCCACCGCCGATCACCATCGCCACTTCCACCCCCAGCCCGCACACTTCCTTGATCTCGGCCACGATGCGCTCGACGACCGCACGGTTGATGCCGTAGCTGTCGTCGCCCATCAGGGCTTCGCCGGAGAGTTTGAGCAGGATGCGTTTGTAGGCGGGTGCGGTCATGGCTTCCTTTCGTTTACTTCTTGGCAGCAGCGGCCGCAGCAGCGACTTCAGCAGCGTAGTCTTCCACTTTCTTCTCGATGCCTTCGCCGACCACGAACATCTGGAAGGCAGTCACCGAAGCGCCCTTGCTCTTCAGCAATTGCTCGATGGTCTGCTTGCCGTCTTCGGCCTTGACGAACACCTGGCCCAGCAGCGTGACTTCCTTGAGGAACTTCTGCACCGTACCTTCGGCGATCTTTTCCAGCATCGCTTCCGGCTTGCCGGATTCCTTGGCCTTCTCGATCGCGATACGGCGCTCGGTGGCGATGTCTTCCGGATTCACGCCGGAGGCGTCGACCGACTTCGGCTTGCTCGCGGCGATGTGCATCGCCAGGTCTTTGCCCAAGGCTTCGTCGCCGCCTTTGAAATTCACCATCACGCCGATGCGGCTGCCGTGCAGGTAGGTTGCCAGCTTGCCGTCGGTGGTTGCGTAGCGCTCGAAACGGCGCACAGTGAGGTTCTCACCCAGCTTCATCACCAGCGCTTTGCGTGTTTCTTCAACAGAAGCCGAGCCATTGGCAATCGGCAGTTCCAGCAATGCTTCCACGCTGGCCGGCGCTTTTTGCGCCACGGTTTCCGCCACGTTCTTGGCGAAGGCCATGAAGTCGTCGTTCTTGGCCACGAAATCGGTTTCGCAGTTGATTTCTGCGACCGCGCCGATCTTGCCGTCAGCCGCCAGATACGCGCCGACCACGCCCTCTGCGGTCACGCGGGTTGCGGCCTTGCTGGCCTTCGCGCCGCTCTTGATGCGCAGCAATTCTTCCGCCGCTTTCGCGTCGCCGTTGGTTTCCACCAGCGCCTTTTTGCATTCCATCATGCCGAGGCCAGTTGCCTCGCGCAGTTCTTTCACCATACCTGCGGTGATCTCTGCCATTTCACACTCCTAAAATTAATCTCAACTTGAAATCTGGTTACAAAAAAGGGGGCTTACGCCCCCTCGTTGCGGGAAGGCAGCTTACGCTTTTTCCGCGACTTGTTCAGTCAGGTCGTTCAGCGCTTGCTCGCGGCCTTCCAGGATCGCATCGGCCACGCCGCGCGCATACAGGCGAATCGCCTGGCTGGAGTCGTCGTTGCCGGGGATCACGAAATCAACGCCCAGCGGGCTGTGGTTGGTATCGACCACGCCGATGACCGGGATGCCCAGCTTCTGCGCTTCGGTGACGGTACCCTTCTGGTAGCCGACGTCGATCACGAAGATGGCGGAAGGCAGACCCTGCAGGTCCTTGATGCCGCCCAGGCTGCGCTCAAGCTTTTCCAGCTCGCGACGGAACATCAGGCCTTCCTTCTTGGACACCTTCTCGATGCTGCCGTCCGCGATCATCGCTTCCAGCTCTTTCAGGCGCTTGATCGATGTCTGCACGGTCTTGAAGTTGGTCAGCATGCCGCCCAACCAGCGGTGGTCAACGAAGGGAGAACCGGCGCGGATCGCTTCTTCGCGGATGATCTCGCGCGCCTGACGCTTGGTCGCCACGAACAGGATAGTGCCCTTCTTCGCTGCGATCTTGCGCACTTCCTTCAGCGCGTCGTTGAACATCACGACGGTCTTTTCCAGGTTGACGATATGAATCTTGTTGCGATGACCGAAGATATAGGGGGCCATCTTGGGATTCCAGAAACGGGTCTGGTGACCGAAATGGACACCCGCCTCCAGCATTTGACGCATAGTTACTGCCATTTGATTGCTCCAATCGTTAAGGGTTAAGTTCTTCCACCCGTCAGCCTGATCCTTACCTAGAAGGACACCCCAACATGAACGAGTGTGTGAATTACTGATTATTCGGCGGTTGCCGGATAAACAGGGCGCGCATTGTAACCGAAGCGGCGCGCCAACTCAATGGCAGGATTCGGGATCAAAAGCGGGCCGCCACGTCGAAATGTGGGGCATTGCGCTCGATAAGGGAGCGTCGCATGACACTTGCCGCCGGGACCCCATGCTTGCACAATCGAGACCATGAACAACCCATTCCCGAGATTCATCTGGCTGGTTGCGGCACTCGCGCTTTCCTTCCCCGCGCAGGCGGCCAGAAACATCCTGGTGTTCGGCGACAGCCTGTCCGCCGGATACGGGATCGCACGCGATGCATCGTGGGTGAGCCTGTTGCAGAAGGAACTGCGGCAAAGCCACCCCCGGTTCGAGGTAATAAACGCCAGCATCAGCGGCGAGACTGCTGCGGGCGGGTTGCGCCGCATCGGCAAGGCGCTGCAGCAGCACCAGCCGGAGGTGGTCATCATCGAACTGGGAGCGAACGACGGGCTGCGCGGAACGGCCGTCGCGGGAATCGAAAAGAATCTGGACAAGATCGTCAGGCAGTCGCGCAATTCCGGAGCCAAAGTCCTGTTGCTTGGCATCCAGATGCCGCCGAACTACGGACGGGATTACACCAGGCGCTTCCGTGCGATGTATCCCAAGCTGGCGAAACGGCACAACGTCGACGCTGGTACCGTTCATGCTCGAAGGCGTTGCGCCGGAACAATTCCAGCCCGACAACCTGCATCCCAACGCCGAAGCGCAGCCGACGGTCATGCGCAACATCCTGCCCCCCCTTCTGCAGCTGCTACGCTGATGCCTAACCACCTCGCCAACGAGACCAGCCCCTACCTGCTGCAACATGCAGACAACCCGGTGGACTGGTATCCGTGGAGCGACGAGTCCCTGCGACTTGCGCGCGAGCAGGACAAACCCATCCTGCTGTCCATCGGTTATTCCGCCTGCCACTGGTGCCACGTGATGGCGCATGAATCGTTCGAGGACGAAGCCGTCGCGGCGGTGATGAACGAGCACTTCGTCAACATCAAGGTGGACCGCGAGGAACGCCCCGACCTCGACCAGATCTACCAGAACGCGCATTACCTGCTCACCCGGCGTAGCGGCGGCTGGCCGCTGAATCTGTTCCTTGCGCCGGACGGCACGCCGTTCTACAGCGGCACCTACTTTCCCAAGCAGGCGCGCTACGGCCTGCCCGGCTTTCCGGAACTCCTGCTGCGTATCGCCGAAGCGTACAAAAACGATCACAGCGAACTCGCAGCTCAGGGCCAGCAACTCATCGCCGCCCTTGCCGCCTGGCAACCGGAAAAAAGCGCGAAGGATATCGAACTCGATGCGGAGCCGGTCAAAACGGCCGTGCAACAGCTCGACCGGGACTTCGACAGCACCTATGGCGGCTTCGGCGGCGCGCCCAAATTCCTGCATCCGGCCGAACTGGATCTGCTGCTGCGCCAGGCTCATGCGCAGCAGGACACACACATCCGCTACGTCGCCCTGTTCACCCTGCAGCAGATGGCATTGGGCGGCATTTACGACCAGCTCGGCGGCGGCTTCTGCCGCTACAGCGTGGATGAACGCTGGGACATCCCGCATTTCGAGAAGATGCTGTACGACAACGGCCAGCAGCTCGGCCTGCATTGCGACGCGTGGCTCTCCAGCGGCGACCCGCTGTTCGCGCGCGTGGTCGAGCAGACGGCCGGCTGGGTGTTGCGAGAGATGCAGTCGCCGAATGGGCAAGCCCATTCCCCTCACCCCAACCCTGATGGAACTACTAGCCATTCGACTAAGCCCGCAAGCGGGCAAGTCGCTGGTTATCTCCCGCAAGCGGGCGAGGGAGCGAACGATTCGCTGCGCGAAACCAACATTGGACGCGGCTACTACGCCTCGCTGGATGCCGACTCGGAGCATGAGGAAGGCAAGTTCTACGTGTGGCAGCGCGACGAAGTGCGAGCGCTGTTGAGCGCAGAAGAATATGCAGTGGTCGCACCCTACTATGGACTGGATGATGCGCCCAATTTCGAAGGCCACGCCTGGAACCTGCGCGTGGCGCACTCTCTGAACGAGGTCGCGCAAAAAGCACAGCTCAGCAAAGAAGAAGCTTCTGCGCGGCTTGCATCGGCACAGGCAAAGTTGTTTACGAGGCGTGAACAGCGCACGCGCCCCGGCCGCGACGAGAAGATACTCGGCAGTTGGAACGGCCTGATGATTGCGGGCATGGCCAAAGCGGCGCGCGTGTTTCAGCGCGACGACTGGCTGCGTTCGGCGCGGCGGGCGATGGATTTCGTGCGCGACACCTTGTGGCAGGACGGCAAGCTGCTCGCGACGCACAAGGACGGCAAGACGCACCTGAACGCCTATCTGGATGATCATGCCTTCCTGTTGGATGCGGCACTGGAATTGCTGCAAACGAGTTTCGCAGCGACGACCTGCATTTCGCCGTGCAGCTCGCCGATGCCTTGCTGGCGCGTTTCGAGGACACCCAGAACGGCGGCTTCTTCTTCACCAGCCACGACCACGAAGCGCTCATCCAGCGCAACAAGATCGGGCATGACAACGCCACGCCTTCCGGCAACGGCATCGCCGCGCAAGCCTTGTTGCGACTGGCCGCCTTGACCGGTGACGCACGTTACGCGGAAGCGGCAGAACGCTGCCTGAAGCTGTTCTTCCCGGCGATGCAGAAGGCCGCCAGCCAGTTCAGCAGCCTGTGCACGGCATTGGATGAACTGCTGCAACCGCCCCCGGTGTTGGTGCTATGCGGTGCAGAAAAAGAAACAGCCGCCTGGCAGGCGGCTGTAGCGAAGAAATATCTGCCGGGATTGATGACTATCGTTTTGCACGGCGATGAAACGGGACTGCCGCCGCCTTTGGACAAACCGCGTGCGACCGCCACAACCGCGTGGCTGTGTCGCGGCACGCAATGCCTGCCGCCGATCACGCAACTCGATCTGTTGATGAGCGAGTTACACGATCCTTTGTAGGTCGGGTTTCAACCCGACGCGACTTGTCGGGTTGAAACCCGACCTACAACTCCGAACTAACGTAAGGTCACGCCACCGGCCTGCGCACCGAATCCGGGAAACGCGCTCGCCACACCGGCGCCGAGTTTTTTCGCCAGACGATCTGCGATGTTTTCCTTCGCGGTGAAATCGACGACCTCATCGGATTTGATGACATCGCGCGCCACGCTCTCGACGCTGCCGATCTCGTCCGCCAACCCCATCTGTATGGCCTTGTCGCCCGTCCAGAACAAGCCGCTGAACATCTCCGGCGTTTCCTTCAGGCGTTTGCCGCGCCCCTGCCGCACCACGTCGATGAACTGCTGATGGATATCAGCCAGCAGGCCTTTGGTGAATGCCTCATGTTTGGGATTGCGCGGCGAGAAGGGATCCATGAAGCCCTTGTTGTCGCCTGCAGTCATCAGGCGGCGCTCCACGCCCAGTTTCTGCATGGTGCCGGTGAAGCCGAAGCCATCCATCAGCACGCCGATGGAGCCGACGATGCTGGCCTTGTTGACGTAGATCCTGTCCGCTGCAGCGGCGATGTAATAGCCGCCGGAAGCGCACATGTCCTCGACCACCACATACAGGGGGATAGCCGGATACTTGGCGCGCAGGCGACGGATCTCGTCGTTCACCAGCCCGGCCTGCACGGGACTGCCGCCGGGGCTGTTGATGCGCAGGATGACGCCCGCCGTGTTCTTGTCGCCGAATGCATCCTGCAGGCTGCCGATGAGATTGTCGGCACTCGCATTGCTTCCAGCGGAGATAACGCCGCCCAGATCGACCAGCGCCGCGTGTTTTTTGCCGGACAGGCCGTCCTTCTTGCCATCGAACACTCCGATGAACATGAACAGCAGTATGAACAGATAGCCGAAGGTGAGCACCTTGAAGAAGATGCTCCACTGCCGCGCGCGACGCTGCTCCTGAATGGCCGACATCGCCAGCTTTTCCAGCACGCCGCGTTCCCAGTTCCCGTTCTGATCCGTCATGTTCACTCCTTCGTTCATTTGTTACGCGTTGGCCCGGAACCACGCGCGCAGTTCGGCGAAATTGTCCAGCAAGGCAAGCGGCTCCAATTCGCGCAACTGGTCCTCGGGATGCGCACCGTGCGTCACGCCCACCGCAGCCACCCCGGCGTTGATCGCCATCTGCAGATCGTGGGTGGTATCGCCGATCATCAAGGTACGTTCCGGCGCCACATCCAGTTCGTCCATGATCTCCAGCAGCATCGCCGGATGCGGCTTGGAGAACGTCCTGTCGGCCGTGCGTGTGGCGTGGAAATACTCTCCCATCCCGGTGGTTTGCAGGGCATGGTCCAGACCGTTGCGGTTCTTGCCCGTCGCCACCGCGAGCCGGTAGCCGGCGTCATGCAGTTCGACGATGGTTTCGCGCGCCTGGTCGAACAGCGGGATCGATTCATTCTGCGAATGGAAATGATGGCGATAGCGCGCCACCAGCGGCTCATACATCGCTTCCGGCGCATCGGGAACCGCATGGCGCAAAGCCTGCATCAGCCCCAGACCGATCACGTGGCGTGCCGTTTCGTCGTCCGGCACCGGCAACTCCAGATCGCGGCATGCCGACTGGATCGAAGCCGCAATGATCGCCGTGGAATCCATCACCGTGCCGTCCCAGTCGAACACGATCAAATCGTAACGTTTTGTCATTCATACCACCACAAGAAAACAGGCGCGGATTCTACCACTGACCGCCCCGCCACCCCGTATAATGCGCGCCCGTTACGTTGGATCGAGCATGAGCCTCATTTATCTTCTGGACCTGTGCGCCGTTGCCGTATGCGCCATCACCGCCACGCTGGAGGCGCATCGCCGCGAGCTCGACCTGTTCGGCGTGGCGGTCATCGCCGTCATTGCGGGCATCGGCGGCGGCACGGTGCGCGACCTCCTGCTCGGTCGGCTGCCGGTGTACTGGGTGCATGACCCGATCTATGTGGTAGTGGGCATCACTGCTGCCGTATTTACGTTTTTTCTGGGCCGCAAACTGGCGCTCCCCAAGAATTTCTTCCTGTTGCCGGATGCAGTCGGCCTTGCCCTGTTCACCGTGATCGGCACCAGTGTCGCATTGGGCCTGCATGTGCACTGGTTCATCGCCGCCCTGATGGGCGTCATCACCGCCGTGTTCGGCGGCGTCATCCGCGACATCCTGTGCAATGAAGTGCCGCTGATCTTCCGTACCGACATTTATGCCACAGCCTCACTGATCGGGGCACTGCTGCTCATCGCGTTGGATGGGCATGGGCATGGCGCACAATCTGGCTCTGATCTCCGCGATGATCGTTACGGTTGTCATCCGTCTGGCGGCGATCCGCTGGCACATCCACTTACCGCGCTTGCACCCCTACGACTGATGGATAAAACTCTACCCTCCTGGCTCGTCTACTGCCGCCCCGGTTTCGAACGCGACTGCGTGGAAGAGACCCAGGCCAAACCCGTCGAGACGACCGCCGACAGCGGCTTCGTCGTGCTGCAAGGCAAACCGAAGCTGGCTTACAAGCAACTCACCTTCGCGCGCCAGTTGCTCACCCTGCACGGCGAAGTGAACGACCTGCCGGAACGCGACCGCCTAAGCCCCTTGCTGGCCGCGCTGCCCGCGCCTCCCGAAAAGTTCGGTGCGCTGTATCTGGAAGTGCCCGACACCAACGAAGGCAAGACCCTCTCCGGCTTCACCAAGCGCTTCCAGCCACTGCTGGAAGAGGCGTTACGCAATGACTCGCGCCTGATTGATGACCCGACCCTGCCGCGCCTGCACATCTTCTTCCCCGACGATCATCGCGCGATGATCGCCACCAGCGATCCGCACAACAGCACCTCCGCCCTCAACGGCATCCAGCGCGTGAGCATGGCGAGCGATGCGCCCAGCCGGTCCTACCTCAAGCTCGCGGAAGCCTTCGAAGTGTTCCTTGACAAGAAGGAACAGGCACTATGGCTGAAACCGGGCATGACAGCAGTGGATCTGGGCGCTGCGCCCGGCGGCTGGACCTGGCAACTGGTGCAGCGCGGATTGAAGGTGACGGCAGTGGACAACGGCCCGCTCAAGGGCGCGGCAGCGGGACATCCCAACATCAAACACCTGCGTCAGGACGGCTTCCGCTACCGCCCGCAACGTCCGGTGGACTGGCTGGTATGCGACATGGTGGAACAACCGCAGCGCGTCGCCGCGTTGATGACCGAATGGTTCGTCGGCGGAATGACCCAGCGCGCCATCTTCAACCTCAAACTGCCGATGAAAAAACGCGTCGCGGCCCTGAAGGAAGCGCTCGACAGCCTGCGCACGGCGCTCAACAACAAGGGCATCCGTTACCAGCTGGAAGCCAGGCAGCTTTATCACGATAGGGAAGAAGTGACAATCTATCTGGCGCGCAAGCGCTAGGTTGCTTTGGGGACGCTGAAAGAACGGCTAGATCAATGCGTTGCTGGCAAGGCATGGCTGGGCAAAAATCAATGCGATGCCGACCCTGTTGATTTGCTTTAATTTCGTAAGCGGCGAAGAAATTATCAGGCTCCATGCCCTAAAACAGGAAGAATACGAGAACAGGAAGAATAACAGCCATCAACATGGGCCTTGGCTTCTAAAATCTAACCCCACTGGTATCACCACTCACGCTTAGAAGACCATTCAATTCAAACCGGCCGGTCATGGCATAGGAAGGCTCAATATTGGCATGGATCCTCAGGTCGCTATACAACACATCGGATCTTGATGCTCTGAAATACAGGTTCTGAGTGCTATCCGGCAAAAAGCTTGCGGTAGTCAGATTGCTGCTGGAGGTGCTATCCACAAGTGCTGTCACCGTCACAGTCCCATCCACATTAATTGTAAAATCGATATGGCCTGATGCCACAGGAAACATACCTGATAAATAATGGGAGTAAAAAACCCTGTAATTACCTGAATAGTATCTGCTTCTGGCATTTTGAAATTGTAATAAAGCCTGAGCCTGTGTGGGAAGCGCATTGCCATTTAATAAACGGATAACATCTGCCTGATTGGCAAATTCAGTCTCGTTCAGGGTGAAATCTATTTCCCCGCTTGCCGTACTCAGATTGCATGGAAGCTGGATGCCGTTGGTGCTGTTGGCATCGCTATCAAACGCCAGTAACAATCTGAGAATGTTCATTTCAGCATTGGCTGCGCTGCTTATACCCAGAGTGATGCCCGCAACGAGGTCATTTGTACTGGTGAAAGCCTTGGCGGAAATGTTGGCAATCGGTATGTAGCCAATCGAAAAACGTGTGTTTGCATTGGCATCGAAACCAAACGATGAATTCGTGTCGGTCACCGAGCTGTAATGATCAGAGGAATAATTCAACCCGCTGATGGTCAGTGGATACAGCTTGCCAATTGATGTGTTCTGGATGACCGGACTGGATACGCAGGCATCGAAAAAATAATGAAACGCATGCACCGTATCCGAATAGGCTGACAAATATGTGCCTTGGTAGGCAGCTACTCGATAATAGAGCGTCTGGTTATTGGCCGTTGACATATCAGAAAAGGTCACGGCATTTCTTCCGACCCTGCCGACTTCCGTGAAGGCGATATTGTCCAGACTTTTTTCGATAACAAAGCCGTCTTCATTGGCTGAATTATCTACCCATGACAACCTGACTTCCTGAGCGGAATACACCCTGACGACCGGGTTGAGCGGTTGAGGGAGCACCACGCCATTTCCACGCGCCACCCCACCACCGCTACCACCGCAACCAGCCATCGATATTGCGAGAACGGCGCCCCAGAATCCCCTTTGGATGACGGATGGCATCAGGATCAAAGGGGGCAGCTTCTCATTTGAAAATGTCACACGGAACATCGCAGGCTTCCTCGCACAAATCTGAGCGCGCACGCTACCCCGCCCTCACCTCAGGGTCAATATGCCATTCGGCCTATATCTTTTCGGGAGAACGTTCAGGCTTCTATATCGACATGCTCATCCGCCCCGCCCTCGAATAGATTGTGGCGGCGACGCACTAGTCCTGAAGGCAATTCAACCAGCACCGGGCCGCCTGTAAACCAGTTATCGGCCCGACTTGTTCAATACTTAGGCAGCAGCTGCGTCCAGCTTGTCGATGAACTTCTGCAATTCCGGCGGCAACGGCGCGCTGATGCTCAGCGGCTCGCCGGTCAGCGGATGGTTGAAGGCGATCGAGTGCGCGTGCAGGAACATGCGCTTAAGTCCGCGCTTCGCCAGTTCCTTGTTACGCGCAAAGTCGCCGTATTTGTCGTCGCCCGCGATGGGGAAGCCGAGATGGGAAAGGTGCACGCGGATCTGGTGGGTGCGCCCGGTCTTGAGCTGCGCTTCGAGCAGCGTGAATTCCGGCCAGCTCTTCTGCAGCGTGAAGATGGTGTGCGAAGCCTGCCCGTCTTCGCGCACCATCACGCGTTTCTCGCCCTGCGGCGTGTCGAACTTGTGCAGCGGCAGCTTCACGTGCTGTTTGGCGTTCTTCCACTGCCCCAGCACCAGGGTGAAATAGCGCTTGTCGCTGTTGCCCTCGCGCATGATCTCGTGCAGCCCGGTCAGCGCGGAGCGCTTCTTCGCCACCAGCAGCACGCCGGAGGTCTCGCGGTCGAGCCGGTGCACCAGTTCCAGGAACTTGGCCTGCGGACGCGCACTGCGCAGCTGCTCGATGACGCCGAAACTCACCCCGCTGCCGCCATGCACCGCCGTTCCGGCCGGCTTGTTGATGGCGAGCAGCGCATCATCCTCATACAGAATAGGGAATTCGGTCGCCGGGACGTATTCGCTCTCCGGCTTTTCGGCCACGCGGATGGGCGGAATGCGCAGGATATCGCCCAATTGCAGGCGATAGGTCTGGTCCACCCGTTTCTTGTTGACCCGCACCTCCCCGCGCAGGATGCGGTAGACGTGACTCTTGGGCACGCCCTTCAGGTGGCGGAACAGGAAGTTATCGATGCGCTGCCCGGCGCTGTTTTCGTCGATTTCCAGCCAACTGACAGATTCTTTGCTTAAACCATTCATTTTGAATATACTTCGCGCCTCGCGTGTGCGCCTTCGTAAAACGGGATGTTCATTTTCCCCGTCCAACCCAAGGCCGGCAATCAAGCCGCCTACGAAGAAGCAGCCCCGCCCGGTTAATCTCACTCACCGGAGACAAGCAGTGATGGTAATTGATTTGCGCGCTCTAAGCACGAAGCAGATAGATTTTGGTGTGCTGCCCCATAGGAATAATTGGCGGCATACAGATACAGACAAGCTAAACAACGAGAATAAGAACTTGAACCATAGTCGTCATCACAACTCACTGAAAGTTTGCACGACCCTCGTTCTCGCGCGCTAAGCGGCGCGTAGCTTTGTCCTGCCCGTGTCAGAGCGCGGGAGAAAAATATGAAACGCATGTTATTCAATGCGACGCAGCCGGAAGAACTCCGCGTCGCCATTGTGGACGGTCAGAAACTCGTCGACCTCGACATTGAAACCGCCGGTAAAGAGCAACGCAAGAGCAACATCTACAAGGCCATCATCACCCGCATCGAGCCCAGCCTCGAAGCCTGCTTCGTCGAATACGGCGGCACCCGCCACGGTTTCCTCCCCTTCAAGGAAGTCTCCCCGCAGTACTACCAACCCGGCGCGGGCAACCGCCCCTCCGTCAAGGAAGCGCTGAAGGAAGGCCAGGAACTGCTGGTTCAGGTGGAAAAGGACGAGCGCGGCAACAAGGGCGCGGCGCTGACCACCTACATCAGCCTGGCCGGCCGCTACATCGTGCTGATGCCGAACAACCCGAACGGCGGCGGCGTATCGCGCCGCATCGAAGGCGAAGACCGCAACGAATTGCGCGACGTGCTGGCGCAGATGGAAGTGCCGAATGGCATGAGCATCATCGCCCGCACCGCCGGCATCGGCCGCAACCTCGAAGAACTGCAGTGGGACCTGAACTACCTCAAGCAATTGTGGGACGCCATCGAAGGCGCCGCCCAGTCTGAAAAAGCCCCGTCCCTGATCTACCTGGAAAGCAGCCTGGTGGTGCGCGCCATCCGCGACTACTTCAATCCCGAAATCGGCGAGATCCTGATCGACACCGACGATATCTTCCAGCAAGCGCAAGCCTTCATGGGCACGGTGATGCCGGACAACGTGAACCGCATCAAGCGCTATCACGACGATGTGCCGCTGTTCTCGCGTTTCCAGATCGAACACCAGATCGAATCGGCCCATGCCCGCCAGGTGAACCTGCCTTCCGGCGGCGCCATCGTGATCGACCACACCGAAGCGCTCACCGCCATCGACATCAACTCCGCGCGCTCCACCCGCGGCGGCGACATCGAGACCACCGCCTACAACACCAACCTGGAAGCGGCCGACGAGATCGCCCGCCAGTTGCGTCTGCGCGACCTGGGCGGCCTGATCGTCATCGACTTCATCGACATGGAATCGAGCAAGAACCAGCGCGACGTGGAGAACCGCCTGCGCGACGCCTTGCGCTTCGACCGCGCGCGCATCCAGACCGCCAAGATCTCGCGCTTCGGCTTGCTGGAACTGTCGCGCCAGCGTCTGGCGCCGAGCCTGGAGGAAGGCGCCACCACCACCTGCCCGCGCTGCAACGGCATCGGCCATATCCGCGGCACCGAGTCTTCCGCTTTGAACATCCTGCGCATCATCCAGGAAGAGGCGATGAAGGACAGCAGCGCCGCCATCCACGCGCAAGTGCCGGTGGACGTCGCCACCTTCCTGCTCAACGAGAAGCGTGCCGACATCCACCGCATCGAATCGCGCTTCAAGATCGGCATCACGCTCATCCCCAACCCGCATCTGGAGACGCCGCATTACAGCGTCACCCGTCTGCGCCAGGACGACATCACTTCCGAGCATCTGCAAGCCAGCTACAAACTGGTCGAAAAGCCCGAGGAATCCAAGGCTGAAACGAAGACCGCGCAGGAAGCCAAGGCGCAGCGTCCGCAAGCAGCAGTAAAGGGCATCACGCCGGCGCAGCCCGCTCCGAAACACGAAGTGAAGGTGGAAAAGAAACCTTCTCTGCTTGACGGCATCATTGGCTGGTTCAAATCGCTAACCGCGGAAAGCGAGCCTGCCAAACCAGCCGCTCCCGCCAAGGGCGGTCGCCAGCAACGTCGCGAACGCGGCGAACGCGCGGAGCGCGGGGAACGTGGCGAACGCGGTGAAGGCGGCAAGCAGCAACGCCGCGAGCGTGGTGAACGCGGTGAAGGCGGCAAGCAACAACGCCGCGAGCGCGAGGAAGCACCGCGCGCCGAGAAGAAGGAACAGCAAGAGAATCGCCCCGAACGTCAGCCGCAGCAGCCGCGCCAGCCGCGTCCGGCCAGCACCGACAAGCCGGCACTGGAAACGCAGAAGCCGGCCGTTGCCGGGGAGCAAGGCGAGGAAGGCAACGGCAATCGCGAAGGCCGCAAGCGCGGTCGCCGCGGCGGCCGTCGCGAGCGCGAGCGCCGTGAACAGCAAGGTGCCGCTCCATCTGGCGAGAACGTCGCAGTAATGGAAGGCGCACCAGCAGCGGCGCAGATGGTCAGCGAGGCCGCTGCCGCAACTCCCGCTCGTGCGAAACCGACCGAGTATGTCGCTTATCCGGATTCGATGAAGAAGGCCAAGCCGACCGAAGTGGTGTGTTATCCGACGCAAGCAGCACCGGCAGTTCAAGCCGTGCCGGTTGCGCCGCAGGTTCAAGCGCCTGCACCCGCCGCGGCACCGGTCGATTTGAGCAGCACCGGCCTGACCATGATCGAAACCGATCCGAACAAGGCTGCCAGCGTGGCTCCCGTGCCGGAGAGCCGCGAACATGCTCCGCGCCGTCGTCAGCGTCCGCGCGAGATCTACACCATCGAGAGCAACGAACCGCTGCAACAGGTGGAAACGCATTCGCCGAACTGACCGGTTTGTCGGATAATGAAAGCGCACGGTACGCCGTGCGCTTTTTCATTTTGGGGAACGTACTTTATGCTTCGCATCCTGTTCGCACTCTTCGCTCTCTCCGTTCTCCCGCACGCTCAGGCGGCGCTCGGCCCCGACCCCGGTCGCGACTGGTATAGCGCCGACAGCAAACATTTTCGCGTCAATTACGCGACACCCCAGCGCGCGCAGGCCGAACGCGTGGCCGACATCGCCGAGCGCGTCTATGCGCGCCTGACGCAGGAACTGCAATGGGAGCCCAGCGGCAGGATAGAGATCGTCGTGCTCGACGAATTCGATGTCGCCAACGGCTGGTCTACTCCGTTGCCGTTCAACCGGAGCGCCATTTTCCTCACCCCGCCCAGTGACGGCGAGTTGCTCGACAACAGCGTGTGGCTGGAACTGCTGCTCACCCACGAACTGACGCACACCATTCACCTGGACAAGGTACGCGGCGCGCCCAAAGTGATCCGCCATATCTTCGGCCGCAACCCCCTGCTCTTCCCCAACCTGTGGCAACCGGGCTGGGCGATCGAAGGCATCGCCACCTACAATGAGAGTACACCGGAGGCCGGCCGCGGGCGACTGCGGGGACCGATATTCGAGGCATGGATGCGCATCGAACACGAGCGCGGCTTCAAATCGCTGTCCGAGATGAATGCCGACGGGCGCGCGCTGCCGACCTCCAAGCAGTACCTGTACGGCGTGTATTTCTACGACTTTCTGGAAAGGAAATACGGGCCGCAGGCGAGATACAAGTACATCGACAAATACAGCGGCAACATCGTGCCGCGCGTGCATACCAATCCGGTATATGCAACGGGCAAGACCATGGATGTGCTGTGGGACGAGTTCATCGTCGACCTGACCGAGCAGATGAGCCGGCGCGAAGCGCCGCTCAAGACCGCTCCGCGCGCCGATGGCAATGTCATATTGCCCGCGCATTTCGAGATCGATTCGCTGGCGCAGGTGGCCGACGGCTTGCTGGCCGTGGTGAACGACGGCTTGCTGCGCCCACAGCTGGTGCATATCGACGCGCAAGGCAAGGTGCGTCACCTCGCCGACGTCAATTCCGGCGCGCATATCGACGTGCGCCCCGACGGCAAGGTGCTGATCGCCCAGCCCGACGTGTGCCGCAATTACAACTACTATTACGACCTCTACACCTGGAGCGCGTCCGGCGGCCTGCAGCGCAAGACCGACTGCGGCCGCTACCGCCGCGCAGCATGGCTGGGCGAGCAGGTCGTCGCACTGCGCACGGAGGGCGGCGTCTCCACGCTGAGCGTCCTGGAACAGCGCGAACGGGACTGGCGCGAAGCGCGCACGCTATACCAGACGCCGGACCAAGTAGAAGCCGTGGACCTGGCTGCCAGCGCGGACGGCAAGCGCGTCGCGCTGGCGATCAAGCAGGCGAACGCATGGCAGGTGCTGGAGTTCGACAGTGCCGGCGGCGCACCACGCGTGTTGTTCAATCATGACGCACCGCTGCACGGCCTGCGTTACGCGCGCGGCAGCGATGCGCTGGAATTCGTCGCCGTCAAGGACGGCATCTACGACCTTTGGCGCTACACGCCGGGCACCAACCAACTGGCGCGCCTGAGCCGTACCTACACTGCCGTGCTTGCGCACAGCGGCGTGGCGCAGGACGGTTCAGTGGTGCTGGGCGTGCTGGCGGCGGGCGGCACGGAGCTGCGGCGCATGCAGATCGGCGCGACGTTCGCACCAGTGAAACCGGCATCTGCCCGGACGACAGTCCTGCAAGGCAGTGCGCCGCCCGTCACCAACGCGCTGGGAGAAGCCGACGACTACCTCGCCCTGTATTCGATGTACCCGCGCACCTGGCTGCCATCGGTGCTGTCCGACCGCGGCCTGACCGCCTTCGGCGCATTCACCTTCGGCAGCGACGTCATGGGCTGGCACAACTACAGCGCCAACCTGCTGTGGGAAACCTCGCAACACGAAGCGCTGGGCAACTTCAGCTACGACTACCTCGGCCATCATTTCTTCAATTTCTCGCGCAACCTGTGGGCGAAGCAGTGGACCGGCTCGGGCAACGACGAGACCACCACGCTGTATGAACGCACCACCGATGCGCAATGGGCCTCGATGCTGCCCTGGCTGCGCAGCGAACGCCGCCTCTATCTCGGCATCGGCGCGGCGCTGCAGACCACCGAGCGCGTGCAGGTCGCCGGGCTCACCACCAAAGCGGAAGATGAGCGCGTCGCCGCAACCTTCCTGCGCTACGACACGCGCAACACCAACTGGTATGCCGGCGGCTTCAACCGCGGCAACCTCAGCACCCTGCTGTACGAGAGCCACCGCCCTTTCCACAGCTTCTACGACGGCCATATCGTCCGCTTCGACACGCGCGGCTACCTGCCGCTGGGCGAAACCGTGCTCAGCGCGAGGTGGACGGAAGCGCGCGCGCACGGCGTCACCGAGGCGTTCCAGCTCGGCGGCGCAGCCGAGAACGAACTGACGCAGGCGCCCATGCTCAACCAGCGCGACCTGCCGTTGCGCGGTTATCTGGGAAGTGAAGCGGTGCTGCGCGGGCAGAACGCCCGTACCGCCAGCATCGAATGGCGCACGCCCCTCGCCGACATCGACCGCCATGCCATGACTCCGCCGATAGGCATCAACCGCCTGTCGGCAGCACTGTTCCTGGACGCCGGCAGCACATGGAACAACGGAGCGGAACGCTCGAAATACTATCGCGGAGCGGGTATCGAGCTGCTCGGCGAACTCAAGGTGCTTTATCAGCTCCCCCTTGCCTTGCGGCTGGGAGTCGCGCGCGGCCTGGATGAACCCGGCGGAACGCGGGGGTATTTCATGTTGGGTCAAATGTTCTAGCGCCACCGCCGGATCAAAAAGCAAAACGCCATGGATCGCTCCATGGCGTTTTTTTTGATGAGTCGATTACTGGGTAAGGACGATCAGCTTAGGATCGTGACCGCCTGGATCTTCGCCGACCGCGTGCGCTCAGTCGACCCACGCCCATGCGCGCGCCACGCCGGTGAAGCGGGCAACCAGTCCGCTGGAGTTGAAGCGCGTATCCAGCCCTTGCGTCCCAGTCAGGAAGCTAACATAAGCGCCCGTGCGCGACATGGACACGTAGTCCGTATAGCTGCCGCTGGTGCTGGACACGACGCGCGTTTCGCCGGTCACGAGATTGCGCATCACTACGTTGTAGGCAGTCGTACCCAGGTTGCTTGCCATCGTGTTGAACGCTATCCAGGTGCTGTCGTAAGACAGCGCCACGCGCTCGCCCTGCCCGACCGGACTATCTGCATTTCCCTGCACGCCGGCGCTGCTGACGCTGGCGCGCACCACGTTCAGGCCCGCACCGGAGGTCAGCGTATCGACGACGAACACATCCTGTGCCGCATTGGTGTCGCCTGCCACTACATTGGTCGATGTGGTCGAGTAGGCGACGTAACGACCGTTGCCCGAGATCGTCGGCGATACGATGCCGCTGATGCTATCGCCGCCCTGATTGCGCTCGCCGCCACCGGCGGCGAGACTGACGCGCGCGAGTCCGTTTGTCGTGTCGTACACGAAGATATCCCACAGCCCGTTCGTATCGCCTGCCACCAGATTGGATGCGTACGACCAGAACGCGATGCGTGTGCCGTCTTCCGAAATCGAAGGACGCGAAGAACCGAAATTCCCCTCGCTGATCGAACCGTTCGCATGGCTGACCAGCGTGTTTGTATTGCCGGTCAGGTCGCGACGGATCACATTGGTATTAGTCGTGCCTGCTACAGTCCCTGCAAGGTTGCTGGCATATGTGCTGAAAGCCACGACCTTGCCGTCGCCCGACACGGTCGGCTCAAAGCTGGCCGCGTTACCTTCCGCACCTGCCTCGCTCACGCTCGCACGCTGCACGCTGGTGGGCAACACACCGCCCGTAGCCGACCAGACGAACACGTCGCGCACGCCGTTGGTGTCGCCCGTTACCAGATTCGAGGCATACGATTCGAACACCACCGTCAATCCATCGGCCGAAATGGCCGGTGCCCAGCTGTCGCCGTTGCCTTCGGCACCTCCAGCAGCGGCACTGACGAGAACGGTTTGACCGGAGAGACGGTCGCGCCAGAACACCTGGCGGATGGAGCCGCTCACCCCGGTTGCAAGTCCTGGAGCATAAGACACAAAAGCAACGAAACGTCCCTCGCCCCAACCTGTGGTATTGCTGGCCACGGCTCCTGCGGCCCCGCCTATCGCCGACGCATGGTTATAGGTGCCATAGCTCAACACGGAATCGTCGCTGCTGCGGCTGAGCAGGTCGTAGTTGTATTCGCAACCGGCCTTGAGTGCAGTGGCGGCCACCGGCATCGTTCCCGAAGCTCCCTTGTAAACCGAACATGTCTGGTTGGCGGGTGCTGTCAGCACGCTGACTTGGTATGCGGCGCCGCTAAGCTGTGTCGTCGCGAACGTGAAGGCCTGTTCGTTGTAGTCATCGCTGCTTCCGCTCACTGCGGGCACAGTCACATTCAGGTTGTCGCCGCCGTTATTCTGCAACACCACTTGCGTGCCTACCGGCGCAACGATCATTCCGGTTAGCGAAGTGCCGGTGCCGGTTACGGTTCCGGTACTGCCTGTGGTACCTCCGCCACCGCCGCAGGCGGAAAGCAGAACCGAGACCAGTGCGGCAGTACCCGTTAGGCGTGCATGCATAAACTTGTTCATTCTTATTCCCCTCGTTTTCAGACTTGCTATTCGTTGCTGCGAAAAGTGGCGGTACGGCCACGCTGACGACGAATGGAATGTATGAGCTTTGACGTGCTTTTCATATAGTCCATTTGGACTGGTGAGTTGAAGTAGCCAAGATCGCTCCATGGCGGTTGTTTATTGGATCAATGATTCGCTGACAGCTTGCGAAAAAACATTCGTAGGTCGGGTTCACCCTAAAGGGTACGAGAGCGCGGCGTAACCCGACATTGTCACGAATTGTTGTCGGGTTACGCTGCGCCGACCTACGGACTATTGATATGTCACGGTCAGCTTGGGGCCTCGTCCCCCAGCGTCTTCACTGCTGTGAAATTCAAACATGTCGAGCGAATCGCACCAACACAAGCGAAGTTGCTCCTGGATCAGGGCCATTGCAAAGCCGTTGTTTGCATAGGAACCGGACACCCAGTTGCGCACGGTGGCGGTCTGGTCCAGATTGAAAGTCTGCCCCACATATATGGGCGGATTTTGATAGCTGATCGAAGCGGTGTAGGTCAACTCCCCGTAGTTGATCCACGTGACGGTCGAACCCGACCATGGGGAAGCACTCGCGGCGATATACCACTGGTCTTTATAGACCCCATAGCCGCCATAAGCAGATGTGGTCAGGCTCAATGTTGCGCTCTGTATGGTCCTGCCGGCCAGCGAAGCCAGATTGAATTTGAGCAAGCCTCTCGAGCAGTGGATGTACTGGATTCCTGTGAGAACACCATACATATGGTTGCATCCCATTCCGATGCCTGGTGAGGCAAACCAATAGTTGTACTGATACACCGTATTTTCGTTAAGGGGCGTTGCGGGGTCTGCGGGAGGGAGGCTGCTGGAACCAATGGTATTGTCGTTGACAGGGTACAAAGTCACCGTGGTAGGCGGTGGTGGCGCAGTTGCCGGCACCGTAGCCGTAGTGCTGCCCGTTTTACCGGCGGCAGATGCAGTCAGCAAAGACGAACCGGTAGCCACGCCGGTGGCCATGCCTGCTGCGTTGATGGTAACGGCACCGGGCGTGCCCGATGTCCAGGCCAGCCCCGCCAGTGTGGTGATGTTCTGCTGGGAGCCGTCTGAATACGTGCCCATCGCCGTCATCTGCAACTGCGCGCCCGCCGCTATGGTGGGCGCAGCAGGTAGCACTACGATAGAATTGAGTACTGGCGCGGTGGCCGTCAACGTGTTGCTGGCCGAGATGTTGCCTGACCTGGCGGTCAGCGTCGTTACACCGGCGGCCAGGACTTTGATGCCCTGCGTATCGCTCACAGTGGCCACGGAAGTGTTGCTCGATGTCCATGTGACGTTGGTGTAAGGGCAGCTTCCGATGCCGTTGCTAAATTGGGCGCACACATTGGGAAAGAATTGAAAGTTTGGGCTGACAGACAGGGTTAGCGGATCCACGGTAAGACCCGTCAGCGTCACACTCGCTGCCGTGACGTTGCCCGTGCTTGCACCTGTAACTGCGCCCAATGTGGCAGTGATCGCAACCCCGGTTCCTGCTGTTACACCGGTCACAAGCCCGGTGGCTGCACCCACGGTTGCCACTGCGCCATTGGATGTGGTCCAGGTGACGTTATTGGTGATGACCTGCGTGCTGTTGTCGGAATAAGTGCCCGTAGCCACCAGTTGCTGGGTAGCGCCCGCTGCGATGCTGAAGGCCGCTGGTGTCACCGCAATGGACTGCAAGGTTTTAGCCGTAATGGTGAGTGGCGTGCTACCCGTCACCGCACCCATTGCTGCGCTGATGTTGGTTGCACCTGCTGTCACAGCACTGACAACGCCAGCCGTATTAATGCTGGCCACTGCCGGGGCGCTGGAAGCCCACGTCACGTTGCCGGTGATGTTTTGCGTGGAAGCATCAGAATAAGTGCCGATGGCCACAAACCCTTGCGTGGCACCCACACCCAAGCTGCTGTTGGCCGGGGTTACCGCGATGGACTGAAGCGTTTTGTTGGTAATGTTGAGCTGCGCGCTGCCCGTCACACCACCCAACGTAGCGCTGATGTTCGCTGCGCCTGGCGCCAAGCCGCTGGCGATACCAGTACTGGCACCGATACTGGCGACGTTAGGTGCGCTGGATGCCCAGGCCACCTGGCTGCTCAGGTTTTGGGTGGAGCCGTCGGTGTAGCTTCCTGTTGCCACAAAGGTCTGGGTCACGCCGACGCCCAAGTTGCTATTGTCGGGAGCCACTGCAATGGACTGCAATGCCCCGACACCGCCACCCGTAGTCACCGGGCCCGCGCCCCCCCCTCCACCGCACCCGGCAAGAAATAGTGCGAACAGGAACGCCGAGGCTTGAAATATTTTGGTGTGGTTGAGTTTCATGTTGGTTACCCTTTTGTGATGACTTTCATTGTTCATCTAGTGCTGTTACACGGCTGAGTCGCAATGATCGGCAATGTAGGCGCCTGGGAATCTATTTCATATAGTCCGTTTGGACTGATTCGTCATAATTCGTATAGTCCATTTGGACTGGTTGCGCAGAAATGCTTGCGGAATGAGTGCGGTGCGGGTTAAGTTGGCAACATGACAACGACAAATATTTTGCTGATCGACGACCATGCGATGTTCCGTTCCGGGCTGCGCATGGTGCTGAACGCCCACATGGATGGGGCTGCAGTATTCGAGGCTGGTTCTCTTAATGAAGCGACACAGGATGCGCCAGAAGAGATTGACGTCATTCTGCTGGACATCAGTCTGCCCGGCTTGAATGGCTTGGATGGCATGGCGTTTCTCAAACGCAAATGGCCGATGGTTCCTGTGATCATTCTTTCGTCCCTGGATGGGCCGGAAACTGTGCGCGATGCACTTGCGCGGGGTGCGGTACGCTTCATCTCCAAGGCGGACACGGCAGACAGAATCGTCGCTTTGCTCAACCGTGTTTTGCGCGGGGAATACGCGGAGCCAGAGACGCAACCGGGGGGCGGCGATGAAGCCGCGGACGCTCCCGTATACTTGACCCCGCGCCAGTGTGAGGTGCTCGAGCTGTTGTGCCAAGGTATGTCAAATAAGCTGATCGCCCGGCGATTAACGCTCTCAGAGAACACTGTGCGCGGACATGTGCAGGCGATATTGGGATTCTTGCAAGTAGCGAGTCGCTCCGAAGCTTCATTTGCAGCGCGTCGCCGTGGACTGGTTGGCTAAGGTGCCAAACGAAACATGGCGGCAAGAACGACCACCCGAAATCAACACCAGTGACTGAGTTCCCGCAAACCAAACCTGCCTCCATCACCAAGTGCCCGCCGGACTATCAGGCCGAAGCAGTTCGTCAGCTGTATCTGATCAACGGCAGCGGCCTCGCCGTCGTACCCTTGCTGGGTGCCGCATTCGTCTGGGGAATGTGGGGGCATGTCGACACACCCGCCCTGCTCGCCTGGTATGGCGCCTGGCTGATCACCGCCCCTCTGTGGCCATGGCTGCTCATCCGCCGCTACCACGCAGCAAATCCTGCGCCGAAACAAGCCATGCTTTGGGGACACCGCATGACCTGGATGAACGCGGCGGAAGGCACACTGTGGGGCATCGCGGGCATCTTCTTTTTCGTTCCGGACTCCCTGCCGCAACAGTTGCTGCTACTGGTCTTCCTGATCGGCAAGCCGGCCGGCTCTATCTTCTCTACATCCTGGTGGCCGCCGGCCTTCTACGCCAACGCGATCATTTCGCTGCTTCTTACCAGCGGCGGAATGTTCCTGCGCGGATCGAGCGAACAAATCGCCATCGGTGTCGGCCTGCTGGTCTATCTGGCAGGATTGCATCAGGTCATGCGTATGGCGCACGCCTCGACACTGGAAACCATCGCCCTGCGCTTCGACAAACAGGAACTGATCGAACAACTCCGGCACGAGAAGGAACTGGCTGAACGCGCCAACTTGGCCAAGTCAAAGTTTCTTGCCGCCGCTAGCCATGACCTGCGCCAGCCGGTACATGCCCAAGGCCTGTTTCTGGAAGTGCTGTCGCGCACAGAACTGAACAAGCAACAGAGCGAGCTGGTCACCAGTGCACGTGCCGCCTCGGAAGCGTCCAGTGATTTGCTTAATGCACTACTCGATCTTTCTCGCATCGAAGCGGGTGTGATCGAGCCGCAGCTGCAACCTTTCCGATTACAGCCGTTACTCAACAAGATTGAAAATGAACTTGCGCCGCAAGCCGATGCAAAAAACATCGTGTACCGCTCGCGTGAGACCCATCTTTCTGTGCAAACCGACCCTGTACTGCTGGAGTTGATCTTGCGTAACCTGGTATCCAACGCGATCCGTTACACCACGAATGGAGGTGTGCTGGTGGCATGTCGTACACATGGCTCGCAAGCCGTAGTGGAAGTTTGGGACACCGGCGTAGGTATTGCACCTGAACATCAGCACGAGGTATTTCGCGAATTTCACCAGTTAGGCAATCCGGAACGCGATCGCCGCAAAGGTCTGGGGCTGGGATTGGCGATTGCAGACGGGCTGGCGCGCACGCTGGGGCATGATTTGACGTTATCTTCTATTCCGCAACGAGGCAGTGTGTTTCGGCTGGCGGTACCCATCGACAATACGATTCCGGTCGCCCAGGTCGCAATGTCACAGAGCAGGACGCGGCTACTCAATGCGCGTTTGTTGGTCATCGACGATGATGCAGTTGTGCGCGGCGGAATGCTGCGTTTGCTGCGCGACTGGGGCTGTGAATGCGAGGGAGCCGAATCTATCGAAAAGGCACTCCTGCTTGCGCAACAGAATCCGCCTGACGTAGTCATCAGCGACTACCGTCTGTGCGAGCACCGCACTGGCGTGGAAGCCATTGCTGCAGTCCGCGCGTTACGGGGTAACAACCTGCCGGCCCTGCTGATCACCGGCGACACCGCACCGGAACGATTGCGCGAAGCCCAGGCCAGCGGCATTCCGCTGCTGCACAAGCCCGTTTCTCCGGGCAGACTGTATCGCAGACTCATCGAGTTGCAGCAGGAAACCGTCGAAACACGGTCAATCGAATAGATTTGCACACAACGCTGCTACCGATTGCCAAGTGAACTCTATCGCAGGGTGGTTGAAGTCATGCAGGAAGTAAGTCAAGACAAGCCGGCGCATCCCGCCAATTTGGCTGATTAACGAGATATTTTCTTACGGAGTCGATATGCGTGGAAACCTGTTGCGTTTGGATGAAGATCGCATTCTGGCGGGACAGTTGCGGCTGTTGCTGGGCAATGTGGCCAGCGCGCTGATCCCGACCTTGTTCCTGAGCATCGTGCTGGTGCTGACTTTGACCAACGACAGCAATGCGCTCGCGCTCAAGGTATGGGGCGTGGCTTTGATGTCCTACAAACTGTACGCCACCCTCCATGCCCGGCGCCACCTTGCTTCGGACATTCCTGTCGAGCAGACTCACCGCCTGGTGTGGACATTGATTATGCTGAATACGATTGATGGCGCACTCTGGGGCTCGTTGGCCTGGGTCACGCTGGATACCAGCACCGTGGTTGGCAGCATACTGGTCATCTCGACCATAGCCGGCATGGTGGGCAGCTCCATGTCCAGATTGACGCCCGTACTGCCGGTATTCATGGCATTCGTGACGACCATGCTCCTCCTGCTGGCATCCAAAGTCTGGACGCTGGGCGACCCGGCATATAACTCACTCGGCATCGTAGGCATCATATTTTTGACGAGCGTCACGTTGATGGCACGCAATAGCGCAAAAGAAATTCGCGCCTCAATCAATCTGCGCTTTGAAAATGTCGCATTGCTGGAGAAGTTGCAGGTCAAGACAGAAATCGCCGAAGCCGCACAACGCGAAGCCGAGCATGCCAACACCGCCAAATCCAAATTCCTGGCTGCCGCCAGCCACGACCTGCGCCAGCCCATCCACGCGCAGGGATTGTTCCTGGAAGTGCTTTCGCGTACCGAGCAGACCCCTTACCAGCAGGAGCTGCTGGCCAGTGCGCGTGCCGCATCGGAGGCCTCCAGCGAGTTGCTTAATGCCTTGCTGGATTTTTCGCGCATCGAAGCGGGCGTGATCGATCCGCAACTTCAGCCCTTCCGCCTGCAGCCGTTGCTCAACAAAATTGAAAATGAACTCGCGTTGCAGGCCGATGCAAAGAGCATCGTGTACCGCTCGCGCGAAACCCATATGGCGGTGCTGACCGATCCGGTATTGCTGGAATTGATCCTGCGCAATCTGATCTCCAATGCAATACGCTACACCGATCAGGGCGGCGTACTGGTTGCGTGCCGCCAGCACGGCAAGCATGCCGTGCTGGAGATTTGGGACACCGGCATTGGCATTGCGCCCGAGGACCAGGAAGAAGTGTTTCGGGAGTTTCACCAACTTGGCAATCCGGAGCGCGACCGCCGCAAAGGTTTGGGGCTTGGTCTGGCGATTGCGGATGGATTGGCACGCGCGATGGGATATGAATTGACATTGAAGTCCACACCGGGACGCGGCAGTGTATTCCGGCTGACATTGCCGCTGGTGAGCAATGCCCCGGAGTCCAACATCATGATGCAGAGCAAGACCCGGTTGCTGAATGCACGTCTGCTGTTCATCGACGACGACGAAATCGTGCGCGAAGGCATGTTGCATCTGTTGCGCGATTGGGGTTGCGAATGCGAAGCCGCGGAATCCATCGAGGAGGCGCTGGCGCTGGTGCAACTGAATGTGCCCGACGTGATTGTCAGCGACTATCGCCTGCGCGAGCAGCGCACCGGCGTTGAAGCCATCGCTGCCGTCCGGAAACTGATCGGTAGCGACATCCCCGCCCTGCTGATCACCGGCGATACTGCGCCGACACGATTGCGCGAAGCCCAGGCCAGCGGCATCCCGTTGCTGCACAAACCGGTTTCGCCCGGCCTGCTTTACCGCAAATTGGTGGAGTTGCAGCAGGAAGTCGTCTGATTTACGGGATCAGTGATGATCGTACCGACTGCGACAATCAGCAGGTCAGCACTGAAGCATAATCGGCATAGATATCATCCGCACTGGCAAAGGTCAGCAGCACTCAGCTACACATCCTCATTCACATGGTTCTTCCGGATATGCTGCAACAAGCCATCCGCCGCATCCTCCACCATATCCAGCACGCGCTCGAAACCGTCCGGCCCGCCGTAATAGGGGTCGGGCACTTCGCGCTCGTCGTGGCGCTCGGCGAATTCCAGGAACAGGCCGAGATGGCTTTGCGCATCGCGCGGACGCAAGCGTTCGAGAATCGAGAGGTTCGCCTCGTCCATCGCCAGCACGTAGTCGAAGCGCGCGAAGTCCCCCGCCTCCACCTGCCGCCCGCGCAGCTTGCTCATGTCGTAGCCGCGCTGCTTCGCCGCACGCTGGGTGCGCGCGTCGGGGGCGTCGCCGATGTGGTAGTCGTGGGTGCCGGCCGAATCGATGTGGATGCGTTCGGCCAATCCTTCTTTCTCGACATAGTGACGGAACACGGCTTCGGCGGTGGGCGACCTGCAAATATTGCCCATGCAGCAAAACAAGACTCTTATCTTCTTGCGATCATTCATGGCATAAAAACACGGTTTGGGCAGCGCGCATTTTACTGCGCGCCCGGCATCCTTCCAGTCATGACTGTCTGTGTCCCATCAATAGGTCAACGCCACGCTCGCAGCCAGTGCGTTGCCGGCCACGTCCGTGATGCCGGTACCGACCGTTACCGTAGTGGGAACGCCGCAGGTAATGGGCGCCGAGAAATCCAGCACCACCGTGGTGGGCGAAGTCAGTTTTGCCGCACTGATATTCGCACCGGTGTAATTGGCCACGGTCTCGGCGGCGACCACCGCCAGCGGTTCGCTGAACGTGAGTTGCACCTGTCCGTTGGTCGTCGTGGTCGCGGGGGTGGTGATCACCGTCAGACTGTTTCCGCCCGGCGCGACGCATGTTCCGGTAGTGCCCACCGCCGTCGGCGCAACCATGTCCTTGACCGTCAACTCATTGCTGGGCGCGGATTCGATCAGGTCCGAGTTGATCGAGGTCACCCGATAGACATAACTCTGGGCGACTTCAGTGGATGGCAGCAGATTGAAACCAGAAAGCGCGAGGGTGTCCGCGTAGGTCGAAGCGGTAACCGGTCCTGCAAGAAACACGAACGGCTCGGCGACCCCGGTAACGAGGTTGTTTCTGGTGGAGCGATAGATGTTGTATCCCTTGGTCGCACCATTCGCCGGTTGCCAGTCCAGCGTCACGCTCGTCGCGTTCCTGTCCAGTCCGGCTGCATCCGGACTCAGGATGACCGGCGCAGAAGCAGGCACGCCGCCATTGGTGGTGAATGACAGCAGGTTGCCCGATGTCAACACCGGGCTGTTCTCCAGGCCGTTGCCCGCGTTGTCCTTCAGCTTGCCGAGGACAGTGGCGCTGGTCGGCGAAAGCAATGACAGGTCGACCGTGAATTTCGACGAAACCCCTGTGTCGGGAAGACTGATGGTCAGTACGTCGAAGGTCGCGTTCCACGACATGGTGTGCGCAAAATTGCCTGCAGCTTTCTTGCCGCCGTAGGACACGTTGATGTCGTGGTAGATATTGTCCAGAACGGACGGATTCGGGACGCTGTAGGCGTTCTGCCTGATGGGCTCGTTGAAGGTGAAAACGACGTTCATCGCACCCGGCGTGACGTCCGCATTGTTTTCCGGGGAAGCGATGACGATGCGCGGCGAATAGGTGTCGGTGCCGCTGAGCAGCAAGGCTCCCGATCCGCCCAACGACAGGGACAGCGCTCTGGTTGTCCGCCAGGGCGGCAACAGTGACGTTGCCCTGCATCGCGCCATCGCTGGTCCGCCCGACCAGCTTGTACGCCACGCCGGCTTCGATATTGGAAAACGCGTAAGCACCGGACGCCGCATCCGATGTCGTGGTACGGATGATGGTACCCGCCGTGCCGGTCGTGTTGTCCTGCAGTTCGACGATCGCCGCACCGATCGGCAGCAAGCCGCTGTCTCCCACCACCCCCTGGATCGAGGCAGACAGTTTCCCGACTTTGAAATCGTGAGTCGAGGCGGCTGCAGTCGTTGCTGCGGCCACCGGCATCCGGAACACCCGGTCCGGATAGCGCGGCGCAGCGGCTGCATTGGCCATGGCGACCGGGCTGGTCACACCCGTCAAGGTGATGGTGGCCTGGTAATCGCGCGCGACACCGCTGCCGCTATTGGCGGGGAAGTTCAACATCTCATAACGCCCGGCGGCATCCGTAGTGGCAGTCCTCATGCCGATGGCGACCGTCGCGCCGACGATGGGATCGCCGGTGGCGGCGTCCGTCACCTGGCCCTGCAAGGTCACGGTAGTGGTGGTATTCGTGGTGTCGGCAGGCGCCGGAATCGAACCGCCGCATCCGGTCATCGCGACCGCCAGCAGAAACAGCCACACACTCTGGCGGAAAAACGGAATCACCTTAAGCATCTTCACTCTAGAACTCCCTTAACAAATACTCGTTCTCGCAATAAACATTTCACAGTCCGGCTTTCATTCACGGCTAAAACTGGTAGACCGCAGTCAGCAAATACGCCCTCGAGTCCCAGCTGACGGGATTCAAGGTGTAATAGCTCGTTCCTCCAAAGGAGAAATTCGTCTGGTCGTATCCCGACCAGGTATTCCATTTTTGCCGCTCGGCCGAAAGACTCATCAGGAAATTCCTGGTGAATCTATACGTCACTCCGGCAGACGCCAGTGTTCCGCGGCCCTTGGCGACATGCCTGAAGCTCACCGGATGCGCCAGGTCGTTGCGCAGGTTCCAGTCGGCCTCGGCCGTATAGTCGACGCGATGATGTTCCACCGTGGCGTTCAGCGAGAAACGTTCCCCGATCCCGAGCATCGCATCCAGGCCGAACCATGAGCCCTTCCACTGCGTGGCATAGCTATTGTTCAGACCGGTTATCGCGCCATTGGCAGGAATGGTCTGCTGCCCGTCGTACATGGTCAGGGTCTGCTGATGAATGGACAGCCCGACCAAAGGAACGACGGCAAAGCCCCCGCCGGACTCGAAGTCGAACAACGTGAATTTCCTGCCCAAGCCGACGCTGACGTCGCGCACTGAACCGCCAGACTTGTTGTCCGACCGCGAGTATTCCTGCGTGCGATCGCTGCCCGCATAGTCCGAATCCCGATTCGTGCCGGATTTCACCGCCCCGGTGCTGTAGATTCCGCGCACCAGCCAGCCGCTTCCCAGATTGACCTTGCCTGCGGCACGCAACTGCGCAATGACGGTATCCTTCCACTCGACCTCGGAGGCGATATTGATCCCGCCGTCGGCGATGCTCCAGCTCAGGTCATCCTTGCGGTAGCCGACGCTGACGGAATACTCAAACGGGGATTCGACCGATTCGCGTACGGCGAAGCGCTTGGCCAACTGCGTTTCCTCGTCCTTGACCTCAATTGGCTTGGTTGCCAATTCATCAGCAACCGAAGCTATCGGAGCGAATGCGGCAAGAAGCAAAGCCAAGGTTGCTGCATGGATTCGTTTCGGAGACGCCGCATCCAACTGCCAGAAATCGTTCTGCATTAGCGAAAACTTAATATGTTTCATGAAAATCCAAAATCGTTAATGCACCAGCAATCCATTGGCGCTAACCAGATCGTCCGCAGTCAGAATGCCTGCCGCAGCCTTCAGCTTCAGTGACTGGAACAAAGTCTCATAACGCGCTTTGACCAGATCCCGTTTCGCGGTGTAGAGCTGCTTCTCGGCGTTGAGCACGTCGATGTTGTTGTAGATGCCCCGTTCATATCCGGCATGACTGCCATCGACCGCGCTCTGGCTCGATTCGACCGCCGATACCAGCGCTGCGATCTGCGCCAAACCATTCACCACTCCGGCAAAGGCCAACCGCGCATCAGTAGCTGCCTGGCGCTTCGCCACTTCCAGCTCGGCTCCTGCCCGATATTTGTTGGCCATCGCCTCCGTTACACGAGAACTGGTTCCCCCACCTGCAAATAGCGGAATGGTGAATTGAATTCCGACCTGCCTGTTCTGTCCTTTCCA
>CAWCNZ010000013.1:0-8259 GCA_963797045.1 uncultured beta proteobacterium | reverse complement strand
GTCTGGGAGATTTCGTCGTTGTTGCGCCGCATCACGGCAAACACATCGACCACGTCGCGCGGATTGAGGCGGTTGCCGACGCCGATCACTTCATCGATTTTCAGCGCAACGGCGCGCTCGCCGGGGCGGATCGCGGAAACGATGCTCTTCTCGAGGCCGAACATGCGGTGCGCAAGGATCGTTTCGCCAATGACGATGTTTTCCGCGGGGATCTTGCCTTCGACCGCGGCCACGTTGTCGAACGCGCCTTCCGGCCTTACCGTCATTTGTTCGATCTTGATGGAATCTTTGGCGATGGGAACGCCGGCTGGAATGGGCTTGATGGCCACCACGACATTGAGCCGCGGCGCTGAGACTTCGGCGGGTTTTTCCGCCATTGAGCGATTGGCGAGGACCCAGGCATACCAGCCCAGCAGGAGGGAGATGAGCACCATTAACACTGCGACCAATTGTTGAACTCGTCCCATGAATTCCACCTACTTTTTCAAATGGTCAGCCACGTTAATATTGCACCGTAGCGGTTGCGCCCAGATTAGCCGGAATGGCTATGCCGAGCAAGGGCAAGGTCGGCACGAGGGGGTGATTGGCGTAGTCATATGTCACCAGCACCGTCACGCACGATATCGCCGGATTGGCAGCGCAAGGAGCCGCTGTTGCGTTTACCGTTATTCCCCCCGTTGGCAGCCAGTTCAGCACGCCCATGGCCGTGTTCTGTGCGCGGGTGATGCGCGTCGCGGTGTTGGGGGCGTCCTGCACTGCCGCGCGTGCGCCCTCTTCCGCCGCCAGCGTGAGGGATTGATTCATGGCGAACACCAAGCCATACGCCACGATGGCGTAAAACAGCGCAAAGAAAATCAGGAATACCAGCGCAAATTCGACCGCCACCGCTCCGCGACAGGCGCGCCGTTGCGCCCCGAAATCGGCGGTGCTCGTGCGACATGGAATAGCTGCAGACATGACTCGTCACACCCTCCACGCCATTGCCGGCAACACATCCAGCACAGACACTGCGAACCCCAGCGCCAGTCCGATACCGTAGGGCAACGGGCGTTTTGCCGGCACCTCGGCGACCTCGGTAACTTTCCTGTTGAACTTGAGCAGCACCAGCGCGCCGATGCCGGCGACAATGCTGGCGATGAGCAGGGTCGGCAGCAATACCTTGCTTCCTCCCAGCATGCCCATGGCAGCGAACAGCTTTACGTCGCCTGCGCCCATCCATCCGGCGAGGTACATTGGAAAAAACAGCAGGAAAGCGATTGCAGCGGCGAACATGGCATTGGCCGTATTGCCACCCAGCACAGACACCCCGGTTACCAAGGCATAAACAGCGCCAACGGCGAATCCGCCCAAGGTCAGCCAATTCGGCAAACGGCGATCACGCGCGTCGAAAACCGCCGCTATGGTCGCCCACGCGAGCAGGATGATCCGCTCGATCACTATCGACGTCATCGACGTAGCACCAGTTACTTAACTAACCCACGGGGAAGGAATTAGTTAAGGCTTGGGTGTAGGTAAAGTGGAAGTGATGCCTGTGAAAATGGCGGCGATCTTGGTGCCGAGCGGACTCAGAGCCACTGCGATGACAACTGCAATCAACGCAGCAATCAGGGCGTACTCGATAGCGGTAGCACCTTCCTCATCGCGAAGAAACTTGTTAAAGCGATTCATGATAACTGTCCTCCAGACATTGAATGTTATGAAATTATCAAATTCAACTTATGAGGCAAATACATTAAATACCTCATAAGTCCATATGTCCAAGCTATAGACTTCTTGGCATATCAATAATTTTTTTGTGTGTTTAATTTAACACAACTTTAACTTTGATTTAACGATAAATTAACACTTGTATCGAGTATGGTTTATCGTCCGCGACAAATTGCCTCTTCATTTATGAAGAAAATAATCTTGCAGGATCTGCATTCGTCACGGCTCCAGAGACATCCGCAACCAATCGATGTTGAAATATTCCGGCACCGCACCCACGCTCATCTCGGGGCGGCTGCCAATCTGACAACCTGAGCTATCGATCTGGCGATACCACTCCCTGAATCTCAACATGCTGACCGGATTCATCACACATGCTTTCTGACCAAACGGATGACCGAAATGGAAAAGCATGTGCCCGATCTCGTGAGCCAGATATGCCCCGGATAACTCCGCCGCTTCAGTAGCGGAATATCTTTCCCCGCCACGCAATTGTCGGGCGTAGTCAGAGTCGTCCGTGAACGGGAACGTGCTCCACACAATATAGGAGCCATATCTGCTATTCCGGCTATATGTTGTCGTACCCACAGACACACCGCCGCGAAGAGCAGAATGGATATCTGCGCCGTTGTATTCGGCGCTCGCAATGAATTGATTGGTGATCACCAGATCGTATTGCAGATTCCCGTAGCCCAGCGTATCCCAGTATATCCATTCGTTGTACGGTGAGGCATCGAGTACGGGCGCGCCATCGGATGCCTTGAGCCTGCGCCAGTATTCCAGACGTTCAAGCATCACGTCCGACAGCAACTCGCTAAACTCTTTCAAGTCTTTGGGCTGCGCCCCGGCTGGCATGTAAGGTTCTGCGAATGCAAGCGCATCCTCCAGCTTCGTTCCGCTTTGGGTGAGCGTAGTGAATAAGCTCTCGGCGATTCTGTGCCTGTCCCCTCTCCCCGATTTGAAGTCGTAGATGGAAGTTTTGCGCACGTCCAGTACGGACGGCGGGATGAGTGCGAACAGGCGATCGATACCGGTTTCCGCTATCTCCGAGAACTCGACATTGACGCCGAAGTTTTTCCTTACGGTCGTTTGCGCAGAGGCAAACATGATTCGCAACTGCGAATCACTCAACCGCGGAAGCCTGGGATTGACGGCGTGGAGCACACGGACATGAACGGTGGCACCTGCCGCGACAGGCGCAACAGTAACATTCTGCCACTCGCTACTGCTCCCCTTGCATCCGGAGAGCAATACGGCCAGACCTATGCACAGGAACCTGGATAGCAAGGCATTCCCCTTCTCGATGCAAAGCATTTTGACCGTACCTGGCTTACCTCCGGGAACGCTATTCCCCATATGCATCGGCGATCCCGATTACCAGAACTTTTCTTGCGCGGCGAACCGTTTCCAGACCTTGCCGAACTCGGCGACGCGCTCCGCGTAGTCATGTTCCATCCAGCCGCGGATGAGCTCGATGGTATCGTGCCGCGCGGCACCGTCCAGTTCGTCCAGCAGCCGATGCGCAACGGCGATGTCGTTCAGGACGCCCAGGATGTCCTGAAGTTCGGCCAGCGCGGTCACGTAGCCTTTGGTTCTGGGTGCATTGAACAAGGAGCCGAACATCTCGGTACTGTAGCGCAGTTTCTTGCAGGCGATGCGCAGGGCGTGCAGTTGCGCTGTGTCTTCTCCAGCCAGCGCTTTGCCGTACTTGAGTACCTGTTTGCTGCATTTTTCCAGGACTTGTACCGCGAACTGCACCAGCGTGGTCTGTACCTCCGCCTGCTCGCCGTGCATCCATGCGCCGAAGCGCAGCAGCAGGCGCTGGAAGTCCTGCGAGGCGAGGCTCTTTTCCATACCGGCGTGCTGTTTCTTGCGCGCCCGCTCGCTCGTGGCCAGCACTTCGCGCAATCCGGCATGTTCCGGCAGACGGGTACAGATCGGTGCCAGCGTCTGAGTGACGAACACATCCCAGTCGCGCGAACGTCCCAGTTCCACGCACAGCTTCGCCACCTGTTCGCGCAGGAACGTCAGTTCGTCGTCGGCACTGAAACGTTGCGCAATGGCCAGCACCACGCGCAGGCGGCGCAGTCCGACACGCACCTGATGCAGGTATTCCTCGTCCAGTTTCAACAATGCGCCGGGAACGTTGGATTGCACATGCGCCAGACACGCGCCGATCATGCTTTGCAGGGCGCTGGCGATGCTTTGCGATTTTTTCAGTTCCGGAAATCGAGCCTTGCTTACCGACGGCTTGGACGCCGAGAACAACAGATAACCGTATTCCGCCTTGCTGGTATGTTCCACATCCAGCGGCACAATGTCGAGCAGGGCCAGCGCGAGTCTGAACAACTGCTGCGGGGAGCCGGATTTGAGTTCGAGTTCCAGCTCCGAGATCGGACAGCTCGCCTGTCCGGCGCGAATCTCGCCGCTGTCCATGCACAGTTCGATCTGCGCACCTTCGAAATCCACCAGGCGCACGTTGCGCGAGAAGTCGGTGACGAACACGGGCTGCAGGCGGTTGCGCACGCCGCGCGGCAATTCGCCACCGCTGGCCTTGAGCGCGTCGAGGTCCAGTTGTTCGGAGGGTACTGGCATCTCCCACTCGTTGCGCTGATGCAGCCCCGCGCTTACCTGCCCGCCGCCTTTCAATGTCTGCATCCATTGCCTGCCAACGCCGCGCAGGCGCAAAGCCATGGCCTGCCGGCGCAGTTCGAGATCCGAGGTGTCGTAGTAGATGCTGTAGAGCTTTTGCGTGACGGCGCGACCCGCGGAAAGCGAGCGGATAAAAGGATGACGCTTGAGCTTTTGCAGATGCTCGGGTGAGATGTGCAGTTTGAGCTCGGTCTCGACGATCACGATAGACTCAGATCAGGACTGGGTGATCCGGCAATTCATTGGTTTTGGAACCGGTATGCGGGTAGTGCCGCGCAAGATGCGCTCCCACACTACGTATTCCGGCAATGGTCCCTTCTTCGAACTTGCCTTGGCGGAATGCGGCCTCCATTTCCCGGCAGACCGCTTTCCACACCGGCTGACCGAGCTTGGCATGCACGCCGCGGTCCGCGACGATCTCGACGTCGCGATCCGCCAGCAGCAAATAGATCAGCACACCGTTGTTTTGTTCGGTGTCCCAGACTCGAAGCTGGGAAAACACCTCTATCGCCCTCTCCCGGGCGCTCTGCCCTGCCAACAGGGGGCGGAGGTCTAGCGCATTCTCGACCACGAAGCGGACCTGACCCGCATGGGTCTGCTCCGCCTCGGCAATGGTCTGCTCGATCCTGCTCAGCATCCCGCGCGGAAATTTCCGGCGCATTGCGGCACGGCTGGCAGAAAGATGTCTGATGATGCGTTTGAAGTTCATTACCAGTCTCCCGATGCCCCGCCGCCGCCGAAGCTACCGCCGCCTCCGCCAAAACCACCGCCTCCAAAGCCGCCACCACCACTCCAGCCTCCGCCGCTCCAGCTTCCCCCGCCCCAATTGCCGGGCACGGAAGAACCGGAGTCCCAGCGATTCGACCCGAATATCAGGGACAGCACGAAAGAGAACAGCGCAGCGCCAATCGCCAGGCCCAGCGAAAACAGCGCGAACCAGACCAGTGCGCCTATCGCGCCGCCGACAATGAGTCCGCTGGGCAGGTTTCCCAGCAGCTGGCGCAGGACGATGTTGCCCATTATGAAGACGATGAATGCGATGCCCAGCAGAGTACCCACGTCCGGGCCGGCACCAAACGCACGCGAGCCCGATTTGCCGGGGGGCGGCAGCGGCTCGCCTTCGACGACATTGATGATCGCGCCCAGGCCGGCATCGATGCCGGCATAAAATTCGCCGCGCTTGAAATAGGGATTGATGATCTCGGACACGATGCGCTTCGATGTCGCATCGTTCAGCGCGCCTTCCAGACCGTAGCCGACTTCGATGCGCGACCTGCGGTCACCTTTGGCAATGAGCAGCAGCACGCCGTCGTCCACGCCCTTGCGTCCCAGCTTCCAGGCCTCGGCGACGCGGATGCCGAACTGTTCGATGGTTTCCGGCTGCGTGGTGGGCAGGAGCAGCACCGCGATCTGCGAACCCTTGGCGGACTCGAACACGGCCAGCTTATTCTCAAGCAGCTGTACTTGCCCCGCGTCGAGTGTGGCGGTGAGGTCGGTGACGCGCTGTCTAAGTTCGGGGACCGCAACCTCTGCTTGCGCAGTGCCGCACAGCAGCAGCGCAAGCAGGACAAATCGAATCCACATCCAATTATTCATGACGCCCCACTTATTTGGGGAGAGGGTTCGAGAAGACCGAGTGATCTTCAACTCTTGCCCTCTCCCTAACCCTCTCCCGCAAGCGGGCGAGGGGATTTGTGCGGGGGTGGCGAACATGGCGGCCTATGGATCACCTGCCATCAATCATTTTACAGGCACGGCCTTGGGCGCAGCGAAATCCACCGTTGGCGCCTTCGACACCGCCTTCTCGTCTTCCACCGTGAAGTTCGGCTTGACGTCGTAGCCGAACACAATGCCCGTCAGGTTGGTCGGGAAGGAGCGCCTCAGCACGTTGTAGGCCTGGACCGCCTTGATATAGCGGTTGCGCGCCACGGTGATGCGGTTCTCGGTGCCTTCCAGCTGCGCCTGCAAATCGCGGAAGATGGCGTCGGACTTGAGTTGCGGGTAGTTCTCCACCACCACCATCAGGCGGCTCAGGGCCGAGGTCAGTTCGCCCTGCGCAGACTGGAACTTGGCAAAGGCCTGCGGATCGTTGATCAGTTCGGGCGTGGCCTGGATGCTGCCCACTTTGGCGCGCGCCTCGGTCACGCCCAGCAGCACATCCTTTTCCTGCTGCGCGTAGCCTTTGACAGTGTTCACCAGGTTGGGAATCAGGTCGAACCTGCGCTGGTACTGGTTCAGCACTTCGGACCAGTCCGCCTTGACCTGCTCGTCATACGTTTGGAAATCGTTGTAGCCGCAGCCGCTCAGCAGCATCGTAACCAGCATCACCCATAGAATGCGCATCGTGGAATCTCCTTGTTGTTCTGAATTACCTGAAGAAAACTATAGCACTAAACCGCCTCCCCGGCGGCATGCCCGGAAGCCCACGCCCACTGGAAGTTGTAGCCGCCAAGTTGCCCTGTCACATCCATCACTTCGCCGATGAAATACAGTCCGGGCACATCGTTGCACTCCATCGTTTTCGACGACAGCGCCCGCGTGTCCACCCCGCCGCAGGTCACCTCTGCCTTGCTGTAGCCCAGGGTGCCGGTCGGGGTAACCTGCCAGTCTTTCAGCTTGTCGGCCAGCGCGCGCAGGTCCTTCTCTGCATACTGGTTGAGCGGTTTGTTCGCCAACCATTGCGAGGTCACGATCTCTGCCAGGCGCTTGGGCAGATATTGCGCGAGGAAGTTGCTCAGCAACATCTTGCTGCCGCGCTGTTGTGCGAACACTTCGTGCAGGTCGTGGTCGGGCAGCAGGTCTATGGAGAGCGGTTGGCCGTGTTCCCAGTACGAGGATATCTGCAGAATGGCCGGGCCGCTCAGGCCGCGATGGGTGAACAGCAGGTTCTCGCGGAAACTATGCTTGCCGAAGCTCACCACCGCATCCACCGACGCGCCGGACAGTTCAGCGTAGATCGCCCACTCTTCCGGATGGAAGCTGAGCGGAACCAGTCCCGGCTTGAGCCTGGTCATGGGTACGCCGAACTGCTCTGCCACCTTGTAGCCAAACGGCGTCGCGCCAATTTTCGGTATGGAGATGCCGCCGGTGGCGATGACCAGCGATGTAGTGTGGAACGTACCGCGAGAGGTGAAGACAGTGAAGTCGGTAGCAGAGCCCCTCACCCCTAGCCCCTCTGACAATTCCGCATCCGGCTTGCCGGATAGCGGATTGCGTACCTTTGGTGCTCCCGCTTGCGGGCGAGGGGAAGAGATTGTTTCTACGCTGCACGGCATGCACCAGCGTACGCCGGCCGCGTCGCATTCCGACTTGAGCATGGCGATAATGGCTTCCGAACCGTCGTCGCAGAACAATTGGCCGAGTGTTTTTTCGTGGTAGCTGATCCCATGCGCAGCGAGCATGGCGATGAAATGCTGCGGCGTGAAGCGCGCCAGGGCCGAGCGGCAGAAGTGCGGGTTCTGCGAAAGGTAGTTCTCCGGCCTGGCGTTGAGGTTGGTGAAGTTGCAGCGCCCGCCGCCCGAGATGCGGATCTTCTCCGCCAGCTTGGACGAATGGTCGAGCAGCGTCACCTTACGCCCGCGCCGGGCTGCGGTCAGGGCGCACATCATGCCTGCCGCGCCTGCGCCGATGATCAGCACATCGGTCTGTTGTGCGTTCGTCATGGTGTTGCCGCGTGGCGCAGCGTGAACTCATTAAACGCGGCGCGATACTCCAGCAGTCCTATGCTGCTGCTGTTGTCATGTTCTCCGCCTTCGATGAGCTTGAGCGTCTTGGGTTGCGGCGCCATCTCGTATAGCTGCTGGCTCATCTGGTAAGGCGTGCGTGCGTCCCAGGTGCCGTGGATGAATAACACCGGCAGCTTCAGTCTGCCGACCTTCGCCAGCGCGTCGAAACGCTGGT
>CAWCNZ010000012.1:0-309241 GCA_963797045.1 uncultured beta proteobacterium | reverse complement strand
GGTGTGTGTTGTAAATACTTTTAGACTGCCAGAAACGTAAGAAACAGAGAATTGTTTTTCTGGCGAATACCAAGAGTCTTTTGCAAAAAGCACAATGTTTTCTCCCGTTTCATGCTGTGTGGATTGGAATAATATTCCATCAAAGGGAATTGGATATACGTGAGCTAAGTATTCAGCCATCGTTTGAGTAATGATGTATTCCGATTCTCGTCCTGGCACTACATGTTGTGATATTAATTTGTGTATGTGTTTTAGAAATTTTTGTTTTGAAAACTGCTCTCTGAAGTCGGGTTGAAAATAGCTTATGGCGCCCCCGCTTCTTGCTTGTTCTAAACGGGAGAAATCAAGCACACGAATTGGCTCAGTGGTTTGTAATGCAATTACTGCAATATCGTTGCCTAATGCTGGCCGCATCTCTGCCAAACAAGTTTCAATGTTCCTTGAGCAATAGAGAACAGGTACGCCCTCAGGATTCATTCTACCCGCCAAAGCAAGTTCTCCCGGCGGAGGACCTACGTGCCTGTATGGAGCATTTATGATGTCTTCTAACATCAAAGTATTTTTGCAAATACGTGCTCGGAATATTTTAGTCTTGGTAGGGAATCGCCTTACTACTGGCTTAAAAGTGCTGCCATTCCATCCTTGTAATTTATCGACCCCGTCAAACAGTTCCTCAAAAAGGGCTCTCGCTGTAGGGCTGAAGAATCGTCTGCTATGTTTAAGTTCGTCCAGCGCCGTTTGCCACTTCTCTAAATAGTGTTCAGCCCCAATTTCGTATTCTATATAGTTTGAACTCTTGTCCCAAAATGGTTCGGAACCATTTGAATTATTTGACTCAAATTCGATTATTGAGTCGACAATATCATCAACAATAGCAATAAATTGGTTCAAGACTTGCTGAACCACAGAGGACAACGGTATGCCCTCTTGGTATGTTCTGTTGTGCCCTTCTCGAATGTCTTCAATAATCATCCCATGTCTGAAATACTGGCCCATGATGGGCTCTAGTATCTTGCTGAGTCTTTTTACTGAAACGGCAGTATTGCTTGCATTTCCGCAAACTGAACACGCGCGCGACTTTCCTACTTTGCTAATAATTGTTTTTAAGTAGGTGTCTTTAATGCATTCACGGCAAATTGCTTTCACCATGAGCCTTCCTATCTTAGGTGCGTACAATGAGTAAGTTTTAAATTATTGGAGTCAAAGTCTTTTGGCTATTTACCGCAGACGGCAAGCAGGCAGGGGGAATCGATTTCGATAACAAGCTACACCAACTTCTTAATACTCAGGGACAGACTACGGCTTCTTACCCTGCGCTCCGCCAGCGCTCTAGAGCCTCAGCCTTGATGGTCTCCCATGCGATGGTGTCGTCGGGCTTTGCTTCATCTTCGGTGATGCGCTTGTCCAGCTCGGAAAACACATCTTCCGCATCGCGAAATTTCCCCGTCTCTATTTCCGTGTTGCCAAGGGAGAGCAATCTCAGCAGCGCTTCAGTTCGCTCCTGCTCTTCTACATCGCTCTCGGGCCTCTTGGAATCAGGCGTCATTGCTGTTCCGATGAAAACCGGGCTTCCAAGTCCATGGAGCCGTGCAGTATGCGTACGATGCGGAGTACGTCTTCATCGGCGCAAAAGAAGATCACATAATTGCCGTAAGCGGCGGAACGGATGTTTGAGCCCAATTCCGTTCTGAGTCTGAATGCGAGCGGGTTCCCTGCAATTGTGCTGCATTGGTCGCGCAGCTTGTTGGTGAAGCGCTTCGCGCGATGGGGGCTATCTTGGGCGATGTAATCGCCAATAGTTTCGAGATCGTGTAGCGCGCGGTGACTAAGTTCGACGCGCATCAAACACTTTGATGGTCGGCCATGGATTGGTACTTGGCCTCTAAGCGGTCAAATGCTTCATCGGCGGGAATGCCGGGTCCTTGCAAGCCCGCCGCAATCGCCGAACGCAACCCTTCCAGTTGCAGGGCTTGTTTCGATTGCTGATCTTCCAATAAACGAAGCGCAGCGCGAACAACTTCGCTCTCGTCATCGTACTTCCCCGAATCAATTTGGGCGCGGATGAATTGTTCAAAGTGGGGGTTAAGGGCAACGTTCGTTGACATGATGTTTCTCCTTGTATTCCTGGCAGCAATTTAACGGCGTTTACTCGCGCCTTGTCAATATTGGGAATGGCGGGTTACACCAGCTTCTTCAACTGATAAATCCTCTCCAGCGCTTCCTTCGGACTCATCTCATCCGGCTGCAGGTCGCGTAGCGCCGACAGCAGCGGATGTTCTTCCGGCTCCGGCGCTTCCGGTGCGGCGGTGAACAGGTCGCCCTGCGGGTTCTGCGCGGCGCTGTTCTGTTCCAGTTTCACCAGTTGTTTCTTCGCGTTGCGGATGACGCTGTTCGGCACGCCCGCGAGGGCGGCGACTTGCAGGCCGTAGCTCTGGCTGGCGGCGCCTTCGTTCACGCTGTGCAGGAAGACGATGCTGTGCTGGTGTTCGATGGCGGCGAGGTGGACGTTGGCGAGTTGCTTGAATTCTTCGGCCAGCCGCGTGAGTTCGAAATAGTGGGTGGCGAACAGGGTGTAGCTGCGGTTGAGTTCCAGCAGGTGGCGCGCGATGGCGTAGGCGAGGGCGAGGCCGTCGAAGGTGCTGGTGCCGCGCCCGATCTCGTCCACCAGCACCAGGCTCTTGTCGGTGGCGTTGTGCAGGATGTTGGCGGCCTCGGTCATCTCGACCATGAAGGTGGAGCGTCCGCTGGCGAGGTCGTCCGATGCGCCGATGCGCGTGAAGATCTGGTCGATCTCGCCGAGCACCGCTTCCTGCGCGGGGACGAAGCAGCCGACATGCGCGAGCAGCGCGATGATGGCGACCTGGCGCATGTAGGTGGATTTACCGCCCATGTTGGGGCCGGTGATCAGCAGCATGCGGCGCGCGTCGTTGAGTGTGGTGTCGTTCGGGGTGAACTGTTCGACTTGCGCTTCCACCACCGGATGGCGGCCTTGCTTGATGTTCGACTTGTGCGTCGTCGCTGAATTGCGGCGCGCTGAAGTTGAGCGTGGCGGCGCGCTCGGCGAAGGTGGCGAGCACGTCCAGTTCGGCGATGGCGGCGGCGATGCGCTTGCAGTTGCGGGATGAAGGGCGCGAGCTGGTCGAGCAATTGTTCGTAGAGGAACTTCTCGCGCGCCAGCGCGCGGTCGTTGGCGGAGAGCGCCTTGTCCTCGAACGCTTTCAGTTCCGGCGTGATGTAGCGCTCGACGTTCTTCAGCGTCTGGCGGCGGCGGTAGTCGTCCGGCACCTTGTCGGCATTGGCGAAGCTGACCTCGATGTAGAAACCGTGCACGCGGTTGTATTCGACCTTCAGTTTGTCGATGCCGGTGCGGGCGCGTTCGCGCAGCTCCAGCTCCAGCAGGAAGTCGCCGCAGTTGGTCTGGATGCCGCGTAGTTCGTCCAGTTCGGAGTCGAAGCCGTCGGCGATCACGCTGCCTTCGCGCAGGACGGAGGAGGGTTCTTCTTTTAAAGTCTTTTGCAGGAGTTCGACCAGTGCCGGGTCGGCTTGCAGCGCATCGGCCAAGCGTGCGACGAGCGACAGGTTTTGTAGGTCGGACTTCAGTCCGACATCATCATTGTCGTGTCGGGTTGAAACCCGACCTACAAGTGCGGTGTGCAGTTGCGGCAAGGCGAGCAGCGTGTCGCGCAGGCCGGAGAGGTCGCGCGGGCGTGCGCTGCGCAGCGCGATGCGGGCGGTGATGCGTTCTACGTCTACGCTGGGTTTGAGGTGCTCGTGCACAGAGCGATACAGCTCCCTCGCCCCTGGAGGGGAGAGGGTGGGGGAGAGGGGGGCGACTCCGGCCAAAGAGGAATCGCCCTCTCCCTCGGCCCCTCTCCCGCTTGCGGGCGAGGGGAGTTGGAGTTGTTCTACCGCTTCCAGTCTTGCTTGCAGCGTAGTCCGATCCCGCAGCGGATGGTGCAGCCAATGCGCCAGCAGACGGCTGCCCATGTTGGTCGCACACGTGTCCAACAGCGAGAGCAAAGTCGGCGCGGGTTCGCCGCGCAGGGTCTGGGTGATCTCCAGGTTGCGGCGGGTGGCGGCATCCATGCGCACGTATTCGTCGGCGTGATACACCTGCGCGCTGCGGATGTGGGCGATGCTCTGGCCTTGGGTGAGCTTGGCGTAGCCGAGCAGTGCGCCTGCGGCATCAAGCCATGCGTGAATTCCTCGCAGCCGAAGCCGGCGAGGTCGCGCGTGCCGAACTGCTGGCACAGCGCACGATGCGCGGCGTCGCGGTCGAAGTGCCACTCGGGCAGCGACTTGTTGGCGGCGTTCTTGCACTGCGGCGCGCTCGCGCCTTCGGCGATCAGTATCTCGGAAGGTTGCAGGCGTTCCAGTTCGGCGGGCAGTTGCTTGGCATCCACCTCAGCGATGAAGAACTTGCCGGAGGCTAAGCTGAGCCAGGCCATGCCAATTTCGTTGCGGCTCTGGTGCAGCGCGAGCAGCAGGTTGTCGCGCTTCTCTTCCAGCAAGTGCGGAGTCGGTGACGGTGCCGGGGGTGACGATGCGCACGACTTTGCGCTCGACCGGGCCTTTGCTGGTGGCGGGGTCGCCGATCTGCTCGCAGATGGCAACCGATTCGCCCATCTTTACCAAGCGCGCGAGGTATTGCTCCACGGCGTGGTAGGGCACGCCCGCCATCTTGATCGGCGATCCGTTGGACGCGCCGCGCTGGGTGAGGGTGATGTCGAGCAGCTTGGCGACGCGCACGGCGTCGTCATGGAACAGTTCGTAGAAATCGCCCATGCGGTAGAACAGCAGCTTGTCGGTGTGTTCTGCCTTGATGCGCAGATATTGCTGCATCATCGGGGTGTGTTTTTCGGGTGCGGTGGCTGGCTGGCTGGCGGTGTCGGTCATCGGTGTTGCGGCGCTGCGATTCGGATGGTCACGAAGGGGCAGAGTATACTTTCTTCGGGTCAGGGACACACGCACGGAGTGGGACGGATGCCGCAGACCATCATCATCACCGACCTGGACGGGACGCTGCTCGATGCCGCGACCTATTCCTGCGCGCCGGCGCGGCAGGCGCTGGATATCATTCGCGAGCGCGGCATCCCGCTGATCCTGTGTTCCAGCAAGACGCGCGCCGAGATCGAGGTGCTGCGCGGCGAGCTGGACAACCATCATCCCTTCATCAGCGAGAACGGCGGCGGCATATTCATCCCGCACGGGTATTTCACGGCGCCATTTGCCGGCGAGGACATCGGCGGCTACCGGCTGGTCACGCTGGGCACCCCTTATGCCGAGATACGCCGCCAGTTTGTCCGCTTGCGCGACGAGCATCGGGCAAAGGTGACCGGCTTCGGCGACATGACGGCTGAAGAAGTGGCGGCGCTGACCGGGCTTTCCATCGATGAAGCGCAGCGCGCGTGCCAGCGTGATTTCGACGAGCCCTTCGTGTTCGAGGGCGCACCCGACGAGCGCTTCCTGCATGCGATCGAGGAATCCGGTCTGCGCTGGACCGAGGGGCGCCTCTTCCACATCATGGGCAAACACGACAAGGGGCGGGCGGTGAGTCTGCTCAAGGCGCTCTATGAGAACCAGTCCGGCTCGGTCGAGAGCATTGGTCTGGGCGACAGCCTGAACGATCTGGCGATGCTGCAGGCGGTCGAGCTTCCGGTGCTGGTGATGCATAACGACGGCAGCCACGACGCGCGCATCGCCATCGATGGTCTGCGGAAGACGCGATTGCCCGGCCCGGCAGGCTGGAACGAGAGCGTGCTACGGCTGCTCGCCGCGCGCAGTGCCGGTGTGTTGGGCGAACTGTTCGAGGCCGCGCTGGCCGCCGTCGATCCCTACCTCGCGGTAGGCAGGGTCGTGAGCGTGACGGATGGTCGTCTTGCATGTGGCGGATACGAGCTACGACCTCGGCGCGTTCAAGCGCATCCTCGTGGTCGGCGGCGGCAAGGCCACGGCGCGCATGGCGCAGGCGGTGGAGGCGCTGCTCGGTGCGCGCATCTCCGCCGGACTGATCGTGGTGAAGGAAGGGCATGGCGCGCCGCTGGAGTTCATCGAACAGGTGGAGGCCGCCCATCCGGTTCCAGACGCGGCGGGCGAAGCGGGTGCGCGGCGCGTCCTCGACCTGGTGCGTGCCGCCGACGAGCAGACGCTGGTGCTGTGCCTGCTGTCGGGCGGGGCCTCCGCGCTGCTGGTCGTTCCGGCCGCGGGGCTGACCCTGCAGGACAAGCAGGCGGCGACCGGACTGTTGTTGCGGGCCGGTGCTTCCATCGGCGAACTGAACGCGGTGCGCAAGCATCTTTCCGCCATCAAGGGCGGCAGGCTGGCGCAGGCGGCTTATCCGGCGCAGATGGTCACGTTGCTGCTATCCGATGTCATCGGCGACCGCCTCGATGTGATCGCCTCCGGGCCGACCGCGCCGGACGGCTCGACTTTTGCCGATGCCCTGGCGGTGATCGCGAAGTATGGTCTGGACGGGAAGATGCCGCAGCCGGTGATGGCGCACTTGCAGCGGGGGGCGGCGGGGCAGCTCGACGAGACGGCGAAGCACGGCGAGCGTTGCTTCGACCGCGCGCGCAACGAAATCGTCGGCGCGCTCGGTCTCGCGCTGGATGCGGCGGCGGCACGTGCGCGCCAGTTCGGCTTGCCGGTCAGGATCGTCAGCGCCGAACTGCAGGGAGAGGCGCGCGCCGCCGCACGCATGCTGGCGCAGACAGCGCGCATGACGCTGGACGAAATGGCGGCGGGCGAGCGTCGCTGCCTGCTGTGGGGCGGCGAGACCACGGTCGCCGTTACGGGCGCGGGCAAGGGCGGCAGGAATCAGGAGCTCGCGCTGGCCTTCGCGCTGGAGATCGAGGGGCAGCATGGCGTGTCGCTGCTGTCCGCCGGCACCGACGGCAATGACGGCCCAACCGATGCCGCCGGCGCGCTGGTGGACGGGCAGACCGCGGTGCGGGCGCGCGAGTTGGGGATCGACCCCGCGCTTTATCTCGGCAACAACGACTCCTATCATTTCTTCCGGCGCTACGATGCCCGTTCGGGTGCGCGCAGCCATTTCATCACCGGCCCGACCGGCACCAACGTGATGGATATACAGTTTTTGCTGCTGGAAAAGTAGGGTTACGACGCAGCCGCACCGTGGTAAGGTAAACGCCCTCAGGGAGGGAGTACGGACCATGGCAGCCGTAACGCTCAGAGCTGAAGTGCGGGAACAGATCGCGAAGATCGGGAATGCCGATATCGTCGTCGGCATCCCGAGTTTCAACAACGCGCGCACCATCGGCCATGTGGTGCGCGCAGTGCAGGCCGGCCTGGCCAAGTACTTTCCCGAGCAGCGCGCAGTGCTGGTGAATTCCGACGGCGGTTCCAGCGACGGCACCATGGATGTCGTGCACAAGACCTCGGTCGAGGATTTCAACGCCATCCTGCTGCATCATCGCATCGCGCCGATCTCCAAGATCGCCTTCCCCTATTCCGGCATCCCCGGCAAGGGCAGCGCCTTCCGCGCCGTGTTCGAGGTCGCGCAGGCGCTGGATGCCAAGGCCTGCGCGGTGGTCGATTCCGACCTCAGGAGCATCACGCCGGAGTGGGTCGAACTGCTGATCAAGCCGGTGCTGCAAGGCGGCTTCGATTACGTCGCGCCGCTCTACCACCGCCACAAGTTCGACGGCACCATCACCAACAGCATCGTCTATCCGCTCACGCGCGCGCTGTACGGCAAGCGGGTGCGCCAGCCGATCGGCGGCGACTTCGGCTTCTCCGGCAAGCTGGCGCAGTTCTATCTGACGCAGGACGTGTGGGAATCGGATGTCGCCCGCTTCGGCATCGACATCTGGATGACCACCACCGCCATCGCCAACGGCTTCAAGGTGGCGCAATCCTTCCTCGGCGCCAAGATCCACGATGCCAAGGATCCCGGCGCGGATCTGGCCGACATGCTGTACCAGGTGGTGAGCGCCACGTTCGAACTGATGGACAACCATGCCGCCAACTGGATGCCGGTGCGCGGCTCGGAGCCGGTGCCGACCTTCGGTTTCGAATACACCGTCGGCCTTGAGCACGTGAACGTGAACACCGCGCGCATGCTCAAGCTGTTCCGCGAGGGTCTGCTCAACCTGCGCGATATCTGGCTCGACATCCTCGGCGCGGGCGATCTGAAGGAGGTGGAGCGGCTGGCGGCGCTGGACGACGCCGCGTTCCGTTTCCCGCTCGGGCTGTGGTCGCGCATCGTCTACGACTACGCGCTCGCCTTCCACCTGCGCAAGCTGCCGCGCGAACACCTGTTGAAATCGCTGCCGCCGCTGTATGTCGGCAAGACCGCCTCGTTCATCCTCGAGGTCGAGCCGATGGCGCCGCACGAGGCGGAGGCGGAGATCGAGAAGCTGTGTCTGGAGTTCGAGAGCGGCAAGGAGTATCTGCTGACCCGTTGGAAGTAAAACCGTTCAAGGAGGTGATCAAAATGGAGTTCCTCAATCTGATACTCGAACCGTTGCAGGAGGTGTTCGCCAAATTCAAGGCGTTCGCCCCCAGCCTGCTGGCGATGCTGGTGATCCTGGTGGTCGGCATCGTGCTGGCCCGGGTATTGCGAGCCGTGCTGGTGAAGTTCCTGACGGCGGTCAAGTTCGACAGCTGGTCCGACCGCATGGGCTTCACCACGCTGATGCGCAAGGGCGACCTGTGGATGAAGCCTTCCGTCGTGATCGGCGCCATCTTGTTCTGGATACTGATCATCGTCACGCTGATGGTCGGCCTGAGCGCGCTCAATGTCGACGCCATCGACAACCTGGTCGGACAGTTCTTCGGCTACCTGCCGCGCGTGTTCTCGGCGGCGATGATCCTCGTGATCGGCTATGCGGTATCCAGCTTCGTCAGCCGCGCCGTGCTGATCACCGTGGCCAACGCCGGCTATCACTATGCCAAGTTGCTGGCCGAAGCGGTGCGCGTGCTGTTGATGCTGATGATCCTGGCGATGGTCATGGAGCAGTTGCAGATCGCCACCAGCATCGTGCTTGCCGCCTTCTCGATCGTGTTCGGCGGCATCGTGATCGCGCTCGCCATCGCCTTCGGGGTGGGCGGCATCGGTGCGGCGAGGCGCATCATCGAGCGCGAGCTCGCCGAAGAGCCGCCGGAAAAGGCGCCGGAAGACGTCGAACATCTTTGAGCGGGGGCGGACATGAGCGACTTTTTCCAGACCGGAAACATCACCACGCTGCACCAGTTGGGTCAGGCATCGCTGGAGCGGCTGGAGGCCGAACTGCTCGGTTTCTCGAAGACGCGGCCGATCGCGCTGGTGCTGCCGGCGCTGTATTCCGAATTCGAAGGGCCGGCCATGCCGGGCATCGTGCAGGAGTTGTCCAAGGTGAAGTACCTGAACGAGGTCGTGCTCGCGCTCGACCAGGCGACGGAAGAAGACTTCAAGCGCGTGCGCGAATTCATGGCGCCGATCCCCGCGCCGGTCCGCATCGTCCACAACAAGGGCAAGCGCATCGGCGAGGTGTACGAGACGCTCAAGCGCAACGGGCTGGATGCCGGGCCGCAAGGCAAGGGGCGTTCGGCCTGGATGTCCTACGGCTACGTGCTGGCGCGCGGGCAGTCGGACGTGATCGCGCTGCACGATTGCGACATCGTCACCTACAGCCGCGAATTGCCCGCGCGGCTGTGCTACCCGATCGCCAACCCGAATCTGAATTATGCGTTCTGCAAGGGCTATTACAGCCGGGTGACCAACAAGATGAACGGGCGCGTGACCCGCTTGCTGGTGACGCCGCTGGTGCGTTCGCTGCAGCAACTGACCGGCGGGCATGCCTTTCTCGCCTTCCTCGACAGCTTTCGCTACACGCTCGCCGGCGAGTTCAGCATGAGCGCGGACATGGCGCGCATCAACCGCATCCCGTCGGACTGGGGGCTGGAGGTGGGGTCGCTGGCCGAGGTGTACCGCAACTACTCGCCGCGCCGGGTCTGCCAAGTGGATATCGCCGCGACCTACGAGCACAAGCACCAGGTGCTTTCGGCGGACGACGCCGAGAAGGGCCTGATGAAGATGGCGGTGGACATCTGCAAGTCCATTTTCCGCACGCTGGCCTCGGATGGCGTGGTGTTCTCGGAAGGACTGTTCCGCTCGCTGAACGTGACCTACCTGCGCCAGGCCGAGGACACGCTGATGAAATACGAGGCGGACGCGATGATCAACGGGCTGTCGTTCGACCGGCACGAGGAGGCCAAGGCGGTGGAGGCGTTCACCCGTGCCATCGCCATGGCCGCGCAGGCGTTCGTCGAGAATCCGATGGGCAATCCGCTGATCCCGAACTGGAACCGGGTGACTGCCGCCATCCCGGACATCTTCGAGATGCTCAGGCTGGCGGTGGACGAGGACAACAAGTGACGGCTGCCGGTGCGGGCTTCAGCTTATCTTGACCACGATGTCGTGCAGGCGGTTGGCGCACAGCGCCATGTGCTGGGCGGCGTTGGTCAGGTGGCGGTAGATCTCGCGGCGCTTGAACATGTTGATGTAGTCGGTGCCCTCGAACAGGATGGGCAGGGCGGCGCGGTAGAGCTTCTCGGCATGGCGCTCGGACTGGCGTGCCGCATTGGCATCCTCTGCGGCGGAGGCCGGAGCGGTGCCGAGCTTGGCATAGCCCTTGGCCAGCGCATCCACGCCTTCCTTGATGCAGTGCGAGATGTTGCGCATGAAGTCGTCCGGCGTGACGCCGAGCACGTCCATCTCGTGCACCGTGGTCTTGCAGTACATCACGATGTCGTCCAGCGCCATGATGGCGCGGTAGATGTCCTCGCGGTCGATGGGCGTGGAGAAGGCGTCGTTGAGTTCGTGCAGGTTGCGCACCTTGATGAGGTCGGCCTCGTGCACGTTCTGCTTGAGCGCGTCCGCGACCATGGGGTCGTCGTGTTCCATGTAGGCGACCAGCAGGTCCACGGTGTGCGTCACCTTCACGGTCTGCTCGGTGAGCATCTGGAAGAAGTCCGGCACTTTGGGGAAGACCCGGTCCAGGATGATGGCTAGCAGTGTTTTGGAGGCTTCGGGCATGGCGGTCACTCAGATGAAAGCGTGGATGAGAAGATAGCAGCTAATCGCCATCAATGCCGCACCGGGGATGGTGATCAGCCAGGTGGTGGCGATCTCGCGCGCCTTGCCCCAGCGCACAGCCTTGGGGCGCTCCGAAGCGCCGATGCCCATGATCGAGGAGGCGACCACGTGCGTGGTGGAGACCGGGGCGCCGAACAGCGACGAGCCCAGGATCACGCCGGCGGCGGTCATCTGCGAATCGAGCGCGTGCAAGGGGCGAATCTTGTAAATGGAGAAGCCCAGCGTGCGCACGATCTGCCAGCCGCCGGAAAGGATGCCCAGCGTGATGGCGAAGCGAGCAGGCCAGCATCACCCAGAACGGCACCTCGAAGGTCGGGATGAAGCCGGCGAGCAGCAGCACCAGCGTCAGGATACCCATGCTCTTCTGCGCGTCGTTGGCGCCGTGCGCGAAGGCCAGTCCGGCCGAGGTGACGAACTGCAGATGGCGCAGGTCGCGGTTGATGGAAGGGTGTGCGCCGCGCAGCAGCGCCAGCATGGTCTTGTGCAGGGCGAAACCGACCCAGAAGCCGATGAGCGGCGAGAGGATGAGGGCGACGATCACCTTGGCGACGCCGTTGAGGTGGCCGTGCAGCAGGTCGCCGAATCCCCACACGACATGGCCGGCGCCGGCGGCGACCATGACCACGCCGGCCAGTCCGCCGACCAGTGCGTGCGACGACGAAGAGGGGATACCGAACCACCAGGTCAGCAGGTTCCAGGCGATGGCGCCGACCAGGCCGCACAGCACGATGACCAGCGCCAGTACGCGGTCGAGATCGTCCAGCGTGATGAAGGTGCCGATGGTGTTGGCCACTGCCGTGCCGACCAGCAGGGGACCCAGGAACTCGAAGAAGGCCACCAGCAGCACCGCCTGCGCCGGTGTCATCGCGCGCGAAGCGATGACCGTGGCGATGATGTTGGCGGCGTCATGGAAACCGTTGGTGTACTCGAAGATCAGGACGATGGCGATGGTCGCGATCGCGAGGACGAGCAGGGTGGTGTCCATGTGGAGTGGAAAACCCGTCGCGCGTTAGGCTTTCAACCCTTCAGTCAGGTGTGGCGCGATGACTTGCAGCAGCTGTTCGTGGATGTGCGGGTTGCCCGCGCACAAGTTGCCGCTGGTCAGGAAGTTCTGGTTGCCCGCCAGGTCGCTCACGATGCCGCCCGCTTCGGTGATGAGCAGGCATCCGGCAGCGATGTCCCAGGGCTTGAGCGCGGTCTCGAAGAAGCCGTCGAAACGGCCGGCGGCGGTCCAGGCCAGGTCCAGCGAAGCCGCGCCGGGGCGGCGCAGTCCGGCGCTGTTCTGCATGACGTCCTTGAGGATGTCCATGTAGGCGTCCATGTGTTCGAAACGGGTGTAGGGGAAGCCGGTGCCGATCAGACTGTCGGCCATTTCCTTGCGTTTGCTCACGCGGATACGCTTGTCGTTGAGGAACGCGCCGCGGCCGCGGGTGGCGGTGAACAGGTCGTTCTTTGTCGGGTCGTAGATCACGGCCTGGGTCAGCACGCCGTTGTGCTGCAGCGCGATGGACACGGCGTATTGCTGCACGCCGTGCAGGAAATTGGTGGTGCCGTCGAGCGGGTCGATGATCCACACGTACTCGGACTCGCCTTGGGCGCCGCCCTCTTCTGCTAGAATCGCATGGCTTGGATAGGCAGCCAGCAAGGCTTCGACGATCATGCGCTCGGCGGTGCGGTCCACTTCGCTGACGTAATCCGCGTGGGACTTCTTGGTGACGGTGAGGTGATCGATGTTGTCGGCGGCACGGTAAATCATCTTGCCGGCGCGAATGGCGGCCTTCACCGCGATGTTGAGCATGGGGTGCATATCAGTACGACCTTTTTAATGAGCATGAAACCTTGATTAGCCTACTGCGCGGTTCGATTGCTGCGTTGCGCGGTGCTCGAAATCCTCATGTACTACCAGTACATTCCGGTTTCTCCGCTCCGTGCGCCTTGCACTCAAGCCGCTCGCGACGGCTACTCAAGGTTTCAAATTGAAGTAAACCAGACCGTATTTTAGTTGGTATTGCGTTTTGAATAAACCAAATCCTTTAGGTAACGTCCGCGTGGTACTCAGCCACACCACCCATCCGGGCAACATCGGCGCGGCAGCGCGGGCGATGAAGACCATGGGTCTGAGCCGGCTGTACCTCATCAATCCGCGCCATTTTCCCGATCCGCAGGCCGAGGCGATGGCGGCGGGGCGGACGATATCCTGCACAACGCCGTGGTGTGTACCTCCATCGACGAGGCGCTGCAGGGCGTGGTGTTCACCGTGGCGATGACGGCGCGGCTGCGCGACATCTCCATCGAGGTGCAGACGCCGCGCGAGGCGATGCCGCAGGTGCTGCAGCAGGCCGCCACCCAGCCGGTGGCGCTGCTGTTCGGCACCGAGATGTCGGGGCTCACCAACGAGGAGATGGGAAAGGCGCAGCTGGGGGTGAACATCCCGGCGAATCCGGAGTTCTCCTCGCTCAACATCGCCGCGGCGGTGCAGGTGATGGCTTACGAGTTGAGCGTGGCGGCGCAAAGCTTCACGCCGGCCGTGCCGGAGATTCAGCCTGCCACGCACGAGCGCGTGGAAGGGCTGTACGCCCATCTGGAAAAGACGCTGTTCGAGATCGGCTTCTTCACCACCCAGAATCCGGCGCGCCTGATGCAGCGCCTGCGCCGCCTGTACTCGCGCACCCGGCTGGAGGATGAGGAGATCAACATCCTGCGCGGTATCCTGACTGTCACAACCGAGTACAATGCACGCCTGAAGAAGCGTTATCAGGAAGAACATCCCAATGTTTAAGAACATCAGCGAAGACATCGCCAGCGTATTCGCCCGCGATCCCGCCGCACGCACCACGTTCGAGGTGCTGACCTGCTATCCCGGGTCTGCATGCGCGCATCTTCCATCGCCTGTCGCACTGGCTGTGGAACGTCGAATTGAAATGGATGGCGCGCTTCACGTCGCATATCGCGCGCTGGCTCACCGGCATCGAGATCCACCCGGGGGCGACCATCGGGCGGCGTTTCTTCATCGACCACGGCATGGGCGTGGTGATCGGCGAGACGGCAGAGATCGGCGACGATGTGACCATGTACCACGGCGTGACGCTGGGCGGCACGTCATGGAAGGAAGGCAAGCGCCATCCGACCCTGGGCAACGGGGTGGTGGTGGGGGCGGGCGCCAAGATCCTCGGGCCCATCCATATCGGCGACGGGGCCAAGATCGGCTCCAACGCGGTCGTGGTCAGGGACGTTCCGGCCGGGGCCACGGCGGCGGGTGTCCCGGCGCGCATCCTGGATGAAGAGAAGAAGGTCGCACACGGTTTCAACCCCTATGGCATCGGAAACGACCAGAACGATCCGGTGAATAAGGCCCTGCATGGCCTGATCGGGCATAGCGTCACGGTCGATCAGCGCATCGATTTCATCCTGCAGCAACTGGAAAAGATGGGCGTGCGCGTGGAAGAAGAGCGCGCCACCGCCGACAAGTTCGATCCGAACCATTTAAACAAGATTGTTGATTAAAAGAATCAGGTATTCTATTATCCCCTAATCGCAACGCGTATTAAGGGTGCGGTGGCCTCCACCGCGTCGTTTAAAAATATATTTTTTGAGGGGATGTTCATGAGACTTACAACTAAAGGACGGTTTGCAGTAACGGCGATGGTCGATCTGGCGATGCGCGGGGGCAAAGGCCCAGTGACGCTGGCCGGGATCAGCGAGCGCCAGAAGATATCGCTGTCCTATCTGGAACAGCTGTTTGGCAAGTTGCGCCGCAACAACGTGGTCGCCAGCGTGCGCGGCCCCGGCGGCGGCTACTGCCTGGCCCGTCCGGCGAACAAGATCTCGGTGGTCGATATCATCGTCGCCGTGGATGAGGCGCTGGATGCCACGAATTGCGAAGCCAAGGGCACCTGCCAGGACGGCAAACCCTGCTTGACGCATGAGCTGTGGTACGGCCTGAACGAGACGATCCACGAGTATCTGGGCAAGATCAATCTCCAGCAACTGGTCGACGGGCAGATGCGCTCCGAGACGGCCGAGGTGAAAGTGACCCCTGTGAACAAGGTATCGCAACAGGTTACGGCCTGATCCCCGGAGTCATCTGAATATGGCACTTCATCTTCCCATCTATCTGGATTATTCGGCGACCACTCCGGTCGATCCGCGCGTGGCCGAAGCGATGATTCCTTACCTCACCGAAAAGTTTGGCAATCCCGCTTCGCGTTCGCATTCGTTCGGCTGGGTGGCGGATGAAGCGGTGGAACGCGCGCGCGAACAGGTCGCTGCCTTGGTGAATGCCGATCCGAAAGAGATCGTGTGGACATCCGGCGCGACCGAGTCGAATAACCTTGCCCTGAAAGGCGCGGCGCATTTCTATGCCGACAAGGGCAAGCACATCATCACCGTGCAGACCGAGCACAAGGCCGTGCTTGACACCGTGCGCGAACTGGAGCGCCAGGGCTTTGCCGCGACCTATCTCGATCCCGAGCCGAACGGCCTGATCGATCTGGAGAAGCTGAAAGCGGCACTGCGTCCCGATACCACTATCGTTTCGGTGATGCTGGTCAACAACGAGATCGGCGTCGTCCAGGACATCGCCGCCATCGGCGAGATCTGCCGTGCCAAGGGCATCCTGTTCCACGTCGATGCGGCGCAGGCGACCGGCAAGGTGGTCATTGACCTGCAGAAGCTCAAGGTCGACCTGATGTCGTTCTCGGCGCACAAGACCTACGGCCCCAAGGGCATAGGCGCGCTGTACGTGCGGCGCAAACCGCGCGTGCGGCTGGAAGCGCAGATGCACGGCGGCGGGCACGAGCGCGGTTTCCGTTCCGGCACGCTGGCGACGCACCAGATCGTCGGCATGGGCGAAGCCTTCCGCATCGCGAAGGAGGAGATGGCCGCCGAGAACGAGCGCATCCGCGGTTTGCGCGACCGCCTGTGGAAAGGCCTGTCCGGCATGGAAGAGGTGTATCTGAACGGCGACATGGACAGCCGCGTGCCGCACAACCTCAACGTGAGCTTCAACTTCGTCGAAGGCGAATCGCTCATCATGGCGGTGAAAGACATCGCCGTGTCCAGCGGCTCGGCCTGTACCTCGGCCAGCCTGGAGCCGTCTTACGTGCTGCGCGCCCTGGGCCGCAACGACGAGCTGGCGCACAGCTCTATCCGCTTCACCATCGGTCGATTCACCACAGTGGAAGAGGTGGATTACACCGTGAAACTGTTGCAGGAAAAGATTGCCAAACTCCGCGAGCTATCCCCCTTATGGGATATGTACAAGGAAGGCATAGATATGAATACTGTGCAGTGGGCGGCACACTGAGAGCCGCCCTTTGCCGGATTCGCTGCGTTGTCGGGCAGCTTGTTTACCGCAATGTAAACGGCGCTGCCCTCCGCCTTGCCAATCCGGCAAATCATCGGCTCTCAGAAGAGTTACGAGGAGATTGAAATGGCTTACAGCGAAAAAGTACTGGATCACTACGAGCACCCGCGCAACGTCGGGGCGCTCGACAAGGACGACAGCGATGTCGGCACCGGCATGGTCGGCGCGCCGGCGTGCGGCGACGTGATGAAGCTGCAGATCAAGGTCGGCAAGGACGGCGTGATCGAGGACGCAAAATTCAAGACCTACGGTTGCGGTTCGGCCATCGCGTCGAGCTCGCTGGTGACCGAGTGGGTCAAGGGCAAGACGGTGGACCAGGCGCTGGCGATCAAGAACACGCAGATCGCCGAAGAACTGGCGTTGCCGCCGGTAAAAATACACTGCTCCATCCTCGCGGAAGACGCCATCAAGGCGGCCGTGGCGGATTACAAGTCCAAGCACGGCGCAGTGGTGGAGACGGCTGCCTGCAACGGCAACAAGTAGGAGGACGGCATGAGCATCACATTGACGGAAAATGCGGCGAAACACGTGCAGAATTTTCTGACCAAGCGCGGCAAGGGCGTAGGTCTGCGTCTCGGTGTGCGCACCAGCGGCTGTTCCGGCATGGCATACAAGCTGGAGTTCGCCGATGCGGTCGGGAGCGAGGATGTGCAATTCGAAAGCCACGGCGTGACCGTGCTGGTCGATCAGCACAGCCTGCCGTACATCGACGGCATGGAACTGGATTACACGCGCGAGGGCTTGAACGAAGGGTTCAAGTTCAACAATCCGAACGTCAAGGATACCTGCGGCTGCGGCGAGAGCTTCAAGGTCTGACGAATTTTGTTTGTCCACGAAAAGCACGAAAGGCTCGAACCGCGCTCGCCCGACAGCCGAATCTGTCCACTTGGCTGTGTTCGTGAGTTTCGTGCATTTCGTGGATGAGCAAGGGTCTTAGCATGAACATCGGCTCCGCCAATTTTCACGGTGATTTTTTCTCCCTCTTCAATCTTCCCCGTCGCTTCCAGATCGATACCACCGCGCTCGAACAGGCCTATCGCGACCTGCAAGCCCAAGTCCACCCCGACAAGTTCGCCGACCGCTCAGAAGCCGAGCGCCGCCTCTCCATGCAGTGGGCAACGCGCGTCAACGAGGGCTATCAGGCCCTGCGCGACCCGCTGCAGCGCGCGCGCTACCTGCTGACGCTGCACGGCGTCGATACGCAGGAAGAGAGCAACACATCGATGCCGACCGATTTCCTGATGCAGCAGATGGAATGGCGCGAGGCGCTGGAAGAGGCGAAGCAGGCGAAAGACGGCGCGGTGCTGGAAGGACTGGAGCAGCGCGTGCAGCACACCGTGCGCGAACTGCACCAGGAACTGGCGCGGGACCTCGATGACACTCATGACTACGCCGCCGCTTCCGGTATAGTGCGCAAACTCAAATTCCTTGAAAAGCTTGCGGAGGAGATCGGCTCCGCATTCGATGAACTAGATTATTGACATGGCATTGTTGCAGATCGCAGAACCCGGCCTCAGCGCCGCACCGCACCAGCATCGTCTGGCAGTCGGAATCGACCTTGGTACGACCAACTCGCTCGTGGCGACCGTGCGCAGCGGGATCAGCACCGTCCTGAACGACGAGGAAGGCAATGCATTGCTGCCTTCCGTGGTGCATTTCGCGACTGATGGCGAGGTGCTGGTCGGGCGCGCGGCGCAGGACGAGCAGAGCGCCTATCCGCACAATACGATCGTCTCGGTTAAGCGCTTCATGGGGCGCGCGCTGGCGGACGTGGGCGAAGTCGGCAACCTGCCGTACCGCTTCGTCGATGCGCCCGGCATGTTGCAGCTGCGCACGGCGGCGGGCATCAAGAGCCCGGTCGAGATCTCCGCCGAGATCCTCAAGGTATTGCGCATTCGTGCCGAGCAGGCACTGGGCGGCGAACTGGTCGGCGCGGTGATCACCGTGCCGGCCTACTTCGACGATGCGCAACGCCAGGCCACCAAGGATGCCGCGCGATTGGCCGGAATCAACGTCCTGAGGCTGCTCAACGAACCCACCGCGGCCGCCATCGCCTACGGGCTGGATAACGCCTCCGAAGGCGTGTATGCGGTGTACGACCTGGGCGGCGGCACTTTCGATGTCTCCATCCTGCGCCTTTCCAAAGGCGTGTTCGAAGTACTGTCGACCAACGGCGACTCCGCGCTGGGCGGCGACGATTTCGACCGCCGCATCTATTGCTGGCTGCTGGAGAAGAACGGTCTCTCCGCTTTGCCTGCGCCGGATATCCGCACCTTGCTGACGCATGCGCGTGTCGCCAAGGAACAATTGACCGAGCATAACGAAGCGCGCATCACCGCCATGCTGTCCAGCGGCGAGGTGATCGACAACGTGCTGAGCCGTGCCGCATTCCACGAGATGACGCAGAACCTGGTGCAGCGCACCTTGCAGGCGCTGCGCCGCGCCCTGCGCGACGCCAAGCTCGCCACCGGGGACGTCAAGGGTGTGGTGATGGTGGGCGGCGCCACGCGCATGCCGCACATCCAGCAGGCCATCGGCGAGTTCTTCGGCCAGGCGCCGCTGAACAACCTCGACCCCGACAAGGTGGTGGCCCTGGGCGCGGCGATACAGGCCAACGTGCTCGCGGGCAACCGCGGTGGCGACGACTGGCTGCTGCTGGATGTGATTCCCTTGTCGCTGGGCTTGGAGACCATGGGTGGCCTGGTGGAAAAAGTCATCCCTCGCAACAGCACCATCCCCAGCGCCCGCGCGCAGGAGTTCACCACCTACAAGGACGGACAGACCGCGATGAGCATCCACGTGGTGCAGGGCGAGCGCGAACTGGTGAGCGATTGCCGCTCGCTGGCGAAGTTCGAACTGCGCGGCATCCCGCCCATGGTGGCCGGTTCGGCACGCATCCGCGTCACCTTCCAGGTCGATGCGGACGGGCTGCTCAGCGTCTCGCGCGCGCGAGATGGCCAGCGGCGTCGAATCCCACATCACGGTGAAACCATCCTACGGCCTCTCCGACGACGAGATCACCCGCATGCTGAAAGACTCCACCCAGCATGCGCGCGACGACATGCAGGCGCGCGCGCTGCGCGAACAGCAGACCGAGGCGGCGCAACTGCTGGAAGCGGTGGGCAACGCCCTGCAACAGGACGGCGATGCGTTGCTGGATGCTGCGGCGCAAGCGCGCATCCGCGCCAGCATGGACGCCGTGCGCGCCGTGCTCGATGGCGGCGACCATCAGGCCATCAAGCGCGCGGTCGAGGCGTTGAACCTTGCCACCACCGAGTTCGCGCAACGCCGCATGGACCAGAGCGTGAAGCATGCGCTGGCCGGGCACAAACTGTCGGAACTGGAAGGCTGATATGACCCAGATCATCGTGTTGCCGCATGTGGAATTGTGCCCCAAGGGAGCGCTGTTCGAAGCCGCACCGGGCACCTCGGTGTGCGATGCGCTGCTGGAGCACGGCATCGAGATCGAGCATGCCTGCGAGAAATCCTGCGCCTGCACCACCTGCCATGTCATCGTGCGCGAAGGTTTCGGCAGTCTGGCGGAAGCCACGGAACTGGAGGAGGATATGCTGGACAAGGCATGGGGGCTGGAAGCCCATTCGCGCCTTTCCTGCCAGGCCATCGTCAGCGACCAGGATCTGGTGATCGAGATACCCAAGTACACCATTAACATGGCGAAGGAGGGACATTCGAAATGAAATGGATAGACGTGCGCGACATCGCGATCGCGCTGACGGAAAAACATCCCGATATCGACCCGCGCACCGTGCGCTTCGTCGATCTGCACAACTACGTGGTCGACCTGCCGGGCTTCGACGACGACCACAGCCACGGCGGCGAGAAGGTGCTGGAAGCCATCCAGGCGGCGTGGATCGATGAGGCCGAATGAATCCACTCCCCTCTCCCACTTGTGGGAGAGGGGGCGGGGGAGAGGGGGATGATCTTGAACAAACTGCTCACCATCTGGAACGCACTCTCCACGGCGCTGGCTGTACCTTCTCGGCGCAGCTCACCGTGGCCGCGCTGTTCGGCTCGGCGCTGTATCTGCAGTACGTGCTGCGTCAGGAGCCCTGTCCGCTGTGCATGATTCAGCGCGTCATCTTCATCGCTATCGGCGCGCTGTTCGCGCTCGCTGCGCTGCATAACGCGAAAGCGACGGGGCGAAGATCTATGCATCGCTCGTCGCGCTGGTCTCGCTCTGACCGGCGTGGCTGTCGCCGCCCGCCACATCTGGATCCAGCATCTGCCCGCAGACCAGGTTCCCGCCTGCGGCCCGGGGCTCGAATACATGCTGCAGAACTTCCCCATGGCCGAGGTGTGGCAGGAGCTGATGCACGGTTCCGGCGAGTGCGCCGCCAAGGGCTGGACCTTCCTCACTCTCGGCATACCGGAATGGTCGCTGGTCTGGTATGTGCTGCTCGGCGTTTTCGCCGTGCTGGTCGGCTGGAAGAAACGCTGATCAGGCAGTGACTTTCGCCACCACCCTGCGTACGAACGGTGCGACGAACAGCACGGTGGGGAAGGCGACTGGCCATGCCGTGGCGAATCCCTTGAACCAGCGTCCAAAGAATTCCGCGTCGTATCCCTGATTGATCAGCACTACCGTGCCGGAGATGATGGTGACCATGATGACGGAGAGCATGGCGCCGAAAAGCAGGTTGCTGTAGCGTGCCGGTATTTTCATTTCCAATTTCCTAAAGAGCTTGCCAGGGAGCGGGGTCGTGCGTCACGGCCACGCTCACGATGTAAAAGAACACGGCCTGTGCCGTCAGCCATGCCGCGAGGCGGACACGCCTGGTCTTGCCGCGTTTCAGCGCGACCGAGCCGATGCCGATGTATGCCAGCAGCGCGACGATCTTGGCGGCCAGCCACGGCGCTTCCAGCGGCGAGATGCCGAGTTGCCAGGCGAGCGTGATGGCGCTGGCGAGCAGCAGGGTGTCCACCGAATGCGGCGCGTATTTTACCCAGCGCTGCCGCAGCAGCGGAGATTCGCGCAACATCCACACGCCGCGCAGGAAGAACAGCGAGTAGCTGAGCGCTACGCAGGTGACGTGGATGGATTTGATCAGCGAGGTGTCCAAAACGAAAAAGGGCGGCGCTCGCGCCGCCCGCATCGGGGTGGGTTTTGGGTCAGTCCTGGAAGCGCTTGATCATGATGCGGCGCATCAGGTTGTCCTTGACGATGAGCTGGTGATACGCCGCTGCCAGCACATGGAACACCACCAGCGCCAGCAACAGGCCGATGAACAGTTCGTGGTACGCCTTGGCGCCGACCGTGCTGAAGTCCGGGACCAGGTTAGGATCGCTCGCCTTCAGCGCTTCGATCACGCCGGAGGTGGCAGCCGTGACCATGCCGGAGATCACCACGGCGATGACGGTGAGGTTCGTCAATGCATGGGTGGCGGCGGCGATCTTGTTCAGCAGCGGATTGGCGTTGGCCGGGGCGGGTTCGCCGTCTTTCTTGCGGAAATAGATGCGCACCAGGGTGAGCAGCAATATCAGGTCGCCGATCAGGAAATGCACCGGAAACATCGGGAGCTTCTGTGCGGCGTCCTTGGCTTCGTCCAGCTGATGACCGAAGTAGAAAGCGGCGACGACGAGCAGCAGGATCAGCCAGTGGAAGACGGCGGTGCGTTTGCTGTATTGCTTCATGTTTCATTCCTTTCGGGTTGGAAAAGTGCTGCGCATTGTAGCGCAGGAATGTCGTCTGCAAAGTTCTCCGGGTGCTACAAACCCTGTGCCTGGCGGGGTTGTTGCAGCCAGTCCAGCACGCCTTTTCCGGCTGCGCGCCCGCTGGCGAAACAGGCGGTGAGCAGATAGCCGCCGGTGGGCGCTTCCCAGTCCAGCATCTCGCCGGCGCAGAACACGCCGGGCGCATTTCGCAGCATCAAATGTTCGTCCACCGCGTCGAACGTGACGCCGCCCGCGCGTGCTGATCGCTTCGCTCAGCGGGCGCGCTGCGACGAGGCGCAGCGGCAGCGCCTTGATGGTGCGGGCCAGCAGCGCCAGTGTCGTGCATCTGCTCCGCGCTCAACGCTTCGCGCAGCAGGTTGGCCTTCACGCCTTTCAAGCCGAGGCGGCTTTGCAGGTGGCTGGAGAGCGAGCGCGCACCGCGCGGATGCGACACCTCGGTTTGCACGCGCTGCAATGACCAGTCCGGCAGCAGATCGAGATGCAGTGTCGCGCTGCCGCTGCGCTCGATCTCGTCGCGCAGCGCGGCGGAGAGCGCATAGATCAGGCCGCCTTCGATGCCGTGTTCGGTGATGAGGCATTCGCCCTGTTTGCGCACATCGCCGAAGCTGGCGGCGACGGATTTGAGCGGCTCGCCGGCGAAACGCTCGCGGAAGTGAGTGCTCCATTGCACCTCGAAGCCGCAGTTGGAAGGGCGCAGCGGCGCGATGGCGATGCCGCGTTGTGCCAGCAGCGAAACCCAGGCACCGTCCGAACCGAGCTGCGGCCAACTGCCGCCGCCCAGTGCCAGCACCACTGCATCTGACTTGACGATCTTCACGTTCGCCCCCTCTCCCGCAAGCGGGAGATAACCAGCGTCTTGCCCGCTTGCGGGCTAGTCGAATGGCTAGTAGTCTCGTCGTGGGGTGAGGGGTGCCGGACGATTGCGCGATCTCGAAGCGCAACGCACCCTGTTCATCCCAGCCGCACCAGCGATGGCGCGCATGGAAATGCACGCCGCTCTCGCGCAGGCGGTGCAGCCAGGCGCGCAGCAGCGGCGCGGCTTTCATGTCGGCGGGGAAGACGCGGCTGGAGGTGCCGACGAACGTGGCTATGCCGAGGCCGTGTATCCACTCGCGCAAGGCTTCGGGCGGAAAGGCGCGCAGCAGCGGCTCGATGCGATCGCGTTGCGCACCGTAGCGCGTGAGAAAGACATCGAACGGCTCGGCATGGGTGATGTTCATGCCGCCTTTGCCGGCCATCAGGAACTTGCGCCCCACGCTGGGCATCGCGTCGTACAGGTCCACGCGCACGCCTGCCTGCGCCAGCACCTCCGCAGCCATCAATCCGGCGGGGCCGCCGCCGATGACGGCGACGACGGGGGCGGTGTGCAAAGGGGAGGCGAGATGCTGGTTCATGTGCAGTAAGGTCTTGTCGAGGCGGGCGATTATAGGGCCAATGCTTGCGCGAATGAGTATTGGTGCAGGGGGCGTATAATGCACCCATTCAAGCCACGACCACTACGAAGAGAAGATAATTGGATACTGTTAGTTTTGCCGACCTGAAGCTGGCCCCCCAGATACTCAAGGCCCTCACCGAGTTCGGTTATACCACCCCCACCCCGATCCAGGCCCAGGCCATTCCCGTGGTGCTGGAAGGCCGCGACCTGATGGCGGGCGCGCAGACCGGCACGGGCAAGACCGCGGCGTTCGCGCTGCCCCTGCTGCAGAAGCTGTTGCCGCATGCCAGTTCCAGCACCTCGCCCGCCAAGCATCCGGTGCGCGCACTGATCCTGGTGCCGACGCGCGAGCTCGCGGTGCAGGTGGAAGAGAGTGTTAAAACCTACGCCAAGCACACGCACCTGCGTTCGCTGGTGGTGTACGGCGGCGTGGACATCAAGACGCAGACGCCGCACCTGAAGACCGGCGTGGAGATCCTGGTGGCGACGCCGGGACGCCTGCTCGACCACATCGAGCAGAAGACGGTGCTGCTGAACCAGGTGCAGGTGCTGGTGCTGGACGAGGCGGACCGCATGCTGGACATGGGCTTCATGCCCGCGCTGAAGCGCATCCTGGCCTTGCTGCCGAAGCAGCGCCAGAGCCTGATGTTCTCCGCCACCTTCTCCAACGAGATCAAGAAGCTGTCGGAAGAGTTCATGAACCACCCGGCGCTGATCGAAGTCGCGCGCAGCAACGCTTCCGCCGAGAACATCACGCAAAAGGTCTATCTGGTCGAACAGACCGACAAGCATCAATTGCTGGCGCAACTGCTGCGCGGCGACGATGCCAAGCAGGTCATCGTTTTCACCAAGACCAAGCTCACCGCTAGCCGCCTGGCCAAACAGCTGCAGCGCGAAGGCGTGGCCGCCGATGCCATCCACGGCGACAAGACCCAGCTGGAGCGCATGCAGGCGCTGGACGCGTTCAAGCAGGGCAAGGTCGCCGTGCTGATCGCCACCGACGTGGCCGCGCGCGGGCTGGACATCGAAAGCCTGCCGATGGTCATCAACTACGAGATCCCGCATGCGGCGGAAGACTACGTGCACCGCATCGGCCGCACCGGCCGCGCCGGCGCTTCCGGCACCGCGATCTCGCTGGTGTCGCCGGAAGAAGAGAAATATCTGGCCGACATCGAGAAGCTGATCAAGACCGAGATCAAGAAGGAGCGCGCGAACTTGCCGGCTCATACCGCCAGGCCGCAGCGGGCGCCGCGCGGCGAATTTGCAGAACAACACCGCGGCTACCATGCGCCCGCGCCGAAAAAGCCGGCGCATGATCCGTGGTTCGACAAGCCCTATGTGCCGAGCATCAGCGCGCCGGCAGCGCCCGTGAAGAAACCCGACGAACCGGCGACCGGCCGGCCCAAGCAGCAGATTCCGGCACTGTTCAAGCGCCAGAGCTGAACGGGGTTGGCAGGCACAGTTGTCCACGAAACACACGAAAGGACACGAACGAAACAGAAAACGATAATCTGCACAGCCCCAATTGGTGTCAGAGAACGGGTGCAACCCATCGTTTTGATTTCGTGCCTTTCGTGTTTTTCGTCGGATCAATCTGACTTCTTGTTGAGCATCGCTTTCAGGTCGGCGAAGGGATTGTGCGTCGCCGCTGCTTGACCACCTTCCTTCCGCTCCCGCACCACTTCATCCATCACGCGTGAGTGTTCGTTGTCGTGGCAGTAGAGGCACAACAATTCCCAGTTGCTGCCGTCCAGCGGGTTGTTGTCGTGGTTGTGGTCCTTGTGATGCACGGTCAGCTCGCGCAGGCGCGCGCCGGAGAACTCGCGGCCGCAGCGCGTGCAGATATGGGGATACAACTTGAGCGCCTTCTCGCGATAGCCGGCCTCGCGCAACTCGCGTTGTTTGCGCGCTTCGGCGACGACGCGGTCGAGGCGGGCATGATCGGGCGTGGTGTGTTTTGGCATGGTGAATGACGGGAACGGGTTCGGGCCACTATAGCAAAACACGCAAGCGCCATCCATCGGGATGGCAGACGAGATTTGAGCAGCTATTTTCTTACAGACGCAGCATCACAGGCAGGGACTCAAGCATGACCACCAGTACACAGACCTCAAACACGGCAGCGGCCGGACGCTCCTTCAACGAACTGCCGCTGTCGCCCGCCATGCTGGCGAACCTGCAGCAGCTCGAATACCGCACCATGACGCCGATCCAGGCGGAGAGCCTGCCGATCACGCTGGCCGGGCACGACCTCATCGCGCAGGCCAAGACGGGCAGCGGCAAGACCGCGGCGTTCGCCTTGCCGCTGCTCACCAAACTCAACCCGCGCCACTTCGGCGTGCAGGCCATGGTGCTGTGCCCCACGCGCGAACTGGCCGATCAGGTGACGCAGGAGATGCGCCGCCTGGCGCGCTTCGCCGACAACATCAAGATTCTGTCACTGGTCGGCGGCAGCACCATGCGCCCGCAGCGCGACAGTCTGGAACACGGCGCGCACATCGTCGTCGGCACGCCGGGCCGCATCATGGATCACATCGAGCGCGGCAGCCTGAAACTGGATGGTCTCAACACGCTGGTGCTGGATGAAGCCGACCGCATGCTGGACATGGGCTTTTACGACGACATCGCGTTCGTGGTGAAGCAATGCCCGGTGCAGCGCCAGACGCTGCTGTTCTCCGCGACCTATCCGGAAGGGGTGACGCGGCTGGCGCACAAGTTCATGCGCAAGCCGCAGGAAGTGAAGCTGGCGGAGCAGCACGAGGGCAGCAAGATACGCCAGCGCTTCTACGAGGTGAAACACGACGAGCGCCTGCAGGCCATCGCCACCCTGCTCAAGCATTATCGCCCGGTCAGTACGCTGGCCTTCTGCAACACCAAGCAGCAATGCCGCGATCTGCTAGACGTGCTGCATGCGCAGCGCATTCATGCGCTGACGCTGAACGGCGACATGGAACAGCGCGAGCGCGATCAGGTATTGATCCAGTTCGCCAACCGCAGTTGCTCGGTGCTGGTGGCGACCGATGTTGCGGCGCGGGGATTGGATATCGCGCAACTCGAAGCCGTCATCAATGTCGACGTCACGCCCGACCCGGAGGTGCATATCCACCGCATCGGCCGCACCGGCCGCGCCGACGAGGATGGCTGGGCGCTGAGCCTGTGCAGTCCCGCCGACATGAACCGCGTTTCCAACATCGCCAAAGCGACAGGTATCGAACCGGAATGGCACACGCTGGGCTCGCTGCAGAGCGACAACAGCGCACCGCTGATACCGCCCATGGTCACGCTGCAGATCCTCGGCGGCCGCAAGGAAAAGATCCGCCCCGGCGACGTGCTGGGCGCCCTCACCGGCGAAGCGGGATTCACGCGCGAACAGGTCGGCAAAATCACCGTGACCGACATGTCCACCTATGTCGCCGTCGTGCGCGGCATCGCGCGCGAGGCCGTAAAGAGATTGTCGGCAGGCAAGGTGAAGGGGAAGACGGTGAAGGTCAGGGCGCTGGAAGACTGATGCCGTGAGGGCTGCTTTGCGGCGGTGAATATATCTATGAGTAGATTACTGATATCGGACAGGCAAAAACGGTCTTCGCTGACCGGCCATTAGGCACTTCGGCTTTGCGCAAAGAAGCGGGCGTTAGATGCGCAAGGTAAAAGAACTGATTCGTGCTTTCGCAAGCTGGACAAGCTTGCCGAGCATGTTGGACGAAATGTTGGACTGCATACATAATGCCCCCTAATAACGATATTCTATCCGTCGTTTCCCTCATCTGAATCTCGCTACTTCATGAAAATTCACAAGATTTACATAAAGAATTTCAAGGGCATTGCCGACAGTCAGTTTGAACTGAATGACCGCTTTACAGTTTTTATTGGCGATAACGCAACCGGAAAAACGACTGTGCTCGATGCCCTGTCCGTTGCATTGGGGAGCTTCTTTCTCGGAATTGAGGGTGTAAGTTCACGTGGCATTTTACCTAACGAAGTGCGCGTTATTACCGTGGATGGTCAACCTCGCCCACAGAAACCTGTAACCATCGAAGCGCACGGCGAGATTGATGGCGTAGCTATCAACTGGAAGCGAGAGATTACCAACAAAAAAACGAGCCACAAGGACGCTCAGCCTATCGGCGATATAGCCGAGCGCAAGCTTATTGAGAGCCGCAAGGAAAAGGAGAGGCGTGATGAAAGCGCAATAATTTTTCCAGTTGTTGCTTATCACGGCACAGGCAGATTGTGGGCAGAACACGAAAAGGTCGATTACCAGAAACAGGATGAGGGCGTTGTACGTGCGTACACGAATGCGCTGTCTGCCAAGTCATCCAGCAGAGAATTTCTGTCGTGGTTTAAAACGCAGGAAGATAACATTAAGAAATTCAACGACCCTCTAGATATCGCTCACTTTAAGGCTTTTAAGGATGTGATTCTTTCTCTTATTCCGGGGCGGCGCTGGCAAAGCATGGAATACGACTACAAGGCCGACGCCCTAATGGGAATTTTTGTGGATAACAGCGGCATCAGTTATAAATTGGCGTACAACCAACTGAGTGATGGTTATCGCAACCTTATCGGTATGGCTGCAGATATTGCCTACCGCTGTATTCAACTCAATCCACATCTGCTAGAGCGCGCTGTTGTCGACACACCAGGCGTTGTGTTGATTGATGAACTCGACCTGCATCTTCATCCGAACTGGCAAAAATCGGTGGTAAGAGACTTGAAATCTGCATTTCCCAAGCTTCAATTTGTCGCCACCACGCATTCGCCCTTCATCGTGCAAAGCCTCGGTGCAGACGAGTTGGTTGATCTGGATAACCTAGGCAAGGGAAAGGGGTCTGTCCCCAACGAGCTGCCACTCAATAAGATTGCGACTAGCATCATGGGTGTGAGCGGCATCCGCAGTGATGACTTCGAGAATCGCGTCAGGGACACACAGGTCAAGCTTGCTGCTATCCGTGCTGAAAGAGGTGAGTTGACGTTGGATGATTATCGCAACATCAGTAATGTGTTGGGGAAGGCACTCATCGACGAAACAGACGACCCTGAATACAAAGCTTACCTGCTTGAGACTGAACGGAATCCTACAAATGAGACCGATAAATAAAGGTTGGTGGCCTACCTACGGAGGAGGCAAGAAATACGTTTTCAATGACTGGGCACGGGCAAAAAAACACCTTATTAATCGCACGGGTCCTTATTGCCATTTATGCGAAATGCGGGTTAACAATTCCCTTGCGGTAGAACACATCAAGGCACGCACTCATTTCCCTAGACTTGCGAATAGCTGGACCAACTTTCTCTTAGCCTGTACCTCATGCAATTCCAGCAAGACTTCGAACAAGCTGAAAATCCCGTATCGCAAGCACTACTACTGGCCACATCTAAATAATACATTACTGGCGTTTGTCAGCCCGGCTTGCGGACCGGATGCGTGCTTGGTCACGCCGCACCCTGGACTGTCGGCTAGTCAAAAAGCACGCGCCCAAGCCACCATCGCGCTCTATGAGTTGGATAAACGGGTTACGTCAACGGGCGACAGTGATAACCGTTTCATTGAACGCCAAAAGGCTACCAAGATGGCGATTGACCGACTTGTTGAGTATAAAAAAGGCTTGGCTACTATCCAAGCCATTGTCGACATGGCGACCAATACGGGTTTCTTCAGTGTCTGGCTGGACGTATTTGGCAAGGAGCCGATGGTCAAAACAGCTCTGTTGCAGGCACCGGAGTATAAAATCGATGGGAACTGGTTCGACGCGACCTTTAATCCCACACATCGCAATCCTGGCCAAGCCGATCCAATCTAGCCGACAACCCACAACGCAAGGTTAGGGCAGTTATCTTACGTCCCGCTTACTTTGACCGAGAAATCATGTCCGGAATACCGTGTATTTGGCGGAGCTAACGTCCGCTTCCTTGCGCTAAGTAGAAATATGGACGGGCCACCGGCAAGGACCGCTATGGCCGCCGAATAGCAGCCATGCATGGCACGCGGAGCGACCGCCGCGTATGGGTTTAGTTTCGGCTAGTCGCCATCAGCTTTCGGGCAATCCAATTCCAGCCGGTCACTCCCTCGATTCAATCGCGTCAACTCCGTCCCACAGCGGCTTCCCGCCAACCTCCAGATAAGTCAGGTAAGCCCGCAGGTCGAATTCCAACTGCGCATACTCCGGCTCCATGTGCGTGCACAGTTGATAGAACGCCTTGTCGTGCTCGCGTTCCTTCATGTGCGCCAGTTCGTGCACCACGATCATGCGCAGGAATTCCGGCGGCACTTCCCTGAACAGGGTGGCCACGCGAATCTCGCGCTTGCTTTTGAGGTTCGCTCCCTGCACCCGCGAGATCGTGGTGTGCATGCCCAGTGAGTTCTTGGTCACGTGCAGCTTGCTGTCGAACGCGACCTTGCCCAGTTGTCCGGTGTTGCGCAGATATTCGTTCTTGATTCCCAGCACGTAGTCATACAGCGCCTTGTCGGTGCGCACCTCATGCGCCAGCGGATACTTCTGCCGCAACAGATCGCCCAAGTGACCCTGCGCGATCAACTCATTGACTTGCGCAACCAGCGCGACAGGGTAGCCTGCCAGATAATTGGGGGAAGATTTCGGGCGCATGGCGAAGCTCAGCGGAGTGTCAGGCCGCCGGTCTGCTCCAGCCAGTCTGCTATTTTCTCGACCGCGTTCGGGACATTGTTGTCGGAGATGTCCAGCGTGAGGGTGGGCAGGGTGGATTCGCTGATCAACTTGCGCATGCATTCCTGTTCGTCCAGAAACACCTGCAAGTCGTCATACTGCGATGGATTGCCGGAAACCTTGAGCCGTTCGGTTCTGGCTGCTGCGAAAGATTCCGGTGTGCGAGTGCAAAAGACCAGGCGGAAATTCAATGCGCGCAATCTGTCCTCCAGCCATCTGAAGTCGTAGTGCTTGCCGTACCTGCGCAACTGGTACATCTGGGTGGAGATGTGGAAGCGGTCGATGATCCAGGAATAGTAGCGCTGCAGCTCGAACAGCCTCACCCAGGTGCGGTAGGTTTCCATGGCCAATTCTTCTTCCTGCGGCTCGAAGTTGATCAGGCCGCGCCCCCAGGGAAAATTCGTGAAGGCGCACCACTCGGCGGAGATGATCGGCGAGTGATAGCGGTATTTGCGCGGACCGACGATGCGCGGATGTTCGTTGAGCGCGAAGGCGATCTCGGTCTTGTAGGTGAGGCGCGTGCCTTCGAGAATGATCTTGGGACAGAGTTTGGGCATATGCAGAGCTGGCCTTCGACTTGTGCTCAGCGATCCGCCTTGCGTTCATGCAGGCGGTTGCCGGTTGCGGCAACAGCCTGCCTGTGAACGACTCAGATAGCCGGAGTCGGTTTCTTCTTGGGTTTCTTTGCTTCCTTGGTTTTGCGTTGCTGTCCTTTGGCCATGATCGTTCTCCGAGGGTAGTCGAGTCTGCATGGTAATACGGCTGAAAGGCCGGTGTGCAAATATCAGATCAAGCTGCGATCTGCAGTCGCGCCGGATCGAGCAGCAGATAGCGTGCGTAGCGTTCTTCTTTCCGGCTGCCGTCATCGCTGACGATCATGATGAGCTGGCGGCCATCGATCATGGCGGGGCAGACGCCTTCGGCATGCTCGAAGCCCTGCAGGCCCGGAGCGGTGACACGGCGCGCCGGTTCGCCTGGCTTCCAGAACCAGAGCTGGAAGTGAACCTGCTCGCGGGCGACGGGACCGCCGATGACAAGATATCCGCCGAGCGCGGGTACCCAGGACATGCCGCGAATGCCGTTTCCGCCGAGGTCCAGCGTTTCCAGTGTGGCCGAGACAAGGGGCGGTTCGCCTGCTTCGAAGATGGCAGCGGGATTCTCGACGCAGGCGATGATCGCGCGATGGTCGAGCAACGGACTGCGAAAACCGATCAGCAGGCGCTGCTGGTCCGGGCTGATCTCCAGCGCCTCGATATTGAGTCCGCCGCCGGTCTTCACGTCCAGTATTCCGGCGGCGTCAGCCAGCACGGGGTGCGTCGCCACCAAAGCGGATTTCAATCCCCTGACCACCACTGGTGCAACCACGCGCTCGCCTTCGACGCGGAAGCGGACCAGTTTTTCGCGCGATTTCTTTTCGTCGCCCTCGCTGTCGCGCGAATGCGAGGTCAGGGAGTAGATGTGTCCGGAGCGGTCGAGAGCGACCCCTTCGAGATCATCCAGCTTCCAGAAACCGTCGTCGTCTTCCAGCACTCCCGGACTCAGCGGGGCGCTGCTGACGCTCCCGTCGGCGCCGATCGTGACCAGGCTGAACGGATGCTTCTTCTCGTCTTCGACGACCAGGAAACGCCCGTCCGGCAACTGCTGGATGGCGGACGGTTCATAGATGCCGGTCAGGGGCTGGAACGTGGGCATGTCGTTCGGAGTCATGACGGTCATTGTCTCCTGCGGCGATCGATTTGTGTATCAGGTATTCAGCCACCGGTAGATACAGCCTGACGGGGCTATCCGGCGTGTGCACCAATATCAGAATTACGGCGTAAGATAAGGCAGCCTTTACTGTTTAGGGGAATCTGCGAAACACGAACCTGACAAGCGAAAGGAGCCGCCATGAATCACTCCAAATACCTTATCGTCGGCGGTGGAATGACTGCCGACTCTGCCGTCCGCGGTATCCGCAAGATCGACCAGCAGGGCAGCATCGCCATGATCTGCGATGAGCGCGATCCTCCCTATAACCGCCCGCCCCTGTCCAAATCGTTATGGAAGGACAAGCCGTTCGAGTCCATCTGGCGCAACACCGGCGATCTGAATGTCGACTTGCAGCTGGGCAGGAGAGTGGTAGCGCTCGATGCGGCAAAGAAGACTGCGACCGATGATGCCGGAAACCTCTACACCTATGAAAAATTGCTGCTCGCCACTGGCGGTTCGGTGCGGCGCCTGCCCGATGCCGGCGAGAGCGTGATCTATTTCAGGACTGCGGGCGACTACCGCAAGCTGCGCGGGCTGAGCGAGCACGGTTCGGATTTTGTCGTGATCGGCGGTGGCTTCATCGGTTCGGAGATCGCCGCCGCGCTTGCCATGAACGGCAAACGGGTCACGATGATCTTTCCGTCGAACGGGATCGGATCGCGTGTCTATCCGCAGCCGCTGGTGGCGTTCCTGAATTCTTATTACCAGGAGAAGGGCGTGACGCTGCTCGCATCAGAAACGGTCAGGTCAGTGCGGATGATATGCAGCAAGATGATCGTGATTACGGGGAATGGCCGAGAGATCACTGCTGATGGCGTCGTGGCCGGACTGGGGATACAGCCCAACACCGAGTTGGCCGAGCAAGCCGGTCTCAAGGTGGAAAATGGCATCGTGGTGGACGAGTTGCTGCGCACCAGCGATCCCGACATTTATGCGGCGGGCGACGTGGCGAATTTCCACAGCGCTGTACTGGATAGACGCATGCGCGTGGAGCATGAGGACAACGCCAATGTCATGGGCGAAATGGCGGGCAGGAACATGGCCGGCCAATCCGAGGTTTACCAGCCATCAGCCGTATTTCTATTCCGACCTGTTCGACCTGGGCTACGAAGCGGTGGGCGAGCTCGATTCCAGCCTCGATATCGTCGAAGACTGGAAGGAGCCGTTCCGCAAGGGCGTCATCTACTATCTGCGCGACGGGCGTGTTCGCGGCGTCCTGCTGTGGAATACCTGGGGGCAGGTTGCAGCCGCTACGCAGTTGATCGCGGAAAAAGCGCTGCATTCCCGCACTACACTGTTGGGCCGGATAAGCGATTAATCATGATCGCCAGGTAGCGCAAGTTCGCCGATTCAACCTGTCTCATAACGTGGTTATTTCAATGCGCTGTCCTGCGCAAAGTGCTCCTTATCGCCGTGCTACACTCTCGTTGCCTTGGCGAAAACACGCTTCCGGATGATCAGGAAGAAGTGCTTTCCGTTGGCTGGATGGTAAAGCCGGCAAGACCGCATGCGTCCGGTGGCCGAATGTACAAATTACCACCAGTTCTAGGGAGGGGCGGAGAATGGTTTTGTTAACCGAGAAAATAAAAAATGAGGAGCCTCAAATGAGAAAAACACGCACTGGATATGTTTTGTTGGCATGTGCTGCAATGCTGGGAATGTCGACTGCGGTATCTGCCGCGGATGCGCCCAAGGCGGCCGAGTCGTGCATCAGCTGTCACGGCAAGGACGGTAACAATGCTGACGCCAAAGTGCCGAACATCGCCAGCTATTCCGAGGAATACATGGCCGGCACCCTGAAGAAATACCAGAACAAGGAAAGGCCCTGCGTCGAGGCGGAATATCCGTCGGGCAGCAAGAAGGGCACCAAGTCCGATATGTGCAAGGTCGCTGCCGAATTGAGTGCGGACGACATCACCAAGGTCGGCGAATACTTCGTCGCGCAGACCTTCGTGCGCACCGCGCAGACAACCGATCCCGAGCTGGTTAAAAAAGGCAAGTCAGTCTACAAGCTGAAGTGCTACACCTGCCACAGCGAAGACGGCAGCTTCCCCGGCGACCATGCCGGTATCCTGGCTGGCCAGAAGATGGACTACGTCCGGCAGCAAACCAAGTTCTTCAAGGAAGGCAAACGCCCCATGCCCAAGAAGATGAAGCCGAAGATGGAAAATCTGGACGATGGCGAGATCGAGGCGCTCGTTCATTACTTCGGCAGCATCCAGTAATCCGATAACGCGACGGCCTGAGCCACGAGTCCGGGAAGCTCAACTTCCCGGACTTTGCCTTGGTATCTGTCGAGCGACGCGGGAGGCAGTAGCGCCGCACCAAAGGGGAAGAACATCAAATGAAGATCCAACAAACATTGCAGCAATGGTGGCGGGTGCTGCGCAGTCCGACGGCGAAGTATTCGATGCTCGCTTTACTGGGCGGCGGCTTCGTGGCCGGCATCATCTTCTGGGGCGGTTTCAATACCGGCATGGAAGCGACCAACAGGATGGAGTTCTGCATCTCGTGCCATGAGATGCGGGATACCGTCTATCCGGAATACCAGAAATCCGTGCATTACTCCAACCGCACCGGCGTGCGCGCGATCTGTTCCGACTGCCATGTGCCGAGGGACTGGGTGCACAAGATGAAGCGCAAGATCCAGGCAAGCGGCGAACTGTGGGGCAAGCTCACCGGCTCCATCTCTACCAAGGAAAAGTTTGAGGCAAAGCGGCTGGAGTTGGCCAAGAACGAATGGGCGCGCATGAAGGCGTCGGATTCGCGCGAATGCCGCAATTGCCACAGCTACGAAGGCATGGATGCCGAGATACAGGACCCAAGCGCCAAGACCAAGCATCTGCAGGCGGCGAAACCCGGTTCAGGCAAGACCTGTATCGATTGCCACAAAGGTCTGACGCATGAGCTACCGGCAGGCGCAGAGGACTTCATGTAACAGCAGTAACAAGAAGGACAGAAAAAAGCCGCTTTTCAGCGGCTTTTTCTTTTGCTCGACGCACCTGCTTTCTTAACCGCACGCCCCGATCGCCCCGCAACTTGTGCAGAACTCGCAGCCGTCCTTCTTGATCAGCGTGGCGTTGCCGCATTCCTTGCACACCTTGCCGACGATGGGCTTCAACACCGAGGTGGATTTGATCTGCCCCTCGGGGATTTCCAGCACGCCCATCTGCTGAACCGGGTAACCCTGTTCGTCGAGGATGCCGAGCATGGCGTAGCGGTGGATGATGAGCTTGGCGACATAGGACACGGTCGAAGGATAGCTCTCCATCTTGTTGCCGCCCGGCACGCGCGCCATGAAGTCGCCCAGCGGTTCGCCGAAGTTGAGCAGCTTGCGCAGCTTCATGCCGATCCAGGCCGGGTCGATCACGCGCATGTCCAGGCTCAGCACCTTGCACAGCCCGTCCAGCGCGCGCGGATACACGCCGGCCAGCCACATCGAATAGGGGCGGCGCTGGCCGTCGGGCAGCACCAGCTCCTTCAGGCCCAGCACGAAGTCGTCGCCGGTGCCGGCGTTGGAGATGTCCACCGTCCAGCTCATGGTGCCGTCGGTGCCGGTCTTCGGCTCCTTCTTGGCGAACAGCGCGTCCATCATCGGCGTGGTCTCGCCGTCGGTGATCTCCAGCGCCCCCAGATGCTCGATGCGATATTTCAGCAGGTGTGCGAACGCGGCCACCAGGCTCGGCATGCGCTGCACCTCGCCGTCGGGCGGCATCGGCATGTCGAAGGCGTCGTCGCCGGCGGTCTTCATCAGCATCTCCAGCTTCATGCGCAGCCATACCGGGTCGCGCGCGCGCATGTCCATCGACAGCGTCTTGGCCAGCGCGCCCAGGCCGCGCGGCTGTTCCGAGCCGTTCACCCATACTTCGAACGGATGGTTCTTGCCGTTCGTGGTGTGCGAGATGAACACCACGAAACGGCCGAGCGGATGCTTCACCACCTGTGACGTCCAGCCTTCGCTGCCCGCGGTGAGCGCGGGCCGCCCCGGCCAGCGTAGCGAGGCCAGGGTAGGGGTGGGCGCGGCTTCCAGCACGATGCGCCGGTCCTGGTCGAACACGAAGTCCTGCGGCTGTTCCTCTTTCTTCTCCGGCGTGACCGACAGCACCGAACCCAGCACGGCGTTGGGGCGGTAGGTCGCCAGTCCCTTCAGGCCGGCCTTCCATGCCTCGGTGTAGAGGTCCTTGAAATCCTCGTAGGGATAGTCGGCGGGTACGTTCACCGTCTTGCTGATCGAGGTGTCGATGAACGGTGCCACGGCGGCGACCATCTTCATGTGGTCGATGGCGGTGATCTCCAGTGCGGTGACGAAGGCGGGCGGCAGCTTGTCCGTGTCGCCGCCCATCTGCTTGTACACGCGCCAGGCGTGGTCCTCCACCGGGTAGTCCTTGGTGCTGCCGTCCATCATGCGTTTCTTGCGCGTGTAGAACCAGGAGAACGCCGGCTCGATGCCGTTGGAGGCGTTGTCGGCGAAGGCCAGCGAGATGGTGCCGGTGGGCGCGATGGAGAGCAGGTGGCTGTTGCGGATGCCGTGCTTGCGTATCTTGTCCTTGATCTCGTCCGGCAGGCGCGAAGCGAAACGCGGCGCGGCCAGATATTGTTCCGCATCCAGCAGCGGGAACGCACCGCGCTCCTGCGCCAGTTCCACCGAGGCGAGATAGGCCTCGTCGCGCATGACGCGCGTGATGTCGGAGGCGAAAGCGCGCGCCTCGTCGGTGTCGTAGCGCAGACCCAGCATGGCCAGCGCGTCGCCCAGTCCGGTGAAGCCCAGGCCGACGCGGCGCTTGTTCTGCGCTTCCTGCTGCTGCTCCGGCAGCGGCCAGGCGGTCACGTCCAGCACATTGTCCAGCATGCGCACGGCGACACGCACCAGCTGCTTGAACGGTTCATGGTCGAAACCGGCATGCTGCGAGAACGGGTTCTTCACCATGCGCGTCAGGTCGATGGAGCCGAGGCAGCAGCAGCCGTAGGGGGGAAGTGGCTGTTCGGCACATGGATTCGTAGCCTCGATCACTTCGCAATACGACAGGTTGTTGTCGCGGTTCATCAGGTCGATGAACAGCACGCCCGGCTCGGCATGGTCGTAGGTGCTGGCGATGATCTGCTTCCACAGTTCGGTGGCGCGCACCTTGCGGTAGACCCACTTGCCGTCGGCGCGACGGGTCGCGCCCGCTTCCTTGAGCGCGATGGACGGCTCGGCGGCATGCACCAGCTCGAAATCCCCATCTGCCTCGACGGCCTGCATCAGGGCGTCGGTCACGCCGACCGAGATGTTGAAGTTGCGCAGGTCGCCCTGATCCTTGGCGCTGATGAATTTCTCGATGTCGGGGTGGTCGCAGCGCAGCACGCCCATCTGCGCGCCGCGCCGCGCGCCGGCCGATTCGACGGTCTCGCAGGAGCGGTCGAACACGCGCATGTAGGAGATCGGGCCGCTGGCGCGCGAGTTGGTGCCTTTGACATGCGCGCCCTCGGGGCGGATGGAGGAGAAGTCGTAGCCGACGCCGCCGCCGCGGCGCATGGTCTCGGCGGCTTGCTGCAGGGCGTCGTAGATGCCGGGCTTGCCGTCGCAGATGCCCGAGATGGCATCGCCCACCGGCTGCACGAAGCAGTTGATCAGCGTCGCCTGCATCTTCAGTCCGGCGGCGGAATTGATGCGGCCGGCGGGGACGAAACCGTTCTCCTGCGCGAGGAAGAACGCTTCCTCCCACTTGGCGCGCTGTTCCGGCTTCTCGGCTTGCGCCAAGCCGCGCGCTACGCGGCGGCGCACGTCCTGCACCGACTTCTCGTCCGCTTCTGCGTATTTCTCCAGCAGCACCTCGGTGCTGATTTCTTGCGTCATTGCTGTGCTTCCTTTGTCTGTTTCGTGTGCCGAGTCTCTGGTGGATTCGGCGGGCTGCTCGTGATCCTTGTGGCGTGGTGTCCGTTTTCGTCCGGAAGGCTTGCCTGAAGATGCGCTGGTTTCGGAATCGCTGCGGGCGGACATTGCAGGCAAGACGCTTTCGGTATCGAACATGATGTTACCCCCTTTGCTGGTACGGGCCACTTCAGCCGAAGATGCGTCTAACCACTATATATAGTAGCCGGCCGCCAGATTTTGACTAATTGTAGGGGGTTGGGGCGTTTTTTCAAGCTAAATTTTGGCCGCGATGATCGACCGATGCGAGAGCAAGACTCGCGCCAGAATCTGGCAAACCGGGGCGTTCTCCCGCAGTTATCAGCTTGCGCAGTTCAAACGCAGCCTGTCGTTCTTGCCGGTAAGGCTGGACAGGGCCGCTGAATAGACCGCATTGCTGTCGCCGCATTTCCATTCGGCGGCGAAGTCCTTGCTGCAATTCGGTGCCGGGTCTGCCAGCGCGGCCGGATCGATAGCGAAATCGCAGCTGCTGCGACCATCGCAACTACTGGCGAGCAGCGCGGTCGCGTTGCCGGCCTGGGCGTTGCAGTTGCGGCCATAGGTGCCGGACACGACCTTGATGGGGATGACTGGAACAGCCGCGGCGGCGCTGGTTGGCGCGACGGCGACCATGTTTGTCGGGATGGATGCGATCATGTTGGGCGGCAGCCTGGCATACACATCATGCGTTTCGCTGTATTGCATGGTGAGTCCCACCAGGATCAGAACCACACCCATGAAGGCCGCGCCGATGCGGCCGAGGCGCCCCGGTTCGATCTTGCCCTCGATCTTGCCCAATACCGCGATCATCAGGAAGATAATGCCGGCGAGCACGAACATGCGCACCATCGGTACATCGACCAGCCCCAACATGACGTCTTTCATGACTTTCCTTTCTGTCTAGCACGAAAAAAGCGCGTGCACTCTAGCACACGCGCAGCGGGTTGAAACCGCGTGCGCGGCACGCTTCTAGCCCAGCAGATTCACCAGCCCGTTCAGCCCGACGAAGTTCAGCGCATAGCTCGCCTGTTCACGCACCACGGGTTTGGCGTGGTAGGCGATGCTCACGCCGGCCTGCGCCATCATCTTCAGGTCGTTCGCGCCGTCGCCCATGGCGATCACCTCGTCCGGCTTGAGTCCCAGTTCGTCGCGCGTCTTCAGCAGCCACTCGGCCTTGCCCTGCGCGTCGAGTATTTTGCCCAGCACTTTGCCGGTGAGTTTGCCGTCCACGATCTCCAGCGTGTTGGCGTGCGCGAAATCGAGGCCGAGGCGTGCTTTCAGCCGCTCGGTGAAGAACACGAAGCCGCCCGAGACCAGCAGCGTCCTGATGCCGTGCTTCTTCAGTTCCGCCAGCATGAGCTCCGCGCCGGGATTGAGCTGCAGGCGCTCGTCATACACGCGCTGCAGTGCGCCCTCGTCCAGGCCTTCCAGCAAGGCCACGCGGCGGCGCAGGCTTTCGGCGAAATCGATCTCGCCGCGCATCGCGGATTCGGTGATGGCAGCCACTTCGGGTTTGAGGTGGTACATGTCCGCGATCTCGTCGATGCACTCGATGCTGATCAGCGTCGAATCCATGTCCATCACCACCAGGCCGAAGTCGGAAAGGTGCTTGCCTTGCGCCACGAAACCGTAGTCGATGCGGTGCTCGAAGCAGTAGGCGGCGATGTCGGCGTGCTGCTGCGCGTCGCGCAGGCGATACAGATGCGCGGCGACCTGCTCGATGCGTGTAGCGTTGGACAGCTTGGCGAGATGTTCCACCTGCGCGGAGGGGATGTCGTGTGAGGCTTGGAGGATAAGGTTCATGAAGTATTTCTGTGAGCTGGCGTTCTGGAAAGTCGCGTATTTTAATTCAATGCGCGACCTGCCCGGTCCCGCTATTTTTTGTACCACTTGGCCCCAATACCGGAGGGGTGGTGAGTGTCAATTGTGTATCTCAGCGCGTCACAAATTCTATAACGTACTGTATATGAGGAGGTTATTAGTTTGCCTGGCTAAATGCAGGTGTTTATCGAAAAAGCTTTGACAAACTTTGTAAAGTTGAGTAAATTTGTCAACGTTGAGTAAAACAGTCAACTATATATCCCCGAGCATTGGAGGTTCAATGTTTTAGGGCAAGTTAGAAAAACAGTCTGTAAAAGGCAAACCTGTCGAAAGGCAGGGACGCAAAGTTACCGGTCTAAGGAGTTCGCACTCTATGACAGCGGGATCGCCAGATGGATCGCATGGTTTAAACCCTGTCATTTCTTCTGTACCTCCCCTGCAAGCCGATAACTCCGCAGATTTTGCGGCTTCGCTAAGTCGTACCCCGATTTTAGCTTTGCCCGATTTTACCACGCTGGTTGGGCTTTGATCCATGCGGATTCGAAGCATAACGACAGGACGGCAGGAGATTATAAGGTGTCACTCGATCTATCAAATACAGCCACGAATGCAGCGCTTACCACTTTCGCGCCCGCAAACCATTTGCTCGGCATCGTGCAAGGCGTTGTGGCGTCACGCGACGATACGCGCATCACTCTGCCGGGGAAGGGCGAAATAGTCATATTCCCGGGGCGCAATGAATACCGCAGCAATGTAAAAGATATGGCCGAATTCTGCAGGGCGCCGGCAGGCCATTTCGAGGTGACGGTAATCAACCAGGCCGCAATAACAGATGCCCCGGCAAGAAGCGTCAAGGACCTGCTGTGGATGGCTGCCTTCTACCCCTCGCCGGGGCTGCTGCTTGAAGGCTGCTCGAAATACGACGTCGTGCAGTTTCGTCACTGGCCCAACCTGACCCGCCTGCCCGCCACGCAAAATGCCGCACGGGTCTGCGCGTTGCTCACGCGCCATCCCACCACCATCATGCTCGTGCACCACATCCTCGATATCGAAAAAAGCGAAGTGCACCAGATATACAGCGCAGCCTACGGCGCCGGCATTGCCCACAGGATCAGCAGCAATCCGGTGTCGGGAAGCATCGATGCGTTTGCTGCCGAAGTCCGGCCCGAGCCGCCGCAGGAGCGGGGCCTGTTCCGCTCATTGTTCGCAAAGATCTCGGGGCTCTGAACATGGAAAATAAGATCATTTTTGCCGGCCCGGTCGGCGCGGGCAAGACCACCGCCATTGGCGCCGTCAGCGACATCCTGGTCGTCGGCACCGAAGCCCGCGCATCGGATGATGTAGCGCAACGCAAGAACACCACGACCGTGGCGATGGATTATGGCGTTCTCAATCTTGCGGATGGCGAGAAGGTGCACCTGTATGGCACACCGGGACAGGAACGTTTCAGCTTCATGTGGGAGATATTGAGCGAAGGCGCGATGGGGTTCGTCATCCTCATCGACAGCGCACGCCCGGATCCGATGGCGGACTTTGAACTCTACCTGAACGCGTTCCGCAAGCTCATCTCCAAATGCGGCGACGCGGCGGTGATCGGCGTCACGCGCACCGAACTGAGTCCGCGCACCGACCTGCTGGACCGCCTCAACGAGCGCCTCGCCGCCATGAAGCTGAGCATTCCGGTGTTCGAAGTGGACGGGCGCCAGCGCGAGGATGTCAAACAGATGCTGCTGGCGCTGCTTACGCTCTTCGATCCCTCTACCAGCCGGGCCAAAGCAGCATGATTGAATTCGCAACCGCACTGGCGCCAACACGCTTGGAGACCGCATATCCAGTGCAGAAGGAACGTCCTCATCCGGCGGCCGATGCAGATGCACCGGCCACGCCCGGAGCGCTGCTCGAACTGCGCGGTTTCGGAGTGGCTTTCGGCAAGCGCGTCGTTCTGGGCGAGATCACGCTGACCGTGCCGGAGCAGGGCGTGGTCGTGCTGTTCGGTCCCACCGGCACCGGCAAGTCCACCCTGCTGCGCACGCTGGCCGGACTCAGTGCCGCCAGTCCGTCGTTCCGCTCATGGGGCAAGGCGTTCTACCGCGGCGCCGAGCTGGGGGGCGCAGAACGCCCCGAACTGGTGGCGCAAAGCGCGCAGCTGATGATGTCCTCGGTACTCGAGAACGTCGTCGTCAATTTGCCGGAACGTCACCAGCTTACCCGCGCCATGCAGCGCGACCTCGCGCAACGCATGCTGGAGCGCGCCGGACTGCACGAACTGTGCAGCCAGCTCGATGAATCAGTGGTCAACCTGCCGCTTGCGCTGCAGCGCCATCTTTCGATCCTGCGCCAGGTCGCCGCAGGTCCGCGCCTGCTGTGCATCGATGAACCGACCTCGGGCCTGAGCGATGCCGAAAGCATCCGCCTGCTGGCCTACCTGCGCGAAGAGGCCACGCGCCGCGCGCTGCTGGTCGTGCTGCATAACCAGCAGCACGCGCGCCTGCTGGGGGGCACGGCCGTGCTGATCGCCGGCGGATACGTGCAGGAAGAACAGCCCATCCCGCGGTTCTTCGACGCCCCGGTCTCGCCAGTGGCGCGCGAGTTCGTCCGCAGCGGCACCTGCACTGTCGCCAGCCCCGGCACACCGCCGGAACATCTGGACGAATCGATTCCGGCGCCGAAGAGCCTGCCCACGGCGGCGCTGAACCATTCCGGCAGCGCGTCCGGGCCGCGGGGGTTCCTCTGGCTCAAGCAGGGCAAGCTCGCGGGCACGCCGCTGCCGGGCGTGTATTTCGACATGGAGTACGACCTGAAAGCCCTGCAGCGCGTCGGCATCACCACGCTGCTCACGCTGACGGAGTCCGCACTGGACGAGTCCCGGCTCGCGCCATTCGGCTTGAAAAGCATCTGGGAGCCAATCCCGGACATGACCGCTCCCACGGTGGAGCAGGGCATGCGGCTGTGCGCAACCATCGACCGGCTGCACGCGCGGAACGAGGTGGTTGCAGTTCACTGCCGCGCCGGGATGGGACGCACCGGCACGGTGCTCGCCGCCCACCTGGTGTGGAAAGGGCGCAGCGCGCTCGAGGCGTTGGAAACGGTGCGCAGCATCGAGCCGCGCTGGGTGCAATCACAAGTGCAGATCGCGTTCCTCAAGGAGTTCGAGGACGCGGTGACAAAGAATCATGCCAGGCCTGAATCGGGTATGGAAATGACGTTGTAAGACGAACCGGCCGCGCTGTTGCAGCAAGGCTTTTTAAATAGCAAACCATAAAGGAAATGATCATGGCATTAGATAATGCTCTCCAAAGCGCAGTTTCTTCCATCCCCGAATGCCTGGCAGCAGGCTATATCGACCTCTCCAGCGGCATGATCCTGGGCATCAAGTCCGTGGATTCCCATCCGACCGAAGTCGTCGAATTGCTGGCGGCTGCAACCACTGACCTGTTCCAGGGACACAACGTCTCCTTGATCGAGGATATCTTCAAGAAGGCGCGCGGCCTGGCAGCTGACACCCGCCACTACTTCCAGGAAATCATCATCAACAGCGACAACCTGATCCATGTGTTCATCCGCGGCAAGAATCAGGAACAGGTCGCCTGTTTCGTATGCCGCAAGTCGGCCAACCTCGGCATGGCGCTTACCAAAGCACGCGGTTCCATGCCGGCACTGGAAGCTGCCATCTGATGCAGAGGCGTGCCCGGCTGTGCAATACAGCCGGGGCCTCAGCGTGTCGTTGCTCCATATTATCTGGCGGACAAATGAAACCATGAGACATGCACAAAAAACTGCGGATGAAGCGCGCGCTTCCGCGCTGCGTTCCGTCCTGCGCGAATTGAATTCATCTTCCGATGACATCGAAGCCTCTGCCTGCATCTCCAGTGACGGCTACACCATGGCTGCAGTCCTTGGGCAGGGTGTCGACGCGGACCGTTTTGGCGCCATGTGCGCCTCGTTGCTGGCCCTGGCGCAGCGCGCCGCTCAGGAGATTCAGCGCGGGAGCCTGAAGCTGGTGCTGGTCGAGGGCGAGCAGGGGGTGATGTTGCTGGTGCAGGCCGGCCCGGATGCCATCCTGGCGGTGGCAGCCAAACCCGGCAAGAACCTCGGCATGATCTTTCTGGATGCCAGAAAGGTCGCGCAGAAACTGCTCGGCGTCCTGGACAGCCACAAGTGATCTTTTCAACTGACGTACGGGAAACGCCGCGATGGCTTATCTGAAATATCAGGACCAGGATGTCCACACGCGCGAAGGCGAGAACGTGCTCGACGCCTTGCTGCGCCGGGGGATCAATATCCCGTTCTCCTGCCGCAGCGGCTCATGCCATGTGTGCATGCAGCGCAGCATCGGGGGCGAGGTCCCGGCCAGGGCGCAACGCGGCATCAAGCCGGAGTTGCGCGAACAGGGCCATTTCCTGCCCTGCCAATGTGTCCCGGAGACGGACATGGAGATCGCCCCGCCGCTGCCGCCTGGCCGGCAGCGCAATGGCAACAAGACCCAACCCGCTCCGGAGGAGAGCAACGCAGGGCGCGACTATCCGCCAACCGACCCCGAGTTGTGGGCCGCGCTGCGCGAGGGCGAGATGCTGATGGCGGTGCTGCAGGATTTCTATGACCGGGTGTTCCGGGACCCGAAGCTCTCCTCGTTCTTCGAGGGCGTGACCAAGCAGCGTTCCATCGAAAAGCAATATTCGTTCATACGCCAGATCCTGACCGGCGAGAAGCTCTACTTCGGCGACCGTCCGCGCAACGCCCACCACTGGATGGTGATCTCGGACGAGTTGTTCGATTACCGCGCCAACATCATGCTCGCCTGCCTGCGCGAGCACGGCTTGGCGGAGCCCATGGTGCAGCGCTTCCATGAGATGGAAGAGTTCTATCGGCGCGACATCGTGAAATCCGCTCCCATCGCCAAGACGATGGGCGAGGTGCAACTGCCGCTCGACGGTTTCGAAGAGCTCACCATGGATGTCGGCACGTTGTGCGACACCTGCGAGCGCGAGGTGTGGCCGGGGGAAAAGGTCATCTATCACGTGCGCATCGGCAAGATCCATTGCGTCCGATTGCAGCTCGCAGCAACTCGCAACATCCCTTTAGTCCCCAGGCACAGGGCCGACTCAAAGTCGGTCCCGCTGTGCCCTCTATCGCAACCAGGCGATCGAGGTCGTGCTCGCGGTTTCGTGCTACTTTACTGCACGGCCGCAAACGCGCGGCTAGGCTGGAGGACATCCCATGAGCACCGACTTCGACCGCGACATCCCGCGCAACGGCACCCACTCCGTCAAGCATGACGGCCGCGCCGCCTATTTCGGTACTGCGGATGTGCTGCCGCTGTGGGTGGCGGACATGGATTTCGCCTCCCCCGAAGCGGTGATGCGCGCCCTGCAGGAACGCGCCGCGCATCCGGTATATGGCTACACCCAGTATCCGGAAAGCGCATACGAAGCGCTGATGGCCTGGCTGAAGCAACGCCACGGCTGGGAGGTGCAGCGCGAGTGGATAGTCATGGCGCCCGGCGTCGTGCCTTCGCTGTTCGCCAGCGTCATGGCATTTACGCAGGAGGCCGAGGGCGTCATCGTGCAGCCGCCGGTGTATTTCCCGTTCTTCTCCGCGGTGACCACCAATCGCCGCCGCCTCATCGAGAACCCGCTGCTCCTGGCGGGCGACCGCTACCGCATCGACTTCGACGATCTCGAACAGTGCGCCGCCGACGGCGCGAAGCTCATGCTGTTCTGCTCGCCGCACAACCCCGTGGGGCGCGTATGGAGCGCGGCGGAACTCAGCGAACTGCTGCACATTGCGCGCCGTCACGACATCACCATCCTCGCGGACGAGATCCACGCCGACCTCGTTTATCCCGGCGAACGCCACATTGCGCTCGCCACGCTGGCAGGGGAATCCGACAAGGTCATCACCACCGTGGCGCCGAGCAAGACCTTCAATATCCCCGGTCTGGGGCTCTCCTGCGTCATCGCGCAGAACGCCGCCCAGCGCCATGCCATCAGGCAGGCCTTCGAAACCCTGCATATCGGCAATACCAACCCCTTCAGCATCGCTGCTTTCGAAGCCGCTTACCGCGGCGGCGAAGCCTGGCTGGATGAACTGCTGGTCTATCTGCAAGGCAACCGCGACTTCGTCAGCGACTATGTCGCGCGCCACCTGCCCGGCATCAAGGTGATTCGGTCGCAGGGCACCTATCTGCTCTGGCTGGATTGCCGCGGCCTCGGCATGAGCGATGTGAAGTTGCGCGAGTTCTTCGTGCATAAGGCCAAGGTGGGCATGAATCCCGGTACCGTGTTCGGCAAGAACGGCAGCGGTTTCATGCGGCTGAATATCGCATCGCCGCGGCGCGTGATTGCAGAGGCGCTGGGGCGGATCAAAAGGGCGCTAGCCGGTTAGAGACGCCGACGGTTGCACGGATATTCGCGGTACGTCCAGGTAACCTCCTGGAATATTCTCTTTCCAATTATTCATATTCTTACCGTCATACAAATCCCCCGATAGGCGCGGCACGGTAATCCATGTGCACAACGTGAATTAGGTGTTTCTACCTATTTGCGCACCTCAGGGTTCTCATTAAAATAATCGAGATAATTAGTGGGATATTAGAAATATTCAACCTGAGGGGTTTATGTATGAAGAAGTTGCAGTCCCTGATTTCTCTTTCGTCAATTTTACTGGCGTTTCTGATGACCGGAACGGCCTCTGCCGTCGAGATCGTCGGTGCGGGCGCTTCCCTGCCTGATCCGATCTACAAGTCGTGGAGTAACAGGCACGGCGGCGACCTGCGTCTCGTCTATCAGGCCGTCGGCTCGGGAAGCGGGGTCGATCTGCTCATCGCAGGCAAGGTCGATTTCGGCGCCTCGGACCGTCCGATGAAGCCGGAAGAGCTTGAAAAGAACAATCTGGTCCAGTTTCCCGCCGTGATCGGGGCGGTCGTGCCGGTCGTGAACATCGAAGGTATCGAGCCCGGCAGGTTGAAGCTGGATGGAGAAGCGCTTGGCAAAGATCTATCTCGGAAAGATCGCAAAATGGAACGACCCGGCCATTGTTGCGCTCAACCGCGACTTGAAATTGCCGGATGCCAACATCGCGGTGATCTACCGTTCCGACTCGTCGGGCAGCACGTTCCTTCTCACCAACTATCTGTCCAAGGCCAGCGCGGAATGGCGTAACGCCATGGGAGAGGGCACCAGGGTCAACTGGAAAACCGGCACCGGCGGCTTGGGCAGCACCGCCGTCATCGGCTATGTGCAGCGACTCAAGAATTCGATCGGCTACGTGGATTTCAACCTCGTCGTGCAGAACCGCCTCAGCCATGTGCAAATGAAGAGTCGCGATGGACAGTTCGTCAGCGCGTCCGTCAGCAGCATCAAGGCCGCCGCCAGCAACGCGCAGTGGGGCAGGAATGCGGGGTTCTACGAGATACTCACCGACCAGCAAGGCAGTAGCTGGCCGATAACCGGCGCATCTTTCGTGCTGATGCACAAGGTCCAGAACAATCCGCAAGTGGCGCAGGCCGTGCTGAAGTTCTTCGATTGGAGCTACGTCAATGGCACCCAGGCGGCCGAGGGCCTGAGCTTTGTGTCTCTGCCGGCAAACACCCAGCAACTGATCCGTGCAGAATGGAAGAACCGCATCAAAGACAACAAGGGAAATCCGGTCTGGTGATTGTGGCTGCCTGAGCCAGAAACCTCAGGTGCAGAAAACAGATGAGGCACTGCATGCATCCATGCAGTGTTTTTTCTTTTTTTTGCGGAAAATCCAACGCGGTCGATTCAACTTCTAAAAAAACGTGTAACCGCCTGACATTTATATATATCTACATGTTTTAACTATGATTTGTCATTTTGAATTACGGTGATTGTCCCCATTGGATGCTGACAATTGTTTGACAGCCGTTGCCAAGCTTCTCATACCCCTCTTGCTGACATTGAATTGCCAAGCGTGGTGCCGTAAAATATCGTCAATTGCTGTTAACTGTAATAAAAATCACCTAAAATCAATTAAAGTAATCTGCGGAGTCGTGCTACTCCGCTGTCGTTATTTCTCCATTTATCCGGAGATGGCGCCCTCTTGATGCATTCTTAACACGTTCTTGACGCATTCTTGACATGATTGCGAAACTCTGCGATTGTTCGGCCGCGTAATATTAAAAGGCAAACCTATCGAAAGGTGGGGACGCAAAGTTACCGGTCTAAGGAGCCATTGTTTTTTGGCTCTATGACAGCGGGGTTGCTAGATCAAGCGCGTTCTTAAGTTCGCTCTTTCCTGCGTTACCTCGGCTTGCTCCCGCCATTTTTGATCATCGGACGGTAATTTTGTTCAAATTGCGGGAGGCGGTCGTGCGGACAACATTTGTGAATCAAGCCAAAGTAACCACTGTTGGCGTAATGGGTTTCGATGCCACGGAATTCCGGCTGATTCGCAATTTACTGAAGATTTCCTCCTGCCGCCCTCAGGGTGGTTACGAAATATACGTGGGCGCCAGCGCAATCAATTGCGACATCTTGATGGTGAACGCAGACGATGCAGGCGCATTGGCAAGTTCGCGGGCGGCTTTTGGCAAGCAAAGTGCGACCATGCCTTTGCTGGTTTTCAGTGCAGAACCGGGCCATCCCACTGGCTATCCCTATTATTTGCGCCCGCTGAGTCCAGTCAAGTTGCTGAAGCAACTTGACCAGTTGGTCCTCGAGAAGCAACTGCAGGAACCCTCCAATCAAATTTTCTCGGGTAAGAGCGCAACTGCCGCGGCCCGCAGTGACGATTCGAATCGGCAAATTCACGTAACGCCCCCCATTGGTTCCAAAACCCGCCGCGCCCTGGTGGTCGACGATAGTCTCACCGTGCGCAAGCAACTCGAACAGGAGCTGGGGGCTTCCAATATTCAAGTCGACTCGGTCGAGACCGGGGAGACGGGTCTCGATCTGATGGGGAAGCATGATTACGACATCATTTTTCTCGATGTGATGCTTCCGGGTGCCGATGGTTACCAGGTCTGCAAGCACATCAAAAAGAATCCCCTGCTCAAGCAGATACCGGTGGTCATGCTGACCAGCAAATCATCGCCATTCGATCGCGTGCGTGGCTCGTTGGCGGGGTGCGATACCTATCTGACCAAGCCGGTCGATTATCAGGAGTTCAAGCAAGTGCTGGAGAAATATGAAGTGTGAAGGAGGCTGCCAGATGCGCCAGTCGTGGGCATGAAAGCAGGAAATAACAAAAGGAAACGGCATCCGGGCACTTCAAAACAGTGCTCTGGATTGCTGAAAATTCCTGTGATGGCAGTACGGTGAGAAATTTTTCGTAATCTTTAAGTCTTAAATAAAAACAAGGAGAATCAAGATGGTATCCAAGAAAGCCCTCGCAGTTGACGATTCCGCCGCTGATCTGGCCAATATCAAAAACATATTGCGGGATGCGGGTTGCATGGTGGTGACTGCAAGCAGCGGAAAAGAAGCGGTTGAAATGGCGAAATCCGAAAAGCCCTCGGTCATATTCCTGGATATCGTCATGCCCGACATGGACGGCTACGAGGCGTGCCGGCAGTTGGCCCAGGATGCTGCAACCAAGGGGATCCCGGTGGTGTTCGTGACCAGCAAGGGTCAGAAGGCAGACAAGGTGTGGGGCGAGCTGCAGGGTGCCAAGGGTCATGTGTCGAAGCCGTATACCGCCGATCAGATCGTCGATCAACTGAAAAGCCTGACCTGAAAAACGGGCGTCGAACATGATGGAAGAATCCGGTTCGTGCCTGGCGCCCGTTCACGATGGAGTGCGGGCGGGTGAGTGGTTGTCGCCCTCCGCAGCCCTTGAACGCTTTGAACCTCCTCCGGAAATGGTGTTGGCCGCTACCGTCGAGGAGCAGCGCGCGCGCTATGGATTCAGGGTTTCCACCCTGGGTTTCCTCATCAAGACTGGCTGTACCAGTGAAGTGCTGGTCAAGCCCGATATATGGGATCTGCCGGGCTCGTCTCCGTGGTTGCTGGGTCTGGTCAATCTGCGCAGCAACCTGGTTCCGGTATTCGATCTGCGCCAGCTATTCGGTTTGCCGCCGCGTGAGGTTGCGTCTGCGCAACTGGTGCTGGTATTCGACCAAGGCGACAAAGCGGCTGGCCTGTTGATCGACGATTTCCCCAAGCCCCTCTTCGAGATGAGTCTACTGCCCGGCCTGCCGCAATTGCCGGCGGATCTGCAGTCTCATGTGCGTGGCGGCTATATGAAGGGGGACACCGTCTGGCTGGAATTTGACCACGAATCATTTTTCGAGAACCTGGCGCGCTCAGAACAATAATTCAGGTGCGCGCGGGTTTTGGGCAGGGAGCGGATTTCCGAAGCCGGAATCCGCCAGATTTGAAGAAGCGTTGCTGACTGTTGATGCAGGATGAAATACATCCGCAATTGATTTATTCGCATTATTGCCGTGCATTGAAATAGGGGGAAAAATGTTTAAGAACATACCAATCGTAACCCGCCTGATTATTCTGGTGAGCGTTATTACCGTGCTGATGCTGGGTACCATCATCTATGCCACCGTCGACGGTCTGCGTGCCATGGAGCGCCTGGACAACGATATGCAGTTGACGATCGAAAACGTCCAGGCTTTCGACCGGATTAACTTCCTGATGGCGCGTAACCGCTATACCTTGCTGGACGGCTCCATGAGTTCCGATCCGGCATACGCGGCAAAGAAAGCCGAGGAGTTCCTGAGTTATCGTTCCGTTATTACGGAGGCGTCTAAAAAGTATGAGGCTACGCTGCAGGACGCCAAACAGCGCGAGTTGCTGGATTCGTGGAAAAAGCACCGCGCCGCTTATGCGAAAGAAGGTAACGACCCTCTGGTGGCGTTTTTGCAGGCAGGAAAAATGGCCGAAGCCGCACGGCAATCGACCGGTCTAGCTGCGCAACTGTATCAACCCATCGACACGGATATCGAAAATATCCGTTCCTACAACATCGAACTGCAGGAAAAGAAAGCGGCGGAAGTGAAGGCCGCCAGCTTGCGCACACAATACCTTTCCATCGCACTCGTGGTCACGCTCGCCGCACTGACCGGTTTGCTGGCATGGACGATCATTCGCACCATTTCGTCTTCTCTCACGACGCTGCGCGAAACCATCTCCCGGATTGCATCGGGCGACACCAACGCGCGCGCAAACCTGAGGACCCTCGACGAACTGGGTCTGCTGGCGAAGCAGTTCGACAAGATGATGGACGAACGTGAGGCGGTGCAGGCGGCGATCAAGAAGGAAAACGACGAATTGAACGCATCGGTGCTGTCCTTGCTGCAGGCGGTGGCGCAGCTGTCGAAGAGAGACTTGACCGTCCGCGTGCCGGTGAACGAGAACGTCACCGGCGCGATCGCCGACGCGCTCAACCAGCTCACCCAGGAAACGGCCAAGGTGATGACTGAGGTGAACAGTATTTCCGCAGACGTTACCAGGGCGTCCATGACGGTGCAGGCGAAGGCCGACACGCTGCTGGACGCGGCAAAGAAGGATCGCGACGAGGCTGACCGCACTGCGGCTTCGCTGGAAGCGGCAGCGGAGTCGATGCATAACATTGCCAACCTGGCGCAGGCGTGCAACACCGTCGCCGACAACGCGATCAAGTCGACGCAACAGGCGCTTAACACGGTGAATAGCACGGTGAGCGGCATCAACAGCACGCGCGACGTTATTCGCGAAACGGAAAAGCGGATCAAGCGGCTGGGTGAGCGCTCGCAGGAAATTTCCGGCGTGGTGAACCTGATTAACGTGATTGCGGAACGTACTCACATTCTCGCGCTGAACGCCAGTATGCACGCCGCATCTGCGGGTGAGGCCGGACGCGGATTCGCGGTGGTGGCGGACGAAGTGCAGCGGCTGGCCGAAAACGCACGGCAGGCCACGCAACAGATCTCGGCGCTGGTGAGCAACATCCAGTTGGAGACTGCGGATACGGTCAGTACCATGAATAGCGCCATCAGCCAGATCGTGGAAGGCAGCCGCCTGGCCGAGCAAGCCGGCCAGCAGATGCAGGTCACGCAGCAGAACACCGCCGAACTGGTGGATTCGGTCAGGCAGATTGCCACCTCTTCGGAAGTTCAGGCCAAGGCAGGACATTTGCTGCTGGACAGTGCGGTACAGATCAAGCGAAGCAGTCAACAGGCCACGGACCAGCTTCATGAGCAGGCGGCGCAGACCTCCAACCTGCTGGAGTATGCGAAGCAACTTCTGGGGGCGGTGCGTGTATTCAAACTCCCCGCTTGAGATAGTTGGATCAACGATGACCAACCGGGGATGTTACGGATATGCTTAAGCAACTCCTGATTCAGTTCAGCCAGACAGCGTCCGAACCTCTCGACGAACTGTGGAGCGTGATGTACGACGATGCCTTGCTGAATGCGGAAGCTAGCGGGATCGAGCCTTTGCTGGATCGATACATAGAAGCGATGCAGAAGATGGGCGCCGCCGCCGGCAACTGCGGACTGGACGGTTTGCAGTCCGTCATTGCCAGGGCCACGGAAAATCTGCTTGTCATCAAGCGCGAAAGAAGGGCGCTTACCCAGGCTGAAGCCAATCTGCTGCCGGCATTGGCTGAGTTGCTACTGGGCTATGTGATGAGCGAGGGCGACGGCAAGGCAGGCGAAACGCTGGTTCAGCACTTGGCGCTGGCTGGCTGGCCATCACCGCTGAGCGGAACGGATGCGGTGGCACTGCAGAGCCTGCTGATCGAAATTCCGGCCATGGCGGAGGAACCGGCCGAAGCGCACGCTGTTGCAGAGCCGGTATCCGCGCCGGAACCTTTGCCGCCTGTGGGCGTGCAAAAGGTGGATGGCGAAATGCTGGCCATGCTGAGCAAGGAATTCAGCCGCATGGACGATCAGCTTCAGGAGCTGGCGGCCAGTGTCGACCCGCTGCTTTCTGCAGACGACAGGCGAGTGGCGCTGGACAACTACGCGGAACTGCTGGAGCGGCTCGCTAGCGCGGCCAGATCCATCGAAATGACGGCGTTGGGTGCAGTATTTGCGCGTCTGGCATACACGCTGTCTGCGATCACCGAAGAGATGCGTCCCGAGCAGTACCAGTTGCTGAAACAATTACCCGACCGTGTTACCACCTATCTGACCAAGCCCAACGACGAAAGTGCGGGGGCCGCCTTGGTGGATCTGCTTGCCGATACCGCATGGCGTACGCCTGTTGACAGGGATGCGGCGCCGCAATGGGTGGAGTCACTCGGCAGTGTCGAGATCGTCGAGAGTGAAATGCAGCAAGCGGAACGCCAGTCCCAGGCCAGCGCCGAGGACGTTTCCCTGGCGCTGCCGGACGATATCAACGCCGAATTGCTGGAAGGCCTGTTGCAGGAACTGCCAGTGCAAACCGCTGCATTCACGTCTGCGATCGAGCGCCTGGCAACAGGCCAGGGCAGTGGCGAGGACGTGGAACGTGCCATGCGCGCGGCCCACACGCTCAAGGGGGCGGCCAACACGGTGGGGGTGCGCGGCATAGCCAACCTGACCCATCACGTCGAGGACATTCTGGCAGCATTGTCCGAAGCCAATGCGATACCCGACCGTGCGTACGCCAACATGCTGACCAATGCAGGCGATTGCCTTGAGGCGATGAGCGAGGCCTTGATGGGGGTCGGCGCTGCACCCGAGCAGGCATTGGAGGTACTGCAAGAGGTGCTGGACAGTGCCAATCGCATAGACCGGGAGGGCGTTTCCGCCGCCATGGTCGCATCCGCTGCCAGCCAGCCAGAAGCCATAGCGCAACCCGAAAAGCTCACTCAGCAAAGCAAACCAGAAACGCCGCCACAACAGGGAAATGTGCTGCGCGTGCCGGCGCCGGTGGTGGACGAGTTGTTGCGTCTGGCCGGCGAAACGCTGATTTCCAATTCGCAGATACGGGATCGCCTGCGGAGCACCTCGCAGCAGGCTGGCGAAATCAAGCAGCAATTGCAGTCATTCCAGCAACTGGTTGCCGAACTGGAACATCTGGTCGATGTGCGCGGAGTGGCAGCGCCCGAACAGGAGCGCGACAAGGGGGATTTCGATCCGCTGGAGTTCGAGCATTTCAGCGAACTGCATACGGTCACCCGGAGGCTGGTCGAGGCTGCAAACGACGCGCAGCAGATGCAGGTGCAGGTGAACGAGCAACTGGATACGCTGGGGGAGTTGCTGGAAGTGCAGCAGCGTCTGCACCGGGACAGCCAGCACGCGGTGATTCGCACGCGCCTGGTTCCGGTCAGCAGCGTGGCATCGCGCTTGCAGCGTAGCGTGCGGCAAACCTCGCGCCTGCTGGACAAACAGGTGACGCTGGAGATCAAGGGAGACAACACCAGCATCGACAGCAATGTGCTGAATGAATTGATGGACCCGCTGATGCACGTGCTGCGCAATGCCGTCGACCATGGCATCGAGGCGCCCTCGGTGCGTATGGCCCAGGGCAAGCCTGCAAGCGGCAAGATCGAGCTGAGTTTTGCGCGCGAGGGCAATAACATCGTCGTCCGCTGCAAAGATGATGGCGCAGGGCTGGATTATGACGCGATCAGGCGCATCGCCGAGAACAAGGGCATGCTGGTCGAGGCCGAGCAAGATCCTTCGCCCGACGAACTCGCCCGCCTGATACTGGTTAACGGTTTCTCCACACGAGACGATACGACCCAGGTATCCGGGCGCGGCGTCGGCATGAACGTGGTGTACAGCTGGATACAGGACATGAAGGGAACGCTGGCGCTGAATTCGGAGCACGGCGCCGGCCTGACCGTCGAGTTGCGCCTGCCGGCCACATTGCTGGCGGCGCACACCCTGGTGGTGCGGCATCGCGACAAGCTGATCGCCGTGTCCAGCCACGGCGTGGAAGACATTCACTACGTCACCGCCGACCAGATCGAGCAGGTCGGATCGCAGCAGGTTTACCGCCTGGGCGATACCGTGCATGCGCTGGTCAGGCTGGAAACCTTGCTGGATCTGCCCAGCGACAGGCGCGAAGCCGACCGGCTTGGTTTCCCCGTGCTGCTGACACGTGCCGAGAACGGCGTGGCCAAAGGCGTGCTGGTGCAGGAAGTGCTCAGCGACCAGGACGTGGTGCTGAAAAGCTTCGGACGTTATGTGCCGAAAGTCACCGGCACGGTAGGTGCGGTGATCCTGGGTGACGGTACCGTGGCTCCGGTGGTCGACTTGGTGGAACTGCTGCGCACCCCGACGCAACGCCAACCGCGCAGGCAGTTGGCATCCGCCGGCCAGGCAGCTTCCGGAGCCGGCGAAGAAGCTGCAGGAGTGCTCACCGCGCTGGTGGTGGACGATTCGCTCAGCGCGCGGCGCGCCGCGTCCGCGTTGATGCAGGACGCGGGTTACCGGGTGCGCACGGCAATCGACGGACTGGAAGCGGTGAACATCCTGCAAGGATTCGTTCCCAGCGTGATGCTGGTGGACATGGAGATGCCGCGCATGAACGGCATCGAACTGACCTCTCACGTACGCGATTCGGCCCGCACGAAGAATGTGCCGGTCATCATGATCACCTCGCGCTCCACCGAGAAGCATCGCAGGATGTGCACGGACGCCGGGGTAGATGTCTACCTGACCAAACCGTATAGCGACGATGTGCTGATCGAGCATGTTCAACGGCTGGTGCACAGATGAGCACATTACGATTTGACCCGAGCGGCGCTGCGAATGCGTCTGCAACCGTGCTGAAGATCGATGGCCTGGATCTGCTGTTCCAGCAAAGCGATGTTCGCGCATTGGAATCTGCCTCCAATGTGGATCGCAACGACCCCAGGGAAAACAGCGTCGGCTGGACCAGCTATATGCGCCAGCGCTGGCCGGTTTATTGCCTGTCCGACCAGCTCGATCTATTGAGCGTCGCGCCGCCTTCGCGCCGCACCTGCGCGTTGCTGGCGCTTGAAGCCGGATATATCGGAGTGATCTGCGATGACGTATCCATCATCAAGCTGGCTGCGGGGCAACGCCATGAAGTGCCGATCGCCATGAAGGACGCGGAAACGCCGATTCTGGGGCTGCTCCCCTCCGGCGACAGGCTGCTGTGTATCGGCGACCCGAATCGCCTGGCTGCCTGCATTGAACGCCAGATCCGCAAACCTTCGTTGCCCGAGGAGTCGCAATGTCTCGCATGAATGCATGGTTGCTGGATTTCGGCGGCGATTGCCGGGCGGCGGTGGGAGCGCGTGAACTGCTGCATCTGGTTGATACGCCGGTGACCTTTGCCGTGCCGTACACACCCGAGTACTGCCGCCGCGTCGTGTTGTGGCAGGAACGCCTGCTGCCGGTGATGGATATCGCGACAAGAGTCGGCGCCCAGCCATGCAAAGCACCGTTTCTCGCCGTGATCGGCTACCAACGGCAGCGCGGGGAATACCCCCAATTCGGCGCACTGGCGCTGTCCTCTCCGCCCAGGCAACTGGCCGTGAGCGATGAGCAGACATGCCAGCTGCCGGACGAAAGCGGCGCCTGGCAGGAGTTGGCCATTTCCTGCTTCGAGCATCAGGGAGCGCCGGTTCCGGTGCTGAATCTAAGCCGCATCTTCGGCAGCGCGCCTCGTCGTGACGCAAGTTTTTCACAGGTGACCGCCATGTAAGCCAGCAGTCCCGGCAAGGATTTCACAAATCAGGTTAACAAGACAGGCGCCGCTCCATCCTCGGACGGTGCCACAAAAAGGGGAGATCGATAGTGAATAGTAAAGTCCGGCAATCGTCGTTAACCGATAACGATCTGGCATCGTTACGGCAGGAAGTGGAAAAACTGGCACGCGAAGCAGGTGCTGCGATCATGGAAATCTACCGCAGCGAGGATTTCGGCGAGACCAGCAAGGCCGACAACTCCCCTCTGACCCTGGCCGATCTGGCCTCGCACAACACCATCGTGGACGGACTGCGCAAACTTGCGCCGCAATATCCCATCCTTTCCGAAGAAGCTGCCGATATTTCCTATGCCGTGCGCAGCCAATGGGCAAGTTTCTGGCTGGTCGACCCGCTGGACGGGACCAAGGAATTCCTGAAGCGCAACGGCGAATTCACCGTCAACATCGCGCTGGTGGAGAACGGCGTGCCTGTGCTGGGCGTGGTTTATGCGCCGGTGCTGGACGTGTGCTACTTTGCCGCGCGCGGCACCGGTGCTTTCGTGCAACGCGGCAATGCCGCTGCACAGGCCATCCAGGCCGAAGCACACACCCCTGACGCTGCCATCAAGGTCGTCGCCAGCCGTTCGCATAGCGATGCCCGCACCGCAGCCCTGCTGGAAAAACTCGGAAATCACGAATGCATCAGCATGGGCAGCTCGCTCAAGCTCTGTCTGGTCGCCGAAGCGGCCGCCCATTTCTACCCGCGCCTGGGACCCACCATGGAATGGGACACCGCAGCGGCACACGCTGTAGTCATCGAGGCCGGCGGCATGGTCTGCGATATCGCGACGCAGGCGTTGCGCTATAACAAGGAAGATATGCACAACCCCGAGTTCCTGGTCTTGGCCAGTTCCAATACCGCTTTGCTGAAGTTGCTGGAGGGCCATCAGCATTCCATGAACCTCTGAATTGTTTGACCGAAGCGTTGGCTGCGAGACCCCGCAAGTTGCTTGCGGATATTGTTGGCGAACAACCCGTTGGTCGCCAATTCATTCAGGAGACGATATTGAATACCGAACGAGTTTCACTGTGGACACTGTTTACCCTTTTTCTGCGTATCGGCAGCACGGCCTTTGGCGGATTCATGGCCCTGATCGCCGTGGTCGAAAATCATGTGGTGGAGCGCCGTAAATGGCTCACGCACGAAGAAGTACTGGATGGCGTGTCGTTGGCAACCGTGTTGCCCGGGCCGATAGCAGTAAACGTGATCGCCTATGTCGGTCATCGCCTGCGCGGCATACCGGGCGCGCTGGCCTGCGCCGTCGGCGTGATCCTGCCTGCTTTCCTGTTGATGCTTGCATTGAGCGCGGCGTATTTCGCCTGGGGGCAGATTCCGGCGGTGGGCAAACTGTTCATGGGATTCCTTCCGGCGGTTGCGGCAATTATTCTCGTTGCCGCCTGGAACATGGGGCGCAAGACGATAAAAGGAGTATCTGAGGCATTGATCTCCCTGATCGCCGCGGCACTGATGGTATGGCACGGCAGCTTCGCCGTTTCGCTATCCATCATCGTCATATCCGGCGTGGCCGGCTGGTTGATCTTCCGGGAAAAGCCCGCGGCGGTCAGCGTCAAGCCATCTGGCGAATTGAAGAATTCCGGCAAGTTGTTGAGCGTTTCTGCCGCACCGCTGGCGCTGACTGTCCCGTTCTGGAGCGCCAACTCGATCCTGCTGCTCAAATTGTTCACGACTTTCGCCGGCATGAGCCTGTTCCTGTTTGGCGGCGGGTATGTGTTCATTCCCCTTATGCAAAATACCGTAGTCGTGAGCACCGGCTGGCTGACGCAACAGGAATTCGTCGATGCCATCGCCATGAGCCAGATCATGCCGGGCCCAATCGTCCTGAGCACGGTGTTCATCGGTTACAAGATAGCCGGCCTGCTGGGCGCACTGGTTGCAACCATCGGCATCTTCCTGCCGCCGGGCATTCTGATGATCGCCGGAACGCATGTATTGAATCGCATCAAGCAATCCGCGCTGATCAAGGCCGTGCTGCGCGGCATACGTCCCGCGATCATCGGCATGATCGCTTCAGCCGTCGTCACCGTGGGAATGTCGGCCCAGCATCATTGGGTGTCGCTGCTTATCTTCGCTGCCGCCCTGCTTGCGCAGTTGAGATTCAAGCTCGATGTGGTGTGGGTCATTCCTACTGCGGGACTGGCCGGGTTGTTGATGTACTAGACACCCGGCGGCTCGAACTTAATCGCTTCACGTTCAGCAACTAATAATTGGTGATCAAAATGACCGAACATTTCAAGCAAGCACTATATGCAACCACCTTGCAGCTTGACGACGCGCTGATCCCGCCCTACGGCGGTAGCCTGGTACAGGCCTTCGTGCACGAGCACGAGCAGCACGATCTGCGCGAACGCCTGCCGCAATTGAAGCGCGTGGACATCACTGCCCGCGAACTGGTCGATCTGGAAATGATCGCGAGCGGGGCCTATAGCCCGCTCACCGGGTTCATGGACAGAGAGACCTATACCAGCGTGCTCGACTCGGCCGCCCTCACGAACGGCTTGCCATGGGGATTGCCTGTCACCCTGGCGGCAACCGAAGAAGTGGCAAAATCCCTGGGCGAGGGACAGGGCGTGGCGCTGTATCACGATGACGATGCGGTGGGCGTGATGCTGATCGCAGACATCTTCCCGTGGGATGCAGAAAGCGAAGCGCGCATTTTCGAAGTGAGCGAAGGGCAGTCATCCCCGCAGATTGCAGAACGCAAGGCACGCAAGGTTCGGTATCTGCTGGGGGGCGTAGTATCCATGCTGATCTCGCGCTCAGCGGAGCGGGGGCTGAAACAGCATCATTGGCCAAAAGATATGCGCAGCCTGCAAGTGCAAAAACGATGGAACAAGATCGCAGCGATACATTTGCAGAATCCCTGGCAGCGCAGCGACGAATATCTGTTGAAATGCGCCCTGGAAGCATCCGATGCCGTGCTGCTGCACAACAGCACCGAGCCAGTGAGCGAGCAGAACGGTTTGCTGTCGTCGGTACTGAAGGGCGCCAGCCGGCTGCTGCTGGACAACTACATTCCCAGCAATCGCGTGGTGGAGAATCCCGCTCCGGACGGTATCTTTCAGAGTTCGTTTCGCGCAGTCCTGCAGCATGCGATCCTTAGCCAGAATTACGGCTGCGAGAGTATTTTCCTGCCCGCCCAGGGAAGAGTCGCCAGCGCGCAGCAGGATCTGATCAACCTGATGTTTGCCGAAGACAGCAAACGGGGCCTGGCGATCAGGTGCGTTTCTCTCGACTATCCCTTCCATTGCGATCAATGCGGCGGCATTGCCACCGAGAGATCGTGCCCGCATGACGCTGCCGGCCGCGTCGTTTTCAGCGATGCCGAAATCGCAACGCAGCTACAGCACGGCAAGAGCCTGCCGCACACGGTTGCGCGACCGGACGTGGCGCGCGCGGTGGCGCGGGGCATGGCGAGGAAAGCAGAACCTGGCGACGTTACCGGCAAATATCTGTACCCGCATGTTTCCGAAGTCAGTCGTGACCTGATCGAATCACTGGCCGGACATAAAGCCGGTGTGCTCTGGATGACTGGCCTGTCGGGCTCCGGAAAATCGACCATCGCCCATCGTATCGAGCGTGAATTGATGCTGAGCGGGCATCGCGTGTATGTGCTGGATGGCGATACCTTGCGCACCGGACTGAATAGCGATCTGGGCTTCGGCGAAGAAGCGCGGCGCGAAAACCTGCGGCGTGCCGCCGAAGTGGCAAAGGTGCTGGTCGACGCAGGATTGATCGTCATCGCCTCCTTCATTTCGCCCTTCAGCGCCGAAAGAGAGATGGTGCGCAAGATCGTCGGCGAGGGATTCTACGAAGTATATGTCGAGGCAAGCCTGGAGACCTGCGAGGAGCGCGACCCCAAGGGGCTGTACCAGCGCGCGCGCGCGGGAGTCATCCCCAAGTTCACCGGCATCAGCTCCCCCTATGAAGCGCCCGAGCATCCGGATCTGCGCCTGAATACCAGTCAACTCAGTCTGGACGATTGCGTCAGGCAGTTTCGCGATTTCATCGCACAGGCCGAGTTGTTGCGTGCCGACGGCCATAGTCCGCCCGCATGCCGTTCAGCAGGAAAAGTTTGGCACGTAATTTTTGTAACTTAGTTTTATCAACCGAGGAGAAAATATGCCGTTATTCATGATTGGTACGCAACGCTCTGGATCGAATCTTTTGCGCCTGATGTTGAATCAACTTCCTGAAATCGCCGCTACGCATCCGCCGCATATCCTGCAGCGCATGATGCCGCTCGAAAAGGGCTACGGCGACCTTTCCAAGGACGCCAATTTCATGCAAATGATCGACGATGTCTGCAAGCTGGTCGAACTCAATCCCGTTCCCTGGGAAGGCGTGAAACTCGACCGCAAGGATGTCGCATCGCGTTGCCGCAATCGCTCGGTGGTGGCGGCATTCGGCGCCGTATACGACGTCATGGCCGAACAAACCAACGCAGATACCTGGTGCTGCAAGAGCCTGGCCAACATCAACTATCTGGGAGAGATTGAAGCATATTACGGAGACGCAGCACGTTACATCTATCTCTACCGCGACGGGCGCGATGTGGCATTGTCGTTCCGCAAGGCCGTGGTGGGCGAAAAGCATCCCTACCACATCGGGAAAGAATGGAGCGCCACGCAGCGTATCGCGTTGACGAACCGCAAACATATCGACCCCAAGCGTTTCTACAACCTCAGCTATGAAACCCTCACGGGTTCGCCCGAAAAGGCGATGCGCGGTTTATGCGACTTCCTCGGCGCAACCTACAACGACTCCATGCTGGATTTCCACGAATCCGACGAAGCCAAGCGCGCCGCCAAGTCCAGCGAGTTGTGGGGCAACGTGGTGAAGCCGGTCATGGCGGACAACACCAATAAATTCCTGCGTGAAATGAGCGCTGAGGATATACGCGTGTTCGAACTGGTTGCCGGCGACGTGCTGGATGCGCTGGGCTACAAACGCTTCCACTCCGAGGTTGGCGAGTCGAAAGTCTTCACTGCCGAAGAGATCAAGCGCTTCGACGCCGAGAACCAGCGCCTCAAGGAGGAAGTGTTGAGTAAGGTCGATCCGGAAGATATGAAGCGCCGTGATCAGCAAGCCGCGCACATCAAGGCCATCAAGGACAGGCAGGCTGTAGCGTCCGCATAGGGCGGTTTGCGCACATTCTCCGCAAGGAGAATGTGTCGATATCGCTAACGGCTCGGGGTGGCGCGATGCAGTGATCGCATATATCAGACCGCCGCCCCGGCCCTTTTCTCCAGGCGGCAAGGATTCCTTGCGGATCTGCCCGGAGGTAACCCACGACTATTCCGGTTACGTCCCCGCTACGCCAACCGTTGCTGTTGCGCCGTCATGATCTTTGGCAGATTGGTCTCGATCCACTCGATCAACGATTCCACCTGACTGCCAATTTCCTCGCCCAGTGCGGTGAGCGAATATTCCACATGCGGCGGCACCACCGGATGCGACACCCGGTCGATGAAGCCGTCCTGCTCCAGTTGCTGCAGCGTCTGCGCCAGCATCTTCTCGCTCACCCCGCCGATCTTGCGCCGCAGCTCGCTGAAGCGGTGCGTCCCGCCGCGCAGCGCGACCAGCACCAGCACGCCCCAGCGGCTGGTCACATGATTGAGGATCGCGCGCGACGGACACTCGGCAGAGAACACCACCCCGCGCTGCATCATGGCTGACATCTTGCCCATACCCGCTCTGCTCATATCACTTACCTTTTTGTGCGTACTTACGAAAAGTTAGCATAACGGATATGCTTCGTCCACCTGTTCATTTTTCAACGAAGAAAGGAAACACCATGATCGTCGTCACCGGAGCCACCGGCCAACTGGGCCACCTTGTCATCGCCTCGCTGTTGAAGAAAGTCCCTGCCTCGAATATCGTCGCCGCCGTGCGCAATGTGGAAAAAGCCAAAGACCTCGCGGCCCTGGGCGTGCAGGTGCGCCATGCCGATTACAACCAGCCCGCAAGCTGGGACGCTGCGCTGAAAGGCGCTGACAAAGTGCTACTCATCTCGTCCAGCGAGATCGGGCAGCGCGCCAGACAACATCAATCGGTCATCGACGCTGCCAAGCGCGCAGGCGTCAAACTGCTGGCCTACACCAGCATCCTGCATGCCGACACCTCGCCGCTGGGCCTTGCCGCCGAACACCGGGAGACCGAGGCGATGATCCGCGCCTCCGGCGTGCCTTACGTCCTGCTGCGCCACAGCTGGTATACCGAGAACTACACGATGGGAATCCCCGGCGCACTGGCGCATGGCGCGGTGTATGGCTGTGCGGGCGATGGCCGCATCTCCTCGGCCACGCGCGCCGACTACGCCGAAGCGGATGTCGCCGCACTCACCGCCGAGAACCAGGCGGGTCGCATCTATGAACTGGCGGGCGACACCTCCTTACACGCTGACGGAACTGGCGGCCGAGATCTCGCGCCAGTCCGGCAAGAGCATCGGCTACGTGAATCTGCCGGAAGCGGAATACAAGAACGTGCTGATCAACGTGGGATTGCCGGAACCGGTTGCCGCATTGCTCTCCGATTCCGATACGGGCGTTTCCAAAGGTGGACTGTTCGACGACGGTCATCAACTGAGCAAGCTCATCGGCAGGCAGACGACACCGATGGCTACGTCGGTTGCATTGATGATCAAGTGAAAAGGGGCAGGCTAACCGCCTGCCCTTAAAACAAATGCAAATGTGATGTGATACGCTTATCTATTCCGACACGCTGCATGCCGCGAGCGCGGCGGAGGTCGCGTCGTTGTGGGAGCTGCCGGTCACCGTGCGGTTCCTGCCTTCGGTCTTGGCTTGATACATGGCGGCATCGGCTTGGGGGAGCAAGGTTTCGAGATCATAGCCGGAAGCGATGCCGATGCTCACTGTGATGGATAGTTGCTGATCCTGGCAGGTGACTGGGGTTGTGGCGATGGTTTGACGCAGTTTTTCGGCCAAGATCTGCGCCTTGTTCAATGTCGTGTCCGGCAGCAGGATGGCGAATTCCTCGCCGCCCAGCCTGCCAAGCACATCTGACTTGCGGAATTCAGCTTCCAGTATCCTGGCGATCTGACGCAATGTGATGTCGCCGAAATGGTGGCCATGAGTGTCGTTGATGCGCTTGAAGTGATCGACATCCATCACGATGACGCTTAGCGGCAATTCGTTGCGCGCGCAATAACTGATGATCTGTTCGCATCTGCTCCAGGAAGGAACGGCGATTGTTGATGCCGGTGAGTCCGTCCGTTTTGGACAGCATGTCGGCCTCTTCATAAGCCTGCTTCAATTCGTAGCCAAGATGGAAATTGCGGTGCATCGCATCCGACAGTATCTTGGCGCCGCGCAGTGTTACAACGATGAAGATCGTGGCACCGATGGCCATGCCAAGTTGCAGCTTGTCATGCTGAAAATACAGCCAGAGGGTGACTGGCAGCAGAATCGACAGCATGCCTGCGATCGCCGTGGAGCGGTGGGCCGAGTAGGTGGCAAGCACGCCGCCGGCCATGCCGATCAGGATGAACATGGTGAACGCCTGTGCCGGCAAGGAATCTTTCGGCATGATGAACAGCCCGCCTATTCCCCAGATTATCGTTGAAGCGATGAGTGCGGCGACGTACGGGCGTGCCCGCTGCAATGTTTCCTGGGTGTCGCGCTGGGTGCGAAAATGGAGGTACAGATACAGTCTGGTCAGGGTGCGAGAAACATGATGCCGAGCCAGATCAGCAGGGTGGTGGTGTCGGTATAGTCCCACAGTATCCAGCACAGGAGAATGGAGACCGCGAGGCTGACGAACAGTCCAAGATAGGACTGCTGGACCAGCAGCCGCAGCTTGTCCGTTTTGACCAGAGTGTCAACGCACTGCGTTGCGCTCGGCTCGTGCGGAAGATCGTGTTCCATGGGTACTCCCTTTGGAGGTCAAACCGGGGCGCATACTACCAAAAAGCCCAGAATTGGGGGCTAGGTATTGCCCCCTATATATTTGACACACGAATGCTTACTTCAACTCCCCAAAGAAATTCCTGACCGCCAACACCCTCTGCTTCAAATCCCCATACTTCAACTCGATGCGCAGCCTGTCCGGCCCGCCATCTTGATATGACGTTTGCTCTGGATCATGGTGATGATCTTCATCGGGTCGATGGGCGGGTTGGGCACGAACTGGATGACGATGGCTTCGCGATGAGGCATCCACCTTGCTGATGCCGAGCGGCTTGGCGGCGATGCGCAGGCGGTGGCTGTCGAGCAGGGTCTGCGCGGGCTCGGGCAGCAGGCCGAAGCGGTCGATCAGTTCCTGCTGCATGTCGTCCAGGTCTTCCTGCGTGTTGCAGTTGGCGAGGCGCTTGTAGATGACCAGGCGCTGGTGGATGTCGCCGCAGTAGTCGTTCGGCAGCAGCGCCGGCGTGTGCAGGTTGATCTCGGTGGTGACGCCCAGCGGGTGCGCCATGTCCGGCTCGTGGCCCTGCTTGAGCGAGTTGATCGCGGCGTTGAGCATGTCGTTGTACAGGCTGAAACCGATCTCCTGCATCTCGCCGCTCTGCGATTCGCCCAGCACTTCGCCCGCGCCGCGTATCTCCAGGTCGTGCATGGCGAGGAAGAAACCGCGAGCCCAGTTGTTCCATCGCCTGGATCGCTTCCAGGCGTTTCTTCGCCTGCGCGGTGAGGCCTTCCATGCTGTCCACCAGCAGATAGGCATAAGCCTGGTGGTGCGAGCGGCCGACGCGGCCGCGCAGCTGGTGCAGCTGCGCCAGGCCGAAGCGGTCGGCGCGGTTCATGATGATGGTGTTGGCGGTGGGCACGTCGATGCCGGTCTCGATGATCGTGGTGCACAGCAGCACGTTGAAGCGCTGGTGGTGGAAATCGCGCATCACCGCTTCCAGGTCGCGCTCGCCCATCTGGCCGTGCGCCACGCGGATGCGCGCTTCCGGCAGCAGCGTCTTCCAGCTTCTCCAGCATGTTGTCGATGGTGTCCACCTCGTTGTGCAGGAAATACACCTGCCCGCCGCGCTTCAGTTCGCGCAGCACGGCTTCGCGGATCACGCCCTGGCTGAAGCTGCTGACGAAGGTCTTGATGGAGAGGCGGCGCTGCGGCGCGGTGGCGATCACCGAGAAGTCGCGCAGGCCTTCCAGCGACATCGCCAGCGTGCGCGGGATGGGCGTGGCGGTGAGCGTGAGCACGTCCACCTCCGCGCGCAGCGCCTTGAGGCGTTCCTTCTGCTGCACGCCGAAGCGGTGCTCCTCGTCGAGGATGACCAGGCCCAGGTTGGCGAACTTCACGTCCTTCTGGATCAGCTTGTGCGTGCCGATGACGATGTCCAGCTTGCCTTCGGCCAGGTCCTTCAGCGCCTGCGTCGTCTCCTTGGCGGACCTGAAGCGCGACAGCTCGGCGATCTTCACCGGCCAATCGGCGAAGCGGTTGGAGAAATTCTGGAAGTGCTGCTCGGCGAGCAGCGTAGTGGGCACCAGCACCGCCACCTGCTTGCCGTCCATCACCGCGACGAAGGCGGCGCGCAATGCGACCTCGGTCTTGCCGAAGCCGACGTCGCCGCAGATGAGCCGGTCCATCGGCTTGCCGGACTGCAGGTCGAGCAGCACGGCCTCGATGGCGGCGGCCTGGTCGGCGGTTTCCTCGAAGCCGAAGCCTTCGGCGAACGCCTCGTAGTCGTGATAGGTGAGCTTGAACTGGTGGCCCTTGCGCGTGGCGCGCTGGGCGTAGAGGTTCAAGCAGCTCGGCGGCGGTGTCGCGCACCTGCTGCATGGCGCGGCGCTTGGCCTTGTCCCACGCGCCGCTGCCCAGCTTGTGCAAAGGGGCCGCTTCCGGCGCGCCGCCGCTGTAGCGGCTGATGACGTGCAGTTGCGACACCGGCACGTACAGCTTGTCCTCGCCCGCATATTCCAGCAGCAGGAACTCGTTTTCGCCTTCGCCGAGGTCGAGGTTCACCAGCCCCTGATAGCGCGCGATGCCGTGCTGCTCGTGCACCACCGGGTCGCCGGGCTTGAGCTCGGACAGGTCGCGCAGCATGCCTTCGACGTTGCTCTTCTTCGCGGCGCGCGCGGCGCGGCTGCGCGGCTGCGCGGCATACAGCTCGGTCTCGGTGACGATGGCGAGCTGGTCATCGGTCAGGATGAAGCCGTTCTGCACCAGCCCCGTGCCGAGCATGAACTTTTCTGTGCCGGCGAGGAATCCGGCGTAGTCCTCGCACACGGCAGGCGTGAGGCCGTATTCCTTGCAGGTAGCCGGACATGATCTCGCGCCGGCCGAGGCTGTCGGCGAGCAGCAGCACGCGCCCGGCGTAGGCGCGCAGGAAATCCTCGAACTTCTGCGTGGGAATCTCGGCGCGGCGGTCTACGGCGATGGGGGGGATGGCGGCGGTGGGGCAGGGAATAAGATTTTTGGGTGCTCCAAGCCCCTCACCCTCCGCTTCGCTCCTCCCTCTCCCGCTTGCGGGAGAGGGATTCAAACTCCCCTCGCCCGCAGGCGGGAGAGGGGCTGGGGGTGAGGGAAGGATGTCTACCCGCGCAAACTCCTTCGCGCGAATGAAGAACTGCTCCGCATCCAGGAACAGTTCCTTCGTTTCCAGCAATGGCCACTGCGGATCGCCGCGCAGCAGGTTGTAGCGCGAAGCCGCATCCTTGCCGAAAGTGGCGATGGCCTCGTCCACGTCGTGGTGCAGGCACAGCGTGGCGTTCTTGGGCAGATAGTCGAACAGGGTCGCGGTCTTGTCGAAGAACAGCGGCAGGTAATACTCGATGCCGGCGGGGGCGATGCCCTTGCTCACGTCCTTGTAGATGCGCGACTTGGACGGGTCGCCCTCGAAGCGGTCGCGGAAGTTCTGGCGGAAGGTGGCCTGGCCCTTGTCGTCCATGGGGAACTCGCGCGCCGGCAGCAGGCGGATCTCCGGCACGGGATACAGCGTGCGCTGGGTGTCCACGTCGAAGGTGGCGATGGTCTCGATCTCGTCGCCGAACAGGTCGAGGCGGTAACGGCAGCACGCTGCCCATGGGGAACAGGTCGATGATGCCGCCGCGCACGCAGTATTCGCCGGGGGTGAGCACCTGCTGCACGTGGTTGTAGCCGGCGAAGGTGAGCTGCTCGCGCAGCTGCGCCAAGTCCAGCTTCTCGCCGCGCTTGAGGAAGAAGGTGTAGGCGGCCAGGTGCTCCACCGGCGGCAGCGGGTACAGGGCGGTGGTGATCGGCACGATGACCACGTCGGTCGCATTGGCTGCGGATATGGTGCAGCGTGGCGAGGCGCTCGGAGATCAGGTCCTGGTGCGGCGAGAAGTGGTCGTAGGGCAGGGTCTCCCAGTCCGGCAGCAGGTGCACGCGCAGTTTGGGATCGAAGAACGGTATCTCCTCCACCAGCCGCTGCGCTTCCAGCGCATTGGCGGCAATCACCACCAGCGGCGCCTGCGCGAGGGTGGTGGCAGAGCCACCGGGAACCCCGCGGCGTCCCCCTTGCGGGGGCTGCTGCGCGGCGTATTGCGCCAGGGCCAATGCGTCGGACGAGCCGGTCAACTGGCTATAGCGCGGGCGGGAGTGGGAAGACTGGAAAAGCATGGGGAATTGATCCTGCAAAGGCGTGCATTATAAGCCAAGCGGGGGTGCTTTCCTTTACAATCGCGGCATGTCTGAATTCCACGCTTTGGTTCCCGCCGCCGGTTTCGGCGCACGCATGGGCAACGAATTGCCCAAGCAATATCTCGATCTGGCCGGACGGCCGATGATCTGGCACGCGCTTTCCACCTTGTGCGCCAATCCCGACATCAAGACCGTGTTCGTGGTGCTGGCGCCTGACGACGAACATTTCGCGCGCTACGACTGGTCCCACTGTGCCGACAAGCTGGCCCCGCTCTACTGCGGCGGGGCGACGCGCGCCGAGAGCGTGGCCAACGGCCTGCTGGCGTCGGAACTGGAACCGGACGACTGGGTGCTGGTGCACGACGCGGCGCGGCCCTGCCTGAGCGCGCAACTGTTGTCGCGCATGATCGGCGAACTGCGCGACGATGCGGTGGGCGGCATCCTGGCCGTGCCGGTGGCGGATACCCTGAAGCGCGCCGATGCGCAGCAGCGCATCGCCCACACCGAGCCGCGCGAAGGCTTGTGGCAGGCGCAGACGCCGCAGATGTTCCGCGCCGGATTGCTGGCGGAAGCGCTGGCCCGTTGCAGCAACGTCACCGACGAGGCGTCCGCCGTCGAGGCGCTGGGGCTGCAGCCGAAGCTGGTGGCGAGCGACAGCAGCAATTTCAAGGTGACGTATCCGCAGGACATCGTGCTGGCGGAGTTGCTGCTGAAGTCAAAAGCATAGCGCCCGCAGATTTCACAGATTCACGCAGATTAACAACCTTGAATTCCATTGGAATGAATCTGCGTCAATCTGCGTAATCTGCGGGAAAAGGTTGTTTGTTGGAGGAAAGAAATGCGTATTGGACAAGGTTTCGATGTTCATCAACTGGTCGTCGGCCGCAAGCTCATCATCGGCGGCGTGGACATCCCGCTACGAGAAAGGCCTGCTCGGCCATTCCGATGCGGACGTGCTGCTGCATGCCATCTGCGATGCCCTGCTCGGTGCGGCGGCGCTGGGCGACATCGGCAAGCACTTCGCCGACACCGATGCGAAATACAAGGACATCGACAGCCGCATCCTGCTGCGCGACGTGGCGAAGAAGATCGAGGCAGTCGGCTATCGCATCGGCAACGTGGATGCCACCATCATCGCGCAGGCGCCCAAGATGGCGCCGCATATCCCGCAGATGGTCACCAACATCGCCGCCGATCTGGGCATCGCGCACAACGCGGTGAACGTGAAGGCGACCACCACCGAACAACTCGGCTACACCGGGCGCAGCGAAGGCATCGCGGCGCAGGCGGTGGTTTTGCTGGTCTGATGAGGACAAGTACGAGAGAGACCACGATCTGATGGAAGATGGACTCCGACTTTCGATGAGATATCCTGCACTCGAAACCTCCACCGAATACTGCTCGGTCGCGCTGTGGCAGGACGGCGCGCTGAGCGAGCGTTGCGAGCTGGTCGGGCAGAAGCATTCCGAGGTGCTGCTGGCGATGCTGGATGCCTTGCTCAAGGATGCGGGCATCACGGTCAGGCAGGTCGATGGCATCGCGTTCGGCAAGGGGCCCGGCTCCTTCACCGGGGTGCGCATCGCCTGCGGCGTGGCGCAGGGCCTGGCGCTCGGTGCCGGCGTCAACGTGGTCGGCGTATGCACGCTGCAGGCGCTGGCGGAAGCGTCAGGGAAAGACAAGGTCATCGCGGCGATCGATGCGCGCATGGGTGAGCTGTATCTGGCGGCGTACGAAAAACGGAACGGCGTATGGACGACGCTGGTCGAGCCCTGCCTGTGCAAGGCCGACGACGCTCCGGCGGTGGCAGGCGATGGCTGGTTCGGCGCGGGCAGCGGTTTTGCGGTGAATGGCGCTGCGTTGCAGGCACATTACGGCAGGCAGTTGTCTGCTGTGGATGCGCAGGCCGTGCCGCAGGCGGGCGCGGTCGCGCGGCTTGCGGCCATTGAGTTCGCCAGCGGCAATGCGGTGGATGCTGCGCTGGCGCTGCCGCTCTACCTGCGCGACAAGGTTGCGCTGAAAACCAGCGAACGCAGGCAATGATCCTGCGCGACATGACCGAAGCCGACCTGGACGGCGTGTTGCGCATCGAGCGCGAGGTGCATGCCCATCCGTGGACGGTGGGCAATTTCAGCGATGCGCTGCGCAGCAATTACCAGTGCAAGGTGTACGAGAAAGACGGAATCATGCTCGGCTATGCGGTGCTGATGCTGGCGGTGGACGAGGCCGAGCTGCTCGATATCGCCATCGCTGCGCAGCACCAACGACAAGGTTGGGGGCGCAATTTGCTGGAAGAGATGATGGCCCTGGCGCGCCGCCACGACATGCGCCGCATGGTGCTGGAGGTGCGCGCCTCCAATGTGGCGGCGATCGGCCTTTACCGCAGGGCGGGATTTACCGACATCGGATTGCGCCGGGATTATTATCCGGCTGAACGTGGACGCGAAGACGCGATCCTGATGGGAAGGGAACTGTGAATATCCGGGACGAAGCTGTTTTGCGCGAACTCAATCTCTATCCGCTGTGGGTGCGGCGAGAGGGTGATGCTGCAAGCTCTGGGCAGTCCTCCTCGCGGGGACGCGGCGACGCGCCTGCGGCCGAGGCGGCTCCTGCCGCTGCCGTTCCCGTTGCAGCGGCGCAAGCGGCTCCGGCTGAACCGGATTTGCACCGGTTCAGAGCAGCCACGATCGCATCCCTGGACTGGCCGGAACTCAAGGGCATGGTGCGCGACTGCACCGCCTGCAAACTGCGTGCAGGATGCACACAGACGGTCTTCGGCGTGGGCGACGAGCATGCCGAATGGCTGTTCGTCGGCGAAGGGCCGGGCGCCGAGGAGGACGCGCAGGGCGAACCGTTCGTGGGGCAGGCAGGCAAGCTGCTGGACAGCATGCTGATGTCCATCGGGCTGAAGCGCGGCAGCAACGTGTACATCGCCAACATCGTCAAGTGCCGCCCGCCCGGCAACCGCAACCCCGAGCCCGACGAGATCGCGACCTGCCTGCCTTACCTGGAGCGGCAGATCGCACTGATCAAACCCAGGCTCATCGTGGCACTGGGCAAGGTTGCGGCAACGTCCCTGCTCGGTCGCGATGCCACGCTGGGTTCCCTGCGCGGCACGCTGCACGAATACCAGGGAGTCCCTCTGATCGTCACCTACCACCCCGCTTATCTGTTGCGCAGTCCAGCCGAGAAGGCCAAGGCCTGGGAAGACTTGTGCCGGGCGGTGCAACACATGTCACACTTGTCACAACAGGGTTGATTCCCGGTTTCAACCTGCTAGCATCCGCAAGACTTCTTCCTGAAGGAGAGCGTGCCGCATGCAACTGGACGACTTTCGGTTATCGACGCGCATCACTGCCGGCATGCTGCTGCTCGTGGCGGCTGGCGCGCTGGTATGGATCGGCGCCGAGAATCGGCGCTTGCACGAGACGTACCTGAAGGAACGCAGCGCCGACCTCGATGCGGCGCTCAATGTCGAAAAGGTGCGTTTAGGCCAGGCCATCGAGGCCTTGCGTCAGGACGCGGTGTTTCTTGCCAGTACTGCCCCCGTATCCGGCATCGTGCGAGCTACAGCCAATCACGGTTTCGACTCGCGCGACAAGGTCTCTTATGCGCACTGGGAAGCGCGTCTGCAGGACAACTTCGTGGCCTTCCTGCGCGCGCGTCCGAACTACTTCAAGGTGCGTTTCATCGCCGCGGCCGATGGCGGGCGCGAACTCGTCCGGGTCGAAAGCCGCGACGGCCGCATCGACGTGGCGACGCGGGAGGCGTTGCAGGCCCAGGGCGAACGGGATTATTTCAAGGCCGGTCTGGCGTTGACGTCCGGGCGCGTCCACCTCTCGAAATTCACCCTCAATCAGGAGTTGGGCCGGATAGGGGAGCCGCATTGGCCGACCTTGCGTGCCGTCACGCCGGTATTCGATGCGAACGGATATGTCTTCGGCCTGGTAGTCATCAATCAGGACGTACATTCCCTGTTCGATTTTGCCAGGGCCGGTTTGCCACCCGGCGTGGAGGCGCTCATCGCCGACCAGCAGGGGCAATACCTGCTTCATCCCGACCCCAAGCGCACTTTTTCCTTTGAACTGGGGGGCAAGGACAGCATCACCGGCGATTTTCCCACGCTCAACCGGATGTTCACCTCGCAGACGCATAACCACCTGTCCTTGCATGCGGCAAACGGGTTCAAGGGTGAACATTATCTGGCGGCGGAGCGCTTCTATTTCGACGCCAGCCAGCCGTCGCGTTTCCTGTTGCTGGCCTATCACCTTCCGGCCGCGGTCGTGGCCGAACAGGTGCAGGGCATCGCGCAGTCGCGCATCATCGCTACGTTGCTCGCGATGACGATCATCGGCTACGTGCTGTTCCTGATGCTGCAGCGTGCATTCTCTCCGCTACAGCGGCTTGCCCAGGCAGCGCGGGAAATCGCTGCCGGAAAGCGGATGGCGCGTTTGCCTGAAAAGTCCGGAGGCGAGATCGGCGAACTGGTCGAAGCACTGAATACCATGCTGGACAAATTGTCCGATGGCGCGCTGATCGAGCGGGAGAACGCGTTCCGCAAGGAGCTGATCGAATCCATGCCGGGGGTCTTCTACATGCTCAATGCAGAGGGGAGATTCCTGTTGTGGAACCGCAATCTGGAAAAGGTGGTGCAGCGCAGCACCGAGGAACTTGCAGCCAGCCACCCGCTGGACTTCTTCGAGGGGGAAGACAAGGTCGATATCGAGGGCGCGATCCGCAGGGTGTTCGAACAGGGCGAGGCGTCTGTCGAGGCCACGCTGACGGCGAAAGACGGCACGGGGATAGCCTACCACTTCAATGGCAGGCGCGTGATGCGGCTCGGTACGCCCGTGCTGATCGGCCTGGGGCTGGACATCACCGCGCAGCGCGAGAGCGTGCGTGTGACGAAAGCGTTGCTGCAGCGCAACCAGGCGCTGATGGAGAACTCGATGGAAGGTATCCATGTGATGGACATCGACGGCAACGTGCTGGAGGTCAACGACGCTTTCTGCCGCATGCTGGGCTATACCCGCGAAGAGGCGATGCAACTCAACGTGCGGGACTGGGATGACCAGTTCTCTGCGGAGGAGTTGCGCGCGAAGTTCAAGGGCCTCATCGGAACGAACGGCCTGTTCGAGACCGTACACCGGCGCAAGGACGGCAGCTTGCTGGATGTGGAGATATGCACCAACGGCGTCGAGATCGACGGCAAGGGCTATCTGTTCGCCTCCAGCCGCGACATCACCGAGCGCAAGAAGATGCAGGCTGTCCTGCAGCGGCACCAGCAGGTGATCGAGACGGCGATGGACGGTTTCTGGATGGCCGATGCGGAAGGCTTTCTGGAGGAGGTCAACGAGTCCTACGCCAAGATTTCCGGCTACACCATGCAGGAACTGGTGGGCATGCACATCAGCCAGTTGGAAGCGAGCGAAAGCCCGGAGGACGTCAAGGCGCATATCGACAAGATCATGGCGCGTGGATACGACCGCTTCGAGACGTTGCACCTGCGCAAGGACGGGCGCAAGGTCGACGTCGAGGTGGCCGTCACGTTTATGCCGGAAAGCGGGAAGTTCTTCGTGTTCTGCCATAACATCACCCAGCGCAAACAGGCCGAGCAGGAACTGCGCGTCGCCGCGGCGGCCTTCGAGACGCACGATGCCATCCTCATCACCGACGCCCGTTCCAACATCATTCGCGTCAACCGCGCTTTTACCGAGATCACCGGCTACAGCGCCGAGGAGGTGCTGGGCCAGAATCCGCGCATCATGAATTCGGGCAAGCAGGACCGTGCTTTTTACATCAGGATGTGGCAGCAATTGCTGCATGCCGGCTCATGGGCGGGAGAAATATGGGACCGGCGCAAGAACGGCGAGATCTATCCGAAGTGGCTGAGCATCTCCGCCGTGAAGAACGAACGGCAGGAGACCACCCAGTACGTCGCCATCTTCAGCGACATCACCGAGCGCAAACGGGCCGAAGAGGAGATGCGCAGCATGGCGTTCTACGACACGCTGACGCAGTTGCCCAACCGACGCCTGTTCATGGATCGTTTCCAGGCCGCACTGGCGGTTTCGGCGCGTCATGGCGATTACGGGGCGCTCCTGTTCATCGACCTGGATCGCTTCAAGCTGCTGAACGACACATTCGGTCACGACTACGGCGACCTGATGCTGGTCGAAGTGGCGAACCGCATCAAGTCCTGCGTGCGCGAGATGGACACCGTGGCGCGGCTGGGCGGTGACGAGTTCGTGGTGTTGCTGGAAAGCCTTGGCAGCGGGCGCGAAGATGCTGTGCACAAGGCAGGTCTGGTCGCGGAAAAGATACGTGAAGTTCTGACGCATCCCTATGTCCTTAAGGACCATGAGCATCGCAGTTCGCCCAGCATCGGCATCAGCCTCTTGCACGGAGGCGAAGAGCCGGTGGAAGACCTGATCAGGCAAGCCGATGCCGCGATGTATCAGGCCAAGGACGGCGGAGGCAATACCGTGTGTTTCTACGCTCAGGGCACAGAGCAGGAAAGATAGAAACCGGGCTGGAAATCGGCAGGCTTGAAACTCAGCGCGTGTGATCCGCCCAGTTGTTGGGCGTCTCATACAAACGCACGCGCTCCAGCCGCAGATGGTTGCCGTAGATGTCGCGGTAGGCGGGCTGCAGCAGGTCGAAGGCGACCTTCGCCAGGTTCTCCGCCGTCGGGATGACGTCCAGCACCACGGTCTTGTGGCCCGGCAGCGAGTTCAGGAAATCCATCACGGGCTGGTCACGGCGATACACCAGGAATGCATGGTCCCATGCATCCACCACGTGCTCCTTGGCGATGCGCTTCACGTCCGAGAAATCCATCACCATGCCTTGTTCCGAAACGCCCTCCGTGGTGATGACGTCGCCCGACAGGGTGATCTCGATGGTATAGCGATGGCCGTGCAGGTGCTTGCACTGGCTGTTGTGGTTGGGGATGCGGTGTCCGGCATCGAACTCCAGGCGGCGGGTGATTTGCATATCGGCGGTTTCAGTTGATCTGGCGCAGATTATAACTTGAAGGCGCGTGCTGCATCCTTGAATGCGCGCAACGCTTCGGCACCGTGCATATCGCCATATCGCAATGCGATATAGCGCGCGGTGATGTCGGCGATCTGCCCGGCTTGTTGCGGATGCTGCTGCGCGGCACGCAGGGCGAAGTCCTGCGCGCCTTCATGCGAAGCGCGCACGGTGCCGCGCTTCGCCAGTTTGCGGCAGAACCTCAGATAGATTGCCTGCGTCACATCGCGCTGCCTTACTGCCAGCCTTCGCAGCATGATGAGGGTGAACAGCCCGACCAGCAGCGCCACTCCCCCCAGCATGTTGAGGGCAAGTTTCTTCCATGTGATGTCTTCCATGCCCATGCGGGTGAGGAAGGCGAACTGGCGTTCGCTGTCGTAACCCAGCACCCACTGGTTCCACTGGTTGGTAAGCGCGTCCAGATTGAGCCGCAGCCTGAGCAGGAACGGTGACTGAGTGCGCACCAGGAAAGGTAGCGCCGTGCTGCCCGGCAGGGCGGCATTCAGCCCGCCCTGGATGCGGTCCGGCGCGATGGCGGCGGTGGGGTCTACGCGTACCCAGCCGCGGCCGCGCAGCCACACTTCCGCCCAGGCGTGCGCATCGTACTGGCGCACGACGTAGTAGCCGCCCAGTTCGTTGAATTCGCCACCCTGGTAGCCGGTCACCACGCGCGCGGGGATGCCTGCCGCGCGCATCAGGAATACGAAACTGGAAGCATAGTGTTCGCAGAACCCCTGCTTCGTGGTGAACAGGAAATCGTCCACGCTGTTTGCGCCCAGCAATGGCGGCTCCAGCGTGTACTCGAAGCCGCCCTGGTTGAAATTGGCGAGAGCAGCGCGTAGCACCGCGTCGTCATCCCCGTATTGGGTGCGCAACTGCGCGGCCAGTTCGCGCGTGCGCGGGTTGAAGCCGGGCGGCAATGCAAGCGCACGGCGCAACTGGCTGGTGTCTTCATCGATATTCAGGCGGTAACCCAGCTGCGATGCGGCGTCATAACGCACACGTGCGCTGATCGGCCTCCGGCTCAGCAATTGCATGTCAGACGTGCGGACAGCAGGCAGGGAAATCCTGGACGGCATCTCCAGCGCGAACAGCCAGGGCTTGTTGTGCGGCTCCAGCGTCACGGTGTACTCAAGCGGGCTGGCAAGGTCGTCCAGTCGCGGTTCCCGAAAGGCGGCATAGATTTCATGTCGTCCACGTCGTGCCATCGAACGCCCACATGACCGGCCCTCGCCAGTACATCTGTTCGCGTGGCGGGGCGGCCGTTTTGAAAGTGACGCGGAAGGCCACGGCATCGGAAAGCGACAGCCTGGAGAGGCTGCCAGGCGACATGGTGTCGGACAGGCCGGTCGTTGCATATGCATCCTGAGGCATACCCCACAACGGTCCCTGTACGCGCGGAAACAGCACGAAGATGATGAGAGACAGCGGGATGGCCTGCAGCAACAGGATGCCGCCTATGCGCAGGCGCGGTCCGAATGCGAGCGCCCCGGTCTGCAGATGTATCCAGGTCGCCATGATAACCAGCAGTGTGAACAGCATGAACAGGGCTGTGGGGATGCTCTGCGAGTAGAAAAAATTGGTGATGATGATGAAGCAGGAAAGGTAGATGAGGATCGTGGCATCGCGCACCGTTCTCAATTCCAGCAGCTTGAGCGTGGCGAGCAGAACCAGTAGCGTGACGCCGACCTCGCGCCCGAACAGTGTGCGGAAATTGATGGCGAGGGCGAGGGCGATGACGCAGGCGACGGTGACTGAGAGCAACAGCCAGCGCGCAGGCAGCGGGTTGCCGCTCCAGGCCAGGTAGACGCGCCAAGCCAGCAACGCCGTGCAGACCAGACTGACCCAGAGCGGCAGGTGGTCGGCATGCGGCGCGCTGACCAGCAGGATGCAGCCGGTCAGGCCATAGATGAGCGGCGCACCGAGTTTCATGTTTCGCTTGCCCCGAACAATGCCAGCCTGCGCAGGCATTCCGCACGATGCGCCGCACTGTGTTGCGGTGCGACTTCACCGTCCGGCAGGCGCAGCCCGTAGCGTACTCCTTGCACATCCGCATCCAGCACCCAGCGCGTGAGCAATTCCAGTTTGCGTTCGGCCGCGATGTTTGGCAGCAGCGACCAGTCCAGCCACAGTTCCAGCCCCATCAGCGCAGAGAACTGCTTCACCTGCAGGCCTTGTTCGCGCGCCAGCGCCTTCCAGGCGATGCGAGGCAGTGCGTCGCCCGCCACATAGCCGCGCAGACCGGAGAAATCCTCGTCCCCGGCCGCCGCCTTCTTGCCGGTGCCGCTCTGCGCTGCGGCTACCGGCAGGGGCTGCGGCGCGGCAGGGGTGGGATAGACCAGACAGCGCACATCGAAATGCAGGTAGGACCAGGCATGGAACAGGCCCAGCGGGAATTCGGTGTGCAGAACCAAGCGCCCGCTATCCAGCCAGCCGCGGCGGGCAGTCGGGATCGCAAGCTCCACCGTCGTGGAACGCTGCGCCGTCAGGTCGAACACCGTGCGGTGGCCCTTGTCGTCGCGCAGATGGATCTGGTGACGATCCAGAGCGCCCGGATTGTGGAAATGGAAAATGAAGAACGCGTTTTCGCCGGCGAATACGGGCTCGACATAGCCTGCGCGTATCTCGAGTTGTGCCATGTTGCGGAAGGTGTGCAGCATGCTGATGCCGGCCGTGGTGGCGAGCAAAAACGTGAGCACATAACCCAGGCTCAGGTTGTAATTGATGTCGCCCAGCAACATCAGCAGGAGCACGAAGGCGAAGCCCAGACCCTGGCGCGTGGGCAGTATGTAGATGCGGCGCTGGGTGAGCACCAGCGTGCCGGTTTCGACGCTGCGGCGAATAGCCCAGTTGCGGAATCCTTGTCTGAGTGCGGTGAACACAGCTTTAACGAGAATTCCGCGTAGCGGCTCGTTCGCCTCCTCTCCCGCAAGCGGGAGAGGATTGCACCCGCAAGGGGTAGGCTGTAGTTGTAAAGCCGACAAGTCGGCAACAACTGCGCACTGGTGAGGGGGCGGGCAAGGAAATTTTCATATTCGGATGAGAATGATTGCCTTGCTCGTCAGGGAATGGCGACAGCTTCGATCAGTTCGCGCGCAAGTTTGTCGCCATCGGATATCTGTACGTCCTGCACGCTCTGCAGGCGGTGGCTGGCGACGCCGGGCAGCACGGCCTGCACATCTTCCGGAATGACGGCGTTGCGTCCGTCGAGCAGCGCCCAGGCGCGCGCCGCCGCAAGCAGCGAGAGCCCGGCGCGCGGGGAAAGGCCGTGCACGTAGCGGGCCGCCTCGCGGGTGTGGCGCAGGATGGCCTGCACGTAGTCGAGCAGCGCCGGGGAGACGAACACCTCTCTGGCCTGCTGTTGCAGGGTCATCAACTCGGCTGTCTCCATCTGCGGAGACAGCTTGGCGATGATGTCGCGCCGGTCCACGCCGGAGAGCAGGTTGCGTTCCGCCTGGGCATCCGGATACCCCAGCTGGATGCGCATCAGGAAGCGGTCGAGCTGCGATTCGGGCAGCGGAAAGGTGCCGATCTGGTTGACCGGGTTTTGCGTGGCGATCACGAAGAAGGGCACGGGCAGCGGGCGCGTCTCGCCCTCGCTGGTGACCTGCTTTTCCTCCATCGCTTCCAACAGGGCGCTCTGGGTCTTGGGTGTGGCGCGGTTTACTTCGTCGGCGAGGATCATCTGCGCAAAGATAGGCCCTGCATGGAACTTGAATTCGCCGCTGTCGCGCTGAAAGATGGAAACGCCGAGGATGTCGGCGGGCAACATGTCGCTGGTGAACTGGATGCGCTGAAATTGCAGGCCCAGCGTGCGCGCCAGCACGTGCGCCAGCGTGGTCTTGCCGACACCCGGCAGGTCCTCGATCAGCAGGTGGCCGCGCGCCAGCAGGCAGGTGAGCGCCAGCCTGATCTGGCGCGGTTTGCCGAGGATGACGGTTTCGGTCTGGGCGATGACTTGTTGCAGGGTAGGGTTCATCCGTTTTCCTTAGAGCAATACCGCCGCGACTACTTTGCGGTCTTCGGCGACGAGGATATTGTAGGTGCGGCAGGCGGCGGGGGTATCCATGAATTCGATGCCTATCCTTGCCCGGATCAGTTCTCGGTACAGCTCGGGACGGGCGAACTGCTGCCTTGCGCCGGTGCCGAGCAGCAGAACTTCCGGTTTGAGTTCAAGGAAATACTCGAAATGCGCCGCGGTCAGCGAGGCGAAATCCGTGGCAGTCCAGTCGGAGCGCACCTCTCCGGCCATTACCACCACCGGCTGGCGATAGCTGCGGCCGTTGACGGCGACATAACCCTCCCCGTGTCCGGTGAATAACATCCGATTCGAATCTGTCTGTAGATGCAGTGCCAAAGCGCGGTCTCCATTTGCGGCGGGTAGCGGCGGCGCGGTAGAATCGCGGCCTTTGTAACGCCTTGTCTGTACGGCGATGATTCTACCATCGGCGTCGGCTTGGCAAATCAGGAAGCGCTCAAGTGAAATCCGAAAAAGATACGTCCAAGCCGGTGCTGAAATCGGTCAAACTGGCCAACGTCTGTTATGACATCCGCGGCCCGGTGATGGCCCGCTCCAAGCAGATGGAGGAAGAGGGCCAGCGCATCATCAAGCTGAACATCGGCAACCTCGCGCCGTTCGGCTTCGACGCGCCGGAAGAGATCCAGCAGGACGTGATCCTCAATCTGCCGAATTCGTCCGGCTATTCCGACTCCAAGGGCCTGTTCGCCGCGCGCAAGGCGATCATGCACTACACCCAGCAGAAGAAGATCGCCGGCGTCACCATCGACGACATCTTCATCGGCAATGGCGCCTCCGAACTCATCGTCATGTCCATGCAGGGTCTGCTCAACCCGGGCGACGAAGTGCTTGGTGCCCGCGCCCGACTATCCGCTGTGGACGGCGGCAGTCACGCTGGCGGGCGGCACGCCGCGCCACTACGTCTGCGACGAAGCCAACGAATGGAATCCCGATCTGGCCGACATGAAGGCCAAGATCACGCCGAACACGCGCGCGATTGTTGTCATCAATCCCAACAATCCTACGGGCGCGGTGTATTCCGACGCGATCCTGAAAGAGATCATCCAGCTCGCGCGCGAGCACAACCTCATCATCTTCGCCGACGAGATCTACGACAAGGTGCTGTACGACGGCGTGACGCACACCTCCATGGCCTCGCTGGCGGACGACGTGCTGTTCGTCACCATGAACGGCCTGTCCAAGAACTACCGCGCCTGCGGCTACCGTTCCGGCTGGATGGTGATCTCCGGCGCAAAGAAAAAGGCGCAGGATTATCTCGACGGCTTGAACATCCTCGCCTCGATGCGCCTGTGTTCCAACGTGCCGGGGCAATACGCCATTCAGACCGCGCTCGGCGGCTATCAGAGCATCAACGACCTGGTTGCGCCGGGCGGACGCCTGTGCAAGCAGCGCGACCTTGCGCACAAGCTGCTGACCGATATTCCCGGTGTGACCTGCGTCAAGCCCAAGGCCGCGCTGTACATGTTCCCCAGACTCGACCCAAAGATGTACCCGATCGAGAACGACCAGAAGTTCATCCTCGAATTGCTGGAGGAAGAAAAGGTACTGGTGGTGCAGGGCACGGGTTTCAACTGGCCGAACACCGACCACTTCCGCGTGGTGTTCCTGCCCAATTCCGACGACCTGACCGAAGCCATCGGGCGCATCGCGCGCTTCCTGGAAAGCTATCGCAAGCGGCACGGGACATGAAGATGGTCGAGGTGTTCTCGGAAGGCGGGCAGGTCGCAGGCAGCGAATGGCTGGCGCATGCCGAGCCTGTGCACCGCCAGTTGCGTCCGCATCTGCCGGCCGACTATGCGGCAAAGATGGCGCGTGTGCTGAGCGATGCGCGCATGGCGCTGGCGGTCGAAGGTGATGCCGTGCTCGGCCTCGCCGTTTACCGCTGGCACGAGAATACCTTCGATGGCCTGAAGTTCTACATCGACGATCTCGTGACCGACGAAGCGCTGTCGTTCCCAAGGCGTCGGGCGTGCCTTGATGGCGCATCTGGAAGCGGTCGCGCGCAAGCTGGGTGCGAACGGCCTGGTGCTGGATTCCGGCACGCAGCGCACGCAGGCGCACAAGTTCTATTTTCGCGAAGGTTTTGTCATACCCGTCTTTTAACTTCAAGAAATCATTCTCATGAAACCAATCAATGTAGGACTCCTCGGTATCGGTACAGTCGGCGGCGGCACATTCACCGTGCTGCAACGCAACGCGGAAGAGATCACGCGTCGCGCCGGCCGTCCCATCCGCATCACGGTGGTGGCGGACAAGAACCTGGAGCTGGCCAAGAACGTCACCGGCGGCACATGCCGCGTCACCGACGACGCTTTCTCCGTGGTGAGCGATCCCGAGGTCGATATCGTGGTCGAGCTGATCGGCGGCTATGGCGTGGCGAAAGAGCTGGTGCTGAAAGCCATCGCCAACGGCAAGCATGTGGTCACCGCCAACAAGGCGCTGCTCGCCACGCACGGCAACGAGATATTCAAGGCCGCGCAGGACAAGGGCGTGATGGTCGCGTTCGAGGCGGCGGTGGCGGGCGGCATCCCCATCATCAAGGCGCTGCGCGAAGGCCTTACCGCGAACCGCATCGAGTGGATCGCCGGGATAATAAATGGCACAACCAACTTCATCCTGTCCGAGATGCGCGACAAGGGACTTTCCTTCGACACCGTGCTGAAGGAAGCGCAGCGCCTGGGCTATGCCGAAGCCGATCCGACCTTTGACATCGAGGGCGTGGACGCGGCGCACAAGATCACCATCCTGTCCGCGCTCGCCTTCGGCATCCCGATGCAGTTCGACAAGGCCTACATCGAAGGCATCTCCAAGCTGGATGCGACGGACATCAAGTACGCCGAACAACTCGGTTACCGCATCAAGCTGCTGGGCATCACCAAGCGCACGCCGGAAGGCGTGGAGCTGCGCGTGCATCCCACGCTGATCCCGAGCAAGCGCCTCATCGCCAATGTCGAAGGCGCGATGAACGCGGTCGTGGTGCAGGGCGATGCGGTCGGCTGCGACGCTGTATTACGGCAAGGGCGCGGGTGCGGAACCAACCGCCAGCGCGGTGATCGCCGACCTGGTGGACGTGACGCGCATGGCGACTTCCGATCCGCAGAACCGCGTGCCGCATCTGGCGTTCCAGCCGAACGCGATGTCCGATATCAAGATACTGCCGATGGACGAGGTGATCACCAGCTACTACCTGCGCCTGCGCGTGCAGGACAAGCCGGGCGTGCTGGCCGACATCACGCGCATCCTGGCGGACGAGCAGATCTCCATCGACGCCGTGATCCAGAAGGAACCGGGCGAAGGCGAAGAACAGACCGACCTCATCATGCTGACGCACCAGACGCGCGAGAAGCGCATCAATTCGGCGATCGCCAAGATCGAGGCGCTGAAGGTGGTGGCCGGCAAGGTGACCAAGCTGCGGCTGGAAGAGTTGGGGAAATAAATCACTAGCTCCCTCCCCCTTGCAGGGGGAGGGCAGGGGTTGGGGTAGAAGTTCATAGAGTTTCACCCCCATCCTGACCTTCCCCCTTCAAGGGGAAGGAACTGTTGAGTCCGAGGACATTTGAAATGAAATACATCTCCACCCGCGGCAATGCGCCCGCCAAGACCTTCACCGAAATCCTGCTGGGCGGCCTCGCGCCCGACGGCGGCCTGTACCTGCCGGAGCAATATCCGCAAGTGACGCGCGCCGAGCTGGATGCCTGGCGCAAGCTGTCCTATGCCGATCTCGCCTATGCGGTGCTGTCCAAGTTCGCCACCGACATCCCGGCGGCCGACCTCAAGGCCATCGTCAGCCAAGACCTACACCGCGCAGGTCTACAGCAACGGCCGCGCCGACAGCGACGCCACGCAGATCACGCCGCTGCGCAAGCTGGCCGATAATGTCTACATCCTCGAACTCTCCAACGGCCCGACGCTGGCGTTCAAGGACATGGCGATGCAATTGCTCGGCAACCTGTTCGAGTACGCGCTGACGAAGCAGAACGAAGAACTGAACATCCTCGGCGCGACCTCCGGCGACACCGGCTCCGCCGCGGAATACGCGATGCGCGGCAAGAAGGGCATCCGCGTGTTCATGCTGTCGCCGAACGGCAAGATGAGCGCGTTCCAGCGCGCGCAGATGTATTCGCTGCAGGACCCGAACATCCACAACATCGCCATCAACGGCATGTTCGACGACGCGCAGGACATGGTGAAGGCGGTGTCCAACGACCACGCGTTCAAGGCCAAATACAAGATCGGCACGGTCAACTCGATCAACTGGGCGCGCGTGTCGGCGCAGGTGGTGTACTACTTCAAGGGCTACTTCGCCGCGACCAAGATCCAACGACGAGCAGGTCGCGTTCGCGGTGCCGTCCGGCAACTTCGGCAACATCTGCGCCGGCCACATCGCGCGCATGATGGGCCTGCCCATCGGCCAGCTCATCCTCGCCACCAACGAGAACGACGTGCTGGACGAGTTCTTCCGCACCGGCGTCTACCGTCCGCGCGGCACCGACCACACCTACGAGACCAGCAGCCCGTCGATGGACATCTCCAAGGCCTCCAACTTCGAGCGCTTCGTGTTCGACCTGGTCGGCCGCGATGGCGCGAAGGTGCGCGAGTTCTGGAGCAAGGTGGATGCGGGCGGCTCGTTCGACATCAAGGGTACGGACTATTGGAACGACCTGCCGAAGTTCGATTTCGCCTCCGGCAAGAGCACGCACCAGGATCGCCTCAAGACCATCCGCGAAGTGTGGGAGGAATACGGCGTGATGGTGGACACGCACACCGCCGACGGCCTTAAAGTTGGATTAGAACAGCGCCGCCCCAGCCTGCCGCTGATCTGCCTGGAGACCGCATTGCCCGCCAAGTTCGCCGAGACCATCCAGGAAGCCTTGGGCCGCCAGCCTGAACGTCCTGCCGCGATGGAAGGCATCGAGAACCTGCCGCAGCGCAGCGAAGTGATGGATGCGGATGTGGCGAAGCTGAAGGCATTCATCGCTGCAAACGTTCCCGATTAATTCTTCCTTGCGCCAAGTAGAGGCATGAACAATCTCATCCTGCTCATCCTCTGCTTCATCGCCGGCATGGTGCTGCGCCGGCTACGGCGCATGCCGGACAATGCACCCGCCACGCTCAATAGCTTCATCATCCATGTTTCGCTGCCCGCGCTGACGCTGCTGTACATCCATGAACTGCATATCTCCGGCGACGTGATCCTGATCGCGGCGATGGCGTGGATCGTGTTCGGCTTGTCGGCCGCGTTCTTCTGGTCGGTGGGCAGGTGGCTGCAGTTGCCGCGCGCCACGGTCGGCGCTTTGATGCTGGTCGGGGGCTTGGGCAACACCTCGTTCTTCGGCTTGCCCATGGTCGAGGCCTATTTCGGTACGGCCGGACTGGGCACTGCCATCATCGCCGACCAGCTGGGTTCCTTCTTCGCGCTTTCGGTGCTGGGCATCACAGTGGCGGGCATCTATTCCTCGGGCAGGCCGACGGCAGCGGAGATCGTGAAACGCATTGCATCGTTCCCGCCGTTCATCGCGCTCGCCATCGCCTTGCTGCTGATCCCGGTCGAATATGCGGACTGGTTCACCATACTGCTGAAGCGCCTGGGCGATACCCTCGCGCCGCTGGCCCTACTGTCGGTCGGGATGCAACTGCGGCTGGGGCATGTCGCCGAACACAAGCGCAACCTCGCGCTCGGTCTGACATTCAAACTCATGCTCGCGCCGCTCGCGATCTGGCTGCTGTACGTGCAGATCATCGGCGCGCAAGGCCTGCCCATCCAGGTCACCATCTTCGAGGCGGCGATGCCTTCGATGATCACTGCGGCCATCGTGGCGAACGAGCATGACCTTGATCCGGAGCTTTCGAACCTGATGGTGGCGGTGGGGCTGTTGCTTTCGTTCATCACGCTCAGCGCGTGGTGGTATCTATTGAGGGCGGTATGAGTATCTGGAACGAACGTTATGCTGGCGAGGATTTCTTCTATGGCACCGAGCCGAACGCCTTCCTCCTGTCGCAAAATGCATTGCTCAAGCCGGGCATGAGATGCCTGGCCGTGGCCGATGGCGAAGGACGCAACGGCGTGTGGCTGGCGGAACAAGGGCTGGAAGTGCTGTCGGTGGATTCGTCGCATGTCGCACAGGCCAAGGCGAAGAGACTGGCGCAACAGCGCGGCGTGGCGATGCTGTTCGAGCAGGTCGACCTGCTGCAATGGGATTGGGGCGAGAATGATTTCGACGTGGTCGTGGCGATCTTCATCCAGTTCGTCACCTCGCCAGAGCGCGAGCAGATGTTCGCCGCCATCAAGCGCTGCCTCAAACCGGGCGGGCTGCTGTTGCTGCAGGGCTATACGCCGCGCCAGCTCGAATACCGGACCGGCGGTCCATCGCAGGCCGAGAACCTCTATACCGAAGCGATGCTGCGCAAGGCCTTCGCCGACATGGACATCGTGCAGCTGCGCGAACACGACAGCATCATCCGCGAAGGCTCAGGCCACAGCGGCATGTCGGCGCTGATAGACCTGGTTGCGCGAAAGAAGACCTGAGTGAAAGGCCAGACTCGCCGGGTATGAAGAAAAATGCCCCTGAACCAGACGGGACAGGGGCGAGTGTCTTAACAAGGGGTCAGTTAAGACCGCACGCTCAGGGAGGAGAAACGTGCAGTGGCTTCCACCACTTGTTATCAGCATATAATAAAATGCTAATATGCGTCAATGGCCTCACAGGCCATGATCTGTCCGGCCGACAAGCATGAACAGCGGCCATTCCACACGAATCATCTTTCCTTCAGGCCAGTGCGTGGCGATCTCGCCGGCGAGTGCATCGACCGGGTCGTAGCCGTTCGCCGCCTTGAACCTTCCCACCGCCGACCAGCTGCGCAGGTAGCCGAGCAGGTGTTCGCGCGTCCAATCCTTGTGCAAGGAGAATCCGGGGGCTGCGATGCGCGCAAACGGGAACGGCAGGTCGCGGTAGCCGTTCTCCACATGCACGCGCTCGGGCGGCCAGTAGCTGCCTATGGTCTCTTCGTAAAAGCGATCCACGATGCGCTGCACCTCGGGCTGGTCTATCAGCAAGCGGTTGTAGCCCCATGCCGCGATGACGCCCTGCGGCTTCAGCACGCGCCGCACCTCGGCATAGAACTTCGGCAGGTCGAACCAGTGCAGGGCCTGTGCGACGGTGACGAGGTCGGTCGAGCGCTCCGGCAGGCCGCTCGCCTCGGCGGGCGCTACGCGGTATTCGACGTTGGCGAGTGCCGGTGCGGAAGCCAGTTGCGCGGCACTGATGTCGGTGCCCAAGCACCTGCGCGAAGCGTGAGGCCAGCGCGACGGTCGCCTGGCCGCTGCCCGCGCCGCAATCCCAAGCCATCGCGCGCTGTGGGGCGATGCCGGCGAGCCAGTCGAACAACTCGTCCGGATAAGAAGGGCGGAAGGTGGCGTATTGTCCGGCGACCGGCGTGAAATGGTCTGTGCTCATCGTCGCCGCATCATGCTTTCGATTTCGCCCACAACACGATGTGGTTGGCATCCATCGCCCCGGCCTGCCGTGCCACTTCGCGCCCGCCCTTGAACAGCGCCAGCGTCGGGATGCTGCGGATGTTGAATTGCGCGGCGAGCTGCTGCGCCTCTTCCGTGTTCAGCTTGGCCACGCGCATCTCCGGCTCCAGCCGCTGCGCGGCCTGTTCGAAGGCGGGCGCCATCATCTTGCACGGGCCGCACCAGGGCGCCCAAAAATCCACCAGCACCGGGATGTCGCTGTTCGCGATGTGGCGCATGAAATTGTCTGCGTTCAGCTCGGTCGGGTGCGCTGCGAATAACGGCTGCCTGCACTTGCCGCAGGTCGGCTCTGCGGCCAGTTTGTCGGACGGCACGCGGTTCACCGCATCGCAATGCGGGCAGACGAGATGTTTGGGGTCGGTCATGTTTGCGCCTCGATAAGTGTGATGTCGGGCTATATGGCGGCAGCTTGCCATATTTCAACTACAGTTCGAGCGTCATGCACTTGCAGGCGCCGCCCGACTTCAGGAATTCAGAAACGTCCACTTCGATGACGTTGTATCCCCTTTCTCTCAAAGCGGTCTTCAGCGTGTCCGATGCCTTGTGCAGGACGACATCGTCGCCGACGTTGATCGCGTTGCAGGCGAAGTTGCGACCGTCCTCGTGCGAGACCCAGATGGCCTTGTCGCCGAACGCCTGCCGGATGGCAGCGATGCTGTCCGGCGCAAAGGCATTCGCGTAAGCGATCACTTCCCCGCGCGCCAAGGGGCAGAACGCCGTATCCAGGTGATACCAGCAAGGATCGACCAGCGTCAGTCCGCGGGTGACGACGTGCAGGGCGTGCGCGATCTCTTGTTCCACCGCCTGGTGGCTTCTGAAGCCCCATCCGGTCCACAGCCGGCCAGTCGCGTCGAACAGCGCATCGCCCGCGCCCTCGAATTCAAGATCTTTGCCCAAGGGGATGAGCCGGTAACCCTCCTGCTCGAAAAATCTCCTGAAGTGGGGCGATTCCGGCTGCCTTTCGCAATGGTGGAACGACGAAACGATGACTTCGCGGTGGCGCGACACCAGGCCGCCGTTGGCGGTGAACACCATGTCCGGCAGGCCGGGCACGGGCTCGATCAGTCTGATGGATGCCCGCTGCGCCAGCACGTCATGCAGGTTCTGCCACTGCCTGGCAGCGAGCGGCTTGTCCACCTTGCCCTGGTTGCCTTCCATCCACGGGTTGATGACATACTCGACGTCGAAGTATCTGGGTTCGCACATCAAGAATGTCTGCATGGGGCGCTCCTGGCTAGGTCGCTGTCTCGAAACGCATCGACAGGTCGATCGCCTTCACGTCCTTGGTGAGCGCGCCGATGGAGATGCGGTGCACACCGGTCCCGGCGAAGCTGCGCACGTTTTCCAGCGTGATGCCGCCGGAAGCCTCCAGCTCGGCGCGGCCGTTGGTCTGGAGGACGGCCCTGCGCATGTCCGCCACCGAGAAGTTGTCCAGCAGGATGAGCTTTGCCCCCGCGTTCAGCGCTTCCTCCAGTTGCTCCAGCGTCTCGACTTCGATCTGGATGGGGATGCCGGCAGGCGTGATCTGGAAGGCGTGGCCCAACACCGCGGAGATGCTGCCTGCCGCCGCGATGTGGTTCTCCTTGATCAGCACGCCGTCGAACAGGCCGATGCGCTGGTTGTGCCCGCCGCCTACCGTCACCGCGTATTTTTGCGCCATGCGCAGGCCGGGCAGGGTCTTGCGCGTGTCCATGATCTTCGCCTCCGTGCCGGCCACCGCATCCACATAACGGCGCGTCTGCGTGGCCGTGGCGGAAAGCGTCTGCAGGAAATTCAGCGCCGGGCGCTCGGCGGTGAGCATGGCGCGCGCGTTGCCGCGTATCTCGCACAAGGTCTGGTTGGGGGATGCGAGTTCACCCTCCTGCACCAGCCAGTTGATTTTGCAGTTTGGGTCCAGATTCCCGAAGCATTCATCGAACCATGAAGTGCCGCACAAGACTGCCGCTTCGCGCGAGATGACGCTGGCGCTGGCCTGCGCTTGTTCGGGGATGAGCTGGGCGGTCAGATCGATACCGTGCCGATCTTCGACCAGGGCGGTGAGCACGTTGGCGCGGATATGCTGAGTCAGTTTTGGGTTAGCCATGGTGCATTCCTGTAGAGATGGGCGCAGTATATAAGATGAAGCACTCGGGGTTGAAATTTCCGCCTCCCTCCCCACTTAGTGCACATTCGAATTAAACAGAGGAGTGCGTCGTCATGCGTTTCGACAAGTTCACCACCAAGCTGCAGCAGGCCCTGTCCGATGCCCAGAGCCTGGCCGTCGGCAGCGACAACCAGTTCATCGAGCCGCAGCACCTGCTGCTGGCCATGCTCAACGATGCCGACAGCGGCGCGGGCTCGCTGCTGGCGCGCGCCGGGGGCAATGTCAATGCGCTCAAGACCGCGCTCAACGATGCAGTGAACCGCCTGCCCAAGGTGGAAGGCACACGGCGGCGAGGTGCAGGTCGGGCGCGACCTTTCCAACCTGTTCAACCTTACCGACAAGGAAGCGCAGAAACGCGGCGACCAGTTCATCGCCAGCGAAATGTTCCTGCTGGCGCTGACCGACGACAAGGGCGAATGCGGCCGCCTGCTCAAACAGCATGGCGTGGCGCGCGCGCCGCTGGAGCAGGCCATCAACGCCGTGCGCGGCGGCGAATCGGTCGGTAGCGCAGGAAGCCGAAGGCCAGCGCGAAGCGTTGAAGAAATACACGCTCGACCTCACCGAGCGCGCGCGTCAGGGCAAGCTCGATCCCGTGATCGGCCGCGACGACGAGATCCGCCGCGCCATCCAGGTCTTGCAGCGCCGCACCAAGAACAACCCGGTGCTGATCGGCGAACCCGGCGTGGGCAAGACCGCGATTGTTGAAGGTTTGGCTCAGCGGATTATTAACGGCGAAGTGCCCGAGACGCTGAAGGGCAAGAAGGTGCTGAGCCTGGACATGGCGGCACTGCTCGCCGGAGCCAAGTATCGCGGCGAGTTCGAGGAGCGCCTGAAATCCGTGTTGAAGGAAATTGCGCAGGAAGAAGGCCGCATCATCGTGTTCATCGACGAGCTGCACACCATGGTCGGCGCGGGCAAGGCCGAAGGCGCCATGGATGCGGGCAACATGCTCAAGCCCGCGCTGGCGCGCGGCGAGTTGCACTGCATCGGTGCGACCACCCTGGATGAGTACAGGAAATACATCGAAAAAGATGCCGCGCTGGAGCGCCGCTTCCAGAAGGTGCTGGTGGACGAGCCCTCGGTCGAATCCACCATCGCCATCCTGCGCGGTCTGCAGGAGAAATACGAGCTGCACCACGGCGTCGAGATCACCGACCCCGCCATCGTCGCGGCGGCGGAACTGTCGCACCGCTACATCACCGACCGCTTCCTGCCGGACAAGGCCATCGACCTGATCGACGAGGCCGCCGCGCGCATCAAGATGGAGATCGACTCCAAGCCCGAGTCCATGGACAAGCTCGACCGCCGCCTGATCCAGTTGAAGATCGAGCGCGAAGCGGTGAAGAAGGAAAAGGACGAGGCGTCGCGGAAGCGCCTGCAGCTGATCGAGGACGAGATCCAGAAACTGTCGCGCGAATACGCCGACCTCGAGGAGATATGGAAGGCGGAGAAGGGCGCGGCACAGGGCGCTGCGAACGTGAAGGAAGAGATCGACCGCGTGCGCGCCGAGATGGCTTCCCTGCAGCGCGAGGGCAAGCTGGAGAAAGTGGCCGAACTGCAATACGGCAAGCTGCCGCAGCTCGAAGCCAAGCTGAAAGAGGCTGCACAACGCGAGGCCGAAGGCGGCGCGCAAAAGAACAAGCTGCTGCGCACGCAGGTCGGCGCGGAAGAGATCGCCGAGGTGGTGAGCCGCGCGACCGGCATCCCGGTCAGCAAGATGATGCAGGGCGAGCGCGACAAGCTGCTGCACATGGAAGACAAGCTGCACGAGCGCGTGGTGGGGCAGGACGAGGCGGTGCGCCTGGTGTCCGACGCCATCCGCCGTTCGCGTTCCGGCCTGTCCGACCCGAACCGTCCGTATGGCTCGTTCCTGTTCCTCGGCCCCACCGGCGTGGGCAAGACCGAGCTGTGCAAGTCGCTCGCCAACTTCCTGTTCGATTCGGAAGAGCACCTCATCCGCATCGACATGAGCGAGTTCATGGAGAAGCATTCCGTCGCGCGCCTGATCGGCGCACCTCCCGGCTACGTCGGCTACGAGGAAGGCGGTTATCTAACGGAAGCCGTGCGCCGCAAGCCCTACAGCGTCATCCTGCTGGACGAAGTGGAGAAGGCGCATCCGGACGTGTTCAACGTGCTGCTGCAGGTGCTGGACGACGGCCGCATGACCGACGGCCAGGGCCGCACCGTGGACTTCAAGAACACCGTGATCGTGATGACCTCCAACCTCGGAAGCCAGATGATCCAGCAGATGTCCGGCGACGACTACCAGGTGATCAAGCTCGCGGTGATGGGCGAAGTGAAGAGCTACTTCCGTCCCGAGTTCATCAACCGTATCGACGAGGTGGTGGTGTTCCATGCGCTGGACGAGAAGAACATCAAGAGCATCGCGCGCATCCAGATGCAGGGCCTGGAGAAACGCCTGGCTGCGATGGAGATGAAGCTGGAAGTGACCGACGCCGCGCTGGCCGAAGTCGCCACCGCCGGCTTCGACCCGGTGTACGGCGCACGTCCGCTGAAGCGCGCCATCCAGGCGCAGATCGAGAACCAGCTCGCCAAGCAGATACTGGAAGGCCGCTTTGCTGCGAAGGACACCATCAAGGTGGACTGCAAGGGCGGGGTGATGAAGTTTGATAAGGGCTGAAACAAGCTGCGCAAATTTAATGTAAACCTCGGACAAATCAAATGCAGATGAAGTATGAATTGAATTCCCCGCCAGGATCCCCGAGCCCGCTACGCAAGCTGGCGGCGTTTGTCGTGACCGCGGCGCTGGTAGGCTTGGTACTGATGTTCTCGGTAGTGTTGCTCGCGGTCATCCTGATCATCGGTACGGTCGCATGGGGATATCTGTGGTGGAAAAGCCGCGAGTTGCGGAAGCGGATGCGCGACCTGCAATCTCAGGCAATGGAGCGGGAGCAAAAGGCGGGTGACGATGGCGTGTTCGAGGGCGAGGTGATCCGTGTGGTCGACCCGCAGGACGGGAGATGAGCGCTGGCGAGTGAGGATTCAGAGCCATATCTCTTTGAGTCAGGAAAATTAGTTCCGAAATCGGCCCACAACCACGCGCACCTCTTGCGGGCGACTTGTCCGCCCCCCCCAAGTACTAGACCAAGTACTAGACCATTAGTACTAAGTATTGTGCGGTCGAATTTGCTATCCTCCCAGATGGCTGCAGAGGCCCAAAGGCTAGCCACGTCACTGTTAACAACAACGTTAGGGAGACTTAAAAAGAATGCGTACACGAAACACATTGATGAGCGGCTCCAGACTGAGCTTGATCGCGGTATCGGGTCTGATGATCGGATTGACCGCTTGCGGGGGAGGTGGAAGCGGTGGCGGTAGCACGGCACCCGTAGCGGTTACCATCAGCTCGGCAAATGCACCTCAGGTTGCGGGCGCTGCGGTTGATACTATAACCGGGAGCGGTTACGCTGGTTTCGATGGGCGTGCAAACCTCGGTATCTGCACCGGCACCCTCAGTGGTCTCCGCTGTCCAATCGGCAGCCAAGCTCGGGCGAAGCCGCTGTGCAGCAGGCTATTGCGCAAGGCGCAGCACCCGCAATCGTAACGGGCGCAGTAACCACCTAGCCCCTGTCCGTGTACGAGCGGGACATATTCCGTCAACCTCACAAGCGCAACCGCGGGAACTATTACCTTTAACAATTGCAGCGATACGGCGGGCATCACGGAAAATGGCACCCTCAGCTTCAGCAATTTGTCGTCGACTGGCATCCCTCTATTCGGCAGATTATGTCTACAATCTGACCATCAACGTATTCGTCGCCATATCCGGCTAACACGTTCAACCATCACAGGTGACCTTCGCGTATCGAATCTCGATTTGAACACAGGTGCTACGGATCAATCTCCGGAACCAGCCTGTCGATGACTAACACTAACCCTACGTCTGGGCAATTTTGTGCTGCTTAAGAACTACTCGATCACTACACGACAGCACCGGTCATAACACGGCAATGACGCTTTTCCTTCACCGCGCCCGGCGGAACTGCTACCTTTACGATGACCACACCGTTCGTCAAGTACCGGCGGCACTTTCCCGAGTTCCGGTGCGGCAACCATCACCGGTGCGGGTTCAACAGTGTTGAAGTTCACGGTACTGGGCGACGAGCGTGCTGTTGGCAACCAGGTTATGCTTGAACTGAGCACCGATGGCGGCACTACTTACGCAGCACCTGTTTACGTCACTTGGGCGAGCATAAGCAGCCTCATCTAAGCAGGTTGTAAGTCAAGGCACAGGGGTTTCCCCTGTGCCTTTTTTGTTTATCCACATTTCCACGAAATCGCATGCTACCCTCAATGCGCTATTTGCCCATCATTTCCGGCCTGTTGTTTTTCCTGTCGCCGCTTGCCCACGCACAGGATGGATTTCATCTTTCGCTTGCGGGTGACCTGAAGCATTTCGATTACCGTGAGTATGGCGAGCAGGGAAATCTGCTTGACCGGGAAAATGGATTCCTTCCAGGCCTGTTGCTTGGAATGGCCCACTCCCAAGGCTCATGGCAAATCGCCGGAACGCTGTCATATCATTCCGGCGATATCGCTTACACCGGGCAAACCAATAGTGGAATACCCATCTCCACCACCACCCGGCAGCGAATGACCGATGCGGAATTGCGCGTCGGCTATCAGTTCCAACCGGTGCGGCAAATTACGCCGACTCTTTACGCTGGCGCGGCAAACCACCGCTGGCGGCGAGATATACAATCTACACATACCTCATCGGGAATCCCGGTAAGAGGATTGCTGGAGACCTATCGTTGGTGGCAAGCTTTTCTGGGCGTAAAAATGTCGGGCATCAAGACCGCCTCGTTTGACTGGGGGCTGGACACTCGCCTGATACGAATCATTGCCCCAACAGTCGACGTCGACTATTCCGGGCTGTATGACAATTCGCACCTCCATCTGGGTGAGCGCTGGGGATTCAGATTGGCACTGCCCATGTCTTATTCAATGAATCATTCGACAACATTGGTACTCGAGCCTTACCTGGAAAGATTCTCGCTGGGACGCAGTTCAACTATCCCGCTTACCAGCCAGGGAATTGTCAGGGGCACAGTGACCGAGCCGGATAGCACCACCAGTAATTATGGAATAGTGCTCGGCATTCAGAAGTTCTTCTGAGCTCATCCCTGATTCCCTTCCGGTATTTTCTCCACGAGTGAACACTGCAACCAGTGCTGCAAAGAAAAAGCCCGGCATGCCGGGCTTTTCTGATGATATCTACGTTTCTCGGTGACGAAATCCGTAGTCCGTCTATTGTTAGCTGATCGTCATGTGGCGACCAAGACTCGAACGCTCAATGAGTAGTAGGAGGGATGAGCGGCTGAACATCGTGACTATGCTTCTTCGCGTGTTTGGCCATCCGCTTTTCCTTGGGCGTCATCAAGGGTTTCTTCTTCATCTCTTTATCGGAATGATGTGACTTGGGCATGATTCAACTCCTTATGGTGATTAAGGAAATGCTGCAAATTCATGCTACTCCAATACTTTGGCTTTGTCCGGATTTTCGTTCTGGTTGCGGCAGGCCCATGATGGGCAGTTCTTCGCGGGGCAGGGCGAGCGCCTCCAGCACCTTGAGCGCCGCATAGGCATCGTTCGCCGCGTAGAGTATCTGCTGCGGTGTCAGTTCGTGCTGCGACCAATCGGTGGTGGTGATCCTCTTCGACTTGGCGAAGCGCTGCCTGAAAACCAGGCCCACCGCCGCCCGCGCACCCATTTCCTTGCGGTAGCCTTGCATGCTGAACACGGTATTGAGATCCACCACCCCGCCAAACTTGATGCCCAGTTTCCTGAAGATATGCCCGCTATCCGATTTAAGGCCGAAGCCGACCTTGAGCACCTGTTCCGAATGCAGTAGTTCGATCAGGAAAGGATGCCCATCCGCTCTGTGCATCTGAAACAGGTAAGCCTTGTCGTGCAGGGCGAACTGCACCACGTGCGGCCCATCGCTTACATCGCCGGTGACGAACGTCGGCTTCGATTCGGTATCGAAGCCAGCGATGCCCGCAGCCTTGATCTCCGCAGCGGCGACCGCAAATTCCGGGCTGCTTGTCGGTACGTGGATGCGCTCCAGCGTGAGGCCGGCAAACGGCTCCATCAGTGCGATCTCGTCTTTGGTCGGAGCGGCTTTTTTCATAGGGGCACTATAGTAATTCAAATTTGCGAGCATCCGCTGTGCGTGTCACCTATCGAACGACGGAGCGTCCAAAAAAGAAGCCCGGCATCGCCGGGCTTCCTTATTGTGAGCGCCAGTTGGAGTTCGTTCAGCTGATCGCTTCCGCAAGGATCTGCTGCGCTCCCAGGTGATTGCCGGACGAATTCTCGCCGCTCTCTTTCTGTCTGCGTGATGTCGAATCGCCGATCCGGCCCGACAGCGAATCTTCCGGCTCCCAAAGGAGCTGGAACACCTCCAGCGCATCCTGCTTGCCGCGGAACGACGCACGGGTGATGGGAACCGCTCTGTAACCGAAATCCGCAGGCAGGGCGTCGATGACCTCCTGCGTGGTCATGGTCTGCCGCGCCCTTGTGATCGATGCGATGCGGGCGGCGACATTCACGGTATCGCCGAACACATCGTTGGCCTTGAGGATGACATCGCCGAAATGGAGGCCGATGCGGACGGCGATAGGATGCTCGCCGCCCGGTTTCTCCGTATCGACCACATGATGCATGGCGCGGGCAGCCTGGGCCGCCCGCAAGGCGTTCGGGAAAGTGCACATGATCTCGTCCCCGATCGTCTTGATCAGAGTGCCCTTGTGCCTGGCGACCTCCTGTTTCAAGAGGTTCAGCGTACGCGTGATCATGTTCAGCGCAGCCTCGTTCCCCAACTGGTCGTACAAGGCCGTGCTTCCGCAGATGTCGGCGAACAGGACGGCCATCATTCTCGTCTGCTGGGACGAATAGACAGCCCGGTTCTGGATGGACATGTTCTGCGCTTCAGCGTAATGGAGGATCTTTGCAATACGTGCAAAGCGGAGCTTCAGGGCAAAGTCGGTGGGTGTCAGTCCATGCTGGTTCTTTATTCGGAGTTTCGCACCATGGATCAGCAACAGCAGGACGATATCGACATTGCCCTTCTCCGTGGCGAGGAAGATCGGAATCTGCCCGTCCTGGCTGAAATTGACCTCCACATCGGAGACGAGCAATTGATGCAATGCGGCAAAGTCGCCGTTCAGGATGGCGGAGATGACCGAGAGCCTGGAATCGATGGTGTCGCGCAAGTGGCTGACTGCCACGGGCATGTCCGCTGTCGCTTCGTATTCATTCTCATCCGCCGCCTTGCTTTCCGGCTTCCGCTGGTACAGCTTGTACATCAACGCCAGGACCACCAGCATGCCGGATGCCGCGATCAAAGCGGTCCGGCTGATGCCGAGCTGCGCGGCCAACTGATCCGGCAGGTTGGCGCCGATGGCCAATATCGAAACCGTGATGAACAGCATCAGCTTGAGATGGCGGAACAGCGAAATAAAGACCGTCACCACCAGCGCGATCAGCAACAGATTGCGATCAAGCGTATGCCCAAGCATGTCGTCGGGAAGGTTGGCGGCGAGCGCCATCAAAGAAACGACCAGCAGAAGCCAGACTTCGCTGCTTTTGATGTTGAATTGCATGTCTCATCCTTTATCCGCGCACCCTACCGGGCAGGAGAGACACAAATTTCGGCTGGACAGAACTGAGGGCTAACGGAAACCACTCGATGGGCGATGTGGCTACCGGCAGTCCCGCTGTCGTAGAGCCATCAGGGCTCCTTAGACCGGAAACTTTGCGTCCCTACTTTTCAATAGGTTTGCCTTTTATTGCACTGCTTTTCAAAAAACTGCGCGCATTATCACCCGATATTCCTTGCGTCTGCAAGGTCTTTTTGTTGGGGCTGAATCAGCGCCTAGATGGCACTGCCTGCCGATAAGTTGTTATTTTCGAGCCGCAAATTCCGCCAACAGCGCGAGTTCTTCGCGGTAGATACGCTTGAACAGGAATTTGATGATCGCGTTTCCGATCAGGCCCTGGCTTTTCAGATCTGTGGATATGGTTACGTTTGCGGCTTTGCCGCCATCGCGAGCTTCAACGATGAAGCTGGTAACGACAAGGCCGTCGGTGGTGGACTCGACCAGTACCCGTCCCGGTTCCGGTTCGGTGATGATGCTCTGCGCCTGCTGAGCCTTGCCGAACATGACCATCTCGAATCGGATCTTCGTTCCCGCGCCGATGCCGCCTTCCTCCACGACCAGATTGCGGAAATACTTTGGCGGGATGATGTGCGGGTGACCATTCCGGTAATCGGCGATGATGCCGTACACGCGCTGCGGCGGGGCCGGGATAACGGCTGCCCCTGTAATATTGACCAGGCTCAAGATGAGCTCCTTTCGGATAGAATACGGAGGCGGATATTTTGACTATCTGGCTGCCTGGCCCGTCTTCACTGCCCGCGCCCTCAACTGACCGCACGCGCCTTCCACTTCCTGTCCTGCCGAATCGCGCACTCTGGAGTAGACGCCTTGCCGATTAAGTGTGTGCGCCATAGACGCAATGCGTTCGGCCGAGGGGCGGCGATAGTCCAGTCCGTCCACTTCGTTGAAGGGGATGAAGTTCATGATGGCGTATTTGCCGGAGAGCAACTGCACGATGCGTTCCACCTCGGCGTCGCTGTCGTTCACACCTTCGATCAACGTCCATTGGTATTGCACCGGATAGCCGGTGGCGCGAGCATACACTTCGCAGCGTTCCACCAACTCTTCGACAGCGATACGCGGTGCATGCGGCAGCAACTTGGCGCGCAGTGTTGCGTCGGTAGTGTGCAGCGAAAGGGCAAGCGCCGGTTTGACGGTCTCCATGGGTAGCCGCTCAAACACCCTCAAGTCCCCCACAGTCGAAAGCACCAGATTCTTGTGCCCGATGTTGCCCTGCGTGCCCAGCAGATCGATCGCTTCAAGCACGTTGTCGAGATTGTGCGCCGGCTCGCCCATGCCCATGAACACCACCTTGCTCACCGCACGGCGTTTGCGCGCGAGCACCACTTGGGCGACGATCTCGGCGCTGCCGAGCTGGCGCAGCAAACCGTTGCGACCGCTCATGCAGAACACACAGCCCACGGCACACCCCACCTGCGTCGAAACGCACAGCCCGCCACGCGGCAGCAGCACGCTCTCCACCATCTGGCCATCGGCCAGTTCCACCAGCAGCCGTGCGACGTCTTCATCGGCGGGATACTCGCCGTGCAGGCGCGCCAGCCCATTCAACCCCGCCTCGATGGCGGGCAACTCGTTGCGCAGCGCAAGCGGAAAGAAAGTCTCTGCGGGGCTGCCCTTCTTGTCGTACGAGCAAACCTGGCTCCAGCCGCGCAGCAGACGATCCTCGTGGCACGGCTTGGCGCCGAGATCGCGCAGGCGCTGGCGTAGTTGGGCGATGCGCATCGGGGAGTGAAAAGCGGGAATCAAAGTGGTCTGAAAATCGTGACGGGGAAGCTGTGCGGATTTTAACCCAAGCGTACGCTTGGGGTGCGGTGCAAGTCCCGTATCCGGCTTTAACGAAAAGTCAGTAGCCCGTCATTCTGGAATCTCCGCCTCGACGAGCTGAGCGAGCAGGGTGAGCGATTCCTGCCAGCCGAGATAGCAGGCCTCCTGCGGGATGACTTCGGGGATTCCTTCCTGCACGATATTCAGCTCGACCCCGCACGATACCGGCCTGATGGAAATAGTCGTCTGCATCTCCCCGGGCAGATTGGGATCGTCGAACCTGTCCGTATGGCGAATGCGCTCGTTCGGAACCAGTTCAAGGTACTTTCCGCCGAAGGAGTGGCTGTGGCCGGTGGAGAAGTTGGTGAACGACATCCTGTAGCTGCCGCCGACCCTGGCGTCCAGCTGGTGGACCTTGCCGGTGAAGCCATGCGGTGGCAGCCACTTGGCCATCGCATCGGCATCGAGAAACGCCCGATAGACCCTTTCGGGTGTTGCACGAAGCACCCGATGCAGTTTTACGGTGCTGGTAGACATGATCATGCTCCTTTACGTGTGTGAGGTTTGCTACGCGGAGTGTGGCTTCGCTTTGGTCGGAGAGCGCTCCGGTTTTGCCGGATGGTGGTCGGCTGTATGGGGGCTTCGTCCCTGCAGGCGTTCCTTGAGCACCTGCATCAGATCGATCACGTTGCTTGCGGCTTCGGCCGGCTTCAGCTTCCTCCGGGGCCTTCAGCACGTCGGTGCCGGATTTCAGTTTCGCCTCGATGCGCTTTTTCAGCGTCACGGCTTGCTGGTCGCTCAGCAGTTCGCTGTCGAACTGTTTGTGCGTCGACTTGCGGATGGCGGCGCGCATGCTGCTCCACCATCTTCTTGTCGGCGGGCTGGCGCGCGGGCAGCCCGACCTGCTCCGGCGTGCGCAGTTCGTCGTGAAAGCGCAGCGTCTCCGCGCGCAGGATGCCGCCCTCGGCGATGATCGCCACCAGGTAATCCTTGCCGTGCATCACGAAGGTGGCGATGCCGGCGCGCTGCTCATCCTCCATGCTCTTGGCCAGCAGGCGGTAGGCCTTGGTCGTATCGCCATCGGGCACCAGATAATAGGCGCGCTCGAAATAGACCGGATTGATAGAACTGAGCGGCACGAAGCGTTTCAGATCGATCTCGCGCGACCGCTTCGGCTCCAGCGCCTCCAGTTCCTCGTCCTCGACCACCACATAGTGGTACTTCTCGATCTCATAGCTGCGCACGATGTCGTCCCGCTCCAGCGCCCGGTTGTCGTGTTCGCAGAAGAACTCGCGCTTGAGCAGGTTGCCGTTGGCGTCGACCATCTTCAGCGCGAGTTTTCCGCTATGGGCGGGAAACAGGCTGACCGGGAGGCTCACCAGACCGAAGGCAACGATCCCCGACCAGAAGGCGTGGGGCTGCTCGTCTTCCAGTTCTTCTTCCTCTACTTGATTCGTGTCGTCCTTGTTCATGTCACACCACCTTTTCTTGTGTCACACCTCAGAAGCTGTCTTGAAAATTCGCGAGGAGGGATGGATGCAAGGCGCACGGAGCGGAGAAACCGGAATGTACTTGCAGTTTGTCGCTTTGCGACCCCGGATTTTGAGCACCGCGCAACGCCGCATAACCAGCCACTTGGCTGCTGTATTTTGGCAGCCTAGTGGAATGGCTAGTAGTTCCATCAGACGCCCTCCGCAGCAATTTTCAGGCGTGTTTGCGCACCTGCTCGATGCTGGCCGCCAGTGCCTGACTGATATCCATGTTCCGTTCATGCGCCTCCGGCGCGCGCTTGCGCACCTTCTTGCCCTTCGCCTTGGCCGCCAGCATCTCGAGCACGCGCTCGCGGAATTCGTCGTGAAACTCCTGCGGCTGAAACTCCGCGTCCAGCATCTCGATCAGCTGCCGCGCCATTCCCAGCTCGCGCTTGTCCAGCGGCGGTCCCTCGGGGGCGGTAAGCGATTCCACGGGGATGACCTCTTCGGTGTGGTGCAGCGACATCAGCATCGGATAGCCCTGATACAACTGCAACGCGCCGACATACGACTTGTTGCGCATCACCCAGCGCGCCAGGCCTTCCACCTGCATGCCCTCCATGGCCTCGGCCAGCGCGAAGAACTCCGCGCTGTCCTCGTCCGGCCCCAGGTAATAGGGGCGGTTGTACCAGCGATGATCGATCACATGCAGAGGAAGGAAGCCGAGGATCTCGATGTCGCGCGAGGGCTCCGGCTCCAGCACCTCCAGCTCCGACGCGTTCAGCAACACGCGGTCGCCGGATTCGGTGATGTAGGCGCGGGCGGTGCTCTCGCGGGGCACGACCTCGTCGGTCTCCGGATTGATCAGGTGCTGGTGCACTGGCTCCAGGTCCTGCCGGTGCAGCAGCCGGAAGTGCACGTTGCGATCCTCGACCGCGCCGTACAGCTTCACCGGCACGCGGATCGTATCGAAATGGATCACACCTTTCCACATTGCGCGGATAGCCATCATGCACCTCCTTCCTGGACTCCAGACTTCACCACGAAGTCTTGCGCGCCCCTCGGCCTTGCGGCGACCCTCTCCCCCAACCCCTCTCCCACACGTGGGAGAGGGGAGTCGGAGGTTGTCCCCTCGCCCGCTTGCGGGAGAGGGTGGCCGTAAGGCCGGGAGAGGGTTTGCGCATCGCATGGACGCTCAATAATCAGCTAACCTTTGACCCCAACCGCCTTGAGCAGTGCCGCTCCCAGCGGCACCGCCGCCTCAAAAAATCCCTCCCACGGATCCGCCCGCAGCGCACCCAAACGGCGCCGCAGCGTCTCCACCGTGTAGTGGTCGGAACGCACCGCCGGACTGAGCTCGTCCCAGCGCAGCGGCACCGCCACCGCCGCCCCCGGCCGGGCGCGCGGCGAATAGCAGGCGATGGCGGTGGAGCCGCGCGTGTTGCGCAGATAATCGAGGAAGATCCTGCCGTGGCGTTTCGCCAGGCTCATGTTGGTGGTGAGCAGGCGCGGCTCGTCGCGCGCATGCAGTTCCGATACTGCCCGCGCGAAAGACTTGAGCGATTCCCAATCGGCCTTCGGTCGCAGCGGCACCACCAGGTGCAGCCCCTTGCCGCCGGTGGTGCGCGGAAATGCCGTCAGGCCCAATCCCTGCAGGCGCTCGCGCAGCTCGCGCGCGGTGCGCAGCACCTCTTCCCACGCCACGTCGGGCGCAGGATCGAGGTCGAACACCAGCAGGTCGGGGTGTTCGATGTCTTCCACCCGGCAGCCCCAGGTGTGGAACTCCAGCACCCCGTGCTGCACCAGCGCCACGATGTCCGCGAGCGAGCGCACGTAGGCATATTCGCGCTACCGCCCCTCCTTCCCTGATCGCGATGCGCGGCACCGAACGCGCCTGGCTCTTGCCCAGATGCTTCTGGTAGAAGCAGGCCTGGCGGTCTTCGGGACAGCGCAGCATCACCAGCGGGCGATTTGCGAGATAGGGCAGCACCCATTCCTGGATGGATTCGTAATAGCGGGCCAGCGCCAGCTTGGTCACGCCCTGTTCCGGATAGAGGATGCGCTCGGGGTGCGTGAGCTCGGATGCCGGCGACCTCCACCGCGTCCACTGTGGCGTGGCCGCATGGGCCGGGCGGCGCTCGCGGGCGCGGCCTCTTCCAGATTCGCGCCGGTCGAGTCGACCTCCTCGGGCTCCATGTCTTCGCGTATGCCGACGAAGCTCGGCTGACGCAACAGGCCGTCGCGCGTGCGTTCGACGTACTCGACCGCGACCACCAGCGTCGGCTTCACCCAGTGCACGCCGCGCGAGCTGGGCATAGCCGCGGAGGGCGCAAAAGGCGATTTGGCGATCTCGTCTTGCTGCAGTTGCGCGTGCAACTGTTCGAGCTGGCGGCTGCTGAAGCCGGTGCCCAGCCGCCCCGCATACTCCAGCTGCCCATCACTGAAGGTGCCGAGCAACAAGGCGCCGAAGCCGCTGCGCGCGCCGGCGGGCGGCGTGTAGCCGCCGACCACGAACTCGTCGTGCTGCGTGCTGCATTTCACCTTGAGCCAGAGCTTGCTGCGCCCGCTGCGATAGGGCTGCATCGGCGCGCTTGGAAATGATGCCCTCCAGCCCGAGGCTGCAGGCCTGCTCGAAGAAGTCCGGCCCCTGGCCCTGCACATGATCCGAATAGCGCACCACTCCGCCGGGCTCGTAACCCGCGGCTTGCAGCAACTGCGCCAGCGCCTGCTTGCGCTCGACCAGCGGCACCGCAGAGAGGTCGTAGCCGTCCAGATACACCAGATCGAAGGCGTGATAGGTCAGCGCGCGGTCTGCTTGCGGCTCAGCGCCTCCTGCAGATCGCGGAAGCTGCTGGCGCCGCCCGCGGTGAGCGCCACCAGCTCGCCGTCGAGGATGGCCTGCTGCACCGGCAACGTCTCCAGTTGTTTCGCCTGCGCGCGCAAGCGCTTCGTCCAGTCGTGGCCGTTGCGCGTCATCAGGCGCGCCTTGCCGTGCTCGATGTGCGCCACGATGCGATAACCGTCGAACTTGATCTCGTGCAGCCAGGCCTGGCCGGTCGGCGCGCGCTCGACAGGCGTGGCAAGCTGCGGGGGCAGGGTGGCGGGCGGCGGTGCCGGGCTCGCGCCGGGGATTTCTTTTGCGACGGGCGGCGCGGGGCGATGCGGGGAAAGCCGAGCCTCGTGCGGCTCATGGTCCGCGGCGATCTCTTCCATGCTGCGGCCGCTTACCACGCTCAGGTCATCGGGGTGCAGCGTGTGCTTCGGGTGGTCGGTGCGCTTGATCAACAGCCACTGCTTGTTCTTCCCGTGCACGTCCCAGTCGCGCATGCGCACCAGGGTCCAGGCCCCCTTGAGCTTCGTGCCGGTGAGGATGAAGTCGATCTGCTTGTCGTCGTTGCGGCCGTCCTGTTGCCACAGGCCCACATCCCAGAGCATCACCGTGCCGCCGCCGTATTCGCCCTTGGGGATGGTGCCCTCGAAACTGGCGTATGCAAGCGGGTGGTCCTCCACCTCGATGGCGAGGCGCTTGTCGCCGCGTCTCCAGCGCCGGTCCCTTGGGCAGCGCCCAGCTGCGCAGCACCCCATCCTGCTCCATGCGCAGATCGAAATGCAGGCGCCGGGCGGCATGCTTGTGCATCACATAGAGATGAGCCTCCGTCGCCGGAGCCGCGCCCGGCAGGCTCCCGAGTGCGGTGGAAATCGCGCTTGCGCTGGTATTCATTGATCGAGGGAGTAGCCATGGATTCGTCCCCGCTTTCGAAGCAGTAGACAACATGGATTGGGGCGAGTTTAGTCCATCATGCCAGGATAGGTTTTATTGGTCGCCTGCGGCGGGAACTGGAAGCGGCGCATTCATTCCGTCACGTACAGCCAGGCTTTCTGGAACCAGCTCAGCGAATTCCACCAGGCCTTGGCGCCTTCAAGCGCTTTTTCGCCCGCTTCCGACAGGGTGAAACTCCGCGCATAGCCGTTCCCGTCACTGTCGATGGGGCTGACCCATCCAAAGCGCAGCAACAGATCGCCTATCATCTCGGGACAGAGCGTGCCAGGCACGAACAGCGGCTCGACCTCGCCGCTCAGCCAGCTGCGATTCTGGATGAAGTATCCACCCAGCATGTGCTGCGCCTTGCTTTCGATGTAGTCGGTTCGCAGCCGGTAGACCAGCAAGTCACCGTGATGAACGTAGCTGAGCGCTTTCATCAACTGCACACGTATCCCGGCAAGTTCGCATGAAGCATCCTTGCTTGCGGAGGCAGGCCGGGAATCCCCTGTGCAATTCTTCATGGCGTATGACATGGCAATTCCAATCATCTGATCGTCGAGGCCTGCGGGATCGCCTCATCGCTCTGACAAATATCCGTGCTGCAATGGCTGTATCGCCTTCATTCCTTCCGCCGTGCAGCACTTGCAGAATTCGTGGCCATCGTAGCGCGGGGTGACTTCCAGATATATGGAGTGAACTGAGTATTTGAGGGTTCAGCCGGGGGGGCAGCTTCCGTTTTGTTTCCCCACTATCGTTCGCAACCAAAATTACTGCGAAGCTGCCCCCTTCGGGAGTGAGGTGCGGAGTAGTCATCGTCATCCGCCTTTCAAGCATGCCCACCCGCTGTATATGAGGGAAATTGTGTGGCTGGCGTGTCGTGGGGAACTGTTCCGCGCCAGATTTGCCCTAAGGAACAGTCAGTCGCTCAAGCGACCGTGACAGGCGCCAAAGCAAGCTGACTTCTCCGGTGGGGTCTTTCCCGCCAGTGTGGGGAGGTGATCATGGCAGTCTACAACGTCTTCTACACCGATAAACCGCTTCCTGCGGGTACCGTGCCCGACTTCAACTTTACGTTGCCGCTTAACTTCGCGACCAAGGAAGATGCCCTGAGCAACGCGTTCAAGCTCATCTACAGTGGAGCCATTGTCTGGAAGATCGAAGGCCCGAATGGTTTCCACCTTGATCGTGAGGGCGTCGAAAGGGAGTACCGATTATTCCAATCGAAGTAGTTGGGCAGTGAGTGGCAAATGCTGAGGCGATGAATCTGCCCCAGAAGGAGCGGTTGAGGTTTCGTCTTTTGCGATGCCGAGCCATCGACTGTTTATCCTTGGCGATTTGGCGCTATCATCCAGCCCCTCCAAGTCAGGAACGCTTCTCATGCATACGCGCAAGCCAATCAACATCCCCGTCGTTTCCGCCACCACGCAGGAAGATGCCGTGGCCGACAGCAACTGCTCCGGCAACGAACTGGTCGCGCTGATGGTGCTGGGCGACAGCATGGAGCCGGAATTCATCGAGGGCGAGATACTGGTCATCGAGATGGGCAGACCGGCAACGGATGGCGCGTTCGTTGTCGCCGAGGTGGCGAAGGAAGACTTCATCTTCCGCCAGCTCAAGCGCGACGAGGAAGGCGGCTGGCGGCTCGTCGCACTCAACCCGGCTTATCCCGATACCGCCATCCCGGGTCTGGAGATCATCAAGGGCGTGGTCACCCACAAACGGCATCCGCGCTCGCGCAAGACGGTCAAGTTCTACGTGCCGCAGGGGGCACACTGAGGCTGATCAAGGTAAGTCGTGTTGCGAAAACGAAAGCCCGGCAATGCCGGGCTTTTTTCGTGGGGAGTATTTCGACGCTGCCTCCATTAGAGCTGGCTCGGCGCGCCCCGGGTTTTCGTTCCCGGGCACGGGAGGGAGGGGGGCGCTGTAGCGTTGCGACCGGGCAGACAGTAGGAGGGATTGGGTAGAAGAGCTAATAGCTCTGCCTGCATAGGCGAGCTAGAGTGATCACCAGTTTCGGGGGGAGGGGATAAAGAGAACGCAAACACTAACCTGGGTCAGCCAACTAGGAGAGTGGGAATGTTCTGCAAGCAGACCGCAAACCTGAACCATCGCCCGACGGGCTCCGGTTTCCGTGAATCTCGCGCGGGCCGGCGCTTCGTTCTGATCGCGTTGCTTGCTCTGCAATGCCTTGGCGGTTGTTCCACCATGCTGGCGCCATCGCCGACGGTGCCTATGCTCGCGCTCGGCTACCGCGCTGACGATACCGTGCGGCAGCGCAACTTACTGGTGCTGCTGCGTGCTTACGGCGAGGACAACACCGTCTTTGCCAAACAGGGCATCATCGACGAGATCTTCAGTCGGCGTCTTCCTTTCGACGTGATCGCCCCCAACGCCCATTTCGGCTACTACCGCTCAAGAAGCATCGAGGCGCGCCTCAAGGAAGACATCATCGATCCTGCGCGTCGCCAGGGATACGAGCATATCTGGCTTGCCGGATTCTCCATGGGCGGTCTCGGCTGCATCCTCTACCTGCGCAAGTATCCAAACGATGTCGACGGCATACTGCTTACCGGCCCGTATCTGGGCGGGGAATCCATCCTGCACGAGATCGGCGAGGCCGGTGGAGTGGAGCCCTGGCAACGAACCTCGGATTCCCCGGATGACTGGGAGCGGATGCTCTGGAGCTGGATAAAGAAGCACGATTTTTCCGCGGAGCCCCCCGTCTGGCTGGGCTACGGGGATGAGGACAGACTCATTGCGACCGGGCCGAAATTCCTGGCGGCGCGTCTGCCTTCCGGGCGAGCGTTCACCGTTCGCGGCCAGCATGATTTGTCCACCTTCAAGGCCATCTTCCTGCACCACCTCGACAACCTCGCCCGTCAGTGGGACGTGCCGGTCCTGTCGCTAACCAGCAAGGATTTGGAACGCGCCGGAGCGGACGCATACCCGATACCGCCATCTCAGGTCTGGAGATCATCAGGGGCGCGGTCGCCCACAAGCGGAATCGGCACTCGCGTAAGTCGGTGAAGTTCTGCCGCAGGTGGGGTAGTGAATCGCTCATCAGGGGAGACTGTGGTCTGTCCCCGATTTGTTTACCCGAAAAATAAAGCCCGGCGATGCCGGGCTTTTTCATGGAAAGTATTTCGATGCTGACCTCATATCATCGTTTGACAAGTATTAGGTTCCGCCTCCGTCAATTCGGCCTGGGGCAGGTCAGGCGGCCAACGGGAACGGTATCACGCGCGGGCGCTTGCCTTTTGATGCTTGCCACAATTCGTAATCATCCTGCAGCCCCATCCACATCTCCGGGCTGGTGCCCAGCGCGGCGTGCAGGCGCAGGGCCATGTCGGCGGTGATTCCGGAAGAGCCATTCAGGACGCGCGAAAGCGTGGCGCGAGAGACGCCCAAATGTTGCGCCGCATCAGTCACGCTCATGTCGCCCAGCCATTCGCGCAGGATTTCGCCGGGATGCGGAGGGTTGTGCATGGTTGCCATTTGTTACCTCTCAGTGATAGTCCTGATAATCCACCAGCAGCGCGTCGCCATTCTCGAAACGAAAGGTGAGGCGCCAGTTGCCATTGACCGTGATCGCCCAATGACCGGCCAAGCTGCCTTTCAGCGCATGCAGCCGCCAGCCGGGGACTGCCATGTCGTCGGGCTTCTTCGCGCGGTTAAGCGCGGCCAGTTGCAGTCGCAATCTGGGAGCATGCGCAGCCTGGATGCCGGCTTTCGAGCCAGTCTCGAAAAAAGCCCTGATCCCTTTGTGCGCAAAGCTCTTGATCATGATGCGGCATTGTAGCGTGGTATGTTACACAGCTCAACTTGGGGCGAGGAATCGTGGTCTGAAGTGACCCGAGTTTTCCCAGATGGATGGAGGACGGTCGGCTTGGCGCAACAAATTGGGCTCCATCCCATCTCACTCGGGTGATTCGGGCCTGAGCCTTTGATCCGCCCGTGTTCGCAACTGGCCGCAATCGCCGCCGGGGTTCCTGTCGCATCCAGAGTCAGGTGTCCGTGGAACATCCAAACGGGGCATAGGATACAATCGAGTCCTGCGTGAACTCTGGCGACATGCGGCAATGGCGCAATTCCTTCGAGAACTCTAATCACTGCACGGGATCGTCAACGATGAAGAATCTCTCACTCATTATCAATCTGGCCATCGTACTCGGCATCAGCATCGAACTGGTGTTGATCCTGTTCGGCAAGCTCAGTGCCGATCAACTGCTGATATCGAGCGGACTATCTGGCCTGTTGATAGTGGTCTCGCTCAAGCTGCTGAATGATGCACTGGTCAGACTTTTCGGCCTGACGGAAACCCAGAAAGAGGTGATCAAGAACGAGATCAACGTCATGGACGAGATCGATGCGCACATCGCATGGAAGGTCGGCCTGCAGAACTATCTGGATGGAAAATCCAAAGGCGAATTCGACCTTGACCAGCTCATGAGCGATGACCAATGCCATTTAGGCAAGTGGCTGCACGGCCCGGCACAATCCTATTTCGGCACAAACAACAAAGGTATCCAGTCGCTGACCAAACAACATTTCCGCGCCCATCTGACGGCAGGCTTCGTGGTGAAGAACATCCAGGAGAACAACCTGGCCACCGCGAAGAAGATCATGGACGGGGAAATGCGGGTAGCCTTCCATGACCTCATGAGAACTTTGAATATATTGAACTCAGTGCTCACGAGGAAATGACCGGCGCCGGAACGTTCACATCAGCGGGAAATCGTGGTCTGTCCTTGATTGTTTTGCAATTGTGTATGAGGGTCAAGTTCGGTTTTGTTTTTCATTTCCTCAACTGCCAAAACTATTGCGATGCTGACCCCATATCATCGGGCTTTTATCAATGGAAGGTATTGCGATGCTGACCCCATTAGCTTCGTCTGTCCCCAATTGTTTCATTGGTTGGTTGGCAAAGTACTCTACCTACGCCGATGTTCTTTCAATAGAAAATTAGCATACCCATCCAAATCAATATATTCGGGCAATGGATAATTATCCATGTCATATTCGTGCGAAGTTTTAGCTACTAGTTCTTCAAATTTATACAGTTTGAAACGGTAATGGTGCTTGCGAGCCAATCCAATTCCCAGTTGAAATATTTCGTCAAATTTTTCTCCGCTCTGAATTTCTTTGAGAAATTGAGCATAGAAGTACAAAGCTTCAACATAGTAATATTTTATGTGTGTCAAATTCTGCAATGCCTGTGTGAAGTAGGCATCCTTTGCTTCAAGATTCTTCTCTACAAATGCGAACATTAATTGTTTTAAACCCTCGGTATAAGGATTAACAGCAACGAGTTCATTTATCGATTGCTTCTTAAGCACACCCAACTTTGCCTTAAGGTAATGAACCTGAGTCATTTCCAAATGTGATTTCTCGAAAATTCCTTGCTTGATGTATGTATTAATTATCTCTTGAGTAAGTAAGCCCGAAGAAAGCATCGCGTCGAGAGTCATAAAATCAATTCTAGATGCCGATAGCAATTGCTTATTGAAATAGCCCAACTGCAAAAATTCTGGTGGATAGTGGGATGTAAACATTTTGCGCGAGATATCACTTTTTATCGCGCACAGTACTTCACCCTCAAACATATATAGATTTGATGCTTGCCTATGTAGATTTCGCTCAATCAAAATGTCGCTCCCAAAATCGGAAAGTCGAGCAAGTGGCATTATGTCTTTCAATCTTCTGTAAGCAGATGAAAAATTGCCATTGAAATAATCCAGACTAAGCATGGTTATGTCAAAACATAATTGTTCATTTTTATCATCAAACGCGAAATTGTATTTTTCTAATTCTTGTTTAAGACGTTTGCTCGCTGCGATATCAATAAATAGATTATGCAGGTCATCAATATAGTCAAAAAACACTTCATGATCGTATTTAATGCTAGATAGATATTGGATGCTTTTGATGAAATTATTCTGGTGACCGTTGAATATTTTTAATACTAACAACGGAATTTCTAGAGAATTACTTGCCAATCCTTTTGCGAATGAGTGGTTATAGCTGAAGGCATTTCTGTGATAGCGTTCCAGCTCATCTTCGCTTCGTTGCCGAAACTTGTGTTCGGCAAATTTCCCAATAATTGACTGATGCTTAATTTTATTATTGTCAACTTGGATTAGTGATTTGCTTTCCAGGGACTTAATAATTGGATCTGTGATGAGCAAAGCCTCAGAAACCGGAGTTTTCTTGCTTGTACCATTTCTATGCGTTTTGCCTTCTTGCGATATTTTTTTAAAGCTTTCAAGATTTATACCATCCGGGAACAAAGACAATAATTCGAATGCTACTTTCTCCTTGTCGCTCAAATACTGATAGGAAAAATTTATTGAGCCATATAGTGATTTCTTTCGTTCAATATTTGCGTCTGAAGCGCTGTCAAAAACATCTAATTCAGATTGACTGACTTTCTGGAAAAAATTCATTTCGAGTTCAGTTTTTAGATCCTGAAATCGTTTCCCATTGGGAATGTTCTTGGTAATTAGTCTGATAGCAAGCGGATTGTTATCTAGTAGAGACTCAAGAATGTCATGCCGAATAATGTGTTTGTCTTCCTCACTTATCTTGTCGCGCCAAGGCAGCTCAAGAACAAAAAGTTCATAGGCCTCATCGGTAGTGAACGGTCTTAGCTCGTAAGATTGCTCGCAATCCAAGTCAATCAATTCACGTGAAGTAACAACAATGGTCGCGTATTCACTTATGAATGACATAAATTCTTTTATCGGGCCGCTGCTTGCCAAATGAAGCAACGTTTCCACATTGTCTAAAACTATCAATCTATCTTGATTTCTGAATCTCTTACCGATTTGATCTTGAAGATTAAGCGCATTTTCCAGATTAAAACATCGGGCAATATTGTCTTCAAACGCTTTGGAGTCTGCGATAAACTCGCAGTCAATAAAGTCGATGCCATCACTAAAATAATTACGGCCTGCAAGTTCGACCGCCAGTCTTTTTAGGGTGATTGTCTTTCCAATTCCTCCTGAACCTTTGATGGTTAGAATCTCACTGCTATCGCGGAGCTCGATTATTTTTCGGCATATATTCTCTAAGTCTGTACGTCTACCAACATAGTTTTTAGTTGTTCTTGGGTCGATGTTTGCTGGTAGGTTAGTCTTTATTATTGTTAGTTTTTGCGACCCGTTCAGCACGTCGATTTCAAAACGTTCCAGATTGCAGCAAATACTTTCTTCGACGTAGTGAAAGGCCTTTTTCTTGAAGATCTGGAAAATAAAACTACTGATTTGACTTTTATTGAGCGCCGGGGAAATTAGTGTCGGTTGCGCTAATAGCTTCAAATCTAAAGGGTCTAAATCGGTTTCTTTTTTGTAATCCAAAAATACAAAAACGCCTTTGGTATTTCTGTTTCCTATATTGTCTTCTAAGTCTTTCAGGCTTATCCAGTGAGTCGCCAACATCTCGTCTTCGATCACCACTTTCGTTTTTAAGACCTTCGTCAGTATAAAAATGTAATCAAAATCTTCAAGGCCGTTCAAGGTGCTGACACTTAGGTGCAGGAGCGTAACGTCAGCTTTTAGCTTTTTGAATTCGTGCAAGAGGTCATCGTGGTTGTAGTTCTTGTCTATTGGCGTTGCAACTAAAATCGCAATTCTGATATTTCGTTTGCTGGTGCGAGTATCACGCTCAACCGGATTTGCTGTTAATGTTTGAATTTGAGGCCGATTTGTATTGCTGCTTTGTTGAGAAATTTCGCCTAGAAGATTAATTAGTGGCTGGCCAAAATCTGAAAAAGTTACTAGATCAATGGGCAGACCTTTAAGTTTTTCTTTGATCGACAATTCATCGCAATCCCTTACCAATACGTAATGGGGGCCCGTACTTTCGCCAAATAGCTTGTGCTGATTTGATATTTGCTCAAGTAAGTCAGCGTCATCTAGGCTACAACCGACAAATATCAAATGCGTGTTCTCGGCTTAACGATTGAAATTTTGTCAGTGCTGCAGAATATTTGGAGTCTCTATCGCTATACAGCTTGCTATAACTTTCACTTGTAAAAATGATTTCATTTGTCTGATCAATTCGCCCATGCATATGCCATATCGAATGCGTCTCACGCCCCGGATGACCGAAACTTACGAGAGCGCTGGTATCGTTATTGTCTAGTTCATTTACGCCTTGTTCTGGGCAAGCGAAACGTAAAACCTTATCGTAATTAAGCGTGATTATTTGATTGCCAATTCCCCAAATCGCGCGCGGAAGTGCAAGACTTTCATCGCAAATAATTTCTCTTTTTACATTGAATATCTCGCTAAAGAAACTATTCCAAAGTCCTCCGGTAAGGCCCTCGCGCGCGAAGTCGGCTGCTTGTTCGTATTTGTTAAGCGCAAGCATTGAAGTAACTGCGGTGGAGAGCTCATGCTTATTTTCCTGCTTTAAGCGATCTGCCGCTTTATGAAGCAAATCTTTCCAACTCGGAAATAGCTGGCCTTTCGCTTTTGTTTTGAGCGACATCGAAACACCTGCACCGACGATTGGGATTAATTTCTCTTCTGCACATGCAGAAAGTAAGGATCGAGGAATCATTTTTTATAAATTACCTATTCGCAAATTTAAAGAACAATTGGGGGCAGACTATGGTTTCTTTGCAGCCATCACTTCACCCCCACCCCCAACCAAGCATCCGAAGTCAGCGGCCCCTTCAGCGTAGGCAGTGTCTCTTCCAGCCAGGCCAGCGCCAGCTTTTCCTTCTCGCGCCACAACGCTTCGCCCAATCCCTTCTTCATCATCTGTATCGGCGCGCTGCCCTTGACCATGCTCTCCCAGAATTCGGCGGTGCTGCCGACGGGGAAGGCTTTGGTGACGCTGCGTATCTCGACGTTGCGGAATCCGGCTTCTTCCATCTCTTGTTTGAAGCGTTCGGGGTTTTCCAGTGTGGTGACGGAGCGTTGCGGTTGCGGCAGGTCGGGCTTGATGGCGCGCAGTGCGCCGAACATGGTCTGCATGGCGGGCGATTGGTCCACGGGCGCCCAACTGGTGATGGCGATGCTGCCGCCCGGTTTGAGCGTGCGGTAGATTTCGGCGAAGCCTTGTTGCCTGTCGGGGAAGAACATGAGGCCGAACAGCGAGAAGGCGGCGTCGAAGGTTGCGTCGGCATAGGGCAGGGTTTGCGCATCGCCGCAGTGCAGGGCGATGTTGCGGTGTCCGGCTTGTTCGATCTTGTTGCGGAACACGGCGAGCATGGCTTCGGAGAAGTCGATGCCGTGTACTTGCCCGGCATGGTGCGCGAGCCTGAGCGCCAGGGTGCCGGGGCCGCAGGCGACATCGAGCACGGTGGAGTTGGGTTTGAGTTTGCTGGCGGCGATGGCTTCGTCGGCGAATTGCTCGAACACGAGCATGGTGGTTTCGGCGTAGCCGTCGGCGACGAGGTTCCAGGGTTCGCTGGCGGAGAGGGGATTCTGGTTGTTGGCTGGCGGTTGTGACAAGTGCTTCCCCTTTTTGCGAACAGTCGTGATGCTGGCGTACCCGTCGTTGCGGGTTTTGTCTTGCGCCAGCTCCTGTTCTGGGGATTCTGCCCTGAGCCTCGCGCCGTGCGTGCGGTGCGATGTGCATGGGGCAGATCTGCAAGTGGGTCGAACTGTATTGGACTTTGACGGGCTATGTCAATGCGACGTAAGGGCGGTTTTGAGTCCGGCTTGTCCATTAGCGGCTGTCGGGCTCCTGTCACCATTGTTCGCGTTCTCGATCACGGAAGTTCGGCGGTCTCCAACAGTGAGTTGTCCCGGTACACGCGGGCCAGCATCCGGTTGAATTCCGCTGTGCGGCCGGGGGCCGTCGGACGCAGCACGCGCTGCTGCTGCAGGACGGAAATCAGTTTGCGCGGGGCCACACGCTTATCGCCGACGATCTCCACGTGTCCGGCGCCCACTTCGATTCTTCGTGCGCGCGTGTCGTTTTCCACCTCGGGATTGTGCTGCTCGGCCAGCGAGAATACGTCGTCGCTTTCCAGGCAGCGGCCATCCTGTTCACGCCGGCATGTCCCTTTTTCGTCGGTGTCTATCTTCAGGTAGTTGCCTACCTCGGGGACCAGCGTGCCTGGTTTGCGGATGAAGTCGGAAGAGTAGGTGATGTCCATCCACTTCGCGCCGGTCACGATATAGCAGCTCACCGGCACCAAGCCGATCGTGACCCAACCCAGCCATTTCCGGCCGCAGGTTTCGGCAGAGGCGATGCCGTTGAACGGGCCTGAGATGGTGACCAGCCGCAGGTCGGGTTGCCGGTTGGGCGGCGCCACGGGCAGGCCGGTGAGCGAGCGGCGGGCGATGAGTGCGCCCTGGCTGTGGCCGATCACGATGATTTGCGTCGTGCGGGTTTGTTCGGCGAGGCGGTTGACTGCATTGCGCAATGCGGTGGCGCTTTTGTCGAGCGCGTCGCGGTCATCGTAGGTAAAGCAGGCAGTCTGTTGTCCCTGGAATGCAAGCACTTGCGCCAAGCCGCGGAATTCACCGGATGAGCCAAAGCAGCCATGTGTCAGCACGTTGATCGGCTGGCTGGAATTCAGGCGCAGGGTGCGGTCAGGATTGTCCGTGCAGGGCCCCAGGCCGGGAATGTTCAGGCTGACGTCGGCAGGAGGAAGGTTGCCTTGTTCCATGTGATAGTAGGCAGGATCAGGTTTCCCTGATGTGGCACAACCGCCCAGCATGAAAAGGAACGAAGCCAGACAGGCCAAGGGGAAGATCAGGGACTGGCTACGGTTTTTCGTCGGTCTTCTCATCACTTTCCCCCCACGCCCAGCCACGCATCCGAGTCAGTTCGGCTGGTAACTTGGACAGTCTCTCCTTCAGGTAGTCGAGCGCGAGGATTTTCCTTCTCGCACCATACTGCTTCGCCCATGCTTTCCCGGAATTCGGCAGCGGTGCCGACGGGGAACAACTAAACCGAATAACTAAACGGGTCAGCTTCGGTATTGCTTTTACGTTCGTGCGCTACTGGCCCTGAACTACTCTTTGGACGGTTTGACGAAGCTGATGACTTTCGCATTCGGTGGCTCGTCGTCCCCGTAATAGGGTTTGGCTTGGTCGAAGTTGAGTTTCTCGGCCAGTTCCTTTTCCCGCTCCGAGATCAAAGCAAAACAATCCTTGATGTCCTGGATGGTGTTGGCCGTCAGCGGGTTGGGACGTCCGCCGAGTGGGGTGGCGTCTTTGACGACGTTGCCCAGGGTCTTGCGCATCAGGCGCAGGATTTGTTGTTCTTTGCTTAGCTCTTCTGTGTTCATGGATGTAATCCGGTGTGGGGGGCAGGAAATGACTTTACTGGAATTGGCGCGGTGCTGCTAGGAGCGAGAGGGTTCTTCGAAGTGATTTTTCCCTCTCCCCAGCCCTCTGATGAAACAACTAGCCATTCGACTAAGCACGATAAGCCCGTGCAAGTCGCTGGTTATCCCGCATGCGGGGGGGGGCAAAACCAGAGGTGCAATTTAAGTTGCATCGCCGCACCCGGCCTGAGCTTGCTCGCGGAGATGGCTTCTGCCGCGAACAAGAGCGGGCTGGTGCGTTGGCTCATGGGCCGTAATACAGATGTTGAATCACCACAAGGTAGTTCCAATGACGGTTGAAACCATTTCGAACGTGACTCCGTTGTTTGTCACTTGGGTGACCTGTCCAGTAGCGAAGTCTAAAGAAACCCAATTGGGAGAGGGGCAGGTCAGGTCAGGAGAGGGACAGGCCAGAAATACAGCCTGGTCGGTGAAGAAGATCGGCCGCACCGGCACTGATGCCGTATTCGTTGAATTGCTCATGCCGTTCAGCGCCAAGTATCCCATCGATTTCAGGTCCCAGTGCTCAATGACGCCTGTCGCAGTGTTTACTCGATTGATCGAGGGGTTGTTGATACATACATTAGGCGCGGAGCCCTGATAGGCGCATCCCACGAAACCGTAGATATAGTCGCCGAAGGAGTCGGCCTCATTGCAGCCAAAGTCGGAACGGTCCACCAGATTGCTGCACGTTCTCAGGACAACTCCTGTGTTGATGTTTGCGAGGACTCCAATTCCGGGGCCACCCATACTGAACATCAGGTAGCCGTTGTTAAAACCGATTGGAATGAGATCGCCATTTAATCCATAAGGGAAGCCAGAGGCGTCAAGCGCGGGGGTGGCCAGCACGGACACTGTCGACGAAGCTGCATCGATGTTGAAGAGCGTTGGCTTTTGTATGGGCCCAAGGCAGCTGCCTATGTTGCACAGGCCTGCATAGGGTTGAAGCGACAGCAGCGGGGAGCCATTTTGGCTAATGAACAGGGTGGGGTGGGATTCCAGAACCAGAAAAGGGCCATATGCTCCCCCAGCTTGCAGTTGAGCTGCGGACACGGGGTAGTTGACGTAATTGGAGAGATTCGGGACACCCAAGCAGATTGCGCCGACATTTCCGATCTTCGTCACTGAGAGGGGGCAGGCCGGGTTCATGGCCATTCCGCCGTAATTGCGGTCAGAACCTATGGCATATACGTTCTGGGCCGCGTCAACAACAATGCCGTCATTGGTCGGCAGGATGTCAGTGTTGAAACTGACTGTTGTAAAGGTCGGCGAAGTCGTCGCCTTTGAGTAGTTCATGGCCCTAAGGGAGCCGCATAGCGAACCAACCGTGTAGCCTGTCCCTGTGACCAGCGAGGTGCTGTACAAGCTGTTTATTATGGGGACATCAGTAGGATTTCTGGTCGGATCGCCGGCAGCTATGACACGAATCGTGTCCATTGCCGAGCGGCCATAGCAGCCTGTCTGAGTAGGGACCTCTCCGAGAGCTGGGTCCAACAGCGTGCTGACGGAGCCGTCTCCGTACACAAGGAAGTATCCTGACGCGTAGACGAAAGTGCAGCCGGAGAATGTATTGGTCTGTTCGTCATACTTCGCCGTCACCGAAATGGGATAGTCCATGTTTATGAGCAGATCGCCTGTTACATAGTTGACGGCCCATGCCTTGTTTACGTGGATAGTTAGCGGAATGGAGGAGACGTCGCAGGTCACATTTGTGGTCGACTGGATGGTCTTGGTCGGGTCTGCGGGATCTGCCTGCGTTACTGTGGTGGAGAAGTTCGGACTAACCAATGCTGCTTGCCCTCCTACGATCTTTGCCGTTGCTCGGGATGACAGGGTCGGCGAAAGTTGAGTAGCGAAGGCGGATGGAATGACCGCATCCCATACTGGCGTAAAAATATTGATCAGTCTGTCTACAAACGCAAGATTGGTTGTGCCTTGGGTGACCGTCACTGTCACCAACTTGTCGTGCATTGAGATTGGAATTTGGGATGGAGTCAGAGTGTACTGAACTCCACCAGATGCCGAATTGCCGCTGCTGCTGCCGCCCCCTCCTCCACATCCGTTGAGAACCAGAGTAATTGACACGCAAAGGAAGAACTGCACAACTTTATTTAGGATGGGCATGGCTATTGTCTTCAATAAGTGGGAGGGGCTGCAACGACAGCACAACACCGATAGCCGTTCATTGTGAACGGGGCAGGCCGCATTTGACCTGGCCTACGCAAAGAGGTGCTAGGTGAGTGAAGTGACAATTGCCTTTCCCTTTTGGGATACACGTACTGGTGGTAATGCGCCCGTTTTCGCGGGTTCATCATTTTGCGCCAGCCTCGCTACCTGGGGACTCTGGCGTGAGCCTCGCGCCGTACGTGCGGTGCGATGTGCATCCGGCAGATCTGCAAGAGGGGCAGACTTTATTTGAGTCGAGGGGGGAGTGTCAATGCCGTGAGGTTGGGGACGTCGGCTCTACCGCTGCAGACTGATCCTGTGCAGCGTCTCCACCAGCAAATCCGCTTCATTGCGCGTGTTGTAGAAAGCAAACGACGGCCGCAAGGTGGACTGCAGGCCGAAGCGTGCCAGGATCGGTTGCGCGCAATGGGTGCCGGCGCGCACGGCGATGCCTTCCGCGTCCAGCAATTTGGCGACTTCCATATCCGGGATGCCGTCCATCACGAAGGAGATGACGCCGCCGCGCTCGCGCGGCATGCCGATCACGCGCAGGCCGTTGACCTTGCGGATCTCTTCCAGCGCGTAAGCGAGCAGTTCGGTTTCGTAGCGTTCGATCGCATCGAGGCCGATGTCGTTGAGGTAATCGATGGCCGCAGCCAGCCCTGCGGCTGAGGCCACCGCAGGGGTGCCTGCCTCGAAGCGCTTGGGCGGGATCGGCGAAGGTGCTGTGCTCGAAGGTGACCTGCTGCACCATGCTGCCGCCGCCCTGCCAGGGCGGCAGCTGTTGCCACAGTTCGTGGCGGCCGTAGACGGCGCCGATGCCGCAGGGGCCGAACAGTTTGTGGCCGGAGAATACGTAGAAGTCGCAGCCGATGGCCTGCACGTCCACGCGGCGGTGCGGGATGCCCTGCGCGCCGTCGATCACCACGGTGGCGCCGACGCGCTTGGCCATCTGCGTCATCTCGCGGATGGGCATGACGGTGCCGAGCGCATTGGAGATGTGGGTGATAGAAACGACGCGGGTGCGTGGCCCGAGCAGGCGCTCGTAGGCTTCGAGGATGAGGTCGCCGTTATCGTCCACCGGGGCGACGCGGATGACGGCGCCGGTCTTCCTGGCGGCGAACTGCCAGGGCACGATGTTGGCGTGATGCTCGGCCTCGGTGAGCACGATCTCGTCGCCGGGGCGCAGCAGGCTTTCGCTGAAGGTGGCGGCGAGCAGGTTGATGCCTTCGGTGGTGCCGCGCACGAACACGACCTCGTCCTGCGAGCCCGCATTCAGGAAGGCGGCCACGCTGTCGCGTGCGTCCTCAAAGGCATCGCAGGCCACTTCCGCCAGCGTATGGGTGCCGCGATGGATGTTGGAGTTCTCCTGCGCATAGTAGCGCGACACGCGGTCGATCACGGCTTGCGGCTTCTGCGCGGTGGCGGCGCTGTCGAGCCAGATCAGCGGCTTGCCGTGCACCGTGCGCTGCAGGATGGGGAAGTCGCGGCGGATAGTTTCGACATCGAACATGCTTGTGGCCATGGTCGGGCTGGCGTTCTGGTTCATGGTCGGTTCCCTCGCGTTTTCGCGCTAGTGCGTCCAGGTGTAAAGCCAGAGGATGATGGCCGCCAGCGAGAGGATGAGCGCGACCAGGGCGAGTGCGCGGGTGGACTTGATCTCGCGCTCGATGCGGGCTGATGCGGAATCGATGTCGCTGATGGCCTGCTGCAGCTGGGTCGCCAGCACCTTCAGCGACTCGGCGTTGTGCGTGACGGCGTCCTGCAGTTCCGCGATCTGGTTGCGGATGACATCTTCCGCGCCGCTCTTGTCTGCCTTCCTAGTGAACACGGGAAGGGCGGCGCCGACGATCTGCGCCAGGTAGGGAAGGATCACTTTCACTGCGGGGAGCCAGGCGGCCATAACACCTCCGATGGTTGCTGTTCTTTGAATCCGGTACCAGGCGATTCAGCCTTTGGGCGCAGGGCGAAGGAGCTTTCGATTCGCGCGCTGCTCCGTCCTCTGATGGAACTGGGCGCTATCTTACGCGATAGGACGGCGCAACGTCTTGCACCCGCAAAGAGAAAGCCCGGCATTGCCGGGCTTCTTTCCTTGCGTGTGACCGCCTTACGACTCTGCAGCCATTCGGCGGTTAAACACGAACGTCTTGTTTACTCCTTTGCTGCATCGCGGCATGCCGCCGGAAGCTGAGTTGGTTTCATGCCTTCGCCATTCGAGCAGGCCCAGGTGATGCGACCGTTATCGTCGGCTGAGGGCGTGAAGATCAGTTCGCCGTGTGCGGTGCTGGCGATGAGGATCATGCCCTTGGAGGCGAGCGTCAGCTTGGTGCCGTCGGCCAGCTGCGACGGCGCGCCGGCCATCTTGAGCGATCCCGGGATCCGCTGTTTGGCCTGGTAGTAGCGGGCCAGTGCTTCGCGTGCGGGTTGTGAGCCGGTGACGACGGCGCTGAGCTTGGCCTTGGTCGTATAGTCGTTGTAGGCCGGGATGGCAACGGCGGCCAGCATGCCGATGATGTACACCATCAGCAACAGGCCGAAGCCTGCGCCCAAACGTCCCGCATAAGGAACGAACGCCGCCAGGAAATAGGCAAGTTTGTGGCGCTTGGGCACGGGGGCCTTGGTGTCCATCACTCGCGCGACGCGCTTGGTCAACCAGGGGTAGGCGGCGGCCAGTTCGTGGAACGACATCCAGAAACCGGAGGCATGGTTCGCCTGATTGCGATAGGCGGCGACGTCGAGGTCCTGCCAGCGTTCCGCGCCGGCAGAAAGCGCGGCGAGCGAACGTGCGGCACCTTCGGGCGACGCGCTGCAGGCCAGGCCGTGGCGGTCGCAGGTGGTTTCCCGGGCACGGGAATAGGCCGCGCCGAGCAGCGGCAGCCACAATACCGGCCAGCGCAGGAACTGGAAGCTCAGGTGCTTCATGCGCAGGTGTCCAAGCTCGTGGCCGATGTAGAAGCGCACGCCGTCGCTGTGCTTGGCCATTGCATCCACGACATCGGAGAACAGCACGACGAACTGCGTGCCGAGGAACTTGGTGGCAAACGCATTGAGGCCGCCGTCACCGTTCAGGACATATGCCTTCGGACGGTCCTTGACCTGCAGGCGGTCGCAGCAGGCGACGAACTGCGCATGCAGGTCGGGGAATTGGGTTTCGGACAATTCGACGCCGTTGCCCTTGATGTGCGCGATCAGCGCGGACTGCGCGAACACGTACAGCACGAAGCCGGCTGCGAGGCCCGCCAATGCGATGACAAGGGAGGTGATGCTGAAGGTGGCGACGACCAGAGTCAGCCAGACCAGACTGCCGAGGATGAGCGTGGTGAGGCCGAGCGTGCGCTCGCGCGGGTAAACAAGTTCGTTCATGAGTCCAATTCCTTTTGTTGTTGTTTAGTGACAATGGAGAAGCAGAACAAGCTCACGTATGCGTCGCACACCCGTCATGCAGCGGCGCGGATCGATACGTGAATGGCGACGCTACCACAGGCGTTTTTCAGTGACAATGGAATCCACCCGCGCGAGTCCTCTGCGGGGGGCAAAGCACCAGGTCGTTGTGTCTATGATTTGGGGCACGAGTTCAAAACCAGCGCGACCATGAAGAGGATCATGAAAATGATCGCGACAAGGCACTCGACGGTCGTGAGCCGGATGTATCTCCAGTCCTTTTTCAGCGCATCATATTCGGCAGTGAAATTCTGAAACGGGAGTTTTTCCTCCATTGCATGTAACCGTCCGATCTTGGCGCGGTACAGGGCGGAAAAAGACAGTGTGTGCAGGAACCACAGGCCGCAGATGGCAATGGCGCCCACACTGATGACGATAAAGAGGCGCGGGCCGATATTGCTGAGGGGGCCGTCTGTACCTGCCAAGGCTACGAAAGCAAGCAGCGCGGACAGGACCGATAAGTAGAACCCCCGTGCGGTCTCGTGCCTCGTGCCGATGTTGGACAGATCCTGCATGTAGGCTTTGTACTGCTCGATCTTCTGGTTTTCGATCAATGATTCTTCAGCCATGACTCGCTCCTCAACGTAAATGGGGACATCAGGATTAACCGGCAAAAAGATTCGATTTGTTTCCGACAACTCAATCGGTCAACCTTTATCGATTACGCCGCCAACTTTAATTCAACCTTCTTTCCCGCTCGCGTCGCCAACGTGATCAGCATATCCAGACTGAATTTTTCCCACTTGCCGCGTATCAGGTCTGACACGCGAGATTGGGAGATGCCGAGTATTTTGGCGGCATCGGCTTGTGTCCATTCCATGTCACGGATCTGGATGCGCAGTTCGCACATTAGTTGGGAGCGCATGGCGAGGATGGTGGCTTCCTCTGGTGAGAAACCGAGGTCGAGGAATACGTTGCCGCAAGATTCGGTGACTTTGAATTTTTCTTTTTTCATGATGGCAATATATAAGTAGTTATATGGTTGCGCAAGGCGTGACAGATGTAACAGTCGCGCAGGTCACGTTTATCAACCGCCCGATGCATTGCCCTTGAATTGCCGCCGATACTGCGCGGGCGAGAGCCCGGTCGAGCGTTTGAACAATCTCCTGAAAGACGAGACATCTTCATAACCCACCTTTGCGGTGATTCCCTCGAAATCGCCGGGTGTGGATTCCAGCAGTTCCTTTGCGCGTTCTATCTTGAGTGCTTGCAGATAGGTGAGCGGTGTCATTCCGGTGATGTCGAGGAAACGGCGGTTGAGCGTGCGGTAGCTGACGTGCATGGCATTGGCGAGGTCGTCGATGGACACTGGCTTCGTGATGTTGCTGGTCAGCCACTCGATGGCGCGCTGGATCAGCGGCTCGTCATATTCCTTTTGCACGGACATGAAGGGGCGCTGTGAAGTGCGCGCGCCATCCACCAGCATGATGCCGCTCACGCTGCGCGCCAGCGCCACGCCGCCCAGACGGCGCAGCACGTGCAGCGAGAGGTCGGTGTGCGCCGTCATCGCTCCGGCGGTGATGGCGCGGCCGCTGTCGATGAGCGTCTTGTCGGCATCGAGCTTGATGTCCGGGTAGCGCTGCTGGAATTCATGGGCCAGCCACCAGGTCGTTGTCGCCGGGCGACCGTTCAACAGGCCAGCTTCGGCGAGCACGAAAGTGCCGTAGCAGCTGGCCGCCACCAGCGTCGTCTCGGGCAGCTGCCGGAGTCTGTCGATGACGGTGCGCCAAGTGGTGTGCAGCCGGGTGACGATGTGCTCCAGCGACTCGGCAAAGAATCCAGGCAGGATGATCGCGTCGTAGCCCCCAAGGTCGGCGGGCAGGCGCTGCGTGTCGACCGCGACCGCGTCGGTCAGGCGCACCAGGCCGCCGTGTGTGGAGTACAGGTGCGGCTGCCAGCCGGCATCCGGCTGATAACGCCGGGCAAGGCTGAGCATGTCCAGCGTGGCGGTGACGCTGGACGCGGTGGCACCTTCCTCCAAAAGCATGGCGATCTTCATGTTGGCAGTTTCGGCATTTATTTGGGCAATTATGCCACTGCTGGAAAAGTGTGGCGGGTGACAAGATGCGCACCATTCCACAACACAAGGAGACTGAACGTGACCCGGGAAATCACCGACACCGTCATCGCGCTGGAACGCGCAGCACTGGACCGCTGGGGCGCGGGCGACCCGTCCGGCTATCTGGAGATATCCGCACCCGACGTGACCTATTTCGATCCCTTTCTGGAACGCCGTCTCGACGGGCTGGAGGCGCTGGCGGCGTGGTACGCGCCGTTGCGCGGCACCATCCATATCGACCGTTACGACCTGATCGAACCCAGGGTACAGGTGTGCGGCGAGGTTGCCGTGCTGACATTCAATCTGGTTTCGTACAGCGGTTCGACCACGATGCGCTGGAACTGCACCGAGGTCTATCGCAAGGACGACGCCGGCTGGCGTCTCATCCAGACGCACTGGTCGATCACGCAGCATTTGCAGAATCAATGAACAGGAGATGAATATGAAATTCGCGATACCGATGTTGTTGGGAATGTTGTGCTGCGCGGCTTCGGCGCAGGCTGGCGAGTCGCCCAAGACCCTGTTTGAAATGGCCGGGGCAAAGCAGGGGCCGGTCAGGTTGTCGGATAGCGTGCTGGTCATCATCGATGCGCAGCGCGAATATGTCGATGGCGCGCTGCCGCTGGTCGGCGTGGATGCGGCGGTTGAGGATATTTCGCGGTTGCTGGTGCGGGCGCGCAAGTCGGGCACGCCAGTCATCCATGTCATGCACAGGGGAGGGCGCGGGCTGTTCGACCCGGAGGGCAAGTTCTTCGGGATCGTTCCATCACTGCAACCGCTGGCGAACGAAACGGTGATCGAGAAGATGCGCGTCAGCGCGTTTGCCGGCACCGGGCTGGAAGAGACGATCAGGCGCACGGGCAAGAAGCAGCTCATCATCGTCGGCTTCATGACGCACAATTGCGTCAGCTCCACGGCGCGCGTTGCGCGCGATCTGGGCTACGAAGTCGCCGTCGTGGCTGCTGCCACCGCCACGCGCGACCTGCCGGATGGCAAGGGTGGCGTCCTGCCTGCAGCCGAACTGCAAGCCGCCAGTCTGGCTGCGCTTGGCCGATCGGAATGCCAGGTTGGTGAAACAGGCGGGCGATGTGCAGGAGTGATGCGGTTCGACAAGGGTGAGGAGCAAGCCCGGCGCTGCCGGGCTTTTTCTTTGGTAATGTATCGCCCTGTCCCGAACCCAAGACCAGACGACGCATCGATATGTGGCTACAAAAAGAGATACGCCTTGCGCCCAAGCCGCGCGGCTTCCACCTGATCACCCACGAGGTGCTGCGCGAGCTGCCTGAGCTGGGTGATTTCCGGATCGGCATGATGAATGTCTTCATCCTGCATACCTCGGCCTCGTTGACCCTCAACGAGAACGCCGATCCTACCGTGCGGCAGGATTTCGAGAGCTGGTTCAACCACGCCGTGCCCGAGGACGAGCCGTATTACCTGCACCAGGACGAGGGCTCGGACGATCTGCCCGCGCATATCAAGTCCAGCCTGCTCGGCAGCAGCCTGAACATCCCCATCACCGATGGTCGGCCAATGTTGGGAAGCTGGCAGGGGATTTACCTGTGCGAGCACCGCAACCACGGCGGCAGTCGGCGTATCATGGTCACTGTACAGGGCGAATAAATTCAGTGAGGTCCCGGGCTGCACCTTTGTTCCCTCCCCTTGCAGGGGTAGGGTGGGGGTAGAAATCAGGTGCGGATATGATCGTAATTTCTACCCCCATCCCATCCTTCCCCCTGCATGGGGGAAGGAGTTGAAGGTCCCGCCGGCAAGCGGGCAAGTCGCTGGTTATCCCGCGAAGGCGGGAATCCAGTGGTTTGAACAAAATGCATTTATGTCTTGCTGGATTCCCGCCTTCGCGGGAATGACGGCTTAATGAATTGTTGAGGGATCACTATGTCTCCGACGCCTCCCGACGCACTGCTTTTCATCACTCCCGTCTGCACGCACTGTCCCGCCGTGCTGCAGTCGCTGAGCGAGCTGGTGAAGCAGGCGCAGATCGGAAAACTGACGGTGGTGAATATCGCGGCGCATCCCGAGCAGGCCGCGGAATACAACGTGCGCGGCGCTCCCTGGCTGCGCCTGGGCGACTTCACGCTCACCGGCGCGCAGAGCATCGCCGAACTGAAACAATGGGCCGAGTGGGCGAGCGGGGAAGAGGGGACTGCGCATTATGTCGAGCATCTGCTGAAGGAAGGCGGCTACCGGCATGCCGTGGCGTTCATCGCCGGTGACACGCACCGCCTCAAGCCGCTGCTCGCCATCATCGCCAATCCCGAAGCCAATATCTCGGTGCGCCTCGGCACCAGCGCGCTGCTGGAAGCCTATGCCAACTCGCCGGAACTCCAGGTGCTGTTGCCGCAACTGGCCGATCTCACCCGCCACGCCGACCATCGCGTGCGCGCCGATGCCTGCCATCTGCTCGGCCTCACCGGCAGCGTCGCGGCGCGCGACTATGTCGCCGCCTGTCTGGACGATGCCAGCGAAGAAGTGCGCGAGATCGCGGAAGAGGCGCTGAAAGAACTGAAAACGGCTAAGGTTTAGCAAGGATGAATGACATGGAAAGTTCCAACAGCCAGCCAGCGGGAAAGAAACTGACGCCCAGCATGATCGCCAACTATCTGGACCAGTATGTCGTCGGTCAGGATGATGCCAAGAAGACGCTCTCCGTGGCGGTGTATGCCCATTACCGCAAGCTGGGCAGGCAGCGGCAGGACGTCGAGGTCGTCAAAAGCAATATCCTGCTGATCGGACCGACCGGCACGGGCAAGACGCTGTTGTGCGAGACCCTGTCGCGGATCGCGCGCGTGCCCTTCGTCACTGCAAACGCGACCTCGCTGGCGCAGTCGAAATATGTCAACGAGGAGATCGAGGCGTTGCTGCTGCGCCTGCTGGACAAGGCGGAGGGAGATATCGCCAAGGCGCAGCACGGCATCGTATTTATCGACGAGATCGATAAGCTGAAAGCGACCGAAGGCGAGCAGCGCGGCACCTCGGGAGAGCAGGTGCAGCATGCGCTGCTCAAGATCATGGAAGGCGCGTCGGTGCGGTTGGGCTCGCAGACCTTCGATACCACCCATGTCCTGTTCATCTGCGCGGGCGCGTTCGTCGGCCTGGAAAACATCACCGCCAAAAATCAGGCCTACGGTTTCATCTCGGTCGGCGCCGGCGAAGACCAGCACATCCTCGACAGGCTGAACACGCGCGTGAAGCCGACCGACCTGTTCAAGTTCGGCCTGATCCCGGAATTCGCTGGCCGTTTGCCCGTCATCGCCAACCTGCATAACCTGTCCAGGGAGCAATTGGTGCGCATCATGATCGAGCCGCGCAATTCGATCTACAACCAGTTCCGCGAGATGCTCACGGACGAAGGAGTCGAGTTGCATATCGAACATGCGGTGTTCCAGCAGATCGCCGAGATGGCGTTCGAGTACAAGGTGGGGGCGCGCAGCCTGCGCGGCATCTTCGAGGAGATATTCATGCCCGTGCTGTACCAGGTGCCCGACCGGCCGGAGGTGCGCAAGGTCGTGGTCAAGTCGCTGTATGAAGAGGCGAGCCTGATCGTCGCATCGTAGTGCAGGTTCTCTGGAGTGCGGCGACGTGTCGCCGCCTGCCGATAGCGCAGACGAGTCTGTGCACTCCATGATCTCTTCTCCGAATTGTTCAACGAATGGAGGTAGCTCTTATGCAAACCATTTTTTTTAGGTTGAGTTTTGTATTTTCCTTGGCCATTTTTCCTGTCCTGTCCTTTGCCCAGAGCAGTGCCGGAGATGAAGCTCGTACCTACCTGGTCAGAGGGATGGCTGCCATCGAAATGGCCAAGAGCGATGACGAGTTGGCGGCTGCCGTCGAGGAATTCAAGAAAGCCACCGAGATCGATCCGACCATGGCCGCAGCCTGGTACAACATGGGCGCAGTGCAGGCCAAGATAGGACGGTTCAGGGATGCCATCGATAGCTACAACCGCTATCTGACACTTGCGCCGCAAGCGGATGACGCGAGGAAGATCAAAGACGAAGTCATCAAGCTCGGATATCGGCTCGAACAGTCGGAGAAGTTCCAGTCGCTTTCGGGGCAGTGGATAACGCCGGGGGGCACTTGGGCCAGAGTCGATGCCGAGGGTGGCAAATTGACGATACGCATAGAGCAACTGAGTTTTCCGGAAAGTGCCGATGTCTGGATGTATGACGATCCGATCAATCGCCCGAACATCTTTGAAATCAGGGGAAACCTTAAGATTCTTCTTGAATCGAGGGGAAGCAAGCTGGCTGGCACGCTGGAAATTCCGGCTGGAGCAGCTTCATCAGAATGGTGTGCGCTTCCGGGCGAGAATAACCAGGTGGAAGGAAGCCTGGACAAGGGGCGAATTCTCCTGAAGATGAAGAAGATGAAGTTCAAAGTGATCATGAACCGGAATGACACGATATTCGCCAGCTCCAAAGTGCGCTGCGATGAGGTGTCGCCAACCGGGGAGATGACCATGGAAACGATCCTGATGGGGCCGTTGGAGAAAGGCGGGCTCAAGGCCTCCGTTGCTGAAACAGGAGAGGGTACCCTTATTGTCAGCACCAACAAGGATTCAGCCGCCGGACTGGAATACGGAGACGAGATCATCTCTGTCGATGGCACAGATCTGGTGCAGATCAAATCCTACGGCGAAAAGATCATGAAACTGCGCGGCCAGCCCGGAAGCGTTGTGCAACTGGTCGTACAAAGGGTCGTAGAAAAGGGCGGCGTCTTCTCAAAAGAGAAGAAATCGAAGCTGAATATCCAGGTTCGTCGGGTTGATATCGATTAGGATGACCGCCTGAGTAGCGCGATCCTGTCCGCTTCATGATGGGTATCCTTCGTCAACCCATCCTACAGCCAGACGGTTTGGCAAAGCCGGTAGATCATCGCTTCTTCATCGGCGGGGATGACCAGTATCGGCTTGGAGCCGGCGCGCTCTATCCGCTGTGATGCGGCGCTGTTGGCGCTACTGTCCAGAGAGAATCCAAGAAATCCCAGCGGGCTGCAGATTGCCTCGCGTATCGGAGGAGCGTGCTCGCCGATGCCGCCGGTGAAGATGAGCGCGTCTATGCCGCCCGCTTTCGCGGCCAGGCTGCCGATGGCGGCACGCACCTCACGACAAAAGAATTCGACAGCGAATCTTGCCTGCGCACTGCTGCTGGCGAGCAGGTCGCGCATCTCGCTGCTCTCGCCGTCGGACAAGGCAAGCAATCCCATCTTGTGGAACACGATGTCGCTTAGTTGCGCGGCGTCGTAACGCTTGGCCAGTTCCAGCATCACGCCGGGGTCGAGGTCGCCGCTGCGTGTGCCCATCGCGATGCCGCCCGCGGGCGTGTAGCCCATGGTGGTGTCGACCGATCTCAGATCTTCCAGCAGGCACAGGCTCGCACCGCTGCCGAGATGCGCGACGACGATCCGGCCGCGCGCGGCATCGCCCAGGATATCGGGGAGCCTGGTCGCGACATGCGAGTAATTGAGTCCGTGGAATCCGAAGCGGCGCAGGCCGAGTTCCTGCGGGATGGGCAAGCGCTTTGCCAGTTCGGGCAGCGTGGCATGGAAGGCGGTGTCGAAGCAGGCGACCTGCGGCACGTCGAAACGCTCCCGGCAAAGATCGAGGCCCAGCAAGTTGCCCGGCAGGTGCAACGGAGCGAGGTAGACGATGTCCTGCAGGCGCGCGCGTTCGGTGTCATCCACCAGACGCGCGGCATCGACGATCTCGCCGCCGTGCACGAAACGATGGCCGACGATGTCGGGCTCGTGGCCGGCCAGGTCGCGCATCAGTTCATCGAAGGCGGGCGCATGGTTGCGCAGATGGTCGTAGCGGAAGTTGCGGCGCGCGCCGTCCGCGGCGAACAGGCTGGCCTTGATGGAGGATGAGCCGCTGTTGATGGTGAGGACGGTCGGCATCGTCTTACTTGATCGTCAGCAGGGGCGGCCACGTCCAGCTGTCCGCCTCGGGCAGGTCCACGCCGTGTTCGTGTGCATAACTGCGGCACTCGATCTGCCGGTTCAGCATCTTCTCTTTGACGTGCGCTCCCGCCACATGCAGCGCGGGGATGCGGTCGATGACGTCTATCACCAGGCTGAAGCGGTCGATCTGGTTGAGGATCGCCAATTCCAGCGGCGTGTTGATGCCGCCCTTTTCCTTGTAGCCGCGCACGTGGAAATTCCGGTGGTTGTTGCGGCGATAGGCGAGACGGTGGACCAGCCAGGGATAACCGTGGAAATTGAACATCACCGGTTTGTCGAGCGTGAACAGGCTGTCGAAATCGCGGTCGCTGAGGCCGTGCGGGTGCTCGCTCGCGGGCGAGAGCTTGTACAGGTCCACCACGTTGACGAAGCGTATCCTGAGCTTGGGGAAGTGATTGCGCAGCAGTGCCACTGCCGCCAGCGCTTCCTTGGTCGGCACGTCGCCGGCACTGGCCATCACCACGTCCGGTTCGCCGCCGTCGTCGTTGCTCGCCCAGTCCCAGATGCCGATGCCCTTGGTGCAGTGCTTGATGGCGGCGTCCATGTCCAGATACTGCAGGTGCTTCTGCTTGTCGCACACGATGACGTTGATGTAGTTGGTGCTCTGCAGGCAATGCTCGGCGACCGACAGCAGGCAGTTGGCGTCGGGCGGCAAATAGATGCGCGTCACCTTCGGGCTCTTGTTCACCACCACGTCGAGGAAGCCGGGGTCCTGGTGGGTGAAGCCGTTGTGGTCCTGGCGCCATACGGTGGAGGTGATGAGCAGATTGAGCGAAGAGACCGGCGCGCGCCACGGCACGTCGCGCGCCATCGCCAGCCACTTGGCGTGCTGGTTGAACATCGAGTCGATGACGTGGGCGAAGGCTTCGTAGGTGGAGAAGAAGCCGTGGCGTCCGGTGAGCAGATAGCCTTCGAGCCAGCCTTCCAGCGTGTGCTCGGACAGCATCTCCATCACGCGCCCGTCCGGCGCCAGTTCGCCGCCGCCCGCGTCTTCCGGCAGGTAGTCGGCCAGCCAGGTCTTCTTGCTCGCCTCGTACACGTTGTCCAGCTTGTTCGAGCTGGTCTCGTCCGGGCCGAACACGCGGAAGTTCGTCATGTTGGCGCGCATGATGTCGCGCAGGAACTTGCCCAGCGGGCGCGTGTTCTCGGCCACGCCGGTGCCCGGTTTCTTCACCTCGACCGCATTTTCCATGCAGTCGGGCATGTGCAGCGCCTTGCGCAGGCGGCCGCCGTTGGCATGGTGGTTCGCGCTCATGCGGCGATTGCCCTTCGGCGCCAGCGCCTTCAGCTCGGGCAGCAGCGTGCCGTTCGCGTCGAACAGTTCGGACGCGCGGTAACTCTTGAGCCATTCCTCCAGCTTGGCGAAGTTCTCGGACGTCTTCACGTCGCTGATCGGCACCTGATGCGCGCGCCAGAAATTCTCCACCTTCTTGCCGCCCACTTCCTTCGGGCCGGTCCAGCCCTTGGGCGAGCGCAGCACGATCATCGGCCAGTGCGGGCGCAGCAGATTGCCGCTGCTGCGCGCTTCATACTGGATGCGGCGGATCTCGAGCACGCAGCGTTCCATCGTCGTGGCCATGGCCTGGTGCATGGCTTCGGGTTCGCTGCCTTCGACGAAGTAGGGCGTCCAGCCATAGCCCTTGAACAGGTTCTCCAGCTCCTTGTGCGGGATGCGCGCGAGTATGCTCGGGTTGTTGATCTTGTAGCCGTTGAGATGCAGCACCGGCAGCACCGCGCCGTCGCGGATGGGGTTGAGGAATTTGTTGGAATGCCAGGAGGTGGCGAGCGGCGCGGTCTCGGCTTCGCCGTCGCCCACCACCACGGTGACGATGAGGTCGGGGTTGTCGAACGCTGCGCCGAACGCGTGCGACACGCTGTAGCCGAGCTCGCCGCCTTCGTGGATGGAGCCCGGCGTCTCCGGAGTGCAGTGGCTGCCGATGCCGCCCGGGAAGGAGAATTCCTTGAAGAAATCGCGCATGCCCTCTTCGTTCTCGCCCTTGTTCGGGTACACCTCGCTGTAGGTGCCCTCCAGATACACCGGCCCCAGCACGCCGGGCGCACCGTGTCCCGGGCCCGCCATGAAGATCGCGTCCAGATCGTATTTGACGATCAGCCGATTCATGTGGATGTAAGTGAAGGCCAGGCCGGGGCTGGAGCCCCAGTGGCCGAGCAGGCGCTTCTTGATGTGTTCGGGCCTGAAGCGGCTCCTTCAGCAGCGGGTTGTCGCGCAGATAGATCATGCCGGCGGCGAGGTAGTTGCACGCGCGCCAGTAGGCGTGGATGCGCCTGAGTTCATCGGGAGACAGGGGGGTGACTTGATGAGTGCTCATGTGTCTATCCCTTCCACTATTGTCATGGCCACACAGCCACGCTACGCCAGGAACAGTCTTCTCCGTTCAGTATAACGCCGCAACGATCATCGGGGCTCGTGGGCAGTGTCTACCGTTTCGGTCGCCGAGTGGAGTTCCTCAAAAGCGTCGATATAGTTCGCTAGCCTTTTGCGAATATGGTCCTTCTGGTGGGGCGTCATCAGGTCGAATATCCGGGCGCTCATTTCGTTCATCGCGCTCTCGTAGGCCTCGATGGCCTGCTTTTGCTGCGGCGACCAGGAAGCGTCCGGCGTTTCTATCCATTGCCGGAACAATGCGGCGATCCTGTCTTCGCCCGCATGCTCGTTCAGCAGTGCGATCAGGGCCGCCTGTTTCGCTTCCCGCTGTTCGATGTAATACCCGGTGGCGAACGGGATGCGCAGGCTCATCTCCCTGATCGCCTTCTTCTGTTCGCGGCTCAGGCGGCCGACCAGCCCTTCGATGCCATCGATGTGTCGTTCCGCGCGCGTGGCGAGATTCTCCTGCTCGCTGTCGAAGAGGGTCTCCTCCTTCTGCTCGCGGTTTCTGTCGGCCAGCGTCTCGCGCAGTTCTTCTATCTGGCGGCTGTCCAGTGTGCTCAGCACGCGCGCGGCGGGCCGTATCAATGGCGCCATGGTCATCCGGTACAGCCGGCCGCTCTCCGTTCGCAGGCGCACGATGTCTGCGGCGGTCAGCACGCCATCGCGATTGGCCAGTCCATTCAGATCGTGCAGGAAGCCGATGTATTCGGGCAGCGCATTCCTGCGATGCCAGCGCATATAGTCGGCCACCTCGTGCCGGATTTCCTCCTTCTGGCGCGTATCGAACGACGTATAGCCGTTGATCCAGTAGCGCATCAGCCAGTCGGCATGGTTGTAGCCGAAGGTGACCTTGCTGCAGCCGCTGCAGCTCAGCAGGACCGGCACGAGGATGATGAATAATGATCTGGCGAATGTCATTTCGCGTTCTCGCTCGCTATCGTTATCAGCGTGATCTCGGGCGGGGCAAACAGGCGTACCGGCGGCCCCCATGTGCCTGTGCCGCGGCTGACATACAACCTTCGCCCATCGCCCAGTTCGGTGAGGCCGGTGCGCACGCGATAGGTCAGCCGCGTCAGATAGACGAAAGGGAATATCTGTCCGCCGTGGATGTGGCCGGAGAGCTGCAGGTCGAACGGCGTGTCGCTGTCCACCATCGGCTGGTGCTTGAGCAGGACGATGAAATCGTTCGCGCCGAAGGAGGCGAGCGCCTTGCGCGTATCCAGATTGGCAGGTTGTCCTGCAGACATCGCGGTGTGATCATCCACGCCCGCCAGCACGATGCCGCCTGCCCTGGCCGCCTCGCCGCGCAACACGGTGAAGCCCGCATCGCGCAGGAAGCGCAGGGAGTTTTCCAGGCCGGCATAGTATTCGTGGTTGCCGGTGACGGCGTAGGCGCCGAGCGGCGGCGTGTAAGCGCGGAAGCGGCGGGCAAGCGCATCAAGGTCGTCGCCCCCGCCGTCGACGATGTCGCCCGTCGCCACCACGATGTCGGGATTGAGTTCGCGCAGTCTGGTAATGACATGGTCGAGGAAGCCATTGCCCTGCATGATGCCGAGGTGCAGGTCGGATATCTGCGCGATGGTGACGCTGCCGGAAGCGAGCTTGGGCGTGGTGATGTTCACTTCCTCGATCCGTATCTGCCGCGCTTCGACAAAGCCGTAACTCAGCGCGACAAGGGCGAGCAGGGCGACGCTGCGAAACTCCATGGCCCCGTTCAGCGGCCAGTTGAACCGCAGCAGGGCGGCGAGGATATGGCTGAGGTCGAATGCAATGCCGATGCAGAAGAACAGCAGCAGGTAGCCCATCCACGTGTAGCTCACCCAGGCGGCGGCGACGGTCGCGCGGTGCCAGCCCTGTCTTTCCAGGAGATGGACCAGCAGCGGGGAGAAGGTCAGAACGACGCCTGTCGCCACCAGCGCCAGTGCCAGTCCATTTGAATGCGGCAGGGCCATCCACACCTTGCCGAGCGCATAGAGGTGCAGGGAACCGTAGATCAACAGGGCCACGCTCAGGAAGGTCAGCATTGCCATGCTCCCAGGTGGTAGGTCCTTCCAGACTGAAAGAGCGGTCAGTTCGCCTGACCCGCTCCGCTCGTTTGTTCGTCCGGCTGGCGATTGCATTTCATTGCGGTTCGCCTGATGTCCTCGGCGACGTCCCGCGCGGCAGCCATGTGGCTGGAGACGTATATCGTCGCGGTTGAACTGTCCTGCCCATCGGGCTGCAGCGACACGACGTAGGTCCCGCCTGCGCCCGGTTCGCCGATGATCTCCGCATATCCCCGTTCGGGGTATGTGCGCAGGGTATGGCTCATGTGCTGCTTTGGCGACCAGTAGACGATGGCCTCGTCCATCTGCCGCGACAAGCATGACGCGGCCTGCAGGTACGGCTGGTTTATCCCGACTTGACCGCGTTCGTCGAGCTCCCGTATCTCGGCGGGTGTGCTGGCACAGCCCTGGATCAGGAGGCTGCAAGCGAGCAGGGGATGCCAGATATGTTTTTTCATCTTGTTCTCCCAGAGATCATTTCACGCTGGCCACTGCCACACGTGTCTTGGGCAACCCTTTCCCCAGGAAGAACCGTTCAGCGATGCTCACGGCGTTTTCCGGGCCGGCGATATAGATGTCGCCCTGCAGAAGGTCCGCGTCGGCGGAAACGATGCTGTCGAGCTGCTTCAGCAGCGTCTCTGCGCGTTTGCCGCTCGCGGAGCGCAGGTCGAAGCCCGCGACATGTTCCTCATAATGGAAGTTGTCCAGCGCGTCCTTCCACGCATGCGCGATGTTCGGCAGATAGATGTCCTCCCGGACCGACCCGAACCAGTGCAGGGATATGGTTTCCGCTTCGATCGACAGTGCGTGTTCGATCAAGCTCTTGATCGGCGCGAATCCGCTGTCGAACGCAAAGAAGTACAGGGGGCGCTGAGATTTTTCGTGCAGTATGAATTCGCCAAGCGGCCCTTCCATCTCCACCACGTCATTCTGCTTGAGGCGATCGAAGACATAGTCGGAGAACAGGTTGCCGTCTTGCCGGTGTATGTGAAACAGCACGTTGCGGTCATCGCAGGGGCAACTGGCGATTGGCAGTTCCGCGCTGAAAGAATCTCCGACGCGCAGCATTACGCTCTGTCCCGCCAGAAAGCGCAAACGCTGGGTGCGCGGGGTCTGCAGGTGCAGCAACACCATGTCGTCGTTGATGTGCCCCGTCGTTTTGACGCGGGCGCTGATCTGCTGGAACGGGATATCCTGCACGCTGCCTGCCACCGGCGCTTCGATGACCACATCGCTGACGGCCGTGTTGCTGCACAGCAGGATATAGCCCTGGTTCTTTTCCGTTTCGGGGATGACGAAATCATGCTGGCGCGTCTTCTTGACCTCGCCCGACAGCACCTTGGCCTTGCACAAACCGCAGTTGCCGCCGCTGCAGCCGTAATTGAGCGGTATGCCGGAACGCACCGCGGCTTCCAGCAGCGAGTCATGCCCTTCGACCAGGAAATCATGTTTGCTCGGCAGAACCGTCACTTGCGCGGTCAAGATGCTCAGCACCTTGTCCTTGATCGCCAGGGGATTGATGAAGCCAGGCTCCATGGCCGACTCGACCTCCTGTTTGACCCAAGTCTTCAGATCTCCCATCGCCGTGCGCGCCTCTCTGTCCAGTTGGGGTTCGATCTCGGCAAGCTTGTCCCACAGCTTGCCCACCAAGGCATTGAACTGCTTTACCTGCTCCTGGCTGTTCGCCAGCGTCTTGCTGAGTTCGGTGATGCGCGCTGCCAGCACTTCCGCGTCCGGCAAGGCTCGTTCGAACACGCGTTTGCCGAAAGCACGTTCCTTGATCTGGGCGATCCGTCTGGACTCGGCGGTATCTTCCAGTTGCGCGTCCGGATAGCAGGCCAGCAGGTTTCCGACGTTGACCATCCCGTCGTGGGAGATCATTTCGCCGCGCTGGATCTTCTTCTGCAACTCGGCGCGCGTAACGCCGATCAACTTTGCGGCACGTGTCAGACTTAGCGTATCACTCATGGCAGTCCCCGGATTCCATCCTCATGGCGCTCTGCGGTCATTCAACCACAAAGCGCCATGGAGTCAACCGGCACAGCGGGACGGACGATGGCTCAGCCGGTACTCCAAGCGCGCGGGCGTTTCATGCCTGCGATCCTGCAGGCCTGCTTCACATAGCCGTAGGGGAACAGTTCGAAGATCTTGTTGCGCGACTTGGGCCCCAGTCTCTCCGCGAGATGTTTCATGACATGGCGCACATCCGGCGCGATCTGGTGCTCCAGGTAATACTGGCGCATGAACTGGATGGCGTCCCAGTGGTCTTCCGTGAGCTGGATGTTTTCCTGTGCGGCGAATTCGCGGGCGAGATCTTCGTTCCAGCTGAACGGGTCTATCAGGTATCCCTCACCATCGATGTCTGGCATCGGCATGTTGTCTCCATTTTCGATCAATGACACCATTTTCAAGGTAATGATGTCATCCGCTGCAATGGCTGACCATGCGGGTAAATACGTATTTCCCCTCCCACTCCGGGCGGGGCGCTTCCATGTGGATGCATTCGGCAGCCGTAGCCGGAAAATACCCGGAATCCGGTATTGAAAATCCGCCATGGTCGTCCCACGCTTGGACTTCTGCGACGCTCAGATACAGGAGTCCTGCCATGGCAAAAGTACTCGTTCTCTACTACAGCATGTACGGGCATATCGAGAGGATGGCCGAGGCGGAGGCCGAGGGGGCGCGCATGGTGGAAGGTGTGGAGGTCGCGATTCGGCGCGTGCCCGAAACCATCCCCGAAGACCGCGTCCGCGCCATGGGCGCCAAGCTGGATCAGGCGGCGCCCGTCGCTGCCACCGGCGAACTGGGCGCATACGACGCGATCATCTTCGGCACGCCGACCCGTTTCGGCAACATGTGCGCGCAGATGCGCAGTTTCCTGGACCACACCGGCAAGCTGTGGATGGAAGGCGCGCTGATCGGCAAGGTCGCCAGCGTGTTCACCAGCTCCGATACGCAGCACGGCGGGCAGGAGACGACCATCACTTCCTTCCATTCGACCTTGCTGCACCACGGCATGATCATCGTCGGCGTGCCGTATTCCTGCAAGGGACTCACGGTGATGACCGAACTCACCGGCGGTTCGCCTTATGGTGCTTCGACCTTCGCCGGCACCGACCGCATGCGCATGCCCAGCGAGAACGAGCTGGACATCGCCCGCTTCCAGGGCAGGCATGTCGCGCAGATCGCCCTGCGGCTGGCGCAGAAATGACGCCTGGTTCTCCGAAGGGACGTAATGGACGGCAAGGACTACATCGCCTATTTCACCATGGAGATCGGCCTCGCCGAGGCCATGCCGACCTATGCCGGCGGCCTGGGGATACTCGCCGGCGACACGGTGCGCTCCGCCGCCGACCTCGGCATACGCATGGTCGCGGTGTCGCTGCTGCATCGCAAAGGTTACTTCCGCCAGAAGCTCGATGCGTCGGGCTGGCAGACCGAAGAGGATGCCGAGTGGCCGGTGGCCGAGCTGCTGCAGGAGATGCAGCCGACCTGCACCATCGAGATCGAAGGGCGCACGGTCCACTTGCGCGCATGGAAGCATGAGGTGAAGGGCGTCACCGGCTCCATCGTGCCGGTGCTGTTCCTGGATACCGACCTTGAGCAGAACGCCGAATGGGATCGCGGCATTACCGATCACCTGTACGGCGGGGATGAGCACTACCGGCTTTGTCAGGAGGCGGTGCTGGGCATAGGCGGCGTCAGGATGCTGCGCGCGCTGGGTTATGGCGAGATCAGGCGCTATCACATGAACGAGGGGCATGCGGCGCTGCTGATCATGGAGCTTGCCCACGAGCTTTCGCGGCAGGCGTGGGACATGGCCTACGAGCAGACGCGCCACACCGTGACGCAGGAACTCATGCAGCTGGTCAAACCGAACTGCATCTTCACCACTCACACGCCGGTGCCCGCCGGCCATGACAAGTATCCGCTGGAGCTGCTGCACCGCGTAGTCACCGGCTATCAGGATGCCTTTTACGAGCGCGAGCGGGAATTCTGTCCGGACGGCATGCTGGACATGACCTACCTTGCCCTCGATGCCAGCCACTACGTCAACGGCGTGGCGAAGCGGCACGGCAAGGTGACGCAGCAGCTGTTCTCGAAGTACGACATCCACTCCATCACCAACGGCGTGCATGCCGCGACCTGGGCGGCACCCTCCATCGCCAGGATGTTCGACGACAGCATCCCGGGCTGGCGCGAGGACAACAACAGCCTGCGCTATGCGCTCAACATCCCGAAACGCGACGTATGGTCGGCGCACCGCGAAGCGAAACAATCGCTCGTCGCAAAAGTGCATGAGCTCACCGGCGTCGGCCTGGGGCTGGATGTGTTCACCATCGGCTTCGCGCGGCGCGCGGCCGAATACAAGCGCGCCGACCTGCTGTTCTGGGACATCGGCAGGCTCGCCGAGATCGCGCGCAGGGTGGGACCGCTGCAACTGGTCTATGCGGGCAAGGCGCATCCGCAGGACACACCGGGCAAGGAGGTGATCCGCCGTATCCATCAGATGAAGGATGTGCTCAAGGGCAGGATCAAACTGGTCTATCTGGAGAACTACGACATCGAGCTGGCGAAACTGATCACATCCGGCGTGGACCTCTGGCTCAACACGCCGCAGCCCCCGCTCGAAGCGTCCGGCACCAGCGGCATGAAGGCCGCGGTCAACGGCGTGCCCTCGTTCAGCATACTGGACGGCTGGTGGGTCGAAGGCTGCATCGAGGGGATAACGGGCTGGGCGATAGGCGGCGATAAGGACGCCGGCCTGGGCAGCCACGAGACGCGCGCCGAGGATGCCCTTGCGCTCTATAACAAGCTGGAGATGATCATCCTGCCCATGTTCTGCAACGAGCAGGACCGCTACGCCGAAGTGATGCGCCATTCCATTGCGCTGAACGCCTCGTTCTTCAACACCGAGCGCATGCTGTCGCAATACATCACCAAGGCTTATTTCAAGTGAGGATGTCGGCGGGGGAACTCCTCAAGCTAGCGCGCGTATCCGATCGCCTTCAACTCCTCGAAAATCTTTTCGGACAAGAGAGCGTGCCCCGTGACGTTGGGGTGCAGGGGATCGCCTTTCAGCTCCGGATCGGACAGGACATCCGCGATCGCGTTCTCGATCAGCGGCACCCGCTGTTCCTCGGCCACCTGTTCGTAGAACTCGGCCGGCGACAGATGCTGAAACACCGCACCCGCGACGGTAGGTTGCGGCGTCGCCAGCAGTACTGGCTTCGCGCCGTGCGCCTTGACCAGATCGAGTATCTGCACGAGGTTGGCGACGGTTTCCTGCCGGGGAATGCGGCGCAGCATGTCGTTGCCTCCGAGGGCAACCAGCACCAGCACCGGCTGGTTTTCTTCCAGCAATGCCGGCAAGCGCTTCAGGCCGCCGTCGCTGGTGTCGCCGCTGACGCCGCCGTTGACCACTACCCACCCCGTCCGGCCCGCCAGCAGATAGGGCCACGCTTGTTCCGGAGCCACGCCGGCTCCCGCGGTGATGCTGTCGCCCAGCGCCAGCACCCGGCTGCCGGGAGGGATGGCTTCTTCTTTTGCCTTGTCGCACGCGGCGAGCAGGACGACGGCTGCGACCAGGATGAGCCAGTGCCGGATCGAATGGTGCAGATGAAAGCTCGGTCTCATCGTACGGATTCCTGCCTTGTCTAACCCGAGATGTCCTGATAGCCGTCGACCGCGTCCAGCTGCCTGCGCATGATCTTGAGCTGGAACAGGGTATTGCGCTCTTCCTCGGACAGCGACGATTCGATGTAGCGGATGGTGGTCTGGTAGCGCGGGATGACGTTGTACTTGAGCGCGTTGACGCGCTTCTGGGTCTTGCGCTGTTCGGTGAGCAAACGCCACAGCGCGGTCTCGGCCTCGCCCAGCTGCGCGAGCAGCGCGGCGATATCGGTCATGCGCCGGCGCGCCTCGTCGAAACTGGCGTCGGTCCACATCAGCCCGACCGGCTGCATGGGCGTGGTCTCGACGGTCACGGTGGGATATTCGACGCCTATACTGCTGCGCGGCAGGATGTAGACGGACAGCGCGGGCTTGAGCCCCAGCACCGCCTGGTGCAGCTGCGTGCTGCCCATGCGCATGTGGGCGATGGACAGCCAGTGGTAGGCGCCCTGCAATGCCTCGTGCACCGTGACGCGCAGTTCGCGGTAGCTCTTCAGGCGCTGGTGCACCAGGCGCGTGAGCAGTTCGCGTTTGCGTTCGAGCAGGTCGTGGCCGTGCTGCAGCGACACGACCTGGCGCCGCAGCGAGAGCAGCACGCTCTTGGTCGGGCGCACCTTGAGGCGGGTTTTCATTCTGGGAAACCCGGTTGTCCACGAAGTGGGGTAAGCAGGCATTTCGCCCTAAGGCGAAAGCTCGCAAAAGCACGAAAGTCACGAAATAAGTCAGTGGCCAACTCAGGCTGGGTTAATGCAGTTGATCGGCGCATCAAGTCGAATATGTTCGTGTTATTTCGTGTTTTTCGTGGACAGGATGAGGTTTTCAGGTTCATTTCTCCTCCCCCGCCACGCCTTGCCAGTGGTGGTATTTGGCCAGATCCACCACACCCACGCGCGTCAGCGCCTCCGGCGGCAACAGCGAGAGCAGTTCCCACGCGAGGTCGAGCGTCTCGACGATGCTGCGTTCCTCGTTCTCGCGCTGCCCCACGAAGCGCCGCTCGAAAGCATCGGCGAAGGCGAGATAGTTGCGGTCGGTCTCGGACAGGTCCTCCGCGCCGATGATGGAAGCGAGGTTGCGCACTTCCAGCGCACGCGCGTAGGAGGCGTAGATCTGTCCCGCGACGCGTCCGTGATCCTCGCGCGTGTGGTCCTTGCCGATGCCGTCCTTCATCAGGCGCGACAGCGAGGGCGGGATGTCCATCGGCGGGTAGATGCCGGCGCTGTTGAGCGTGCGGGAGAGCACCAGCTGTCCCTCGGTGATGTAGCCGGTGAGGTCGGGGATGGGATGGGTGATGTCGTCGCTGGGCATCGAGACCACCGGCATCATGGTGATGGAGCCGGGCTTGCCGCGGATGCGCCCGGCGCGCTCGTAGATGTCGGCCAGGTCGGAATAGAGGTAGCCGGGATAACCCTTGCGCGCAGGCACGTCGCCCTTGGCGGTGGCCACCTCGCGCAGCGCCTCGGCGTAGTGCGTCATGTCGGTCATCACCACCAGCACATGCATGTCGAGATCGAAGGCGAGGTATTCCGCCGCGGTCAGCGCCGCGCGCGGCAGGATCAGGCGCTCGATGGCGGGCTCGTCCGCGAGGTTGAGGAACATCACCACGTTGCGCAGCACGCCGCTGTCGGCGAAGGTCTCGCGGAAGAAATGCGCGTCGGAGTAGGACACGCCCATCGCCGCGAACACCACGGCGAAGTGCGACTCCTCGCCGGGCAGGCGCGCCTGGCGCACGATCTGCGCGGCCAGCCGGTTGTGCGGCAGACCAGAGCCGGAAAAGATCGGCAGCTTCTGCCCGCGCACCAGCGAGTTGAGCCCGTCCACCGCCGACAGGCCGGTCTGGATGAACTCGCGCGGATAGGCGCGTGCGGCGGGATTCACCGGCGCGCCGTTGACGTTGCGCTTCAGCTTGGAATACAGCGGCGGGCGGTCGTCGCGCGGCTGGCCCAGGCCGTTGAACACGCGCCCCAGCAGATCGGGACTCAGCGCGATCTCGAACGGCTGGTCGAGAAAGCGCACCCAGGTGCGTTCGAGGTCGAGATTGTCGGTGCCTTCCAGCACCTGGATCAGCACCAGTTCGTTCGAGGTGCGGATCACCTGCCCGTTGCGCCGCCGTCCGCTGTGGTCGCGCACCACCACGCGGTCGCCCAGCGCCACGCCGCGGCACGCCGCGCATGTAGAGCAGGCCGCTGCGGGCGGCGGAGGCTAGACGGTATTCTTTGTCACTCATGCATACCCCTTTCGGTCCGCTCCCTCTCCCTAACCCTCTCCCGCAAGCGGGCGAGGGGATTGGTGAAGAGGAGGCTCATCCTGTAACCACGCTACACTTACTCCCCTCGCCCGCTTGCGGGAGAGGGGTGGGGGAGAGGGCGAGCGTGCCACGAATCTGTTTCAGTACCCCCTCCAGATTCTGCATCACATCGTTGTTCCAGAACCGCAGCACCGTATAACCTTCACCGCGTAGCCACGCATCCCGCTGCTGGTCGTATGCGGCTTGTTCTGTCTGATGCTGTCCGCCGTCCAGCTCAACGATCAATCGTTGCTCCATGCATATGAAGTCCACGATATAGCGACCCAAGGGCTTTTGCCGCTTGAACTTCATATCCATGAAGCGATGGGCGCGCAGGTGGTACCAGAGCCGTTGCTCGGCTTCAGTTTGGTTTGTGCGCAGGGACTTGGCGTTGCTCAGTACCTTCACCCTCTCCCCCGGCCCCTCTCCCGCAAGCGGGAGAGGGGAGTCTTGTTTCTCTGCATCGTGAAGTCTTTCGAGTGGCATCATCCCGCCGCCTTTCCATGCTGCGCGTATTCGCCGCGCAGGCGCTCGAACTCGCCGTTGGCCCGCGCGGCGAAGCTGCGCAGTTCATCCAGTTGCTCGTTGCTGTAGCTGCCCTTGAGGCGTTGTGCCTCGGCCAGCAGCGGCAGGCGCAGCAGTTCCTGCACCGGCACGCCGAAGTCGAGTAACTGCGATCCCTGCCGGTAGATGCTCAACATCTGGTCGAGCAGGGCGAACTGTTTTTGCGGCGAGCAATAGCTGTCCACCGGGTCGAGCGCGCTCTGCTGCAGCACGCCTTCGCGGAACAGCGCCACGCCCTCCAGCGCCCAGCGCTGTTGCGGCGACAGCGCCTCGGGGCCGACCAGGTTGACGATGCGCGCCAGTTCCTCGGCCTGCGACAGGATGCCCAAGGCCGCTGCGCGGTGCGCTTCCCAGCGCGGATCGACATGCTCGGCCCACCAGCCGGCGCAGCTCGCGACATAGCCGGAGAAGCTCTCCACCCAGTCCACTGCGGGATAGTGGCGCGCGTCGGCGAGCTCCTTGGACAGTGCCCAGAACGTCTTGACGATCTCCTTGGTGTGGCCGGTGACCGGTTCGGAGAAGTCGCCGCCGGGCGGCGACACTGCGCCGATCAGCGTGATCGAGCCGTCGCCGCCGGCCAGCGTCTGCACGCGTCCCGCGCGCTCGTAGAAGGCGGCGAGGCGCGAGGCGAGATAGGCGGGATAGCCTTCCTCCACCGGCATCTGGCCGAGGCGTCCGGCCACCTCGCGCAAGGCTTCGGCCCAGCGGCTGGTGGAGTCGGCCACCATCACCACGTCGTAGCCCTGGTCGCGGTAATACTCGGCCAGCGTGACGCCGACATAGATCGAGGCTTCGCGCGCCACCACCGGCATGTTGGAAGTGTTCGCCACCAGCAGCGTGCGTTCCATCAGCGAGCGGCCGGTGTTGGGGTCGGTGAGCTTGGGGAAACTTTCGAGGATGTCCACCAGTTCGTTGCCGCGCTCGCCGCAGCCGACATAGATCACGATGTCGGCGTCCGACCAGCGCGCGATCTGCTGCTGCACCATGGTCTTGCCCGCGCCGAACGGGCCGGGCACGGCGGCGCGTCCGCCCTTCACCAGCGGGAAGAAGGTGTCGAGGATGCGCTGCCCGGTGAGCAGCGGCGCCACGGCATCGTCGCGCTGGCGGTAGGGGCGCGGCGTGCGCACCGGCCAGCGGTGGAACAGCTTGAGCTCCTCGATGGCGCCATGGCCGGTGCGCACGCGCGCCACCACGGCGTCCACCGTGACGTCGCTCGCGGCGGAACATCTCCACCAGTTCGCCGCCCATGCCGGGCGGCACCAGGATGCGGTGCAGGATGGCCGCGGTCTCCTGCACGCTGCCCAGCACCGCGCCGGATTCGATGCAGGTGCCGGTCTTGAGATCGGGATTGGGTTCGAAGCGCCACAGCTTGCTGCGGTCCAGCGGCGGGATGTGCACGCCGCGCGGGATGTAATCGCCGTGCTGTTTCGCGTGCTCCAGCAACGGGCGCTGCACGCCGTCGAAGATGCCGCCCAGCAAGCCCGGGCCGAGCTCCACCGACAGCGGATGGCCGAGCGCTTCGACCGGTTCGCCGGGACGCAGCGATTCGGTCGGCTCGTACACCTGCACCAGCGCGCGTTCGCCGTGGCGCGCGATGACTTCGCCGCTCAGGTTCAGGCGGCCGATCCTGACCTGCTCGCCGGTGCGCACATCGGCCAGTTCGACCGTGACCAGCGGCCCGTTGACCTCGACGACCTTACCCATTCTGTTGTTCTCCGGATTGTGGCATCAGCCGTTCGGCGAGCGCGCCCTGCAATGTCTCTTCCATCCTTTCCATGCGCCCCTCGAAGGTGTTGTTGAAACGGATGTCGCGGCCCGCACTGATGACCAGCACGCCGCCGCTGCAGTCCAGCGGATCCGGCGACAGCTTCAGTTGCTTGCCGGGCGCGGCTTCGCTGGGCGAATTTCTCCCAGTCCTTTCTGCACGCGCTGCAGGTCGCGGGCGTTGAACTGCGCCACGAGTTCGTCGCGTTCGATCGCCTGTGCCGCCTCGCGCAGATAGTTCCGCAGCAGCGGCAGGTAACGCGTCTCGTCCGCCATGAGCGCGTTCAGGCTGGCGGGCAGCTTGGCGAGCGTGGCATCGGACAGGTCGCGGCGCAGGCGGTCGAGTTCGGCGCGCAGGTCGAGTTCCGCCGCCTGCACCTGCTGCTGGTAAGCGCGTTCGGCGCGCGCCTTGGCGGTGAGCACTTCGCGCTCTTTCTCGATGCGCAGGCGTTCCTGCGTTTCCGCGAGTATGCGTTCGCGCGCCTGGCGGCCGCCGGCGAGATGTTCTTCGGCCTGTTTGCTGGCACGCTCCGCCAGTGCGGCTTCGAGGCCGGAAATGTCGCTGGTGTCGCTCATTCCTGTCCCTCCAGTGCGGCGGGCCCGAGCAGGCTCTGCACCAGGCTTTCCACGCGCGAGTGGTAGCTGCCCGACATCCCTATCTCCGGTATCTCGGTGATGACGATGCGGCCGCCTTCGCGCTGCGCGCGTTGCAGGTGGCGGCCGGGATGCAGTGCCAGGCTCTGCTCGATGACGATCAGCGCGGACTGCTGCGTGCGCAGCAATTCCTGCAGCAGCTCCTCGATGCTCTCGGGTGTGGGATCGGCATGGGTCTCGAAGCCGATCAGCGCGAACCCTTCCATCAGCGCGGCGCTGCCCAGCGCGATCATGCGCGCGGGGGCGAGGGTGGATTGCGGGACAGTAGTCATATACAACACCTCAGTAACTGAACATCCTTCCCCTTGGGTACCCATGCATCCTGTGACTCACCGTTCAACTCCCCTCGCCCGCTTGCGGGAGAGGGGCTGGGGGAGAGGGCAACACGGAAAGAATATTCTTTCATCAACGACTCCCCCTCTCCCTAACCCTCTCCCGCAAGCGGGCGAGGGGACGTGAGCAGATACCTTGCCGCGCAAGGGAGGGGTTTGAGTGAGTGGCTCGTAATCACGCGATCCTTCCCAGCAGCAGGATAGTCACCACCAGACCGTAGATCGCGATCCCTTCCGCGAGTCCCAGATAGATCAGCGTGCGCCCGAACATCTCCGGCTTCTCCGCGATGACCGCGAGCGAGGCAGCGCCGACCGGTCCCACGGCAAGGCCGGCGCCGAAGGCTGCAAGCCCCGTCGGCAACCCCGCGCCGAGCAGCGCCAGCCCGAGGCCGACCGATATCTCGCCATGGGGCGCGGCCGCCTCCTGTGCCATGGCATTGTCGATGCCCAGCAGCAGCGCGCCGATGCTGGCAGAGACGAACACCAGCAGGTTAGTGCCCAGCGTGCCCTTCCACCAGCGCTGCGCGCGCGCGCCATCAGTCAGCGGGCGGAATTCCAGATAGGCGCCCAGGCCCAGCGTGAGCAGCAGGTTGAGGGCGATGATTGCGATGAGCCAGTTCATGGTTGGTCCTTTCTTGTTATGACTACTTCAGTGATTCATCCAGCTGCGCAATGCGTCTAGTCCCGGTCTTCGCTTTTATCAAGGCGCGACAACATGCGCAGAGATTGCGTTGCAAACATGCAGCCGGTCGCGAACAGTATGACAAAGATGACGAGGTACGGCTGGGCTGTCATAGAACCCTTGGCGATGCGGAGGGTAAAAGGGGCGGCAAGCACCATAAGCCAAGACAGGGTGAAATAAGATCCCCAGTACCGCTCGGGCACGAATCCGCCAAGCACCCACCCGAACAAGATGGGAAAGGCAATAGCAACTGAGGTCTCGACGCGGCTAAAGCCGAGGCCCATCAGTAAGAAGATATCGACCACGAGTGTGAGCACCAGGGCGACCGCCACAAAAGGTAAGAAAGGCCTAATGAGGTCCATAGTCAATACCCTGCGAAGGGACGCTGATTCAGGGTGACGATTGCGGTGAGCCAGTTCATGGTGGTCCTCTCTTGTTGTGATTACTCTAGCTGTGGCTTCAATACAAATCTTTCAACATTTCAATGAAACGAAAAACAAAATGAAATATAGGCCGGTAAAAGATAGCGGTCCGCCAATCAGCAACACTCTCGAACCTGCCCACGAATAGCAGGTTGAATCACGAAAATCCCTTGTTAACTTGGCAATTTTGAATTTGTCATTCGTAGAGTCATTCACCCATGCTGTCTTGTCATTTTCGAAATCTTGGGCCACGTCTAAATACACATCTAGGAAGGCTCTGCCACGGGAACCTAAAGCAGCCCACCAAACTCCGCTCATCGCGCCAAGAATACAGAACGCAACAAGAACAACCGTCCGCGATTGCTGGAGTGAAGTGAGGTTTGCAGCAAATATTGTTGACCAAGCTAGAACCAGAATCGAGTTGAACATCAAGAAATTGTTGAAGCGCCCCCAAGAGATGTTCTCGGCTTGAATGACCATTTGTATAAGTGATGGGTAGAGTTCTTTCGTTTCCATGGTTTGAAGCCCCCTCTCTTAGGTCATTATTCGTTCTTGTAAAGTCTGTTACAAGCGACAAAGATAAGACGTGCTGCTAATGGGCTAACTGTGTCTTCTTCATATTTCTTTATGCACCAGCTAACTGTTTTGCCTCCAAACCAGCCGCTTGATTTTTCGCCAGCGTAGGGGGCATATTTAGAACACTCGATGAATTTTTGTCGCGCACCAAAATCGTTTTTTGTACCAGGCATACTTTCCAACCAACACTCTTCAACGCTTTTTTCAGCCATTATCGTGGAAGATTTTGGATCTGTTTGCACCGGTTGTTTTGGGGCAGGATGATCAGGGTCTTGAACCCAATCATCTGCCGTCGCACTACTACATACGACAGTTAGTAGCATCATCAAGATAGTTCTAAGCATGCTGCCGCCTTTCTTAAACATCACAATTTTAAGGGCACGCCTGAATATCCATGCAGGACAAAACTGTCATTTATCTTCTTTCTAAATCCTAATCGCCAACTCTCTCCTGCTCCCCAACGTGAGCGGACGGAACTCGCGCCCATCGCCGCCGAAGAAGCGCGAGAAGCCTTCATAGTATTCCAGGCGCAGCGTCTGGATCGCCACGATGGCGCCTTCCAGCACGAGGATGAAGAGGTTGCCCAGCACCACCGTCAGCCAGTATCCCGTCGTCTGCAGCATGTCCGCCACGGTGAAAATGGCGATGGATAGTGCCACGTGGTTGAGGCTGAACGCGGCAAGGCGCAGGAACGACAACGTGTTGGAGATGTAGGCCATGACCGACTCGAAACCTTCCATCAGCACGATCAGCAACCTTTCTGCGAAGGCGCTGAACCGCGGTTGTGCTGCCAGGCGTGGGTGAACATCGCGGCGAGGGCGATGCACACCATCAGTACGGTAATGCTATCCAGCACTCCCGCGCTCGCGTAACGCCAGGCGCCGGTCAGCAGTCCCACATACAGCAGCAGGCCCGCCGCGCCGTGGCTGTCCAGCAGCGCTTCGCGCAGGCGGCCATCGGCGATGCGGTTGCGTATGGTGAGCAGGGTGGCGAGCAGGATGAAACCGACGCCCCAGCCCAGCGCCACGCCCAGCATGCGCATGGGGTCTGTCAGCGGCGACATCCACAGCGCGGGCAGCAGGTGCTCGTAGCCGAACACGCTGCCGTAGAGCAGGCCGAACACTGTGGAACTGGCGCCGATGGCGATGGCCAGTGCCGCATAGTGCTTGATGCGGCGGCGCAATGCGAAACCGGCGAGGGCGATGACGATGCCGTGGCCGACGTCGCCGAACATCATGCCGAACATCAGCACGAAGCTGATTGCGAACAGCACGGTGGGATCGATCTCGCCGTAGCGCGGCACGCCGTAGTTCAGCACCAGGTTGGCGAACGGCTGCAGCCAGCGGTGGTGGCGGATGGCCGAGGGCACCTGCAGGCGCTCGTCGTCGCGGGGATCGCGCGCATGCAGCGCGAAGCGCGTGCCGAAGTTTTGCGTCAGCATCTGTCGCAGTTGCGGCAACTGCTCGCGGGGCGCCCAGCCGCTCACCGTGGCGAGGCTGCCGCGGCCGCGCATCAGGCCGGCCAGGTCGGCGTAGGGTGCTGCGCGCGCCAGAACATGCGCCGCATCGAGCAGGCGTTCGCGCAGTTTTCCCTGCGTCGGTTCGGCGCGGCGGCGCGCATCCAGCTCCGCCAGCTGTTCGCCCAGCCGGGCAAAGCGTTCGCTCAGTTCATCGCGCACCTCGACCGGACGGCCGTGGAACTCGGCGGGAACGTCCATGCTGCGCCAGCCTGCGGCCTGCAGCACGCGCTCGATCTCGTGCGCCTGGGCGCTGGCACCGGCGATGATCAGGTGCACCTGTTCTTCGCTGCTGAAGAAACGGATGGCGACGTAGCCGGCCAGGCCGAGCGCTTCCTCGAAACGCTGCACGTTCGCGCTGGACAGCGTGCCGACGCGCACATCCAGCAGCGCGCTCTTCTTCTGCAGCAGGGAGAGGTCGATGCTGATGTCCATGAACTGGTCGAGCGCCCTGAGCAACTGTGCGGTGCGGCGGTGCTCTTCGCGCAGCTCGCGCAGGCGCTCCTGTTCTTCGGAGCAGTTGTCCCACACATTCTTCAGCCGCGCGCCGATCTCCGCCAGTTCTTGCCGCTCGACCTGCTGCATCGGCGCATCCACAGTCTGCGGCGCCGCGATCTCGTAGTGGGCCAGTATCTTGTCGAGGTGGGCGCGGGTTTCGGCATAAGCCTTGCGGTAGGATTCGCCCGGCAATTCCGGGAGCTGCTCGGGCGTGGCCTCGCTGAACTCGGGATCGAAGTTGCCGTAGTTGGCGAGCAGCAGGGATGCCTGCGGAGCGTCGTCCTTTAGCAGGCTCAATTCGATGCGCAACATGGGCAGGGGCTTGAACATTCAGTGCACTCCTTCGTTCGCAGGAGTTGCAGATTGCCTTCCGTATTCGCTCCCTCGCCCGCTTGCGGGAGAGGGCTGGGGAGAGGGCTGGGAAGAGGGGATTCTTGACGGTAACGTTTCTACCCTCTCCCTAGCCCTCTCCCTGCAAGGGAGAGGGGATGCGGAGGTAAATCGATTTTCTGGCTTGAACACTTAATGCACTCCCTGCTCGTTCCCATCCAGCCCCAGCGCGGTGCGGATCATGGGGGCGTCCATGCGCATGTCGCGGCCGCGCACGATGGCGCGCAGCCGGCGCAGGTCGCGCTCGCGCAGCATCATGTAGGCGAGGGCGCGCGCGACGTTGAAGCTGCTGTGGCGCAATGCGTGGTTGGCGATGCGCCAGCCTTCCTGTTCCATTCTCAGCGTCACTTCGGTGGTGTTGCGCACGCCCGCCAGTATCCGGTCGAACGGGGCGGGCAGGCTGGCGATGGCCTCTTCGAAGGTGGCGCATTGCGCCAATTGCTGCAACTGCTGCGACTGCAGGCGGTGGCTGGCGGGGATGAGCAGGTAGTAGGCCTGTGCCGGCGGCAGGTTGTAGGCGTAGCGGTAGCGCAGCAGCCACACCAGGTTCACGCGGTCGATGATGCTGCCGACGATGGCGCGCAGCAGCTGGCTGGAGGGGTCGTCGATCGCCGCGCCGCGCCGCGACAGTCCCGCGAAGTAGCGCCGGTCCAGCGCGGCATCGAGCGCGAACAGCGCTTCGCCCTGTTCCAGCAGGTGGCGCGCCTGGCGCGCGATCTCGGCGTAGGGCGTCTGCTCCAGGCGGCGCAGCAGTTCCGCGGGCGTGTCGCTCTGCAGCAGCTCGGCGATGGGCAGGCTGGTGAAGGTGCCCATGTCCTGCAGTTGTTCCTCGATCGCCGCCTGCGGCTGGTTGGCCATCTTGCCGCGCATGATGGTCTTGAGGTTGCCGAGTTCGAAGCGGTGCGCCCAGTAGCTAAGCAGTTCGCGCGCCGAACCCGACAGCGGGCGGATCAGCACGGACAGTTCCCTGAGCAATATCGTCACGTTGCTCTGGTCGAGATCGCCGGCGTATTGGGCTGCCGCAGTCTGCGCGGCATCGCTCCCGTCCTTGGCGTAGGGGTGGTCGATCAATGCGTCGAGCCGGTCGAGGCCGAGCAGCTGACCGGCATACAGGCTGATGCGGGTGTTGAGGTAGGCGTATTGCGCGGCGCTCATGCGCGGTCCGTGCCGGTTAGCAGGGCGACGGTTTCGGCCAGCGCCTGCTGTTCGTTGCGTTGCGCCGAGATGCGCAGGGTCCGTGCCTGTTCGTCATGGCGCTGCTGCAATGCGGTGATGGTCTGTTGTGCCCGTTGTTCGGCCTGGGCGAGGAAGGAGGCGTGGAGCTCGGCCATGCGTTCGGCATGCAGCTGTTCCGCCAGACGGGCATCGTGTTTGGCCTGCTCGATGATCGCCTGGCGTTCCTCGTCCGCGCGCTTGACGATCTGTTCGGCTTTCGCTTCCGCATCCAGCAAACGTTTCAGCGTCTCATCTACCATGCGTCCCCCGATCAGCGTCAGATTGAACCAACTGCCGGTTACGATAATGCAGATTGTGCTTTTTGTCAGGCCGACTTGCACTCTTCCATGACCGAAAGGTCATTCCGTGCTTTCCGCAATGGCGGGCAAGCGAAGCGCAAAACCGAGCACATTGGGCGCTAGTGCTGGAATCGATACTCCTGCGTCAGTCCGCCGTAGCCATAGGCGGCAGCGCGCACGTCTTCCACGTGGATGTAACTGACTTCATGCAGATCGCCCAGCAGCTCGTGAAATGCCGCGAAAGATTCCGTGATGTACTGCGCCTTCTCAGCCTTGGTATTGGTCTCGTCCGTAATCTTGATGTCGAAATAGATGCTGGCCTTGCCAAGCTCTGCCAATGTCTTGCCGCCTACGACCCAATCGCCGGGATCAATGTATGAAATGGCAATGGAGGTGACGTCCGGCTTCTTTTTCAGGATGCGCCCGGTGAGTTCAAACAACTTTTTTGAAATGGCACGCGTCATTCCGGGCGATTTTTTGGCGCTGACTTTGATGTTGAGGATGGGCATGTTGGTCTCCTGTGAAGAAATAAGTGTGTTCACTGCGGCAGCAGGCGGATCAATTCCTGCCTGTCGTCATCGAGCAAATAGAATGCGACGAACTTCGCCGGGATTGCGCCTTCGTTGTCGAAACGCGCAACCCGCGCATTTGCCGGTTCGTAAAACGTATCGCCGGCCTTGAGCCGTTGCACAGGTTCGCCTTCGATCTGGAATGCGATGCCGCCTTCCATCACCACACCGACAACCGGGCAAGGATGCAGGTGCAGCGGCGCGTGAAGCCCAGGACCCAATACGATCTCCTTGGCCTCGACGCTTGCCAGCGGGCGGACTTGGGCGAGTTTGGCGGAAAGCAAATCTTTGCGTGACACCGATGGCGCTGCGGACACGACGGTCTCCTGCGCATGGGCGGAAAGGTTCTGGACAAGGCAAGTGAGCAGCAAGCGCTTGGCCGTTCTGGTTAGCGTGGTCTTCATTTGCATGTCCCCTGGGGAGTTCGATTGGAAGAGAAATATATCTGTGCATGACTGTTCCGAATATTGGAAAATATCGAACCAATAATCCCGAAAAACAGGATGGTGATATGGGGCGGATAGATTTCGATCTGGATGTATTGCGCGGCTTTGTCACTGGCGTCGAGCTGGGCAGTTTCGCGCGGGCGGCGGATCGCCTCGGGCGTTCCACTTCCGCCGTCAGCGCGCAACTCAAGAAACTGGAAGAGCAGGCCGGCGCCCCGGTGCTGCGAAAATCCGGGCGCGGGTTGGCATTGACCCCGACGGGCGAAATGCTGCTCGCCTATGCGCGGCGCCTGCTCGAACTCAACGACGAGGCCGCCGCAGCAGTGCGCGGCGTCGATCTCGAAGGGTGGGTCAGGATCGGATTGCAGGAAGACTTTGGCGAGAATTTGCTCACCCGGATACTCGGCGATTTTGCCCGCGCCCATCCAAGAGTGCGCATTGAAACCAGAGTGGCACGCAATGCCGAATTGCTTGAATTGGTGCGCACCGGCAAGCTCGATCTCGCGCTGGCGTGGGATTCCGGCGAACGCTCGCCGCACTGCGAATTGCTGGCGCAACTGCCCATGTCATGGATAGGCGCGGCGGCCGACAAGATGCCTTGCCTCATGCCGGGCGAGCCGGTGCCGCTGGCGGTCTTTGAAGCGCCCTGCCTGATGCGCAGCGCCGCCACCGCCGCGCTGGATCGCGCAAACATCCCTTGGCGCATTGCTTTCACCAGTTCCAGCCTGAGCGGTATATGGGCGGCGGTAGGGGCGGGACTCGGCGTCACCGTCCGCACCCGCGCCGGATTGCCGGAGTCGCTTCGCATAATCGATGGATTGCCTGCGCTGCCGAACGTCGGCTTGGTGTTGCACCGGGCAGAGGCCGAACCGGCGCAAGTGGTGCAGCGGTTGGGGGAGATCGTCAGCGCAAGCCTCGACATCGTCATCGAGTAGTGCAGGAAATGGCATTTGGTAAGATGGGGCTGTCGATCGCGGCCGATGCAGTCGGGAGCGCCGCCGGATGGTTGTGTTCGGGTGATAACGCCAAACGATGAGTGATACTCGCAGTTACACGAACCAGCAGAGACTCATCGCCGCACTGCGCGATCCGCACCGCTATCCGCATGCGGCGAAGAGCGTGCAGGTGATCGAGACGCATATCTCGTGGGTGCTGCTGGCCGGGGACTATGCCTACAAGATCAAGAAGGCGCTCGACCTCGGGTTCCTCAACTACTCCGGACTGGATGCGCGGCGCTTCTGTTGCGACGAGGAGATCAGGCTCAACCGGCGCACCGCACCCGATATCTATCTCGATACCGTGCCCATCGGCGGCAGCCCGGACGGTCCGGTGTTCGACGCGCAACCGGCCATCGAATACGCGGTCAGAATGCGCCGCTTCGCGTCCGCCAGACTGATGGATAGCCTGCTCGCGCGCGGCAAGGTGACGGCGCGACATATCGACCGTCTGGCTGCCACCATTGCTCGCTTCCACTCCGGCGTGCCCGCGGCAGGAGCCGATTCGGTATTCGGCACCGCTGCATCTGTTCGCGCGGCAGCGCTGCAGAATTTCGAGCAGTTGCACCTGCAACTGACCGATGCCGCAGACAGGGCGAGTGTTGCGGCGCTGAAGACGGCCACCGAAGCCGAACACGCTGCATGTGCAAAGACGTTCGAGGCGCGCCTTGCCCAAGGGCACGTGCGCGAATGCCACGGCGATCTGCATCTCGGCAACATCGTGCTCGACGGAGACGAGCCCGTTCCCTTCGACTGCATCGAGTTCAATCCCGCTTTGCGCTGGATAGACGTGATGAGCGAGATCGCCTTCACGGTGATGGATCTGCTGCACCGCGACCATCCGGGATATGCGTGGCGTTTGCTCAATGCCTGCCTGGAGGCGAGCGGCGATTACGCCGGGGTGTCCGTGCTGCGCTTCTACCTTGCCTATCGCGCCACGGTGCGCGCCAAGGTCAGTGCCATCCGAGCAGGGCAAGCGGACACCTCCAAACGCGCGAGGTCGGCCGAACTGGCGGCATGCCGCAGTTACCTGGCGCTGGCGCGGCAATTCCTGGAGCAGCGCCGCCCGGCATTGATCATCACGCACGGCCTGCCCGGTTCCGGCAAGACCACTTTCTCGCAACTGGCGCTGGAGCAGATGGGGGCCATCCGCATCCGCTCCGATGTCGAGCGCAAACGCATCTTCGGACTGGGCATGCTGGAAAGCAGCGCGGCGCGCGGCGGCGACATCTACAGCCCGGAGGCGACGCGGCGAACCTATGCGCGCCTGCACGAACTGGCGCGTGAGCTGCTGGCGGCGGGGTTCACCGTGATCGTGGATGCCGCCTTCCTCAAGCGCGAAGAGCGCGAGACGTTCCGCGAGCTTGCGCAGGACATGGCCGCGCCGTTCGCCATCGCATCGCTGCATGCGGAACAAGCTGCATTGCGCCAACGCGTCCGTCTGCGTCGCAACGACGCCTCGGAAGCCGACGTGGCGGTGCTGCAGCTGCTGCAGAAGGCGCAACAGCCGCTGGCGGCGCAAGAGCTTGCATAGCACCGCGAGGTTCACCACGGAGGAAGCGCCCGACAGCGAGGCCAATTCGCGAGGCTGGGACAAGTTGTCCGGCTTGCTGAACCTCACATAAGCGCGATGAGGCGCAACGAGCAGAACTGTCGGGCTGCTCGAAAATGCGGGAGGATTTGCATTCCATTTTCTTTGGCGCATAATGAATTGCCCAAAACATCAAGATGATGGGAAGACATATTCGCTGTTCGTGGTTCGCACTTTGTACAAAAGGGGAACGTCATGAAACTGGAAGATGTTCGTAGCATTGCCAAATCACGGGGTGTCCATCCCGGCAAACTTTCAAAAACCGAATTGATCAGAGCGATCCAGGCCGACGAAGGCAACTTCGATTGCTTTGCCACAGCCCCTGGCGGCGAATGCGACCAGGCCACCTGTCTTTGGCGCTTGGACTGTATCGATGCTGCCATGAGAGGAGAACAATCATGAACCTGATGAAATGGGATCCCTTCAGGGAACTGGAGGATGTGTCCAACCGCTTGAATCGTGTCTTCGGACGGCCGCTGGCCCGCATGGAGCCGAACGAGATGTTTACCGTGGCGGACTGGACGCCTTCCGCCGACATCAGCGAAACGGACACGGCATATCTCATCAAGGCCGAGATTCCCGGCGTGAACAAGGAGGATGTCAAAGTCACCATCGAGAACGGCATGCTCACCATCCAGGGCGAACGCAAGATGGAGAAGGAAGAGAAGGACAAGAAGTTCCACCGCATCGAGCGTTCCTACGGCAGCTTCATGCGCAGCTTCCGCGTGCCGGACGACGCCGATGAATCCGCGGTAAAAGCCGAGTTCAAGGACGGCGTGCTCAACGTCACGCTGACCAAATCCGCCAAGGCCAAGCCCAAGGCGGTCAATGTCTCGGTGTCATAACCAATAATCCCGCAGCTCCCGCCAGGCTTGGCGGGACTGCGCACACAAGGAGGCGATCATGGCTCATCAAACACATCCCCCCGGCTTTCACCTCGTGCGCCGCGACCAGTTGGTGCAGGAAGCGGAGCACGACGCCTATAAATCCAAGGGCAAGCTGCCCGAGCCCACAGTCTGTCCGGACTGCGGTGCGGTGTACCACGCCGGCCACTGGCAATGGCTGGAGAAGCCCAAGGATGCGCATGAGGCATATTGCCCGGCCTGTCATCGCATACGCGATCGCTTTCCGGCTGGGTATGTGTCGTTGAGCGGGGATTTCTTTGCGGCGCATGAACAGGAAGTCCTGCAGCAGATACGCCACCACGAAACGAAGGAAAAAGCCTCGCATCCCTTGCAGCGCATCATGGCCATCGAGAAAACGAAGGACGGCACGCTGGTGACCACCACCGACATCCATCTGGCGCGCGGCATCGGCGACGCGCTGCACCATGCCTACCGGGGCGAACTGGAGTTCCACTACAACCCGGAGCAGAACCTGCTGCGCGTGACCTGGCAGCACTGACCGGCATACTTTCGCCAGCGAGGAGGCCACATGCCTATCAGCGAAGTATGCAACCGCGAAGTCGTCATCGTGCAGCCCGGCGAAACCGTGCTGGAGGCGGCCCAACTCATGCGCCGGCATCACGTCGGCGATGTGGTGGTGGTCGAGGAGCGCGGGGGCAGGCGGGTACCGGTCGGCATCGTCACCGATCGCGACCTTGTGCTCGAGGTCATGGCTCCGCAGATCGATCCGGCGGCCATCACCGTGAAAGACATCCTGACGACCGATCTGGTCACGATCAAAAAAGATGCAGGCCTGTTCGAGGCCATCGAATACATGCACGCCAAGGGAGTGCGGCGCTTGCCGGTGGTGGACGACAACGGCGGGCTGATCGGCATCCTCACGCTGGATGACCTGATCGAGCTGCTGGCCGACGAAATGACGGCGCTTGCCAGGCTGGTGAAGCACGAACAGAAGAAAGAAACCGCGAACCGCCGTTAGCAGTGATCGAGTCCAAGGAGAAAATCATGCAGATACCGTTACAGATCACCATACGCGATGTCGAGCACTCGGAAGCGCTGGAAACCCACATCCGCGAGAAAGCGAAGAAACTCGATGAGTTCTTCAACCACATCATGTCGTGCCGGGTCGTGGTCGAGGTGCCGCACAAGCACCATCACCAGGGCAAACAATACAATGTGCGCATCGACATCGGCGTGGCAGGCGGCGAGATCGCGGTCAACCGCGACCATGCCGAAGATGTCTATGTGGCCTTGCGCGACGCTTTCGACGTCGCCAAGCGCCAGTTGGAGGACTATGCGCGCAAGCTGCGCGGCGACGTCAAGACGCACGAACCGAAGCGCGCGAGCGCAAGCGAAGAGGAGGCGGCCGGCCAATAACCGGCTGATGCCCGTTTCCATGAGCACCGTACGCATCCCCGTAGATTCGGTCGAGCTCGATGGCGAGCTGGTTGTGCCGCCGTCCGCCCGCGGCGTGGTGCTGTTCGCGCACGGCAGCGGCAGCAGCCGCTTCAGTCCGCGCAACACCTATGTTGCCAAGGTCTTGCAGCAGCGCGGCATCGGCACGCTGCTGTTCGACCTGCTGACGCGCGATGAAGACCGGAACTATGAGACGCGCTTCGATATCCCGCTGCTCACGCTCCGCCTGCTGTCCGTCTCTGCCTGGTTGCAGACCAGTGCGCAGACGCAGAAGCTCAAACTCGGCTACTTCGGCGCCAGCACCGGTGCCGCAGCGGCGCTGCAGGCAGCGGCAGAGATGGGCGACAAGGTCGCGGCGGTGGTATCGCGCGGCGGGCGTCCCGACCTGGCCGGCGCGCTTGCGCTGGGCCGCGTGCAGGCGCCGACCCTGCTCATCGTCGGCGCGGCGGACTACGGTGTGATCGAACTGAACCAGCAGGCGCACGCGCTGATGCACTGCCAGAAAGAACTAACCCTCATCCCCGGCGCGACCCATCTGTTCGAGGAGCCCGGCACGCTGGAACAGGCGGCCAGCGCTGCCGCAGACTGGTTCGAGCAACACCTCTGAGGTTGTGTCAGCCCCCCGGCAGCCGGGTTGCTTTTCCGTCGCCCGCTGCCGGAGGGTATGGAGGAATCCATGCTCAATGAAAAACAGAAGATCAACCGTATCATCAGCCTGAGCCAGGAAATCGCTACGGTCAACGACATCGATATCCTGCTGGAGCATATCCTCACGGCTGCCTGCCAGTTCACCAACGCCGACGCCGGCTCCATCTACCTCATGGAGGGCAACTACCTGAAGTTCAGCCACACTCTGAACAATACCATGCAGAAGCGGCTGCAACCGGGACAGAAGCTCATCTATTCCACCTTTACGACGCCGGTCGACAACGAATCGATATGCGGTTACGTGGCTGGCACGGATGAGATGCTGAACATACCGGACGTCTACGAACTCAAGGACAACGTCACTTACGCTTTCAACAAGAGCTACGACGACATCTCGCAATACCGCACCAAGTCGATGCTGACCTTCCCGATGAACAACCTGCGCGGTGAAGTCATCGGCGTGCTCCAGTTGATTAACTCGATGAGCGAAGACGGCAACATCGTCCCGTTCTCGAAAGACGACGAGCAATACATCCTTCACTTCGCCAACAACGCGGCCATCGCCATAGAAAGGGCCAAGCTCACCCGCGATATCATCCTCAGGATGATCAGCATGGCGGAACTCAGGGACCCGAAAGAGACCGGCGCCCATGTGAACCGGGTGGCGGGATATGCCGTCGAGATATACGAGGTATGGGCCAGCCGCCGCGGCGTGTCCGGGGCCGAGATCGCGAAGAACAAGGACATCCTGCGGATCGCCGCCATGCTCCACGACGTCGGCAAGGTGGCCATCTCGGACATGATCCTCAAGAAACCGGCCCACCTCGATCCCGCCGAATACGAGATCATGAAGAGCCACACCTATCTCGGCGCAAGACTCTTTGCCGTGTCCCACTCCGACCTGGACCAGGCTTCGGCCCAAGTGGCGCTCTGCCACCATGAACGCTGGGACGGAAGCGGCTATCCGGGATACATCAACGTCATGACCGGCCAGTGCCTGCCGGGCTACGAGACCGGCGATGGCAAAGCCATCGGCCGCAAAGGTGAAGAGATACCGCCGTTTGGAAGACTGGTGGCGATAGCGGACGTATATGACGCCCTGTCATCCCAGCGTGTCTACAAGGAGCCCTGGGCCCAGGAGCAGGTACTGGATGAGTTGATGAAAGAGCGCGGAAAACACTTCGACCCGGAAATGATAGATGCCTTCTTCATCGCCCTCGATTCGATCACTGCGGTGGGGAAGAGGTATGTTTGACGGGGGACAGGTGGCGGCTGGGAAAATAAATCTGTCCCCATTGTTTGTAAAAGAACGGGGAAAACACTTCGACCCGGAAATGATAGATGCCTTCTTCATTGCGCTCGACTCGATCACTGCCGTGGGGAAGAGGTATGTTTGACGGCGGCAAATGTAGGGCGCAATAACCAACGGGCATTGCGCCGGATGATGCCCTCCGCAATACTCTCACCATGCCTGACTACCGTCGCGCCTGGCACCCGGGCGGAACCTACTTCTTTACGGTCAACTTGCTGCAACGGCAAGGCAATGACCTGCTGACTCGACAGATCGAAGTACTGCGGGCTGTTATCAAGTCGGTGCAACAACGATATCCATTCAGGATCCATGGCTGGGTGGTGTTGCCCGAACACCTGCATTGCGTCATCGAATTGCCGCCGGACGATGCGGACTTCGCAACGCGCTGGCGGTTGATCAAGATGGACTTCTCCAAAGCGTTGCCTCGTACCGAAAGATTATCGGCGGTGCGCATCCGCCGCGGAGAGCGCGGCATCTGGCAACGGCGCTATTGGGAACACCTCATCCGGGATGAGCGCGATTACCGGACGCATATGGATTATGTGCATATCAACCCGGTGAAACACGGCTTGGTCGAACGCGCGGCAGAATGGCCGTATTCGACGTTTCACCAGATGGTTGCCCAAGGCATTTATCCAGCGGATTGGGCAGGTGGAAGCGAGGATGAATTGGGGTATGACGATTAGCCTGCTTTGAGGATGGTGGTAACATCCGGCGCAATGCCCGTTGGTTATTGCGCCCTTGTATTATGCAGCCGTCCTGAAGTGTATCTCAAGACAGAGTAGCCGGATGCCGTTTGCGCCCTTTGGCTCAAAGCCTGTAGCGTAGATTTTGCAGCGGCTACTCAACTCCCTATGCGAGAAATCGAACAGTATCTTTGGCCCGGCTTCGCCGTGAGCTCGCATTTACAAGGTTGATTGCGCGGAGGTTATGATGAACAACGATCCCGTTTTAGGCATTGATGTATCCAAAGACAAACTCGACTGTGCCTTATGTGTCGATGGCAAATGCAAAAGTAAGGTCGTAACCAATAATCCTCAAGGGTTTGCCGATCTGTTGAATTGGCTTCATAAGTGGCATGTTGGCTCACCTCATGTCTGCATGGAGGCGACCGGCGTTTACTGGGAAGCCTGTGCAGAATTCCTGGCTGCCCACGACCTGCAGGTTAGCGTGGTCAATCCTGCCCAAATTAAGGCATTCGGCGGTTCGCGCCTAGTACGCACCAAAACCGATGCAGTCGATGCCCGGTTGATTGCTGAATTCTGTCAGCGTATGACGCCAGAAACCTGGCAACCACCCTCGCCAGCCGAGCAGGCATTGCGAGCCTTGGTACAGCGTCTGGATGCCCTGCAACGGATGCACACGCAAGAAAGCAACCGTCTTGGTGTGGCTCGCGACACCGTGCGAAAAGGGATTGCGGATCATCTGGTTTGGTTAGATAAGGAAATTGCGACCCTAACAAAACAGATTCGCGATCACATTGACGGCGATCCCGATCTCAAACGAAAGCGTGATCTGCTCGACAGCATTCCCGGTATCGGGGAGCGCACCATTGCGGCGATCCTGGCCTTCGGAGCGGATCAGCATCATTTCGCCAACGCACGCCAATGTGTCGCTTTTGCGGGTCTTAACCCGAGGCAACATCAATCGGGAAGCAGTGTAAACGGCAAACCACGCATGTCGAAGGTGGGCTATGCGCTACTGCGCAAGGCTTTGTACATGCCGGCTTTGGTGACGTTGTACAAAACCGCTTGGGGTAAGATATTTCGGCGTCGTTTGGAGGCGGCTGGCAAACCACCGAAATTGATCATCGGCGCAATGATGCGCAAGCTGTTGCACGTCGCCTTTGGTGTGCTTAAATCGGGCCAGCCATTCAATTCAATACTTCATGGCTGTTGATTTGGATAACAGTATCTACGCGGGCTGGTTATGCCTCGGAGTTGGATTGTGGAGGGTAATAGCGTCCCGTGTCCGTAAGCAATGATGAATCAATCTCTTCTGCGGTATTTTCGATTACCTCCCACCCTTTGCGAAGGATTTCATCGCGTGTGCATTTCCCTGCGCCAAGGCGGTTTGCGTCGTGCTCTGGATCGTAATAGCGAAAGGAATATACGGTGATTAATGACATAGAGCCTCCTGATAAAAGCCCCCCAACGTCGAAATCGGGGGCGCGGAGCCAGCTTGCCGGCGGAGCGTCCCTCGGATTGAGGGTGCGGGGAAATGAGCGAATGGCTTGAGCTGCTCATGAAAGCCGCCGCCAAGCGACTCCGAAATATCTTACCCCAAGCGGTTTTGTACAGCGTCGCCAAAGCCCGAGTAGATACTGTTATCCAAATCAACAGCCATGAAGTATTGAATTGAATGGCTGGCCCGATTTAAGCACACCAAAGGCGACGTGCAACAGCTTGCGCATCATTGCGCCGATGATCAATTTCGGTGGTTTGCCAGCCGCCTCCAAACGACGCCGAAATATCTTACCCCAAGCGGTTTTGTACAACGTCACCAAAGCCGGCATGTACAAAGCCTTGCGCAGTAGCGCATGGCCCACCTTCGACATGCGTGGTTTGCCGTTTACACTGCTTCCCGATTGATGTTGCCTCGGGTTAAGACCCGCAAAAGCGACACATTGGCGTGCGTTGGCGAAATGATGCTGATCCGCTCCGAAGGCCAGGATCGCCGCAATGGTGCGCTCCCCGATACCGGGAATGCTGTCGAGCAGATCACGCTTTCGTTTGAGATCGGGATCGCCGTCAATGTGATCGCGAATCTGTTTTGTTAGGGTCGCAATTTCCTTATCTAACCAAACCAGATGATCCGCAATCCCTTTTCGCACGGTGTCGCGAGCCACACCAAGACGGTTGCTTTCTTGCGTGTGCATCCGTTGCAGGGCATCCAGACGCTGTACCAAGGCTCGCAATGCCTGCTCGGCTGGCGAGGGTGGTTGCCAGGTTTCTGGCGTCATACGCTGACAGAATTCAGCAATCAACCGGGCATCGACTGCATCGGTTTTGGTGCGTACTAGGCGCGAACCGCCGAATGCCTTAATTTGGGCAGGATTGACCACGCTAACCTGCAGGTCGTGGGCAGCCAGGAATTCTGCACAGGCTTCCCAGTAAACGCCGGTCGCCTCCATGCAGACATGAGGTGAGCCAACATGCCACTTATGAAGCCAATTCAACAGATCGGCAAACCCTTGAGGATTATTGGTTACGACCTTACTTTTGCATTTGCCATCGACACATAAGGCACAGTCGAGTTTGTCTTTGGATACATCAATGCCTAAAACGGGATCGTTGTTCATCATAACCTCCGCGCAATCAACCTTGTAAATGCGAGCTCACGGCGAAGCCGGGCCAAAGATACTGTTCGATTTCTCGCATAGGGAGTTGAGTAGCCGCTGCAAAATCTACGCTACAGGCTTTGAGCCAAAGGGCGCAAACGGCATCCGGCTACTCTGTCTTGAGATACACTTCAGGACGGCTGCATAATACAAGGGCGCAATAACCAACGGGCATTGCGCCGGATTTCCCCGCTTACTCAACCCGCCCCCAGCAACCTGATCACATCATCGTCGCTCACCTGCTGGAAGTCCTGGTAGAACTGCCCCACCGCAAAGAACGATTCCGGCGCGCTCAGGCACACCGTTTCATCCGCGTAGGGTCTCACCTTCTCCAGCGTGTCAGGCGGCGCCACCGGCACGGCGCAGATCAGTTTCTGCGGATTCTTTGCGCGCAGCGAGTGCAATGCGGCAATCATGGTGGAGCCGGTGGCGAGGCCGTCGTCCACCACGATGACGATGCGTCCCGTGGGGTCCAGCGGAGGACGCACCGGCGTGTAGCTGGCGCGGCGTTCGCGCATCACCGCCAGTTGCGTCTGCTTCTCGTCCTCGATGTATTGCGAACTTCCCGCCACGTGCCGGGCGTAGTCGCCGAGATAGGTCCAGCCGCTCTCGTCCACCGAACCGATGGCGAATTCCGGGTTTCCCGGCGCGCGCAGCTTGCGCACCAGCACCACGTCCACTTCGCCGCCCAGTTCGTCGGCGATGATCTTGGCCATGGGCACCGCGCCGCGCGGGATCGCCAGTATCAGTGGGTGCTGGCCGCGGTATTGTGCCAGCGCACTCGACAGGCGCCGTGCTGCATCTTCACGATTGCGAAATATCATCATGATTACCTCCTCTCGAAGCAGCATGCATCAATAGAAGCAACAAGGCGGCTTGCCGTTGCCGGCGTTGGCCTAGCGCAAATGCCTGAGTCCTGTTTTCTGGTTCGGGTGTGCCGATATCTGGCAGGCACGGCGGTAAGCCAGCAAGGTTTTCTGGGCATGTCCCAGCACGCTGCCATGCGGATAATTGCCCGCCTCGTCCGCCACGCCGGCGGGCAGGCCGGTGAGCAGTTCGATGCCTTCGCTCGCATGCTCCGCCGTGTAGACATGGAACAGGCCTTGATCGACCGCGTCGACCACCTTGCGTTCCAGCATCAGGTGGCGGCGGTTGCGTTGCGGGATCAGCACGCCATGGCTGCCGTCCAGCCCGGCTTGTGGCGCAGACGCGGAAGTAGCCTTCGATCTTTTCGTTGATCCCGCCCACCGGCAACACCTCGCCGTGCTGGTTGACCGCGCCGGTCACGGCGATGCCCTGCTTGAGCGGGAGGCCCGACAGCGACGAGAGCAGGGCATACAGTTCGGCACAGGAAGCCGAGTCGCCTTCCACGCCATGATATTCCTGCTCGAACACGATGGAGGCGTTGAACGCGAGCGGCGCGTTATGGGCGAACAGCGCGGACAGGTAGTTGTGCAGGATGAATACGCCCTTGTCGTGGATGGGACCGGACATCTCCACCTCGCGCTCGATGTTGACCAGACCATGCTCGCCGGCATAGGTGCGTGCCGAGACGCGCACCGGGAAGCCGAAACGGTAATCGCCCAGGTCCATCTGGGTGAGGCCGTTGATCTGGCCGGTCTTCTCGCCATGTATCGCGATCAGCAGCTCGCCTTCGGCGAAGGATTCCTGCAAGCGCTGTTCGGGGTAGTCGTGGCGCTTGATGCGCGCCGCCAGTGCCGCTTCGACGTCGGCCGCTTCGACCAGATGGCCGGCACGTGCGCGGCATAGTGCGGCACTTTCCATCACCAAAGCCTCGATGCGGGAAAAGATCGCGCTCTGGCGCGACTGGTCATCCACTTCGCGGTGGCCGTCCTCGAGCAGGCGCGCGACGGCGCTTGCCGTGAAATGCGGCAGCCCCAGTTGGCGGCAGGTGTGGGCGACGAAGGTTGCCATCGCGCGGCGCGTATCGGCGCTGGAAGAGAAGCTCTCGGCGAAAGTCCACCTTGACGCAGAAGTGGCGCGCGAATTCCGGGTCGCCTTCCTGCAACTCGTAATACTGTTCGCGCGAGCCGATCAGCACGATCTTGACCTCGACATCCACGGCCTCGGGTTCGAGCGAGACCGTCGCGATGGGCGTGAATGCCGTGCCCGGTTCCTCGATCTGCAGCCGGCCGCTGCGCAGCAGGCGGCGGAGCTTCTCCCATACCAGCCCGTCGACGAACAGGTCGCGCAGGTGCAGCATGAGGAAGCCGCCGTGTGCCTTGTGCAGGCTGCCGGCGCGGATGCGCGAGAAATCCGTCACCAGCACGTCGCTTTCGGACTGGTATTCGATGCTGCCGAACAGCGCGCGGAACAGGGGGTTGTCTTCGACGATCACCGGCGCCCCGGTCAGGCCGTCGTTGTCCACCACCAGGTTGACGCGGTAGCGCGACAGCACGCGGCCGAGCTCTTCCTGGCGTACATCGTCATCGGTGTCCTGCACCTCGAACAGTTCCAGATTGTCGAGAACGTCGTGCACGACCTGATCCAGGTAGGCGCCGAGCTTGACCGAATCCTTGATCTGTTTCTTCAGGCCGGTGCGTATCTCCTGCAGTTCATGGTCCAGCAGCGGCTTCACGACCAGGCGGCGCAGCGCAGCCAGGCCTTCGTCCTTTATCCGGTCCAGCATATGGGTCTTCTCGAAATAGCGGCCGATCTCGGCGCGCAGTTCCTGCTCGGACTTCTCGATCTCGGCACGGCGCTCCTTGGGCAAGGCCAGCATCTCGACTTCGGTGATCGCATGGCCTTCTGCGTCGCGATAGGTGAAAACCATGTGTCCGCCTTCGCGGTGCAGCGTGAACTTGCGCACCTCGGCAAAGGTGTCGAGCTCGGCGTAGGCCTTGGCTTCCTCGGCCTTGTACGTCGTTTCGATGCGCTCGCTTCCGGCCTTGAAGTCCTGACCGTCCAGGAGTTGCGGTATTCCCATTTGCAGCGACCGCATCATTTGCGTCATGAGTTGGCGCAACATGCGCCCTTGTCCGGCCGGCAGGCGCAATGCGCGCGGGCGCTCCGGCGCATCGAAGTTGTGCAGGTAGCACAGGTCGGGCGGAACCGGCCTGTTCGCGGCGGCGTCCTGCATGGCGCGCTTGAGCAGCGAGGAACGGCCGCTGCCGACCTCGCCCAGCACGAACAGGTTGTAGTCCGGCTGGTCCATCTCCAGGCCGAAGCGGGCAGCCATCTCCGCGCGTTCCTGACCGATCCACGGCAGTTGATAGTCAACCATCTCGGAGGTATCTGCGAACCCGAGCGTGGCAGGATCGAAGCTAAGGCGAAGCTCGGCGGGTGTCAGGTTCAATGTCGGCATGATTTTGCTGATTGATCTGTGTGGATTGGATTAAACGCCATCTGCGCCTGTGCGGCAACAGTCATCTGCACGATCTCCCGTACGCTCTACCACGGTTCAAAAATAGGCATAGAATGACAACAGCACGCGTATCAGAAAAGGAGGTCACCATGTACCAACGCATTCTGGTTCCAATCGACGGCAGCGAGACTTCGGAACGCGCACTGCAGGAGGCGATCAAGCTGGGAGACAGCGCCGCCCGGTTTCGCCTGCTTTATGTAGTCGAGGAAATCTATTCGCTGGGTACCGAAGGCTACGAATTCATCGACTATGACGCGCTGCAACAAGCGGTGCGAACCTCAGGCGAGCGCATCCTGGCGCAGGCCGCAGAAAAGATGCAAAGAGCGGGCAAGAGGGCAGAGGTTGGGCTGCTCGAAACGGGCGGGCAACGCGTCGCCAGCGTTATCGAGGGCGAGGCCAAGCGCTGGCAGGCCGATCTGATCGTGATCGGCACCCATGGGCGTTCCGGTCTGAGCCGTTTACTGATGGGCAGCGTTGCCGAAGGCGTGATGCGCGTGGCCTCGGTTCCCGTGCTGCTGATTCGTGCTGAATGAATGGAGAGAATGATGACTGCGACTACGGATATCCCGGAAACCTCGCCCGACTACGACCATACGCGCATCATCGAGCGGCCGGACGGTTTCTACTGGCAGGACAAGTTCAACGAAGACATTCACGGCCCTTTCCCAACGCTGCTCGGGGCGGTGCAGGACATGCAGGACCACGACGGCGACAACTACGGAGAAGGCGAGACGCTGGAGGAGGCGGAATCCGAGATCGGCATGTCCGACTGGATAGACCCGGAGACCGGCAAGCCGGCGGAAGATACGCCGACGCACCTCGTTGACGAATAGCTGCACGGCAGCTAACAAAACCGGGCGTTCGCGCCTGTTTATCGATGGATGGCGCGAACGTTCCCGGATGACGCGGCTGCTACGAAGGAAACGTATGCCAGTCCATAACGCCGACATCACCGCCATCTTCGAGGAGATCGCCGACCGGCTCGAGATCGAGGCGGCGAATCCGTTCCGCATCCGCGCCTATCGCAATGCTGCGCGCATCCTGGGCGACCTGCCGCAGGATGCGCGCCAGTTGGTGGAGCGCGGCGAAGACCTGACAAGCCTGCCCGGCATCGGCAGCGACCTGGCCGCCAAGATCAACGAGATCGTCGGCACCGGGCATTGCAGTCTGCTGGATCGCCTGCGCAGCGAACTGCCTCCCGCCATCACCGAATTGCTGAAGATTCCCGGCCTGGGGCCGAAGCGCGTGAAGGCGCTGTACCACGACCTCGACGTGCAGACCGTCGAACAGTTGCAGCGCGCCGCGCACGACGGCCGCATCCGCGCCCTGCCGGGATTCGGCGAGAAGACCGAACAGAACATTTCGCAGGCACTGGAGGCGCATGCCAGCCAGGCCAGGCGCTTCAAGCTTGCCACGGCGGCGCAATATGCCGAAGCGTTGCACGCCTTCCTGCAAGGCATTCCCGGCGTGCAGCAGGTGAGCGTCGCCGGCAGCTTCCGGCGCATGCGCGAGACCGTGGGCGACTTGGACATCCTGGTGACGGCAGCAGCAGACAGCCCGGTGATGCAGCGCTTCACCGCGTACGACGAAGTGGCCGAGGTGTATTCCGCGGGCGAGACGCGCGCCAGCATCCTGCTCAAGTGCGGCCTGCAAGTCGATCTGCGCGTGGTGGCGCAAGAAAGCTACGGCGCTGCCCTGCATTACTTCACCGGCTCCAAGGCGCACAACATCGCTATCCGCCGCATCGCCCAGCAGCTCGGCCTGAAGATCAACGAGTACGGCGTGTTCCGCGGCAAGCGGCGCATCGCCGGAGACAGCGAGGAATCGGTGTACCGCGCCGTCGGCCTGCCTTACATCCCGCCGGAACTGCGCGAGGACCGCGGCGAGATCGAGGCGGCGCGCGGCGGGCGCTTGCCGCAGCTGGTGGAACAATCCGATCTCAGGGGCGACCTGCATGCGCACACCAAGGCCACCGACGGCCACGACAGCCTGCGCGACATGGCGCTCGCGGCCAAGGCGCTGGGGCTGGAATACCTGGCCATCACCGAGCATTCGCGCCGCCTCGCCGTGGCGAAAGGACTCGACCCCGTGCGGCTGGCGCGCCAGTGCGACGAGATCGACCGCCTCAACGCGGAGCTGGAGGGCATCACGCTGCTCAAGGGTATCGAGGTGGACATTCTCGAAGACGGCGACCTCGACCTGCCCGATGGGGTGCTGGAACGGCTCGACCTGGTGGTGGGGGCGGTGCACAGCCGCTTCGAGCTGTCGCGCGCCAAACAGACCGAGCGCATCCTGCGCGCCATGGACCACCCGCACTTCACGCTGCTCGCCCACCCCAGCGGCCGCCTGATCGAACAGCGCGAACCTTACGATGTGGACATGCTGCGCATCATCCGCCATGCGAAACAGCGCGGCTGCTTCCTCGAACTGAACGCCCACCCGGAACGCCTCGACCTGCTCGACAGCCACTGCCAGAGCGCAAAAGAAGAGGGCGTGCTGGTGAGCATAAACTCGGATGCGCACAGCACCTTCGATTTTGCCAACCTGCGCTACGGCGTGGGGCAGGCGCGGCGCGGCTGGCTGGAGAAAGCCGATGTGCTCAACACCCGTCCGCTTGCGGCGCTGCGCAAGCTGCTCAAGCGCACCATGTGAGGCGATATGCTGACTCTTGCCTTTACCGGAGACGTAATGCTCGGCCGCTACGTGAACGACATGCTCAAGAGCGTTACGCCGGCGGAATTGTGGAACGACCTGCTGCAGCACCTGGCGCAGGCCGACCTGCGCATCGTCAATCTGGAATGCGCCCTGACCACGCATACGACCAAGTGGACGCGTTCCGAAAAGATGTTCCATTTCCGCGCCGATCCCGAGGCAGCCGTGCGCGTTTTACAGGCCGCTCGCATCGACGCCTGCGCGCTCGCCAACAACCACATCCTGGATTACGAAGAGCGCGGCCTGCGCGACACCCTGCGCGCACTCGATGCGGCAGGCATCCGCCATGCCGGCGCGGGCGCCGACGCGATGGATGCCGCAGCGCCCGCCATGCTCGACGCGAACGGCACCCGCGTTGCGCTGCTCTCCTTCACCGACAACCAGCCGGATTTCGCCGCCGCTGCCGATCATCCCGGCACCAACTATCTGGAGGTCTCGCTCGATGACAAGACGCTGCAGCGCGTCGCCGACGGCATCGCGCAGGCGCGAGGGCAGGGTGCCGATCTGGTGGTGTTCTCCAACCACTGGGGGCCGAACTTCGTCGAGCGCCCCAAGGCCGAATTCCGCAGCTTCGCCAGGCGCGTGATCGAACTCGGTGCCGACATCTATTACGGCCACAGCGCGCATATCTGCCAGGGCATCGAGATCCACCAGGGCAAGCCTATCCTCTACGACACCGGCAATTTCATTGACGACTACGCTGTCCATCCGCTGCTGCGCAACGACCGTTCCTGCCTGTTCAAGGTAATGTTCGAGCGGGGCACCCTGCGCCGCATCGAGCTGCTTCCGGTCTCGCTGGACGTGGGCTACGTTGCGCTGGCGCGCGGCAAGGAATTCGAGGCGATCTGCGCGCGCATGGAGATGCTGTGCGCCGAGTTCGGCACGAAGCTAAAACGCGGCAATGACAGATTAGTGTACGAGGCATGACATGAGCAACCTCATCGTGGTCAACAATCCGCGCGACTGGCCGCTGGACATTCCCGGCGTCACCGTCGTGCCGGCACGTGCCTACCTGACCGATCCGGCCTATGGCGGCGAACACGCGGCGCGGGTGTACAACCTGTGCAAGAGCTACCGCTACCAGACGTTCGGCTACTACGTCTCGCTGCTGGCGGAGGCGCGCGGCCACAAGCCGCTGCCGCGCGCGAACACCATCGAAGACCTGAAGTCGCAGAACATGGTGCGGCTGCTGACCGAGGGCCTGGACGAGCTGATTCAGAAGTCGCTGGCGCCGATCAAGTCGGAGACATTCGAGCTCAGCATCTATTTCGGCCACAGCATGGCGAGCCGCCATGAACCGCTCAGCCGCCAGTTGTTTAACCTGCTGCAGGCGCCGTTGCTGCGCGCGAGCTTCGAGCGCCGTGGGCATCACTGGCATGTCCGCAGCGTGCATCCGATCGCCGCCAGCGACATCCCGCCGCAGCACCAGGAGTTCGCCGTCCAGGCCACCACCGAGTATTTCCTAGGGCGGCGGCGCACCCGCAGGCGCGCAGCGCCGCGCCACAGCATCGCCATCCTGTACGACTCGGCAAATCCCGAGCCTGCTTCCAACGCGCGGGCGCTACAGAAGTTCGAGAAGGCGGCGCATGATCTGGGCATGCATACGGAAGTTATCACCAAGGCCGACTATGCCCGGCTGACCGAGTTCGACGCCCTGTTCATCCGCGACACCACCTTCGTCAACCACTACACCCACCGCTTCTCGCGGCGGGCGGCCGCCGAGGGGCTGGTGGTGATCGACGACCCGGACTCCATCCTGAAGTGCAACAACAAGGTCTATCTCGCCGAAACATTGTCCCGGCACCGCATCCCGGCCCCCAGGACATTGCTGGTGCACCGCGACAACGTGAACCAGATCATTCCCACGCTGTCGCTGCCCTGCGTGCTGAAGCAACCCGACAGCTCGTTCTCGGTGGGCGTGGTGAAAGTGGAAACGGCAGAAGAATTGCCCGCCAGGGTGAATGCCTTGCTGGACAAATCGGAGCTGATCGTGGCGCAGGAATACCTGCCCACCGAGTTCGACTGGCGCGTCGGCATCCTTGACCGGCGGCCGCTGTTCGTGGCGAAATACTTCATGGTTCCCGGCCACTGGCAGATCATCCGCCACGGCGACGAGCAACACGGATTCGTCGAGGGCAAAGACGGAAGCCTTGTCCGTGGGCGAGGCGCCGGACCGCGTGGTGAAGTTGGCGCTCAGGGCGGCCAGGCTGATCGGCGACGGCTTCTACGGCGTGGACATCAAACAGGTCGGCAAACGCTATTACGTGATCGAAATCAACGATAATCCCAACGTGGATGCAGGCAACGAAGACAGCGTGCTCAAGGATGCGCTCTACCGCGAGGTGATGGGCGTGTTCCTGAAGCGCATCGAAGAACGCAAACGGGGCGGATTCCGATGACGGACACGACCATAGACAGCAAGCACGGCGGCCGCCCCAAGGTCGGCTTGGCGCTGGGCAGCGGCTCGGCGCGCGGACTCGCGCACCTCGGCGTGATCCGCGCCATCGCGGATGCCGGCATCGAGGTGGACTTCATCGCAGGCACCAGCATGGGTGCGCTGATCGGGGCGATCTATGCGTCCGGCAAACTGGACGAGCTGGAGGCCTCCTTCCGGGACTTCGACTGGAAGAAATCGGCCTCTTTCTTCGACGTCGTGCTGCCCAAGTCCGGCCTGCTCGACGGCGCCAAGGTCAGCGAACTGGTGCGCGCACATATCCATCACGAAACCATCGAAATGCTGGCTAAGCCTTTTGCTGCCGTGGCGACGGACATCGTCAGCGGCGAAGAGGTCGTCATCCGCAGCGGCGACGTGATCGAGGCGGTGCGCGCCAGCATCTCGGTGCCCGGCATCTTCACGCCGGTGCGCAGCAACGGGCATATCCTGGTGGACGGCGGCCTGACCAATCCGGTGCCGGTGAGCGTTGCCCGCGCCATGGGCGCCGACATCGTGATCGCGGTCGACCTCAACCACGAGATCATCAACGGCAAGAACATGAAACCGCTGCTGCCCGCAGCAAAAGTGAACACCCCAGAAGAAAATGCACCCGGCATGTTCTCGCGCTGGGTGGGCGACTATCGCCTGTCGATGAAGGAACTCAAGCAGAAACTGATCGCGGCCAACAATCCAGCCTCGGCGCAGTTCAGGAAATGGGTCTCCGCAGAGCCGCTGCCCAGCATCTTCGAAGTGCTGCTGGCCTCGATCAACATCATGGAGACCCGCCTCACCCAGACCCGTTTGTCACTGGACCGGCCGGATGTGATCATCCAGCCGCCGCTGGGGCACATCCGTTTCATGGAATTCGGCCGCGCCGAAGAGATCATTGCGATCGGTTACGAGCACACGCAGCGGCAACTCGCTGATGCCGGCTTCGCATTGCGGGGATGAGCCTGAACAGGATCGGGTGCTGCACGGACTCTTTCTCTGCACGAAAATCAAACGAGTGAGGCTCGAGTCATTCGCCGTTCGCGCCGGCGCCTGACAGCGCTTTGTCGGCATCCTGCCGCCGGGGGCCGGGCGCAGGATCGGTGGTCATGAAGAAGGTGAATAGCCAGACCACGCTTCCCGCAATGGACAGCGCCAAAAGTCCGCTTCCAGTGCGCAGTTGGTCGCTGGCGAGGTAGGCATTGCAGATACGAAACGGCGTTTCGATATACAACCAGCCAATGACCATCATCATCGGGAGCAGATTGCCCAGGAAGAACCCGCGAGCGATCATCCCGGCAGTCCGCCACGACGCTTCAAGCGCTGCACCCGCCAAGGCCAGCGAAAGGAATTTGCAGACTTCCAATGGGGTGTTGGTCAACACCATATCCAGTGCGCGCGGGAGCATCCAGAACGTCAGGATCATGGAGGCCGCCAGCAGGCCGGCAATCCCCGCGTGATTCCACTTCTGTATGCCTGCTCTTGTCTGCCTCGGAATCCCCTTCGCCATCAGCCACCCTGCAAGCAGGAGGAGAGGGAACTGCAGCAACATGTGGAGCGCCATGTCGCCCTCCATCATCCCGCGTGCTGCAGGAGCAGCCAAAACGAGGAACACGGCCATGCCGGCAAAGCGGGGCAACATCTTCCGGTCTTGTTCTTCTGTATCGCTCAATTGGATTTCACCAACTCGTCCAGCAAGGAAAAGCGATCGCTGGCATCGTAGTTCGTTACGCGAACCAGCCTTGCGGATGGAGCAACCCAGACCAGGGCGGCATTGTGCTGGTATCCGCCCTGTTGATCGGGGATGACGGTAACGTCGAAGGTCTTCAGCAGGGCATCAAGATCCCGCGCATTGCTGACGGTCGCAAAAGTCCATGCATCCGGCCTGGCCTGCATGTGTTCGGCGTAAAGTCGGAGTACGGCGGGACTGTCGTGCTCCGGATCAAAACTTAGCGAGAGGAGATGAACGCGGTCCTGGAGACCGCGCTCAATGATGCCGCGCTGGAGCTGCTGAAATTCCGTTCCAAGTACGCGACAGAGCGACTGGCAGTTCGTGTAGACGAAATCGACGATGAGCAGCTTGTTCGTCTGCCGCACCCACTCGTCGAAACGAAACGTCAGGCCAGTCTGATCGGTCAGTTGAATATCCGGCACGGCAGGCCGCTTGCGCGCTATCTGCAGGCGGCGTGCCTGCTCGGAGGTGAGCGCCGCGAAACCCTCTGTCATCGCCCATGCTGCCCAGATTCCCAGCAGCAGGAAGATAACCGAGGCCGCGGCCGTTCTCACCCGAAAGCTCCCGGATCAGCTCTGATGCGCGGACCTGGCGATTCCGCCCAGTGCCCTCACGATGATCACCATCGCACTGAGCAGGACGCCCGCCGCGAACAGGGAAGCCACCTGGCTGTACCAGACCCATTCCGGCAGGTGTATCGCCCAGCGGCGCGGAACGCTTGCCTGGCCGGACAGCAGGAACATCAGTGCATACGCGAATGCGCTGCAGGCGAACGTCCACAGCATGGCCTTTTCCAGGGCACTGAAACCGGCAGCCTGTTCCTTGCGCGCCAGCCAGTTGATGAAGCCCAGGATCATCGCCATGCAGCCCAGCAGGAGATACAAGTGGAAATGCCCCGGCACCCACAAGGTGTTATGCATCACCTGATTCACGGCAATGGTGCCATCGATCACGGCGGGGATGACGCCGGCGCTCCAGCCGAAGATGGACACAACCAGCAGGGCAGAGGTCAGATCCCATTTGATGCTGCTGCGGTAGATCGATCCGAGCGTGGCCGTCAGGGTGAGTGCAAGCACGGGAAGGCTGCTGGTGTAGGAAATGATCTGCCCCATGATGTGCATCCACAGGGGCTGCGCGTAGTCCATCAGCAAGTGGTGCGGGTAGACGGTCAGGACCATCAGGCAGGTCGCAGACCATGCGATGACGAACGGCTTGTACACGTTCCAGGGCCGGCCGGTGTATTTCGGCAGGATCTCATATACCGCGATGACCGCCATATAGATCGTGGAATTGATGAATACGTGGCCGAACAGGAAGATCAGGTTCTTTGCCAACAGCGGATGGATGGCGATCTCCGGCACGTACAGGTTGATCAGCATCATGGCCAGGATGACTGCGCCGATGAGGATGGCGATGATATTGATGATGGTGACCACCGTGCTGGCAATGACGGTTGCGCCTGGAGCATCCTGCCCGCTCTTGAGAAAATGCCAACCCAGCGCCTTGGCAAAGCTGCCGTACGTTTGAATGATGGCGCGGGCGGTTTCCAGGTAGAACAGCAACATGCCGACGCCGACCAGAAGCACGCCTCCCATGTAGGCGGCGGCAGCGTGTTTGCTCCACATGCCCATCGAATTGGCCGGAAGCGGATAGAGGAATGTCCATGCGGCGGCGAATCCGCCGAGGAATATGCCGCCCAGGACCAACACGACCCCGGCGAGGAAGAACGCCAGATTGGCCCATGCGAAGCCCTCCCTGAGATTGACGTACTTGCCCAGGAAGTGCCACATCACCGCTGACCCGCCGAGTCCGGCAATGGCCACCATGCCGATGCCATGCGCAGTCATTAACTGATAGAACACATTCGGTTCAATCGGAAGAATCTGTCCTTGCGTCATTCGCATGACCAGTCCAAACACCATCATCAGCAGGATCACTACCCCTGAAATCGCCGCATAGGTCTTGACCGCGCCACTGGCCAGCGGGGAATTGCTCTCTTTTTGCATGCTCATTTTCATTCTCCGTAGGGAAGCTTATTGGGCGACCAGATGAAGCTCGGTCATCATCGCGTGATGCGCCACACCGCAGTATTCCAGGCACAGGATCCTGTAAGTCCCGGGGCGCTCGAACGTGTAACGCAAGATGTTTGTCACGCCAGGCATGCCTTGGGTCTGGGTGACGATCTTCATGTCCGTGTCATAGATGGCGAAGCCGTGATTCACGTCAGCGGAAGTCACCTGAAATTCAATCGGCTTGCCGACCGGCAATTCGGTTTTCGACAATTCCCAGTACCACTGATGCCCCGTGGCTTGAACCTCAACGGCCCCGAGGCCCTCGATTGCCTTGCGCGCATAGGGAAGCTCGGTCAATGTGTATGCGACGACCGGAACACACAGCAAGGTCACTCCCCATAACAATCGCCCCCTCCAGCGGCTCGTCGCCGCAGAGATATTGGCGCCGTTCCCGTCGCGACTGCTGTTTCTTGCCACGTAAGCGAATGTCATTGCCAGCAAGGCAATAAGTGCAACTGAAACTATCCATGCCACTTGTTGATACATGTTTTTCCCCCTCCCTGTTAAAAGATGCGAACTTGCGGAATATATCGCGGTCTCAGGAAAGATTCAACATATCGGAATCTTTTGTTTTGAAAGTTACGTCGTCATAGAACGTCGCTCTATAATGACCATCAATATTTTCCGGGGTGAAGTAATGCAGTTGACCGTTTCATCAGATATCGCCTTGCGTGCCTTGATTTACCTGGGCAAGAAGGGCGTGCCAGTCACCATTTCGGAAGTGGCCGAGGAATGCGGAGTCTCCAAGAGCTCCTTAATGAAGGTGATCATGACGCTGGTCAGCGCCAATCTGGTTGTGAGCGAACGTGGCAGAAACGGTGGAATCTCTCTGGCTCAGGATGCCAGGGACATTTCCATCGGTTCTGTTGTCCGCTTGATGGAAAACAGCCTCGCGTTGGTGGAATGCATGAAAGACAGCCCGTCCTCCTGTCCCCTGTTGCCCGGCAGATGCCGGTTGCAGTCTGTCTTTCAGTCCGCGCTGGGGGCTTTCTTTACGACTTTGGACAAAAGCTCACTGGCTGATCTACTCAAAGGTTAGTGGTCATACACAGCGGGGATGTGCTGTCAGAGGCGGATCCGGATGGACTTGATTGGTACAGACGGTGAAAAAATGAAATCAGCTTCAGATGTTGAACAATTTATCGACGCTGAAATACTGGCTGGTCACGTCCACCTCTGAAGTGACCCCGTTGGCACGGCACCAGTTCTGCCATGCGCATTCTCCGCTGCGGGCGTTGCCGGGGGTACCCATCAGCTTGTAGGTCCTGCCGCTTCGCGTAGTGACCGTCATGGTTTCCAGGTCGAACTCCTTGATCGCGGTGGATGCGCGGCCTGCGTCATTCGTTACGTCATGCCCATAAACGTGGCGGCTGCGTGCGCCATTCTGCGTCACGACCTCTACAACCCGCCAGCGGCGCAGTGAAGGATTCTTGTAATTGTCCGGAACATCCTTGAGCGGTGGCCCCTGAACACGCATCAGGCCCCCGGAGTCTTGTGGGTCAACGCTGCCGATAAGCGACTTACCTGCAATTTCTTTGACTACCGCCATGGGTGTGTAACGAGTATTAAGTCTGCGTCAAAGCTAACCCATGCCGCGATTCAATGCAATATGCAGGAAGGGTTATATGGTCGGTATACCGGGAAGGATCCTGAATGGCTGGGTATAAGGGGTTGTCCGCCTTCACGCAAGTAAAACCGCGAGGAGTCCGGTGACATACACCCCGTCGAACGTGCCGGCTCCGCCGATGGCGGCGAAGGGCACCCCGAGTTTGCGGATGTCGTTCAGGCGCAACAGGTCCGCGCCGATCAGCACACCCAGGGTGCCGCCGATGTAGGCCAGCGGAGCGCGCTGTTGCGGATCGATGACAGTTGCGATCAGCGCGGCGGCAAACGGTGCGATCAGCATCGGCATGCCGATGCCGGCACCCGGGATCGGCCCGCTGATCGCACGCGCGATGAAGGCAACTGCCGCCACCGCTGTTGCGACCTGTAACAGGTTCAGCGGGTTGTTGGCAACCAGGTAAAGCGAGAATGCAGCCGGCACCACCGCACCGCCGACGTTGACGAAAATCATGACTCTGTCGGTAGCGGGCGGCAGCTTGAAGAACGGCAGTCGCAGCATCGCCGCCGGAATTCGTGGCGGGATTTCACTATCGGCCTTGAGGCTCAACAGCGGGAGGTTGATAAGACTGCCGACCAGCGTGCACAGCAGGAGCAGGTAGGCCGATTCTTCCGAAAGTCCCAGCTTGTCGAAGGCAATGGTGATCAAGCCGATCTGGACAAGAACGACTAGGAAGGCCAAGGCCAGGATGAACAGCAGCAGGCGCAACGGCGAGAAAGGCATCGGTGATTCCTGTTGGTAGTGTCTTAACAGTTGACGTAAAACAGGCCAATGGGCTTGGCCTTAAGCTTGTCTCTTCGTGCCTGCATTCACACGATTTGGACTAATGGCATATGCCACCGCCGTTATGACGATTAAAGGGGCTGGACTCGAATTGTTGTTCGTTCGCATTTTTTCTCCTTTGCCTTTCGTCAGTCTCCACGCCAAAGAGTTAATCGAGCCCTTCAGACTCTGGTGGCTTTGGGCTTTCCATCACCGACAGCATCTGGGCAAGATGTGAAAACGTGCCGGCGTTTTTCCATGCCTCGCGATTGCCAATAACATAGAGGCGGCGTTTCGCACGCGTCACGGCAACATTGAGCAAGTTAGGTGGATGCCCGGCCCAGCGACGTGCTCCAGCAGAGGTATCTAAAGGCGCGCCGAGAACAATCACTACAGTATCCGCCTCTTTACCTTGGAAGGTATGGACGGTACCAACTCGATCCTGAGTCCACTCCCATGTTTTTCCCGGTAATCGATCCGCTATCGAGCGATCACTCCGAATTACTTCGCGGAGTTTATTGGCGACGATTCGGAAGGGAGTAATGATGAAAATATCTGGATCTTTAATGCCCTCATCCAGTAATTTTCGTAGCAAGTTAAGGGCATATTTACCTTCTGTTTCGGACCACTTCCCAAGAGCATCCCCCTCGACATTGATCCAATGACTGTCGCCAAGAACCTTGCCTATCGGTGATGTTCCCGAAGATGTTCCATACACCATCAGGCCGTTATAAGCCACATGGTTCGAAATTCTGAACATCGGGTTTTCGCAACGTCGATGAACCCGCAACGGTGAACCGACCCAAATGTCACCGTCATCCGTCAGAATGTCCGTGCCAAACCAACTAGCCCGATCCGCGAGTGTTTGGGCTGACATTTCGGGGGCTGCCCACTCTTCGGCATTGACTCCAAACTCCGAAAATATCGATCGGATGAGTTTGGGAGATGTGGTGACCACTGGCTGTATCTGTAGCGGATCGCCAATCACGATGGCTCGTTTTGCTCGCCATAGCGCTCCAATTGCGGCTTGTGGCACGGCTTGTCCAGCTTCGTCGATGAGGAGCCAGCCAAGCTGTTCTCGTCCGAGCGGCCCAAAAAGCCGGGCTGTCGATGCAAAGGTAGTAGACATAACCGGCACAACGAGGAACAAACTTGCCCAGAGTGAACGTCGTACAGACTCTTGCTGCTCCTTAAGAACCCGACCTTTCATAACATCCAAAGCAGCCCGCAAGTTGTGACGTAGGGGCTTGGCTGTCGCATCAATAAATGCACGGTGTAGCGCAAAGGCTTCGAGGAAAAGGGCATCGCGTGCGCTCTGCCATTCCTCAAACACCCAAGGAGATTGAAGCTGCATGCTGCCGTCCTCTTGCTCCCAGAATTTTTCGTCCGCCAAATTGGCCCCGACTTTCACGCGGAGTGCTTCTATCGTGGTCACAATTTGTGCCAAGGTATTGGCGGCTTTCTGCTTCTCAATCTCAGCTCTACTAACGCGCTGCTTAGCGGCAAGTAACTCTTGGCTGGCCTTTTGCTCCGCTTCTGCCGCCGCTTGCAGTTGGGATCTGGCCTTACTGAGCACGTCGAGTGCCGCCGTCATATCGTCACGCCATTCGCGATATGAAAGAGTCCAGAAGAGCCTGGCAAAGAACCCAGGTCGTAACCGATCAACCGCAGAACGGTCCTCCATTGCCTTGCGCTCAGCATCGGCTGCTTGGGCATGCAGGCGCTGGGCGATTTCCTCCTTCTCTGTGGCTAAAGCAAAACCCTGCTTTGCGGTTGTTAATGCACGAGCTGCATCATCTGCCAGTTTGGAGGCATCCGGTCGCTGGCATACTGCCTCATATCCAGACTGAGCCTGCTTCTGCAAAGCCTCGACGTTTTTCAGTTTGACGAGAAAATTGCGGCGTGCGATGCGCCAACGTTCCAAAGCTTCGATTTCGCTCCGAGGTGGCTGCTCAATGGTTACAACATCGAGGATACTTTCTTGTTCGCCTTCTTCGTCATCTCCATCCTCATCTTCGGGTATGTCACCTCCCAATACCGCCTTGAGGTAGAGCGCCATCCCGCGCTTCTTGTGCCAATAAAAGGACTGAACAAATACAGAGCGATTTGCGGAATTGCCTAATACGGCGGCGGCCAACCCCCAAGTCGCGCCGTCTTTGATCGAGCCCTTTCCTGCCGCAACGGTATCGGATATGGATTGAAAATACCGTGCCGGTGGATTCAGATCATTCGCAATCGCCGAGGCGGAGGGAATCTCTCGGCTGATGTTCTCAACCGCCTTGTTGTTCGATGACGCAACTACAATCTCATGACCAAGCAAACTCTCATCAAGTTGATATAGATGGGTATATGCTTGCCCAGTTTTCATAGTCGTGACGTGAGAGAACGCCTGAGTTGGCTTGTCGAATTTCGACATTGCAATGGCCCGATCCAGTACCACCTTTGCCACGATGTCGCGCAGCAATGTGGTCTTGCCAGTACCGGGTGGACCATTTACAGCCACCATGCCGCCTGCGGCGAGCTCTGATACGGAATGGTTAATGGCGGCCTGTTGCATCAAAACCAACGGATGGTGACCAGGCCCAGGCCAACGCGCCAAAGGCGTTCGTTCTGGTGCGAGGGTCTTGGCTACTATGCCCTTGTTCTGCACTACATCTTGCCGTACCCGCGCCGTAGCTACGCCCATATAGGCCGAGAGCGCCAGCCCAACTTGGCCGCCACCAAATGCAGTTCGCGCTTTAACCAAGTCATCAATAAAAAAACTGTTCAGAAGCTCAGGTTCTGGAGCCTCGCTGAATGCACCCCATTGCGGCACGCGGATCGCGACACTTGGCCGCAATACCTCCTCATCGGGCAGATTCAATACTTTTGCAAGCCAGCCTATGGCCTGACCAATGTCCGAGTTGTTTAGGGAAAGGATATTGCCATCTGCATCCTGGCGGATAAGCCGCTTTTCCAGTTCCGCCTTGATCGCTCGATCAGCTTCAGAAAATCCCGCCAGTCCCTTCAATCTACCTGCCCGTACTTGGCCATAGCCCCATGCGAAGCTCGACAGAAATGTTTTGTCTTTGACCGGGCGACCATGACCATCTACCACCATGACGGCAAGTGTGGTGTTGCCACGCACATCAGCACGCTCATCTAAAGCATCATCTGGATAAATCTTGAGAATCGCCTCTGTCGATTTTGCGAGGTCGAGCTCTCCGAGATACAACATCCAATAGACAGCACGTTCCTTACCTCGCTTCCAGAACATTCGCTCCTGCCAAGGCTCCGGATGCTCATCGAGACGAACAAGCGTCCGTCCTATTGTCTCCAATTCGCGTGCATCGGGTAGCGCTTGGGGTGTTAGAACTTCCAATGTAAGCCACGCGGCCAATGCTGAGTCCGGACCCGGCTTGGTTTCTATTTCAGGGGCAAAGTAGGGCGTTGCGTCACCAAACTCTACGGGGTCTGCATGCTTGGGGAGCTTCGTCGGTACGCGCAGTTCACGCTCAATTGGTGCAGTGGCCGGGGAGCTGTTACTCGTGGTCGGTGGCGAAACAGTTGCGTTGCTCGCCGCTCTTGGTGCCGGACTAGAGCCTTGCTGACCTCGCGTGATCGATGTTGCTGGCTTTGAGATAGTGGGTTCTGTCGCTGGCTTCGTTTGACCCAAGCCGGCAAGTTGCTCATCCACCTTTTTTGCGAGAGCCACAGCGCGAGGTCTGTCGCGATGGCTCAACTCGTCACGCAGATCGTTAAGTACGGTGTGGTCGCGTTTAGACGACTCAAACAGTTGCTCAAGTTCTAAAATCGTCGACTTGAAATAGCGTCTCGTTGCCATCCCTAACACCTACCCCCGTCTTTACGATAACAATTGCCAGTGAGTCCAAATGGCGCAGCATCGTTTTCATTCCACTCGTTGATATGTACGCCGCCGCAGAAACACCAAAGCACAGCGAACCGGAGCACTTGCTACTCGTACCTCAAAAAATCCTCCGCCGTAGCATCGGGCCCATAGTGTTCGATCAGGTTTTCGATTTCGGGCATCAGCATGTCGGCCTCATCCTCTTCCAGAACGCCGTCGCCTATCAGGCGGCTGGTCAAGCCGCCGACGATCGCATCCCTGACTTCCGAGAGGGTGACCGGATTTTCCTGACCGTCCATGACGGCTTCGATGGCTCGCGAGAGTGCTTCGCTGGCGAAGGCATAGACGAAGTCGACCGCTGCCGCCGATTCCCCGAACTGGTCGATCAGCATATCGAGTTCGTCGATGAGCGATTCGTCGGTGTCGAAATGGTGCATTTCTTCGGTTTCATCGATTTCGGCAGGCAAGTCATTTACGATGAATGAGCGGATAGCGGACAGCGTTATCGGTTCGTCGGTGTCCAACTGGTCGATGACGCTTTGGATGAGGCTGGATAGTTCCGGGCTAACGTGGCTGGCGATGTCGATTGGATTGCGGATCATGGCTTATCCTCCTGTGTGATGGTGCAGATAGACAAAAATCATTTTCCCGCTTTGTTTGCTCGCGCGCCCGGCGATGCCCGGAGATCGACTTGCCGCGCGAGTTCACGCAGCGCACTCGCGATCTCCACCGGGTAGGCATAAGGCTCCCGGAGCTGGCGCAGCGGTTCCGGCAGGCGGGCCAGACTGGTTGCGGCATGGCTGCGGATGTCGGCCAGCGGTGTGGATGGCAGGCGCCGGCCGCCGCGCATCACCGGCACCAACAGCGGTTCGCCTGCCTGGGTGTCGCCCTCCAAGCTGATGACATCGCCCGCCATGCGGCCTTGTTCGTCGTAGCTGCGCCACACCTGTTTGCGGCCCGGCCAAGTGGCTTTGCCGATGGAGCGCTTGCGCCGGGCTTGTCCGGCGTATTCCTCCAGCTTGTAGGCGCAGTCGAGGTAGGCCACGTCGGCGGAAGTGTCGAGGCGGGTGCCGATGCCGAAGCCGTCGATGGGCGCGCCCTGCGCCAGCAACTCGCGCAGGCGATATTCGTCGAGGTCGCCGCTGGCGAAGATGGTGGCGCTCTGCAGTCCGCCGTCGTCGAGGATGCGCCGCACGCGGCGCGCCAGTTCGCCGAGGTCGCCGCTGTCCAGGCGCACGCCCTTGATGGCGATGCCCTGTGCCGCCAGTTCGGGCGCGAGTGCGACCACCTTGTGCGCGGCGGCTTCGGTGTCGTAAGTGTCGATCAGCAGCACCACGTTGCCCGGCTGGGCGTGGGCGAAACTGCGGAAGGAATCGGTCTCGGAATCGTGCGCCTGCACGAAGGAGTGCGCCATGGTGCCGAATATCGGAATGCCGAAGCGCGCACCGGCCAGCACCGTGGAGGAACCGGAAAAACCGGCGAGCCAGGTCGCACGCGCGGCGAGCAGTCCGGCCTCGGCACCGTGTGCGCGGCGCAGGCCGAAATCCACCAGCAGCTTGCCGGGCGCCATCAGCACGGAACGCGCCGCCTTGGAGGCGATCAGCGTCTGGAAATGCAGCAGGTTGATGAGGCGGGTCTCGATCAGTTGCGCCTGCGGCAGCGGCGCCACCACGCGCAGCAGCGGCTCGTCCGGGAAGCACACCGTGCCTTCCGGCATCGCCTGCACGTCGCCTTCGAAACGCCAGGCGGCGAGCCAGTCGATGAATTCGTTCGAGAAACGTTTGGTGGAGCGCAGCCAGTCCAGTTCCTGCGGCGTGAAGCGCGCCTGTTCCAGAAAATCCAGCACCTGTTCCAGGCCTGCCGCCAGCAGGAAACCGCGCCCCGGCCGCAGCTTGCGCACGAAGAACTCGAATGCGGCAGTCTTGTTCATGCCGCGCTCGAAATAGCCTTGCAGCATGGTGAGCTGGTAGAGGTCGGTGAGCAGCAGGGAGGTTTCGCTGTTCATGCCGTCAGGTCTGTCGAGCGTGCGATGTGCGCCCCCAGCGTGCGCATCTCCATCATCGCTTTCTCGCCGTCGCCGGGCGTCACCTCCACCGCGCGCACCGCATCGGCAAGCAGCACGACGCCATAGCCCAGCGCCAGCGCATCCTTGACCGTGTTCAGCACGCAGTAGTCGGTGGCCAGCCCGCCCACGAACAGGCGCCGCACATCGACCGCCTTGAGGCACAGGCCGAGGTCGGTACCTTCGAAAGCGGAATAGGCGTCCTTCTCCGGCGTGTCGGCCTTGGAAATGATCACGGCGTCGGCGGGCAGTTCGAGACTGGCGGCGAATTCCGCGCCGTAGGTGTCGGCCATGCAATGCGGCGGCCACGGCCCGCCTTGTGCGCGGAAGGAGCAGTGGTCGGGAGGATGCCAGTCGCGCGAGGCGTAGACCGGCAGCGATTTTTGGGAGAACAGGGCGAGGCAGCGATTGAGCACCGGCACCACTTCATCGCCGCGGGGCACGGCAAGGCTGCCGCCGGGAAGGAAATCGTTCTGCACATCGACGACGACCAGCGCGTCGCCCACACCAGGTTTCAACGTATCCATGATGTCACCTTTCCACGCAGACAAACGGCAGCAGTATCGCCATCTTGCACCGGAGCTTCAGGCGGCATGGCGGCGGCCGGCAGGTTGCAGTTGCCGGAACATGTTAACACGCCCGCGGTACCGGCCCCACGGACCGGGTTTCCCGGCGAGGGATCAGTCGAGAAAGGATTCCGGCGGGTGATAGTCCAGGCCGAACGCTTCGGCGACCTTCCGGTGCGTCACTTTGCCGCCGATGACGTTGAGTCCGTTGAGCAGATCCGGCGATTCCCTCAGTGCCTGCCGGTATCCCTTGTTCGCCAGTTTCAGCACATAGGGCAGGGTGGCGTTGGTCAGCGCCAGCGTCGAGGTGATCGGCACGCCGCCGGGCATGTTGGCCACGCCGTAGTGGACCACGCCCTCCACGATGAAGGTCGGATTCTCGTGCGTGGTCGGGTGCATGGTCTCGACACATCCGCCCTGGTCGACCGAGACATCCACGATCACCGCTCCGGTGCGCATCATCTTCAAGTCTTCGCGGTGGATCAGTTTGGGCGTGACGGCGCCGTGTATCAGCACCGCGCCGATGACCAGGTCGGCATTGGCGATCTGCTCCAGCAAGTTGTGGCGGTTGGAGAACACCAGTTGCACGTTGGCGGGCATGACATCGCTCAGGTAACGCAGCCGTTCCAGGTCGATATCCAGGATGACGACGCTGGCGCCCATGCCGGCGGCGATCTTGGCCGCATTCACGCCGACCACGCCCGCGCCGAGTATCACCACTTTGGCAGGCGGCACGCCCGGTACGCCGCCGAGCAGGATGCCGCGCCCGCCATTCAGCTCTTCCAGATATTTGGCGCCTTCCTGCACCGCCATGCGCCCGGCCACTTCCGACATGGGGGTCAGCAACGGCAGCTCGCGCGAGCGCAATTCGACCGTTTCATACGCGATGCACACCGCACCGGAAGCCATGTGCGCGCGGGTCAGTTTTTCGCTGGCGGCGAAATGGAAGTAGGTGAAGATGACCTGGCCGCGCCGGATGCGTTGCCATTCTGCTTCGATCGGCTCCTTCACCTTCACGATCAAGTCTGCCGCCGCCCAGACTGCATCGGCATCCATTGCGATCTGTGCGCCTGCTTCGGCGTAGCGCGCATCGCTGAAACCGCTCCCCAGTCCCGCCCCCGTTTCCACGATGACCGTATGCCCGGCCGCCACCAGAGCCTCCGCTCCCGCCGGCACCAGCGAGACGCGGTTTTCGTTTGTCTTGATCTCCTTCGGGATGCCGATTTTCATGTAAGGGCCTCTGTAATATGAGCTGCCGACGGGTTCAATACATACGCGCCGATGTTGTCTGCCGATGCGCAGACGATGGGGATTGTAGAGCAAAACTTTTGGTGTGGCTTGCTTTGGACAACCTCTAGAACTTCTGCACCCAGACTACGCCGAGACTGATTCCTATGACATCTGCCGCCAGATCCTGTGAACTGAATCCGTCGCCATTCTTGACTCTCGAGTCGTACAGTTCCTTGCCTACGCACGCACCCAGGGCGAAGAACGCTGACGTCTGCAGGTCGTCGGTGATGACGTAGGCAGTCCCAAAGATCAGAGCCGCACCAAAGATGTTGTGCTCCTTGTTGGAGAGATCAAGCGCATGGGATGAGAGGGGCTGCAGAGTCAGAAGGATGGTCAAGAATATCTTCTTCATTTCGATCTCCTCTGTCCGGTACTTGCCGGCGGGTAGTGCGACAGTCTCCCGCTCATTTCCCCCGGGGTATCGCTACAATAACAAAGTGAAGAGAATCTTGCCGATCATCATCTTGTTGCTGGCCTCAGCGGCGTCGCCGTCGCAAGCCGAAGACGGAACATCGCTTGCCCCTTCCTTTCAGCGCGAAGTGGATCGCCGGCTCGATCCCCCGCAGGACGCTCAGGCGCACTATGCGCAATTGCTCGAAGCCGCCCTGGCAAGTGCCGGGATTCCCATCATGACGTCCCAGTACATACTGGTGCTGGATCGCAACCCCTTCGTGCAGGCGATCTTCGTGTATTGGCTGGACGTGCATGCCTCGACAGACCGATTGCGTTTCATCGGAGCCTCACCCGCATCGAGCGGCAGGCGGGGCGCTTTTCGACTATTTCATTACGCCACTGGGCGTGTTCGCGCACACGCTGCACAACAAGGATTATCGCGCCGAAGGTACGCGCAACGGGTTCGGCATCCGCGGCCTGGGGCGCAAGGGGATGCGCGTCTACGATTTCGGCTGGGTTCTGGGAGAACGCAGCTGGGGTCGCGGCGGCTTCAGCCCGATGCGTCTGCTGCTGCACGCGACCGATCCCGACTACCTCGAACCGCAACTTGGCGTAGCCATGTCGAAAGGATGCATACGCATTCCTGCGACACTAAACACCTTCATCGACAGCTACGGGCTGCTGGATGCCGATTATGAACAGGCGCTGATGGCGGGGAAAAAGCTGTGGGTGATTCGCCCTGACCGGACCCCTACGCCGTGGCCTGGCCGCTACCTGGTGGTCGTCGACTCGGACAGCATAAATCGTCCCGCATGGTCGCCCGAACCTCCTGCCATGACGGAGCGGGGAAGTCCGGGGGGCCACGCGCGCTGAAACAAGACGGCCAGCACGGACGCAATATTCCCTTGCTCTCGCCCCATGCATGACCGAGAATCCGCACTGCCTCACGTCAGGTGCGGCACAACCGGGGAGCCGCCGTGCATCCAGAGAAACGCAAGGAAGAGAGAGCCGGTTTCACGCGGCAGCCGCGCGGCAAGCTGCAGGTTCTGGCTGGCGACCGCAGCCTCCAGGTGTTCGAAGTGGTGGACATGTCGCCGACGGGCATCAGATTAAGGGTCGACGCCCAGACCGGCGTCGGCGAGAACATACAGATCAGGTACCAGGCGGACGGCGTCGATCTCAAGCTGAACGGCACCGTCATATGGAACTCGGACGCCATGCCGGCCGGAAGCGATGCAAGCCGCGACGGCTGCGTCATCGGCATCAGGCTGACCAGCCCATCGCTCCTGCAGGCATTCTGGTAAAACAAACCAAGGCCTGCTGGGCCTTGACTTTCTTTACATCACACGCGACAAGAGAAAAGCGACAAGGAACAGGCATGCCCAGGCGGTGACTGTGATGAAAGCGTCTTTTTCATGTTCCATGTTGGTGTAGAAGAAATGACCAAGCAGGGTGATGAATCTGGCGGTGCCAATGAAAAGCCCGATAAGCGCAGGGAGTATGACCAATGCCAGCAACAAAAAATTGCCGAGCAGGGGTATGTCGTTATACAGGACCCTGCCAATGAAGCGGGAGCGGCGAAAGAACACGGCCAGGATTATGATGACGGAGATGTTGAAAGCGACGGGGGCGAGTACGGCTGCAAAGAGCCTGTCGGAGAGGCTGAGAGGTTCGTCGTTTTCTTCAGGAGAACGACGGTTTTTATCTTTCATGGCGTTCGATTGACTCAGGTTTCTGCAGGAACAGACCAATTGGCTGAAGCCGTATTGAATATGGGCTTCAGCCGCTGAGTGCCATACCAGCCGTAATCGTTACTGCGCCTGCTGCTCTAACGCTTTTCGTCGTTCTTCATCCTGTTTCTGTTGTTCGGCATCCACTGCTTTTGCCTTATCGAGCGCATCGCGCTGACCCTCGAACAGTTTGGGCGCGGGCGGCTCGTTGTCGTTCGGGCTGCAGGCGCTGAGCAGCAGGGTCGCACAGAGTAGCGTGGTGATGCGGATGTTCATGGTTTGCTCCTTAGGTTAGTGGGCCATACATGCTTCGACATGAATGGCTTCCGTTGGTCCAGATTTCCATGTTGTTCCCCTGAGGGGGAGTCTAGATCTTGCCGCTATCCTGGTCGTGGCCGTGCTTCCTGTAAAGCAGTCCCATGATGCCGGTCATCAGCAGGCCGAACACGAGGATGATGACGGTGAGGGAGAAGCCGAGTTTCTCCATCAGCGCGTAGAGACCCAGCATGAGGAAGATGCTGATGTTCTCGTTGAAGTTCTGCACGGCGATGGAGCGCCCCGCGCCCATCAGCAGGTGGCCGCGGTGCTGCAGCAGCGCGTTCATCGGCACCACGAAGAAGCCTGCCATCACGCCGATGCCGGTGAGCAGCAAGATGGCGAGCAGGGGGTGGTGGACCGGGATCATCGCCAGTACCAGCAACCCCATACCGATGCCGACCGGCAGCACTTTCACCGCATGTTCCAGCTGGATGAAGCGCGCGGCGAGGACGGAGCCGAGCGCGATGCCGACAGCGACCCAGGCGGTGAGCTTGGCGGCCTCGCCGATGCTGTAATGCAGCGCCACTGCCGCCCAGGCCAATACCAGCAGGCGTAGCGTCGCGCCTGCTCCCCAGAACAGGGTGGTGACGGCGAGCGAGACCTGGCCCAGCGGGTCTTTCCACAGCAGCATGAAACAGTGCGCGAAATCCTTGACCAGGAAGAGCGGATTGCGGCTGAGCGGCTTGTGCTCGATAGGGACGAGCGGGATGTAGAGGTTGAACAGCGCCGCGACCAGATAGATGAAGAAGATGACGAAGATCGCCAGTTCGGCCGGGGTCACGCTGGCGGGAACGTGCAGCGCCAGTTCGATGGCGCGCGCGACGCCGGGCGTGACCAGCATGCCGCCGACCACCGCGCCGGCGATGATGGCGGCGACGGTCAGGCCTTCCATCCAGCTGTTGGCCCATACCAGGCGTTCGTGCGGCAGGTACTCGGTGAGGATGCCGTATTTCGCCGGCGAATAGGCGGCCGCACCGAAGCCGGCCAGGCCGTAGGCGAGCAACGGGTTCACCCCCGCCAGCATGGCGAGGCAGCCGGCCATCTTGATCGCGTTGCTGATGAACATCACGCGCCCCTTGGGCAGCGAGTCGGCAAAGGCGCCGACGAAGGGCGCGAGCACGATGAAGGACAGGATGAAGGCCTGCTGCAATACGGGCGTCTGCCAGCTTGGTGCATGCACTTGCTTCAACAAGGCGATGGCGGCGAACAGCAGTGCGTTGTCGGCGAGCGCTGAGCAGAACTGCGCTGCGAGGATGATATAGAAGCCGCGATTCACTTTGATTTTGCGTTTGAAGGACGGTCTTTTATAACACGAAAATATGAGGCCTGCTATCATTCGCGGCAGTTTATTCCCTGCCGCCTCAACCAATTCCATGCCTCGCCCGATACAAGCCCGCATCGACCTCTCCGCACTCAAGAACAACCTGCGCGTGGCGCGTCGCCTCGCTTCCAGCCGCATCATGGCGGTGATCAAGGCGAATGCGTACGGGCACGGCCTGTTGCGCGTGGCCGAGGCGCTGGACGAAGCGGAAGGTTTTGCGCTGCTCGATGTGCGCGATGCCATCGCCCTGCGCGAAGCCGGTTTCCGCCAGACCATCCTGTTGCTGGAAGGCTTCTTCACTGTGGACGAGCTGCCGCTGCTGGCCGAATACGAGATATCCAGCGTCATCCACAGTCCGCAGCAACTTGCCATGCTCGATGCCTATCCGCGCCGCAACACCTTGCAGGTCTGGCTCAAGATCAATACCGGCATGAACCGTCTGGGCTTTGCGCCGGAGCAGGTTCCCGCGGTGATGGAAAAACTGAAGTCGCATCCGGCGATACGCGAAGTCACGCTGATGACGCACTTTTCCCATGCCGACGAGCCGGAGGGCGTGGCGGAACAGCTCGAACTTTTCAGGGGGCTGACTGCGGCATATCGCGCGCCATGTTCGCTGGCCAACTCCGCCGCGCTGCTGCGCTATCCCGCCACGCATGGCGAATGGGTGCGTCCCGGCATCATGCTTTACGGCGCATCTCCGTTCGTCGATACCAGCGCGCAGCAATTGGGTCTGCAGCCGGTGATGACGCTGACGAGCGCGATCATCTCGGTGCGCGAACTGAAAGCGGGCGACTGCATCGGCTACACCGGACTGTTCCGCGCCGACAAGCGCATGCGCATCGGCACGGTTGCCTGCGGCTATGCCGATGGCTATCCGCGCCATGCATCGACCGGCACGCCGATCCTGGTGAACGGAGTGCGCGCCCGTACGCTGGGGCGCGTGTCGATGGACATGCTGAGCGTGGATCTGAGCGAAGTGCCGGATGCCGATGTCGGCAGTCGCGTCACCCTGTGGGGGGCGGGCATGCCGGTGGAAGAGGTGGCGCGCGCGGCAGGAACCATCAGCTACGAGCTGATGTGCGCGCTGACGGCGCGCGTGCCGGTCGTGTATTGATCGAACCGATTCCGTAACGGACGGCGCAGGATCGCTGCGCCATCCACTTCGTTGCGTTCAGCCTGCTATTTGGCTTCGTTGCACTGCAGCACCGCTCGTTTGCCTTCTTCCTCGCTCACCGCCTGGATGCCGGCGCTGCCCTTGAAGGTTCCCATCTTGATGTATTGCTGGAAGAAATAGTTCTTCCCGGCTTCGGCATTGAACTTGAGTGTGTTCTCGCCGAATTCCGCCTGGGTCGCCAGAGTATGTTCGCCTGGAGTCACTTCCCTGTGGAAATAGACTCCGGCGGCGGTCTCGCCGATGACAACGCCATCGATCGACAAGCGCTTGGTGAGCGCCTTTCCGACAAAACTGTTATCGCGGTAGATGTAGACACCGGCCATGTTGGCCGGAGGTGCCCTGAATGACTTGCTGGCGGCATCCTGCTCTTTCGGCGCCATCGGCACGACGGATGCGCAACCGGTCAGCAGCGCGAGAGTTGTGATCAACAGAAGGCTTTTGAAGGAAATGTTCATTTTCATGTCGTCCCTTTCTTGTTAATGGTTCGGACCGCGAAGCGATTGCAGGGCAATCGGGCGATAGCCTAGCATAACCCTTGCGGAATCGAGGCGGCTCCAGGTTGAACGTGGCTCATGTGCTGGCTGGATTCAACCGCAGGTGAGTCTCCTCCCCGAATACCCAGAGTATTCCTCCAGACAGGAACATCGAGATCGCCACGAACCAGAACGCCGCCTCAACCGAGCCGCTGAAATGTGCGGCGATGCCCAGCCCGAGCGCGCCGATGCCGTACCCCAGGTCGCGCCAGAAGCGGTAGATGCCGATGGCCGAACCGCGCCAGTTCGGATGGGAGATGTCGGCCACGGCGGCAGAGAGGTTGGGATACAGCAGGGCCATGCCGAATCCGGAGACGGCGGCGGAGAGCGACCACCACACCACACCCTCCTGCAACAGCATCATCGCCACGCCCGCGCCGCATATCCACATGCCCCACACGTTGGGCTTGTGGCGGCCGATGTGGTCGGACAGTTTGCCGGTGAAGAATTGCGAGCCGCCCCAGACGAAGCCGTACACGCCGACGATCCAGCCGATGTCGGGCAGGCTGATGCCGCGCTGGTACAGGTACACCGGATAGAACACCCACACCAGCGCATCGACGAACTTCTCCACCAGCCCGGCCTGGCTGATGGCGAACAAGGCGCTTGTCGCGCCACGACACCAGCGTGAACACTTCCCAGGTAGTCGGCTGCGCGCGATGTTGGTCGGATAACGCGGCAGCGGTCCGGTGCTCATAGCCGGCCTTGTGCTTTGCCGCCTCGCTCTTCGCCCAGGGCAGCGTGTCCTTGACCCACAACAGGGTGAGCAGCATGGCGAGCAGGATGGTCGTCATGCCGAACAGCAGCAGTCCGCTGCGCGGCCCCAGCATGGTCGCCAGGTACGCGGTGATGATGCCCGCCAGCGCCAGCCCGACATAGCCGGAGAATTCGTTGAGGCCGATGGTCAGGCCGCGCTGGTCGGCGCGGGTGATGTCCAGCTTGGAGGTTTGCGTCATCGACCAGGTCAAGCCCTGGTTGATGCCGAGCAGCACCGTGGCAGCAACGATCCAGCTCCACGACGGCGCAAAGTAAACCAGCAGGGGAATGGGCAGTGCCGCCACCCAGCCCAGCAGCAACACCTTCTTGCGCCCGATGCGTTCGGACAAGCGACCTGCGACGAAATTGAGCGTGCCCTTGACCAGACCGAACGCCACCACGAAGGCGGTGAGCAGCATGAAAGAGTTCTTCGGCACGCCGAATTCGGATTCGGACAATGCAGGCACCACCGTGCGCATCATGCCGATGGTGAAACCCACCAGCATGACTTGCAGCAGTTGGTGCAGGAACTGGTCGAGGTTGACGCGAATGCCGTGCGACAGATTGCTGTGTTGCATTGTCATGGAAAAACCTTTTCCCGCAGATTACGCAGATTAAATGGATTGCACCCCCAAAAACCATTAGCGCCCACACCCCTCCGTCGTGCAGGGGAAGGAATTGATTCACGCCGATTTTGCCTCTGCTTTTAATCTGTCTAATCTGCGTAATCTGCGGGCATAAAGGTTTTTCGTTGTTTGTCTCAACCCGCCAGATTGGCCGCAACCATCCTGTCCATCTCGGCCGGACGCGGCGGAATCTCCTTGAGCAGATTCTCGATGAAGGCTTCCTTGTCCAGCGTCAATCCCGGATTCCAGCGCTTCTCGAAACCGATGGTCGAACTCGGTTTGCCGGACAGTCCCGCGCCGCAGACGCTGCCCGCCTGATGGCCGGGGAATAGTTCGACTTCACCGGACAGGTGCAGCAATTTGGCATGGATGCTGTCGTAGAGTTGGGCGGCCATTTCTTTCTCGCGACCGAGCAGGTCGGGGCGACCGATGGAGCCGACGAACAGCGTGTCGCCGGTGACCACGAACCAGGGCAGTTCCCCGCGCCGCATGTCGGTCACCAGCAGGCAGATGCTGTCGGGCGTATGCCCCGGCGTATGCAGCACCTCGACGTTGACGTTGCCGAGGTTGAGCGACTGGCCGTCGCGCAAGGGTTCGAACTCGAACTTCACGCGGCCCTTGTCCGATTCGTGCAGGCAGTAGGGCGCGCCCACCATCTGCGCCAGCTTCCTGCCGCCGGAATAGTGGTCGGCATGCACATGGGTGTCGATGACGTAACTGATGGTGACGCCGGCCTTCTTCGCCTCCTCGATGAACCATTCCTCGTCGCCTGCGACCACATCCACCGCCATGGATTTGCCCTTGGTGCCGCAGCCGAAGAAATACGAAAGTGAAGACTCTTTTGTTGCCAGTTGCTTGAAAAACATTTTGCTCCCCCTTTTTTATACTTAGAACACCAGAACCTTGTCCGCCCACACTGTCCATTCGGCCAGTTCCGCCAGCGTGCTGCGGTGCGTTCCCTCGGCGATATCGTTCTCGCCCATGCCGCGCGCATCCATGCACGTCCCGCAGATGCCGACCTCGCCGCCGTGGCGGATCACATTGCCGAGCATCACCTCGACGTTATAAAAGCCCTGTGGCACTTTCTGGTTGTGATGGGCAGACGAGGCGCCGTCGCCGATCAGAAAGACGCGCACCTTGTTGCCTTCCAGTTTGGCGACCGCACCCGCCAGGCGCAGGCCGTTGTAGGTGCGTTCGCTGCCGTAGGGGGCATCGTTGAGGATATAAAGGTGATTCATGGCAACCTCCCTTGCTTGGACAACAATCCAGTATCGACTAGAATGATTGAATCATGCATTGTGTAAACAAGTCAATGTGATTTAAAGTGGCGAACATATATTCCAGCCAATAATGGATTGAAGAGATGAAAAACGGACGCAAGATCAAGGATGTGCTCTACGAGCAGGTGGCCAGGATAGGCAAGGTGTTCTCCACCCCGAAGCGCCTGGAGTTGATCGAATTGCTTTGCCAGGGCGAGAAGACGGTCGAGATGCTGGCGCGTGAGGCATCGATCAGCGTGAAGCTGGCCAGTTCGCACCTGCGCGAGTTGCGCACGGCCAATCTGGTCGAGACCGAACGCCGGGGCAAGAACATCCATTACCGCCTTGCCGACAAATCGGTGGCCGACCTGTGGGTGCAGATCCATACGCTGGCGGAGGATCGCCTGATCGAGTTGCAGCTGGCATTGCAGAAGATCGCCACCCAGCCGAACGAGCTGGTGCCCAGCGACCGCGACAGCCTGATGAAGGCCGCTCGCAAGGGCGAGGTGGTGGTGCTCGACGTGCGGCCATCGGAGGAATACCTGAATGCACACCTGCCGTTCGCAAGGTCGATCCCGCTGGAAGAGTTGCACCAGAGGCTGGGTGAATTGCCGCACGACCGCGCCATCGTCGCCTACTGCCGCGGCCCGTATTGCCTGATGGCGGCGGATGCCGTTGAACTGCTCAGGCGAGAGGGGTTTTCAGCCGTTCATCTGCGTGAAGGTGTCGCAGAGTGGGCAACTGATAAATAGTTCGTGATTGGCTTCCGCATTCGTCCGGTCGAACGCCAGGTACAAAATGAAAAACCTCCTTATGGAACAAGGAGGTTTTTTTATGTGGCGTCCTCGACAGGAATCGAACCTGTAATTGACCCTTAGGAGGGGCCGGTTATATCCATTTAACTACGAGGACAGAAGTGCGCTTTGCGGCGCGCATTCTAACGTAAAATCCCATCCCCGCTTAACCGAAGACTGGGGGGCATCATGAAATGGCTGATCCTGTTCGGCTTGTTCGCGGCATTGGCACTGCTTGTCAGCCAGATGGCGCGCGCGGGCGAATTGCCCAAGGTGGGCGCGGCTGCGCCCGATTTCGACCTGCCCGACCAGAACGGGGAGAGGCATACCCTGAAGGAATATGCGGGCAAGTGGCTGGTGCTGTATTTCTATCCCAAGGACGACACGCCGGGCTGCACACAGGAAGCGTGCGCCTTCCGCGACGATCTGCACAAGCTGGCGGCGCTCGGCGCGCAGGTGGTCGGCATCAGCGTGGATGACAGCGCAAGCCACGCCGAGTTTGCGAAGAAATATCACCTGCCGTTTCCCTTGCTGGCGGACCAGTCCGCCGAGGTGGCGGCACGCTATGGTGCGTTGATGAATCTGGGGTTTTTCAAGATCGCCAGGCGCTACACGTTTCTGATCGATCCGCAGGGCAAGGTCGCCAAGGTGTATCAGAAGGTCGAGACCTCGAAACACTCGACCGAGATCATCGAAGATTTGAAGAAGTTAACTGAGAAAGGTAAGTGATGAAGTATCCGAATGCGAATATCTTTGCAGCCTGGTTCCTGATGCTGCAGACGCTGGCGATGGGCTGGGTTGCGGCGATGGGGCGCTTGTTGCTGGAATTGCTGGGCGTGGCGACGACCGAGGGCGATATCCCCGGACGGCTGGTCGGCGCGTTGCTGTTGCTGTTGATCGTTTTCCTGATCTGGTACTTCATGCACGGTCTGCCGCCGCAGGGGAAACCGGAAGGCAACGGTTTCAAGGCTGGCCACCGCGTATTGCTGACCGGGAACATCCTGGCCGGACTGCTGTTCGTGTTCCACTTTTTCGCGACCAGTATCGACAGCTATAACACGCACCTGATCCTGAACAAGTTCACCACTTCGTTCGGCTATTTCTCGATGGGTCTCTTCGCCATAGGTTTCTCGTTGATCTATCAATCCTCGCTGCCGCAAGAAAAGAACAGTTAAATGCCGTATATCACGCTGGATAAGGCCGCACTGGCTTTCGGTCACGTCGCCCTGCTGGACAATGTGGATTTCCAACTCGACGAGGGCGAGCGCGTCGGCCTGATCGGTCGCAACGGCGGCGGCAAGTCCAGCCTGCTCAAGGTGCTGGCCGGGCAGGCGCAGCTGGATGACGGCACGGTGTGGCGTCAGCCCGCCACGCGCATCTGCTACGTGAGCCAGGAGCCGGTGCTGGATGCCGACGCCACCGTGTTCGACGAAGTGGCGCGCGGCCTGGGCGAGCTGCATCAGATCATCACCGACTACCATCACCTGTCGCACCAGCTGGGCGAACCGGATGCCGATTACGACAAGCTGCTGGAAGCCATGCAGCCGCTGCAGACCGCGCTGGAAGCGCAGAACGGCTGGGCGGTGACGGCACGCATCGAGACCGCGATCCAGCGTCTGGAACTCGACCCGGAAGCGCTGGTGGGTTCGCTTTCCGGCGGCGTGCGCAAGCGCGTGGCGCTGGCGCAGGCGCTGGTGGCCGAGCCGGAAGTGCTGATCCTCGACGAGCCGACCAACCATCTGGATTTCGCTTCCATCGAATGGCTGGAAGGCCTGCTCAACGATTTTCGCGGCAGCGTGCTGCTGGTCACGCACGACCGGCGCTTCCTCGATAACGTCGCCACGCGCATCGTCGAACTGGATCGCGGCAAGCTGGCCAGTTTCCCCGGCAACTTCGCCGCCTACCAGAAGATCAAGGAACGCATGCTGGCGGACGAGGCGGTGGTGAACGCCAAGTTCGACAAGGTGCTGGCGCAGGAAGAGGTGTGGATACGCCAGGGCGTGAAAGCGCGGCGCACGCGCAACGAAGGCCGCGTGCTGCGCCTGGAAGCGTTGCGCCTGGAACGCGCGGCGCGGCGCGAGAAGGTCGGCAAGGTCGAGATGAACCTGGATGCGGGCGACCGCTCCGGCAAGCTGGTGGCGGAACTGGAACATGTCTGCAAGACTTACGGCGAGCGCAAGATCGTCGACGATTTCTCCTGCCGCATCCAGCGCGGCGACAAGATCGGCCTGCTTGGCCCCAACGGCGCGGGCAAGAGCACGCTGCTCAAGATCATCCTGGGCGAGTTGGCGCCGGACTCAGGCTCCGTGAAGCTCGGCACCAAGCTCTCCGTGGCTTATTTCGACCAGTTGCGCGCCCAGCTCGACGACAACGCCACGTTGGCGGACACCATCAGCCAAGGCTCGGACTTCATCGAGATCGGCGGGGCGAAGAAGCATGTCATCAGCTATCTCGGCGATTTCCTGTTCGCGCCGGAACGCGCGCGTTCGCCGGTGAAGTCGCTGTCCGGCGGCGAGCGCAACCGTTTGCTGCTGGCGCGCCTGTTCACAAGGCCATCCAACGTGCTGGTGCTGGACGAGCCGACCAACGACCTCGACATCGAGACGCTGGAGCTGCTGGAAGAACTGCTGGCGCAATACGACGGCACGCTGTTCCTGGTCAGCCACGACCGCGCTTTCCTCGACAACGTGGTGACGCAGGTCATCGCCTTCGAGGGCGACGGCAAGCTGATGGAATACGTCGGCGGCTACGAGGACTGGGTGCGCGTGAAGAAGTTCGCGGCAAGCCAGAAGACGGCTGTCGCGCCAGCCAAGCCCGCAGCCAAAGCCGAAGCGGTCAAACCCAAGTCATCGAACAAGCTCAGCTTCAAGGAGCAAAAAGAGCTGGAGGAGATGCCGCAGCGCATCGAGGCGCTCGAACGCGAGCAGGAAGAGATTGCTGCGGCCCTTGGAGCAGGGGCGCTGTTCCGCGATAATCCGGCGCATGCCAAACAGCTTCAACAGCGCGCAGCAGAGATCGACGATGAACTGCTGCAACTGATGGCGCGCTGGGAGGCGTTGGAAAGTCGCTGAGGAGGACGAGGTGAAGCTCAGGAACGGATTGATACTGGTTGTAGCAGGTGCGCTGTTGCTGCCAGCCTGCACGACGCAGCAACTGATCCAGGTGGCCACGGCGAAAGACCCGGAGCAGGCGCTGAAAGGCATGGCGCAACGCCGCGTGAACGCCTACAAATACAATCCCGAACTGATCATCTCGGACTTCAGGAAGGCCAAGGCGGACTATGACCGCCTGATGGGCAACGTGCAGAAGGAAAGCGGGGCGAAGTGGGGCAAGCGCGAATCCGGCGTGTTGCCCAGCCGCACCCGCTACGTGAAGTACACCGAGAACTACAGGAACCGCGTGGTGGTGGATTACGACGCGGGCACCATCCTCATCGAACATCTGGACGAAGAGCTGGCGAAAGAGAAGCTGCGCAATGCGGCGGTCGTGGCGCTGCTCACGCCGAGCGACCCGGGGGCGGTGGATCTGTTCTCGGCCAAGGAGATCCCGCTCAACGGCCAGCCTTATCTGCAGGAACTGGTGGTGGACCAGAACGACGCGGTGATCAGGACGCGCGAGGATGTCGAGCGCTATGCCGATTATCTGGTCGCCAACAAGCTGCAGACCCGCACCATCGATGCCAACGGCGTGAGCAAGAACGTGCTCTATGTGCAGATGAACATGGTGAACGCACACATGGACAAGCGCGCCCTGCAATATGCCGCGACGGTACGCAAGAATTCCGACGGCACGCAGGTCAGCCGCAGCCTGATCTTCGCGGTCATCAAGACCGAGAGCGCCTTCAATCCCTATGCCGTTTCAAGCGCGCCCGCCTACGGCATGATGCAACTGGTGCCTTCCAGCGGCGGGCGCGAGGCTTATCGCAAAGCCAAGGGGCAGGACCTGATGCCGAGCAAGGAGTATCTGTTCGATGCCGGCAACAACATCGAGCTGGGTGCGACCTATCTGGGCGTATTGCTGAAGGACAGTCCGTTGCGCGAGATACGCAATCCGGTGGCGCGCGAGTACTGTGCCATCGCGGCCTACAACACCGGCCCCAGCAACGTGTTCCGCGCATTCAGCAGCCACAAGAACAGCCGCGAGCGGCAATACGAGGCAATCAACCGCATCAACGCGATGCGCCCGGACGAAGTATACGAGTCATTGCGCGGCAAGCTGCCGTATGCGGAGACGCGCAGCTACATCGTGAAGGTGGTCGAGGCGAAGAAGCGCTACGCGGTGATGTGAATCGGCCTGAGCGAGTCTCAACGGGGGCGAAAAACTACACCAGAGCTTTGAGTTTCTCCATGCCGCTGTTGAACGACTCGTCGCTTATACCAAACGATCTGCTAATGACGCTGCGGTTGTCTTCCAGTACGCCGATGACCTCATCAACTGAGTCGCAGGACTCCAGCCTGGATTTAATGCCAAGAATTTTTGGCAGATCGAAGAGCCCCGGCCTTTTGCTCCCGCCTGCCAGCGTGGACTCTATGATGTTACGCACTTCCGCCTTATTCATGGACTTCTCCGAGGCTCAGCCTGACGTCTAGCGCTTTGCGGAGCGCGTGGGTTTGTTCCGCTGCAGGCGCGCCTGTTTTTCGGCTCGTTCGATGTTTACGGTCAGCGCTTTTTGCACCAAGGTGTGAAATTCGACCAGGTCCTGATTGGGATGGTCATCCATCACGCCACAGTCCTGAAAGAATTCCGCGATCCACAGCGGCGCCAGCTCTTCTTTACCTGTCTCCTGCCAATATTCCATCGCAGCCATTTCGACATAATCAGACAGTTTGCGCATCTCACCTCCCGACGAAGATTTGTCGCAAGCTTAACCTGAAACGAAGGAGCGCTGGGACAACTCGAAGGGGGCACAGGTCACAACGGCAACTGCTGCAGTAGCCAGGCCAGGCCGCCCAAGGTGCCGAAGAAGATGACGATATGCACCCACGCCCAGACCAGGTAGCGACGCGCGAGCTTGTCCTGGTCGAGGTTGCTGATGAGGAATAGCCGACCGTCGTGCGGCTGGAGCAGGAAGTGGGTGTCCGGCGCGGTGCGCGCCTGGTCCAGGCGTTTTTCCGCCTCGCGTTTGGCGGCCTGCCGCGCCAGCATCCATTCGCGCATGTCGAGTACGCTGTTCTCGTCCAGGTCGAAGCGCTTGAGCAGGTCGGCGTTGTCCATTTTCCATTCGGACAGCACGTGCTTCACCAGCTCATTGTGCGTGACCGTCGCACTGCTCCCGCCCACCGTCCTGAATTCGCCGAGGGCGTAGAGGTAGTCGTCCTGGATGAGTTTCCATTCGGTGTAACGGTAGTCGCCCTTGATCCAGCTGTCGCAGTGCTTGGTGATGATCTCGGCCTGTTCCGGGTCGACCACGCATTCTCCGCTGTCGTCGCGCAACACGAAGTAATCGCGGCTCTCGCCTTTGTCCAGAACGCTCCATTGGTTCTTTTCGTTGCGCTGTTCCACTTTCCAGCGGTACCACAGGCAGGGCAGCACGCGCAGCTTGCTGATGAGTTGGGTGGGGCCGGGCCTGCCGCGCCCGACCAGTTCGACGTAGCCTTGCGCGGCCGAGACGACGCGCGAAGTAGGTGTCCCGGTCAGGATGCGAAAGCGGTGCAGCGCCGAATGCCACGCGACGAGGCTGATGGCGGCCATGATGCCCAGGCACCACAACCAACCTGGGCGAGACTCCAGTTGGATGGCGAGGAGCAGTAGGAAGAGCTGCCCGCCGGAGGTGATGAGCTGGCCGTATTCGCGTTTAAGCGAAACGAGCATGGTTTAACGGAAATCCCGCGAAGCGACGAACCGTACCCCTCGCCCTCTTGGGATAACCAGCGACTTGGCGGCTTTGCCGCCTAGTCGAATGGCTAGTAGTTCCATCAGAAGGGGGACGGGGGTGAGGGAACGATCGCGGCGCACACGAATCACGATACTCTGCGCCATGATCGTTAGCGAAACAGCGCCTTCATGTCGACGTCGGCCTTTTCGGCTGAGGAGAATTCCAGCAATGGTTTTTCGGAGTAAGCGAACATGTTGGCGATCAGCGCGGCAGGGAATTGCTCGATACCGACGTTGTAGAGGTTGACCGATTCGTTATACAGCTCGCGGCGGTCGGCGATGCCGTTCTCCAGCCCGGTGATGCGGGTCTGCAGTTGCATGAAGTGTTCGTTGGTCTTCAGCTCGGGGTAGGCTTCGGCCACGGCGAAGATGCTGCCCAGTCCCATGCGCAACATGCCTTCGGCCTTGCCCAGCGCCTCGATGTCCTGGCCCTGGCGCGCGGTCTGCACCATGGAACGTGCCTCGATCACACGCTGCAGGGTCTCTTGCTCGAACTGCTTGTATTGCTTGCACACCTCGACCAGTTTGGGCAGTTCGTCATGGCGCTGCTTGAGCAGTACGTCGATGTTGGCCCAGGCCTTGCTGACGCCGTGCTTGAGGCTGACCAGATGGTTGTACAGGCTGACGGCGTAGATCAGAACGACGACGGTGAGTCCGAGAAGGACAAGCGTGCTGCTCATGGCGATGCTCCTTGTGCGAGTTGGACGGCGCGGCGAATCATAAAGCAAATTGCCGCGCCGTTGCACAAGACGGTTGCCGGAGGTTTACTGCCCGAAGAACTCCTTGACCTTGCCCATCCACGACTTGGCACGCGGATTGTGGCGCCCAGCATCTTCTTGGCTGATGGTCTCGAATTCGCGCAGCAGTTCCTTCTGGCGCTCGGTCAGGTTGGCAGGGGTCTCCACGATGACATGGCAGTGCAGGTCGCCGTGGACATGGGTGCGCATGCCCTTGATGCCTTTGCCGCGCAGGCGGAACTGCTTGCCGCTCTGCGTCTCGGCCGGGATCTTGATGCGTGCCGCGCCGTCCAGCGTGGGGATCTCGATCTCGCCGCCCAGTGCCGCCGTGGTGAAGCTGATCGGCATTTCGCAATGCAGGTCGTCGCCGTCGCGCTGGAACACGCTGTGCGGCTTGATGTGGATCTCCACGTACAGGTCGCCGTGCGGTGCGCCGTGGCTGCCCGCCTCGCCGTGGCCGCTGTGGCGCAGGCGCATGCCGCTGTCGATACCGGCCGGTATCTTGATCTCCAGCGTCTTCTGTTTCTTCACGCGGCCGGTGCCTTGGCAGTCCTTGCACGGCGAGCTGATCTGCTTGCCGCTGCCGTGGCAGCGCGGGCAGGTCTGCTGGATGGAAAAGAAACCCTGCTGCATGCGCACCTGGCCATGACCTGCACAGGTCTGGCAGGTGGTGGCCGAGGTGCCGGGTTTCGCGCCGGAGCCGCTGCAGGTCTCGCACTCTTCCATGACGGGAATGCGGATCTGTTTTTCCGCACCGCGCGCCGCTTCTTCCAGCGTGATCTCCATGTTGTAGCGCAGGTCGGCTCCGCGATGCGCCTGGCTGCGTCCGCCGCGCCCGCCACCGAAGATATCGCCGAAGATGTCGCCGAAATCGAAGCCTTGCGCGCCGCCGCCAAACCCGCCGCCGCCCATGCCGCCCGCCTCGAATGCAGCGTGGCCGTACTGGTCGTAGGCCGCACGCTTCTGGCCGTCGGACAGGGTCTCGTAGGCTTCCTTCGCTTCCTTGAACTGTTCCTCCGCCTTCGGGTTGTCCGGGTTGCGGTCGGGGTGGTGCTTCATCGCCAGTTTGCGATAAGCCTTCTTGATGTCTTCCTCGGAGGCGTCGCGGTTGACGCCGAGGATTTCGTAATAGTCGCGCTTGCTCATGTTTTGTCCATGTGACGATGGGGCGCATGCGCCCCACCGGTTACTCCATCAAGAAAGGTACGACTTACTTCTTGTCTTTGACCTCGGTGAACTCTGCGTCCACCACGTCGCCTTCGTCAGCCTTGGCTTCGGGTTGAGCGCCACCTTGTGCTTTAGCCTGTTCGGCGGCATACATCTTCTCGCCCAGCTTCTGCGCGGCAGTGGCCAGTGCTTCGGCCTTGGCGTCGATCGCGTCCTTGTCGTCGCCCTTCACCACGCCTTCGGCATCCTTCAGTGCGGCTTCGATGGCGGCCTTTTCATCGGCAGACAGTTGCTCGCCGTATTCCTTCATCGACTTGTTGGTGGAGTGGATCAGCGCGTCCAGCTGGTTGCGCGAGGTCACCAGTTCCATCGCCTTCTTGTCCTCGTCGGCATGCGCTTCGGCATCCGCCACCATGCGGTTGATTTCTTCCTCGGACAGGCCGGAGCTGGCCTTGATGGTGATGTTGGCTTCCTTGTTGGTGGCCTTGTCCTTCGCGCTCACGTGCAGAATGCCGTTGGCGTCGATGTTGAAGGTCACTTCGATCTGCGGCATGCCGCGCGGTGCGGGCGGGATGTCGGCCAGGTTGAATTGCCCCAGGCTCTTGTTGCCGGAAGACATCTCGCGCTCGCCCTGCAGCACGTGGATGGTCACCGCGGACTGGTTGTCGTCGGCAGTGGAGAACACTTGCGATGCCTTGGTCGGGATGGTGGTGTTCTTCTTGATCAGCTTGGTCATCACGCCGCCCATGGTCTCGATACCCAGAGACAGCGGGGTCACGTCCAGCAGCAGCACGTCCTTCACTTCGCCTTGCAGCACGCCGCCCTGGATCGCCGCGCCGACCGCCACGGCTTCGTCCGGGTTCACGTCCTTGCGCGCTTCCTTGCCGAAGAATTCCTTAACTTTCTCCTGCACCTTGGGCATACGGGTCTGGCCGCCGACCAGGATCACGTCGGCGATGTCGGCGTTGGAGACGCCCGCATCCTTCATCGCGATCTTGCATGGCTCGATGGTGCGCGCGATCAGGTCTTCCACCAGGCTTTCCAGCTTGGCGCGGGTGATCTTCACGGCCAGGTGTTTCGGGCCGGTCGCATCGGCAGTGATGTACGGCAGGTTCACTTCGGTCTGCTGCGCGGAAGACAATTCGATCTTGGCTTTTTCCGCTGCATCCTTCAGGCGCTGCAAGGCCAGCATGTCCTTCTTCAGGTCGACGCCGCTTTCTTTCTTGAACTCTTCCACCAGGAACTCGATCACGCGCATGTCGAAGTCTTCGCCGCCGAGGAAAGTGTCGCCGTTGGTGGACAGCACTTCGAACTGGTGCTCGCCGTCGATCTCGGCGATGTCGATGATGGAGATATCGAACGTGCCGCCGCCCAGGTCATACACCGCGATCTTGCGGTCGCCTTCCTGCTTGTCCAGACCAAATGCCAGCGCGGCTGCGGTCGGCTCGTTGATGATGCGCTTCACGTCCAGACCGGCGATACGGCCGGCGTCCTTGGTGGCCTGACGTTGGCTGTCGTTGAAATACGCGGGAACGGTGATGACCGCTTCGGTGACCGGCTCGCCCAGGTAGTCTTCGGCGGTCTTTTTCATCTTCATCAGCACTTGTGCGGAAATTTCCGGCGCGGAGATTTCCTTGTCGCGCACTTTTACCCAGGCGTCGCCGTTCTTGGCTTTGACGATGGAGTAGGGAACCATGTCGATGTCTTTCTGCACCATCTTTTCTTCAAAGCGGCGACCGATCAGGCGCTTCACGCCGTACAGGGTGTTCTTGGGATTGGTCACGGCCTGACGCTTGGCGGGTGCGCCGACCAGCACTTCACCGTCTTCCATGTAGGCGATGATGGACGGGGTGGTGCGAGCGCCTTCGGCGTTCTCGATCACCTTGGTCTTGCCGTTTTCCATGATGGCCACGCAAGAGTTGGTCGTGCCCAGGTCGATACCGATGATTTTTCCCATGATGCTTTCCTTTCAGTTGAATTCTTGAATTGGTTGAATACTGTTGTTGCCTTGCCGCCTAACATCAGGGCGGCATTGGATATTTCAAGTGCTTATTCTTTTGCTTTCGCCACCATCACCAAGGCCGGGCGCAAGACGCGGTCGTTCAGGCTAGTAACCCTTCTGCATCACGCTGACCACGGTATTGGCCGGCTGCTCGCTCTCCACCATGCCGATGGCCTGGTGCTTGTGCGGGTCCAGCTTCTCGCCGACCGGGTTGATTTCCTTGATGTTGAACTTCTCGAACACGCTGGAAAGCTGCTTCAGCGTCAGCTCCATGCCGCTCTTGAAGCTCTCGATGTTGTCGGTCTGTACGGCCATGCCGGCTTCCAGGCTGTCCTTCACCGCCAGCATTTCGTTGGAGAAGCGCTCCACGGCGAATTTCTGCGCCTTGCTTACGTCCTCGGCGGCGCGGCGGCGGATATTCTCGCTCTCGGCCTTGGCGTACATCCAGGCGTCGTAGTGTTCCTGCGCCTTGCGCTCGGCCTCTTTCAGCATCTCCTCCATGCTGGGCGTGCTGTCTGCCGGAGTCTCAGTGGTTGAGGTTGCCTGTGGTTGCTCGTTCTGTGCGGTGTTCTCGTTCTGGTCCATGCTGCTCTCCTGTTTTCGACTTGTGCCTAATTGGGGCAGGGTTTTGGATTTCAAGAGCCAAAGTGAAAAATAATTCCGGCATGCGATAATGCGCGCCGTTCCTGAGTCTTGCCTCTATGTCCGCCTCCAAGAACTACCACTGGCGCATCGCCGGTTTCTACTTCTTCTATTACGCCTTCGTGGGGATGTTTTCGCCCTACTGGAGCCTGTACCTGCAATCCATCCATTTCGATGCCATCGAGATCGCCATCCTGATGTCGATCCAGCCAGTGATGCGCATGGTCGCGCCCAATATCTGGGGCTGGCTGGCGGATCACACCGGGAAAAGGCTGCTGGTGGTGCAGATGGCGGCGAGCCTGAGCGCGCTGTTCTATCTCGGCGTGTTCGCCACCACCAGTTTCTGGGGGCTGTTCCTGGTGCTGGCGCTGATGAGCTTCTTCTGGAGCGCCTCGATGCCGCTGGTCGAGGCGACCACGCTGAGCTACCTTGGCAAGAACACGGCGCATTACGGGCGCATCCGCTCCTGGGGTTCCATCGGCTTCATCGTTTCGGTAGTGGGGCTGGGCTATGCCTTCGATTACATCGCCATCGCCTGGCTGCTGTGGGCGGGGCTGGTGTGCGAGATCGGCATCCTGATCTTCTCGCGCCAGATGCCGGCGACCGAGGTGCTGGCGCATCACACCGACAGTCAGCCCATCCGGCAGATCGTGCTGCAGCCGCGCGTGCTGGCCCTGTTCGGCGCGTGCTTCCTGATGTCCGTGGCGCACGGCCCGTACTACACCTTCTATTCCATCTATCTGGTCGAACACGGCTACGCGAAGAGCGCGGTGGGCGGATTGTGGGCGCTCGGGGTGATCTGCGAGATCGGGGTGTTCTTCCTGATGCCTGCGCTGGTGCGGCGTTTCGGTTTCACGCGCATCCTGATCGTCAGTTTTGGTGCGGCCGTGCTGCGCTTCCTGCTCATCGGCTGGGCGGTGGATGTCGTCGTGCTGCTGTTATTCGCGCAGGTTTTGCATGCGCTCACCTTCGGTTCCTATCACGCCGCCTCGGTGGGGTTGGTGCACCAGTTCTTCCAGGGGCGGCATCAATCCAAGGGGCAGGCCCTGTTCGGCAGCGTCACCTATGGCGCGGGCGGCGTGCTGGGCGGGTTGGCGAGCGGCCCGATCTGGCAGCACTGGGGCGCTTCCGCCCTGTATACCTTCAGTGCGGGCATGGCCTTACTGGGGCTGATGCTGATGTGGTGGAAGCTGCGCAACATGGCGGAGAGGCGCCCGGCTGTGGCATAATCGCGCGCTCTACTAGGAAGAGCAATGAGCGCAAAAACCCTTTACGACAAACTCTGGGATTCTCACGTGGTGCGGCAGGATGCCGACGGCACTGCGCTGATCTATATCGACCGTCAATTGGTGCATGAAGTCACCAGCCCGCAAGCCTTCGAGGGCCTGAAGCTGGCGCACCGCAAGCCGTGGCGCACCGCGTCCATGCTGGCGGTGCCGGATCACAACGTGCCGACCACCAACCGCGCGGCGGGCATCGCCGACCCGATCTCGCGCTTGCAGGTGGAGACGCTGGACGCGAACTGCGCCGAGTTCGGCATCACCGAATTCAAGATGAACGACATCCGCCAGGGCATCGTGCACGTGATCGGCCCGGAGCAGGGCGCGACCTTGCCCGGCATGACGGTGGTGTGCGGCGACTCGCATACCAGCACGCATGGCGCATTTGCGGCGCTGGCGCACGGCATCGGCACTTCCGAGGTCGAGCATGTGATGGCGACGCAGTGCCTGGTGGCGAAGAAATCCAAAGCCATGCTGGTCAAGGTCGAGGGCGTGCTCGGGCGCGGCGTGACCGCCAAGGACATCGCGCTGGCGGTGATCGGCAAGATCGGTACCGCCGGCGGTACCGGCTATGCCATCGAGTTCGCAGGCAGCGCGATCCGTGCCTTGAGCATGGAAGGTCGCATGACCCTGTGCAACATGGCGATCGAGGCGGGAGCGCGCGCCGGCATGATCGCGGCGGACGAAACGACTTTTGCCTATATCAAGGGGCGTCCGTTCGCACCGCAGGGTGAGAACTGGGAAAAGGCGGTGGCCTATTGGCGCACGCTGCACAGCGATGCCGGAGCGAAATTCGATGCGACGGTGGAGCTGGATGCGGCGCAGATTAAGCCGCAAGTGACCTGGGGTACTTCGCCCGAGATGGTGGTGGCGGCGGACGGGCGCGTGCCCGATCCGGCGTCGGCGCCGGATGCGGTGAAGCGCGGCGACTGGGAGCGCGCGCTGGCCTATATGGGGTTGAAAGCGAACACACCGATCACCGAGATCAGGATCGACAAGGTGTTCATCGGTTCCTGCACCAACGGGCGCATCGAAGACATGCGCGCGGCGGCAGCGGTGGCCAAGGGCAAGAAGGTCGCGGCCAACGTGAAGCTGGCGATGGTGGTGCCCGGTTCCGGTCTGGTGAAGCAGCAGGCCGAGCAGGAAGGGCTGGACAAGATATTCATCGCGGCGGGATTCGAGTGGCGCGATCCGGGTTGCTCGATGTGTCTGGCGATGAACGATGACCGTCTGTCGCCGGGCGAGCGCTGCGCGGCGACTTCCAACCGCAACTTCGAGGGGCGCCAGGGGCAGGGCGGCCGTACGCATCTGGTGAGTCCGGAGATGGCTGCGGCTGCGGCGATCGCGGGGCATTTTGTCGATGTGAGCAAGGAGTGAGAGATGAAACGAGTTCTTATGTTGCTTGCATTGCTGGTCATGGCGCAGGGCGCGCTGGCTGAAGAGAAAGCCGAAGAGAAGAGCGTTGCCCAAAAAACCGGTGAGGCCGTGAAAAAAGGCGGCGAGGCTGCCGGTCGTGGCATCGAGAAAGGTGCCAAGGCCACCGTCAAAGGGCTCAAGAAGGCGGGCGAGTGGGTCGGCAAGAAGGCGCAAAAAGGCGGCGAAAAATTAGAGAAGGCGAGCAAGTGATGCGTAAGTTCTCGTTACTGGATGGATTGGTCGTGCCGTTGGACAGAGCCAACGTGGATACCGATGCGATCATTCCCAAGCAGTTCCTGAAGTCGATCAAACGTTCCGGCTTCGGCCCCAACGCGTTCGACGAATGGCGTTATCTCGACCACGGCGAGCCGGGCATGGACAACAGCAAGCGTCCGCTGAACCCGGACTTCGTGCTGAACCAGCCGCGCTACCAGGGCGCGCAGATATTGCTGGCGCGCGAGAACTTCGGTTGCGGCTCGTCGCGCGAACACGCGCCGTGGGCGCTGGAAGACTACGGCTTCCGCGTCATCATCGCGCCCAGCTTCGCCGATATCTTCTTCAATAACTGCTTCAAGAACGGCCTGCTGCCGATCAGGCTGGATGCGGACAAGGTCGACGCGCTGTTCAAGGCGGTGGAAGCCAACGTCGGCTACAAGCTGAAGGTCGACCTGGAGCAGCAGACCATCACGCTGCCTGACGGCACGGCGTACAAGTTCGAGGTGGATGCCTTCCGCAAGCATTGCCTGCTGAACGGCCTGGACGACATCGGCCTGACCCTGCAGCATGTGGACGAGATCAAGGCGTTCGAGGCGAAACATCGCGCGGCGCAGCCGTGGCTGTTCGCATAATTGATTCTGTAATTTGACTGGAAGATAGAGATGAAGATCGCAGTTTTGCCGGGTGACGGCATCGGGCCGGAGATTGTCGCGCAAGCGGTGAAGGTGTTGGAAGCGTTGCGCAGCGACGGCCTGAAGATCGAGATGGAGCACGCGCACATCGGCGGCGCCGGTTACGACGCGGCGAAAGATCCGCTGCCGGAAGCGACGCTGAAGCTGTCCAAGGAATCCGATGCAGTGCTGCTCGGTGCGGTGGGCGGTTACCAGTACGACAACCTGCCGCGCCCGATGCGCCCGGAGCAAGGCCTGCTGCGCATCCGCAAGGGCTTGGGCCTGTTCGCCAACCTGCGCCCGGCGATGGTGTATCCGGAACTGGTGAATGCCTCGACGCTGACGCTCGGACATCGTGTCCGGGCTGGATATCATGATCCTGCGCGAACTGACCGGCGACATCTACTTCGGCCAGCCGCGCGGCATCCGCACGCTGGAGAACGGCGAGCGCCAGGGCTTCGATACCATGCACTACAGCGAATCGGAAATTCGCCGCGTGGCGCATGTCGGCTTCCAGATCGCGATGAAGCGCAACAAGAAACTGTGCTCGGTGGACAAGGCCAACGTGCTGGATACCAGCATGTTCTGGCGCGAAATCGTGACCGAAGTGGCGAAGGAATATCCGGCAAGTGGCGCTGTCGCACATGTACGTGGACAACGCGGCGATGCAGCTGGTGCGCGCGCCCAAGCAGTTCGACGTGATCCTCACCGGGAACATCTTCGGCGATATCCTGTCGGACGAGGCATCGATGCTGACCGGTTCCATCGGCATGCTGCCGTCGGCGTCGCTGGATGCGAACAACAAGGGCCTGTACGAGCCGTGCCACGGTTCCGCCCCGGACATCGCCGGCAAGGACATCGCCAATCCGCTGGCGACCATCCTGTCGGTGGCGATGATGATGCAATACACCTTTGGTCGCGCCGACATCGCGCAACGCATCGAAGGCTGCGGTGCGCAAGGTGCTGCAGCAGGGGCTGCGCACCGGCGACATCTATGAGGACGGCAAGCAGAAGGTCGGCTGTGCGGCGATGGGCGATGCGGTGGTTGCGGCGCTTTAGGATAAATGTAGGTTGGGTTAGCCGCTGGCGGCGTAACCCAACGATTGCTTGGTGGGTTACGCTACGCTAACCCACCCTACGGAGAGAATTATGAAAGTAGGTCTGATCGGTTGGCGCGGTATGGTGGGCTCGGTGCTCATGCAGCGCATGCGTGAAGAAAAGGATTTCGAGCTGATCGATGCGGTGTTCTTCACCACCTCCAACGTGGGCGGCGCAGCGCCTGCCGAGGGCAAGGGCGTGCCGTTGAAGGACGCGCATGATCTGAACGAACTGAAGGCGATGGATGCCATCATCTCCTGCCAGGGCGGCGACTACACCACCGAGATATTCCCCAAACTGCGCGCGGCCGGCTGGAACGGCTACTGGATCGATGCGGCCTCCACGCTGCGCATGGAAGACGACGCGGTCATCATCCTCGATCCGGTCAATCTCGACCTGATCAAGAGATCGCTGGCGAACGGCGGCAAGAACTTCATCGGCGGCAACTGCACCAACAGCATCCTGCTGATGGGCCTGGGCGGCCTGTTCCATGCGGGGCTGGTGGAGTGGGTGTCGTCCATGACCTACCAGGCGGCAAGCGGTGCCGGCGCGCAGAACATGCGCGAACTGCTGAACCAGATGGGTGTGGCCTACAACTCGGTGGCCGATCTGCTGGCCGATCCGAAATCGCGCCATCCTCGAGATCGACCGCCGCCTGGCCGAGAAGACTGCGCTCTGCCGACATGCCGACCGAGCATTTCGGTGCGCCGCTGGCGGGCAGCCTGATCCCGTGGATCGACAAACAGCTCGACAACGGCCAGTCCAAGGAGGAGTGGAAGGGCTGCGCCGAGGTCAACAAGATACTTGGGTACCAGCCAGCGCATCCCGGTGGACGGCCTGTGCGTGCGCATCGGAGCGATGCGCTGCCACAGCCTGGCGCTGACCCTGAAATTGAAGAAAGACGTGCCGTTGAGCGAGATCGAAGCCCTCATCAAGGCAGGCAATCCCTGGGTCAAGTTCGTGCCGAACCAGCGCGAGATATCCGTGCGCGAGCTGACTCCGGTTGCCGTGACCGGCAAGCTCGATATCGCGGTCGGACGCGTACGCAAGATGGAGCTGGGGCCAGAGTATGTAAGTGCTTTCGTCTGTGGCGACCAGTTGCTGTGGGGGGCGGCTGAGCCTTTGCGTCGCATGCTGCGCATCTTGCTGGGCAAATAGTTCGGCAAGGTAAATCCGGTTTTTAACTGGCGGTTAACGCATGAACTTAAGGGGAAAGTGAGCTTGCATCACTAACCCCATGATGTTAATCTGAATAACGTACGGGATAATAAAAAGGTGGCGGCGTGCTGAAATCATTTCTGAAAACGTCTGTTTACATTACCTGTCTTGCTTGGTCGGGCATCGCCTGCGCAGCAGGATTAGGTAGTATCAACGTTACATCGGCACTGGGACAACCACTGAAAGCGGAGATCGAATTGGTCTCCGTGGACAAGGTTGCCAAGTCCACACTCATCGCCAAACTGGCTTCGGCAGAAGCATTCAAGAACGCAGGGCTGGACTATCCCTACGGGCTGCCAAAGCTGAAATTCCAGGTTGAAAGCCGTGCTGATGGTGAATCCTACGTCAAAGTGACTTCCACCCAGCCCGTAAACGATCCGTTCGTCACCATGCTGGTCGAGTTGAGCTGGTCTTCCGGCAAGCTGTTGCGCGAATACACCTTCCTGCTCGATCCGGTGGGTTACCAGCCGGAGCAGCCCAAGGCAGAAGAAGTGCAGCCCATCGAGCCGGTCCTTGCGGCTCCTGTCGTGGCACCTGCTCCAGCAGAGATTGCAGCATCGGAACCGATCCCTGCCGAGCCTTTGGTGGAAACGCCGCCTGTGTCTGCACCGGTGGAAGAGACACCGGTCGCTGCCGAAGCGGTCCCTGAAGCTGCTCCTCCGGCTGCCGAGAGTGCCGTTGCTGCTGCACCTGTCGAAGAGGTTGCACCTGCGGAAGAAATTCCGGCAGAGCAAGTGCTGACACAAGAGAGCGCCCCGGCCGAGGTTGCGCCTGCAGACCAGGATGCGCTGAGCAAGGAAGAAGCGATCGCCGAGACCCCCGAACTTGAAGCACCGCCTGTCCTCGTGAAGCGCGGCGACACGCTGGCCAAGATCGCTGCCAGAATCAAACCCGCCGATGTCAGTCTGGAACGTATGCTGGTTGCACTGTATCGCGAGAACGCAGGCAAGTTCGACGCGCACAATATGAACCGGATCAGGGCGGGCAAGATCCTGAGAGTTCCGCGTAGCGACGCGTTGCAGATGCTTCCGCAGGCCGATGCCGAGGAAGAGATCAGGGCACAGGCCGCCGACTGGAACGTCTATCGCCAAAAATTGGCGGCGGCCCGGGCAACGCCGGCAGAGCGTGCGGACAAGCAGGAGGTCAGCGGCAAGATCAGCACAGCCGTGATCGACAAAGCGGCCGACAAGGAGCCCGTCAAGGAGGTGTTGAAGCTCTCCAAGGGCGAAGCGCCGAGCGACAAAGTGGTGGGCGGCGGAAAGCCGTCCGCGCAAGACCAGGCCATGGCCAAGGAAGAGGAAGCCATCGCCACAAGCAAGGCCTTGAAGGAAGCGCAGGAGCGTACTGCGATCCTGGAAAAGAACGTCAAGGACATGCAGCGCCTGGAAGAGTTGAAGAAAGAATCTGCTGTTGCATCCGCCCCGGTTGGCGCAGTCACGATGAAGCCGGCCCCTGCACCGCAGGCGGCAAGCGGCGTGGCTGAAGCCAAGCCCAAGCCAAAATTCGAAGCTCCGAACGTCGTTGAGCAGCCTTCCCTGGTTGATCAGCTTCTGGGCGACCCTCTCTATCTTGCCGGCGGTGCGGTGCTGTTGCTGGCGCTGGGTGGACTGGGTTTCGTGGTTGCACGCCGCGGCAAACAGGGTGGCAAGCAGAAAGCGCCCGCCGCTGGGAGAGCGGAAGAAGACACAGGCAGCTCCACCGGCCGTATCGCGGCCCCGATCGCGCCATCGCCAGAGACCGGGGATTTCACGCGAGCGGCAGCACCTGCTGCGGCAGCGGCGCCAATGGGCGCCGATTCGGAAGAAGTCGATCCTATCGGCGAAGCCGATCTGTTCCTGACCTTCGGGCGCGATGCGCAGGCTGAAGAAGTGTTGAAAGAGGCGCTGAAAAAGAACCCGAACAACATCCCGGTCAAGCTCAAGTTGCTCTCCATCTACGTCGCGCGCAAGGATACCAACTCCTTTTATAGTTACGCACGCGAGATCAAGGAAGCTGGCGACGAGTCCGCTTGGGGACAGGTCGCCAGGATGGGGCGCGAACTGGAGCCGAGCAACCCGTTCTACGGTGGGACTGCCGGTGCGGCACCAGCGCCCGAGGAAAAAGCCAGTGCGGCCACAGGTGCGCCGGCGGTGGATTTCGATCTGGGATTTGGAACGCCGCGCCTGCCGCTTCCGGGTTCAGCAGCCAGAATACCGTTGTCCTGGAAACGCCGTCGCAAGAGAAGACCTCCATCATGTCCGCGGAAGAGTTGCGTCTGGCTCAGGCCACGCCGATGGATTTCGATGTGACCGGAACCAATCCGGGAGGCGTGACTGCCAAGGAGTTCAAGGCCGAAGAGTCGCCCGCGCTGAACATGGATGATCTGGTATTCGATGTGACAGCGACCCATCCGCCGCTTGCCAAGGGAGCGTCCGCACCAGCGGCGCCGGCAGTCGCCGAGGATATGGGGCTGGCATTCACGCTGGATTTTCCGGTGAGCGCCAAGCCGGAAGTCGCGCCGGCAAAACCTTCGGTACCCGTTCCCGACATCGGTCTGGGCGAGATCAGCCTGAATCTGGATAGCGTCAAGGCTCCCGCCGCAACGGGTTCCGCGGAACCCAGGGACGAACAATGGCATGAAGTCGCCACCAAACTCGATCTGGCCAAGGCCTATCAGGAGATGGGCGATGCATCCGGGGCGCGCGAGATACTGGACGAGGTGATGCGCGACGGCGACGAACAGCAGCGCGCGGCTGCGCAAGCCTTGCTGCAACAGCTGTAAATCGCGGCAGCGAAACGAACGGCAGCCGGTTGCACAGGCTGCCGTTTTTATTTGGTGAGCACATGAGACCCGTACATCCCACCGTACAAATACTGTTATGGATATTGCTGGTGTTGCTGGCGCAACGCTGGCAAACCATGGTCTTGTTGGCCATGTGTGTGCTGAGCTGCGGAGTCGCGCTGTGGCTGGGGTCAGCGCAATTCAAGGGATTGTTGCGGCGCACTCGCTGGATCGCGTTTTCGCTGTTGCTGATCTATGCCTATGCCACTCCCGGCGTAGCGTTGTGGGAACCCCTTGGCGGTCTTTCGCCCACGCGCGAAGGGCTGCTGGATGGCGCGTTGCAGTTGGGGCGTCTGCTGTGCGCATTGTCCGGTCTGGCTGTCTTGCTCACATCGCTCTCGCTTGAACGGCTCATCGGCGGGCTGTACAGCCTGGCCTATCCTTTGCGTTTCATCGGCCTGTCGCGCGAGCGCTTCGCTGTGCGTCTGGCGCTGACGCTGGAATACGCAGAGGCTGCCATGCGCGATACCGCGAGCGACTGGCGCTCCACCATCGAACAAGCCCTGCGGACAGGCAAATCGGGAACGGCGCATATCGAGCTGCAGCGGCAGCGTTATGGACTGCTGGATGTGTCGCTGCTGGTCGCGGGTGTCGCGCTGGCGGTAGGAGTGTGGCGATGAGGATCGCGCTCGGCGTTGAATACGACGGAAGCGGTTACAACGGCTGGCAGAGCCAGCCCGATGTGCCCAATGTGCAGGATGCGCTGCAGAATGCATTGAGCGGCATCGCGGGCGAGAGTATCGCCATCCTTGCCGCCGGGCGCACCGATACCGGTGTGCATGCCCTGGAGCAGGTGGTGCATTTCGATACCAGCATCGACCGGCCGCTCACCGCGTGGGTGCGCGGCACGAACGCGCTGCTGCCGAAAGACATCGCCGTGCTGTGGGCGCATCCGGTATCCGACGAGTTCCATGCGCGTTTCTCGGCGCAGGCGCGCAGCTATCAGTATGTGCTCATCAACCGGCCGTCGCGCAGCGCCGTGCACCACGGCAAGGTCGGCTGGTTCCATCTGCCGCTGGATGTGGCAGCGATGCGCGAAGCTGCCCGATACCTGCTGGGCGAACACGATTTCAGCGCCTTTCGTTCTTCGCAATGCCAGGCCAAGTCACCGGTGAAGAACCTCGCGCAGCTCGACATCCGGCAGCAGGGCGACACCATCATCTTCGATCTGACCGCCAACGCCTTTCTGCACCACATGGTGCGCAATATCCTTGGCTGCCTGCTGTATGTCGGCAAAGGCAAGCACCCGCCGCACTGGGTGCGCGAAGTGCTGGAAGGCGCAGACCGCAAGTTCGCCGCCCCGACTTTCTCGCCGGATGGCCTGTACCTGCGCCATATCACCTACGACCCTAAATGGCAGCTGCCGCAGGGTACAATACCACCCCGTTTTTGAACCAAACCAGTCAGATGACCCGAACCGCCAGAACACGGATAAAGATCTGCGGCATCACGCGTGAGGAAGACCTGCGTGCTGCTGCGGGCAGCGGCGCGGACGCCATCGGCCTCGTGTTCTATGAGAAAAGCCCGCGCCACGTCAGTGTGCAGCAAGCCGCGCAACTGGCGCATGCTGTTCCCCCGTTCGTCACGGTGGTGGGGCTGTTCGTGAACCCAACTGTCGATTACGTACGCGAAGTGCTGGCAAAAGTGCCGCTGGATGTGTTGCAGTTCCACGGCGAGGAAACGCCGGAATTCTGCGCGCAGTTCGGCCGGCCTTACCTCAAGGCGATCCGGGTCAAGGCGGGGGTGGATTTGGTACAATGCGCGTCCCGTTACGCCAGTGCACAGGGATTGCTACTGGATGCCTTCGTCGAAGGCATGCAGGGCGGTACGGGCGAATCGTTCGACTGGGCGCTGATCCCGCATGATCTGCCGTTGCCGGTGATTCTTTCTGGCGGGCTGAATGCGGGTAATGTGGCGGCGGCGATCAGGCAGGTGCGGCCCTACGCGGTGGACGTGTCCAGCGGCGTGGAGGCGGCAAAAGGAATCAAGGATGCGGCGAAGGTCGCCGCATTCATCAACGAGGTTAAGAGCATTGACTTACAGTTACCCCGATAAAAGCGGCCACTTCGGACCATACGGCGGCATCTACATGGCCGAGACATTGATCCCGGCGGTCGAGGAGTTGCGCCAGCAATATCTGCGCTTTCGCGACGATCCGGAATTCAAGGCCGAGTTCGCCTACGAACTGAAGCACTACGTCGGGCGCCCCAGCCCCATCTACCACGCCAAGCGGCTGTCTGACAGCCTGGGCGGTGCGCAAATCTACCTGAAGCGCGAAGACCTCAATCACACCGGCGCGCACAAGATCAACAACGCCATCGGCCAGGCCCTGCTCGCCAAGCGCATGGGCAAGAAGCGCGTCATCGCCGAGACCGGCGCGGGCATGCACGGCGTGGCGACCGCCACGGTGGCCGCGCGCTTCGGCATGGAATGCGTCGTCTACATGGGCGCGGAAGACATCCAGCGCCAGGCGCCGAACGTGTTCCGTATGAAGCTGTTGGGCGCAACGGTCGTGCCCGTTGAGAGCGGCTCAAGGACGCTCAAGGACGCTTGCAACGAAGCGATCCGCGACTGGGTCACCAACGTCGAAAGCACCTTCTACATCTTTGGGACGGCGGCTGGCCCGCACCCGTACCCGATGATGGTGCGCGACTTCCAGTGCGTCATCGGCAACGAAGCCAAGGTGCAGATGCCGGAAATGATCGGCCGCCAGCCGGACGTGGTGATCGCCTGCGTCGGCGGCGGCTCCAATGCCATCGGCATGTTCTATCCCTACATCGAAGAAGCAGGCGTGCAGACTCATCGGCGTGGAAGCGGGCGGCCACGGCATCGCCAGCGGCCAGCATGCCGCGCCGCTCACCGGGAATGCCAAGGTCGGCGTGCTGCACGGCAACAAGGTCTATCTGATGCAGGACGAAAACGGCCAGATCATCGAGACGCATTCCATCTCCGCCGGGCTGGACTATCCAGGCGTCGGTCCCGAGCATTGCCTGCTGAAGGATCAGGGCCGTGCGCAGTATGTCGCCATCAACGACGACGAGGCGCTGGCCGCGTTCGATGCGCTGTGCCGCTTCGAAGGCATCATCCCCGCGCTGGAATCCAGCCATGCGCTGGCGCATGCGATCAAGATCGCTCCGACGCTGGCGAAAGACAAAGTGTTGCTGGTGAACCTGTCCGGTCGCGGCGACAAGGATATGAACACGGTGGCGCGCATCAAGGGGATTACGCTATGAGCCGCATCCAGACGACCTTCGACAAGCTCAAGCAACAGCAGCGCAAGGCGCTCATCCCGTTCATCACCGCCGGCGATCCGTCGCAGCAACTCACCGTGCCGCTGATGCATGCACTGGTGGAGGCGGGTGCGGATGTGCTCGAACTGGGCGTGCCGTTCTCCGACCCGATGGCGGACGGTCCCGACCATCCAGCGCGCTTCCGAGCGCGCACTCAAGAACGGCATGTCGCTGCGCGGCGTGCTGGGCATGGTGGCGGAATTTCGCAAGCAGGACGCGGACACCCCGGTGGTGCTGATGGGCTACGGCAACCCGATCGAAGCCATGGGCTGGGAAGTGTTCGCGCAGCGTTGCGCCGAAGTCGGCGTGGACGGCGTGCTGACCGTGGATTTCCCGCCGGAAGAAAGCCATGAGGCATTCGAACATCTGCAGCGCCACAACATCGCGCCCATCTTCCTGCTGGCGCCGACCACCAACGAAGCGCGCATCGAACAGGTCGCCAAGCTGGCGCGCGGCTATGTGTATTACGTTTCGCTCAAGGGCGTGACCGGCGCGGGCAACCTCGACCTGACAGCCATCGAACAGAAGCTGCCGCAGTTGCGCAAGCACATCAAGCTGCCCATCGGCGTCGGCTTCGGCATCCGCGATGCGGCGACAGCCAGGGCGGTAGCGAAGCTGTGCGACGGCGTGGTGGTGGGGAGCCGCATCGTGCAGGAAGTCGAGAACTCGAACGAGAATAATGTAGTCGCCAACGTGGGAAGGTTGGTGAAAGAATTGCGTCAGGCGATAGATAAATAAAAAAGGAGAGCACGATGAGCTGGTTCCAAAAACTGTTACCGCCCAAGATCAAGCGCAGGGGAGAGTCCGACACCAAAAAGAGCGTGCCGGATGGTCTGTGGCACAAGTGCCCATCCTGCCAGGCAGTGCTGTATCACGCCGATCTGGAAAAAAACCACAGCGTCTGCCCCAAGTGCAGCCACCATCACCGCATCACGGCGCGTACCCGCCTCGACTGGCTGCTGGACAGCGAAGGCCGTTTCGAGATCGGCGCCGAAGTGCTGCCGGTCGATACGCTGAAGTTCAAGGACCAGAAGAAATACAGCGACCGCCTGAACGAGGCGAAACGCAATACCGGCGAAGACGATTCCGTCGTGGTGATGCAGGGCAGCATCCATGCGCTGCCGGTCGTTGCGGCAGCGTTCGAGTTCACCTTCATGGGGGGCTCGATGGGCTCGGTGGCGGGCGAACGCTTCGTGCGCGGCGTGCAGGTCGCGCTGGAACAGCAGTGCCCGTTCATCTGCTTTGCCGCCAGCGGCGGCGCGCGCATGCAGGAAGGTCTGCTGTCCTTGATGCAGATGGCCAAGACCAGTGCAGCACTTACGCAACTTTCCGAAGCCAGACTGCCGTTCATCTCCGTGCTGACCGACCCGACCATGGGCGGCGTGTCCGCCAGCTTCGCCTTCCTGGGCGACGTGGTCATCGCCGAACCCGGTGCGCTGATCGGCTTCGCCGGCGCGCGCGTGATCCAGCAGACCGTGCGCGAGACCCTGCCGGAAGGCTTCCAGCGTGCCGAGTTCCTGCTGGAACACGGCGCCATCGACATGATCGTCGACCGCCGCGAGATGCGCGACCAGTTGGCTACGCTGATCACCTTGCTGACCAAGCAGGATGCGGTGGCGAGGCTGGAGGCGGCTTAACCAAATCAGGGATGCTTATGATGCGAAAGCTTTTAGCTGCTCTTCTTTCCGCGCTGGGCTTTGGTGGTTCCACTAAAGTAGTCGAAATGAGACGGGTCTTTGCCCCAGACGGCACGTTCTCAATAATGGCCCCGACAACCTGGGTGGAGGCCGTCGATAAATTTTCGGTAACCGCACCCAATAATGGTCCAAATCTAGGCGGTATTGCTCTTCGTATTAATCGCCGCCCCAGTTTAAAAGAGTTTTCGGATGCGTGGTTTGAAGGTGTAAACAAGATGGGGGTTTACAAGCAGGTAGGTGAAGATCGTTCCTTCGAAAATAGCAGCGGTATTTTTCGTGAATACGAAGGTGTGTGGCCTGGAGATACGTTCGAAACTTATAACGTTGTAGCTTACCGTAATGTTGGCAATATCTACGCCTGTGTCCAGTTGGTTACTTCAAAAAATGACTACATCAAGAATCGGTCATTTTACGAGAAAATGCTTTCAACATTTGAATTGCAGCAATAGCCGAGTTGGGTGGGCACGCCTTTGTGCCCCCGCTGATTTCCGCTTCGCGTGGGCACAGCATCGTGCCCCCTACGTAAATCATATTGAAATATGCCCAACACTCTGGCCAACTGGCTAACCCACCTCGAATCCCTGCATCCCAAAACCATCGCGCTCGGCCTTGAGCGCGTGGCGCAAGTCAAACAACGTCTCGATCTCCAGCCTGCTTTCCCCGTCATCATCGTCGGCGGAACCAACGGCAAGGGCTCGGTGTGTGCCATGCTGGAAAGCATTCTGCATGCCGCCGGATATCGCGTCGGCTGCTATACCTCGCCGCATCTGCTGGCTTACAACGAACGTGTGCGCATCGCCAAACAGCAGGCGAGCGATGCCGAGCTGTGTGCCTCGTTCGAGCAGATCGAGCAGGTGCGGGGCGACATCGCGCTGACCTATTTCGAGTTTGGCACGCTGGCGGCCATGCAGTGTTTCATCGAGCACAAGGTGGATGTCGCCATCCTTGAGGTCGGGCTGGGCGGCAGGCTGGATGCGGTGAACGTGTTCGATGCTGATGTTGCGGTGGTGACCAGCGTGGATATCGATCATGTCGATTATCTGGGCGAGACGCGCGAGCAGATCGCGTTCGAGAAGGCGGGCATCTTTCGCACGGGGCGAGTTGCGATCTGCGCGGACAGCGATGTGCCGCAGGCGTTGCGCAAGCATGCGCAAGAGATCGGCGCGGAGTTGTGGTGCATCGGGAGTGAGTTCGGATTTTTGCTTCCCTCCCCCGCAGGCGGGGTAACCAGCGACTTGGCCGACGTTTCTGGGCGGCCTAGTCGAATGGCTAGTAGTTCTATCAGAGGGACTGAGGGTGAGGGGCGTGGCGACGATGCTCATGTTATCAGCATCGCACAGCCCCTCTCCCTACCCCTCTCCCGCCTGCGGGAGAGGGAACAAATTCAAGGGCAGTGGAATTTCTTTAGCAAGTTGGGGGGTCGTAATTCATTGCCGTTTCCATCTTTGCGCGGCGCGTTCCAGGTGAACAACGCCAGCGCGGCGCTGGCGGCACTGGATGTTCTCAAGAATAGGTTGCCCGTGAGCATGGAGGCCGTGCGCCGCGGGCTGTCCGAGGTGCAACTCGCGGGACGCTTCCAGTTCATCCCGGGCAAGCCGCAGTTGATCCTCGACGTGGCGCACAACCCGCATGCGGCGCGTTCGCTGGCGCAGAACCTGGCCGGTCTGCCGCCGGCGAAGACCGTCGCGGTGTTCGCCATGCTCAAGGACAAGGACATGGACGGAGTGGTGCGGGCGCTCGATGCGCAGGTCGATATATGGCTGGTCGCGGGCATCTCCGCTCCGCGCGGGGCGACGGCGGCGGAACTGGCGCAGGTGCTGCAAGAAGCGCAGGTTCGCGGGGAAATCCATGCCTGTGTATCCATCGCGGAAGCGCTGCATGAGGCCAGCAATCGGGCGGGCGAAAATGATAGAATCGCGGCCTTCGGATCATTCTATACGGTGGCGGAAGTGATGCGGGTGCGCGGTTTGCGCGGCTGAGCTTCCCGGACGTGCGATGGCAAAACAGACGACGGAAGAAGAATTCAATTTGAGGCGGCAGACGCGACGCCGTTTGATCGGTGCGATCGCGCTGGTCTTGCTGGTGGTGATCCTGCTGCCGGTGGTGTTCGACAACGAGCCGGCCCCGGCAGCGGGCAACAACATCGAGCTGCGCATCCCCAACAAGGACGATGCTGGCGAGTTCCAGCCCAAGATCGACCTGCCGGAACTGGACAAGATGGACGCCGCTGCGACTTCCTCCGTGGAGAGCGCTCCGGTCGTTGCCAGTGCCCCCGTGGCGGTGCCCAAACCCGCCGCAAAGCCTGCCGCGCCTGCGCAGCCGGTGAACAAGACCAACCCGGAGGCCAAGCCCAAGGTGGAGAGCAAGCCGGTCGCCAAGGCACCGGCTGTGCCGAAGTCAGGCTGGGCGGTGCAGGTGGGCGCGTTTGCCAATGCGGACACGGCCAGGAACCTGCAAGCGAAATTGAGCAAACAGGGTTATCACGCTTATACCGAGAAGACGGGCAGCGTCATGCGCGTGCGCGTGGGCAGCTATCCGACGCTTGAGGCGGCGGAGAAGGTGAAGAGCAAGCTGGAAGTGCTGGGAATGGCTTCGAACGTGGTCAACCTCGAGTAAGGTTTTGTAAGTGACGGCCTTCGATTACGCAGTCGTAGCGATCATCGTACTGTCGGCGTTGGTGGGTTGGTGGCGCGGTTTCATGTATGAGTTGTTCTCGCTGATCGGGTGGCTCGCGGCATACATCGTGGCGAGAACTTATTCGTCACATATGCTGCCTTATGTACCAGAGGCGGTCGGTGTTCAAAACCTCCGCGAGGCAGCGGCATTCGCAGCCTTATTCATAGTGACACTGATCGCCGGCGCATTGTTCGCCTGGTTTCTGGCAAGGCTGGCGAAGTTCGCCGGACTCGCCGGGATGGACAGCAAGTTCGGCGCCATATTCGGCATGCTGCGCGGGATGCTGGTGGTGATTGCGCTGGTGTGGCTGGGTGGATTGACCGTGTTGCCGCAGAAACCGTTCTGGCGCGACGCCTTGTCGAGCAAGCCGCTGCAGGAAGCAGCGCTGTATGCCAAGGACTATATGCCGGATAACGCGGCGAAGAAGTAATTACTGGATCATTTAATCGGAACGAATCATGTGTGGCATTCTCGGCGTCGTATCGCAAACCCCCGTCAACCAGTTGCTGTATGACGGTCTGCAAGTGTTGCAGCATCGCGGACAGGATGCCGCGGGCATCGCCACGCTGGAGCACAGCACCTTCCATCTGCACAAGGGCAACGGCATGGTGCGCGACGTGTTCCGCACCCGCAACATGCGCGCGCTCAAGGGCAATGCCGGTATCGCCCATGTGCGCTACCCGACCGCCGGTTCCTCGGTCGACCACAACGAGGCGCAGCCGTTCTACGTGAACTCGCCGTTCGGTCTGGTGCTGGGCCACAACGGCAACCTTACCAATACCGAGCAGTTGCAGAAGGAACTGTTCCTCGACGACATGCGCCATGTGAACACCAGTTCCGATTCGGAAGTGCTGCTCAACGTGCTGGCGCACGAGCTGCAGGCCCAGGCCAAGCATTACCGCCTCGATGCCAAAACCATTTTCGCAGCCGTCTCTGCCGTACATCGTCGCTGCCGCGGCGCCTATGCGGTGGTGGCGATGATCGCGGGCTACGGCCTGCTGGCGTTCCGCGACACGCACGGCATCCGGCCCTTGGTGGTGGGCAGCAACCAGACCGAAAAGGGCGTGGAATACCTGGTGGCGTCCGAGAGCGTGGCGCTGGACACGCTGGGCTTCAAGTTCCTGCGCGATATCGCGCCGGGCGAAGCGGTGTTCATCGACCTCGACGGCAATTTCCATAGTCAGCAGTGCGCGGAGCAGGCCGATCTCAATCCCTGCATCTTCGAATACGTTTATTTCGCGCGTCCCGATTCGGTGATCGACGGCATCTCCGTGTACGAGACACGCCTCAACATGGGCGAGTACCTGGCGGACAAACTCATGCGCGTGTGGCCGGACCACGACATCGACGTAGTGATCCCTATCCCCGATTCCAGCCGTCCCAGCGCTTTGCAGATGGCCAATCACCTCGGCATCCCGTTCCGCGAAGGTTTCGTGAAGAACCGCTACATCGGCCGCACCTTCATCATGCCGGGGCAGGCGATGCGCAAGAAGTCGGTGCGCCAGAAACTCAATGCCATCAGCGTCGAGTTCAAGGGCAAGAACGTGCTGCTGGTGGACGACTCCATCGTGCGCGGCACCACCAGCCGCGAGATCGTGCAGATGGCGCGCGATGCCGGCGCGCGCAAAGTGTATTTCGCTTCCGCTGCGCCTCCCGTCAAATTCCCCAACGTGTACGGCATCGACATGCCCAGCCGCAAGGAGCTCATCGCCACCGGTCGCACGGACGAAGAGATCTGCCGCGAGATCAGCGCCGACCGCATCATCTACCAGGATCTCGATGATCTGAAGGCGGCGGTGCAGAAGTGCAACCCCAAGATCGCCAAGTTCGACTGCTCCTGCTTCGACGGCGAATACATCACCGGCGACATCACTGCCGAATATCTGGACCGTGTCGAGGCCGCGCGTACGGGCGGCAAGGCGAACAAGGCAGTGGACGATGACCAGATGGAGCTCGATCTGGCGATGTCCGTGAGTTCGATGTAATGCGTTGACAGTTCGCGGCGGAGGGTGCTACTTTCCGTCTGCGCCGATTTGAGGAACAGCTTGCGGGCGCATTACAAATACAGCTAAAGCGAGGGAAACCCGGTTTAGCGCTAAGCTTTCCGGGTTTTTTATTGGCGCGTGCCGAAGTGCCGTGCGGGAGAAAATGATGTCTGACAACGAATACCAACTTGAAACGCTGGCGGTGCGCGCGGGCAGCGTGCAAAGTCAGTTCCATGAGCACAGCGAAGCGCTGTTCCTCACTTCCAGCTTCACCTTCGACAGCGCGGAACAGGCGGCGAAGCGCTTCATCGGCGAGGAGCCGGGCAACATCTATGCGCGCTTCACCAATCCCACCGTCACCATGTTCGAGGAGCGCCTGGCGGCGCTGGAAGGTGCGGAGCAGTGCGTGGCGACAGCGAGCGGCATGGCCGCCATCCTGTCCTGTTGCATGGGCTTGCTGAAGGCGGGCGACCATATCGTGGCCTCGCGCAGCCTGTTCGGCGCCTCCATCAACCTGTTCAACAACTACTTCAAGAAGTTCGGGGTGGAAACGACCTACGTTTCCGCGACCGATGTCGCGGAGTGGCGGACGGCGGTACAGCCGAACACCAAACTGTTCTTCCTGGAGACTCCCTCCAATCCATTGACCGAGATCTCCGACATCGCGGCCATCGCGGCCATAGCGAAAGGCTGCGGGGCGTTGCTGGCAGTGGACAACTGTTTCTGCACGCCCATTCTGCAGCGCCCGCTGGAACTGGGTGCGGACATCGTGATCCATTCCGCGACCAAGTACATGGACGGGCAGGGCCGCGTGCTGGGTGGCGCGGTGCTGGGCAGCAAAAAACTGATGGAGCCGGTGTACGGCTTCCTGCGCACCGCAGGACCGACCATGAGCGCGTTCAACGCCTGGGTGTTCCTGAAAGGACTGGAGACGCTCAAGCTGCGCATGGACGCGCACAGTGCCAATGCGCTGCAATTGGCGCAATGGCTGGAGAAACAGCCCAACGTGGCGCGCGTGTTCTATCCCGGACTGCCGTCGCATCCGCAGCATGCGCTGGCGCTGAAACAGCAGAAGACCGGCGGCGGCATCGTGGCGTTCGAAGTGAAGGGCGGCAAGGAAGCGGCCTGGCGCGTGATCGACAACACGAAAATGCTGTCCATCACCGCCAATCTGGGCGACACCAAGACCACCATCACCCACCCTGCGAGTACCACCCACGCGCGCATCACGCCGGAAGCGCGGGCGGCGGCGGGCATCAGCGACGGACTGATCCGCATCGCTGTCGGTCTGGAAGCGGTGGTGGACATCCAGAACGACCTCGCACGCGGGCTGTAACGTGTCCACACTGCCAGAGCAGGTCGGCGCAGCGCTCAAGGCGCACGGCATGATGCTGGCGACGGCGGAGTCCTGCACCGGCGGCGGTATTGCGCAGGCACTCACCGACATCTCCGGCAGTTCGGCCTGGTTCGAGCGCGGCTTCGTGACTTACAGCAACGTTGCCAAGGCCGAGATGCTGGGCGTGCGTCTATCCACGCTGGAGACGCATGGCGCCGTGTCCGAAGCCACGGTGCGCGAGATGGCTGCGGGAGCGTTGCAGCACAGTCACGCTCAAGTCGCTGTGGCGGTGAGTGGCATCGCCGGGCCCACTGGCGGTACGCCGGAAAAACCGGTCGGCATGGTGTGGTTCGGCTGGGCCTTGCGCGACGGCGAGGTGCATGCCCGCCTGCATCATTTGTCCGGCGACCGCGCCGCAGTACGCGAGCAATCGGTGCAAATCGCCCTGCAGGGCGTGCTTAACCTGCTGAATAGCATCGAAAAATCCGCATAAATCACAAAGAGAACGAACGTTCTGTACAACTCCGGATTGTTGTGCCACAATCCGCCCCATCGAATTTTCTGAAAGGGGAACCACAAATGGACGACAACAAGAGCAAGGCACTCGCGGCGGCACTGAGCCAGATCGAAAAGCAGTTCGGCAAGGGCTCCATCATGCGCCTGGGCGAGAGCGAAGTCGGCAAGGACATCCAGGTCGTTTCGACCGGCTCGCTGGGGCTGGATATCGCCTTGGGCGTGGGCGGCCTGCCGCGCGGCCGCGTGATCGAGATCTACGGTCCGGAATCCTCCGGCAAGACCACCCTTACATTGCAAGTCATCGCCGAGATGCAGAAGATGGGCGGCACCGCTGCCTTCATCGACGCCGAGCACGCGCTCGATCCGGGCTATGCCAAGAAGCTGGGCGTGAAAGTGGAAGACCTGCTCATCTCGCAACCGGACAACGGCGAACAGGCGCTGGAGATCGTCGACATGCTGGTGCGCTCCGGCTCGGTGGACGTGGTGGTGGTGGACTCCGTCGCCGCGCTGACGCCGAAGGCCGAGATCGAAGGCGAGATGGGCGACGCGCAGATGGGCCTGCATGCCCGCCTGATGTCGCAAGCCTTGCGCAAGCTCACCGCCAACATCAACCGCTCCAACACCATGGTCATCTTCATCAACCAGATCCGCATGAAGATCGGCGTGATGTTCGGCAACCCCGAGACCACCACCGGCGGCAACGCGCTCAAGTTCTACGCCTCCGTGCGCATGGACATCCGCCGCACCGGCGCGATCAAGAAGGGCGACGAGGTCATCGGCAACGAGACCCGCGTCAAAGTGGTCAAGAACAAGGTCGCCCCTCCGTTCAAGGAAGCCAACTTCGATATCCTGTATGGCGAAGGCATCTCGCGCGAAGGCGAGATCGTCGAACTGGGCGTGCTGCACAAACTGGTCGAGAAGTCCGGCGCCTGGTATGCCTACAACGGCGAGAAGATCGGCCAAGGCAAGGACAACGCGCGCGAATTCCTGAAGAACAACCCGGTGATCGCCGCCGAGATCGAGAACAAGGTGCGTGCTGCGCTCGGCGTCGCCGCCCTGGGTACAAGTGCCGAACTCGAAGAAGCCTGAGATCAGCCTGCGCGTCCGCGCCATGCGGTATCTGGCGCGGCGCGAGCATAGCCGGGCCGAACTGCACGGCAAGCTGTTGCCCCATGTGCAGGAAGGCGAAGACCTCGCTGCCGTGCTGGACGAACTGGAGAAGCGCAACTGGCTGTCCGATGCGCGTGCCGCCACGCAATGGGTGGATGCCAAACGCGGCCGCTTCGGCACCCAGCGCATTGCCCACGAGCTGCGTCAGAAAGGCATCGCCGAGAGCTTGATCGCCGATGCCATGCCGCAACTGAAAGAGACCGAACTGGATGCCGCGCGCGAGGTGTGGCAGAAGAAGTTCGGCGTTCCACCTCAGGATGCCAAAGAAAAAGCCAGGCAAGTTCGGTTTCTGCAATCGCGCGGGTTTTCCATAGAAGTGACGCTCAAGGTGTTGAAGCTGTCTTCCGCAATGGAGGAGGGCGGGGGCTGACACGGTGCGCCGTACAGACGCACCAAATGGTATGATGCGCGCCTTGTCCAGCCTGTCTGGAACGTGACTTTAAGAGTTCAGGGTGCATCGATGAAAAGCAGTGAAATCCGCCAGAAATTCCTGGAATATTTTGCCTCCAAGGGCCACACCGTGGTCGCCTCCAGTTCGCTGGTTCCGCATGAAGATCCGACGCTGCTGTTCACCAACGCGGGCATGAACCAGTTCAAGGACGTGTTCCTCGGTTTCGACAAGCGCCCCTATACCCGCGCCGCTTCTTCGCAGAAATGCGTGCGCGCCGGCGGCAAGCATAACGATCTGGAGAACGTCGGCTACACGGCGCGTCACCACACCTTCTTCGAGATGCTGGGCAACTTCAGCTTCGGCGATTACTTCAAGCGCGATGCGATCAACTATGCGTGGGAACTGCTCACCGTGGTGTTCAAGCTGCCGAAGGAAAAACTCTACGTCACCGTGTATGCCGAGGACGACGAGGCCTATGACATCTGGACCAAGGAAATGGGCCTGACGGCCGACCGCGTGATCCGCATCGGCGACAACAAGGGCGCGCGCTACGCGTCCGACAACTTCTGGATGATGGGCGACACCGGCCCTTGCGGTCCCTGCACCGAGATCTTCTACGACCACGGCGAGCACATCCCCGGCGGCCTGCCCGGCACGCCCGAGGAAGACGGCGACCGCTACATCGAGATCTGGAACAACGTGTTCATGCAGTTCAACCGCGACGAGGCGGGCGTGATGCATCCGCTGCCCAAGCCCTCGGTGGATACCGGCATGGGGCTGGAGCGCATCTCGGCGGTGCTGCAGGGCGTGCACGCCAACTACGAGATCGACCTGTTCCAGGCGCTGATCAAGGCGGCGGCGCGCGAAACGAATTGCAGCGACATGGATTCTCCTTCGCTGAAGGTGCTGGCCGACCACATCCGCGCCTGTTCCTTCCTGATCGCCGACGGCGTCATCCCCGGCAACGAAGGCCGCGGCTATGTGCTGCGCCGCATCATCCGCCGCGCCATCCGCCACGGCTACAAGCTCGGCGCGCGCGAGGCGTTCTTCTACAAGATGGTGCCCGATCTGGTGGAACAGATGGGCCGTGCCTATCCGGAACTGGTCGCAGAGCAGGCGCGCGTGAAGGGCATCCTCAAGCTGGAAGAAGAGCGTTTCTTCGCCACCATCGAGCATGGCATGGCGATCCTCGAAGGCGACCTGGCCGAGATGGACAAAGCAGGCAGCAAAGTGTTCAACGGCGAAACCGCATTCAAGCTGCACGATACCTACGGCTTCCCGCTCGACCTGACTGCCGACATCTGCCGCGAGCGCAATGTTGACGGTGGACGATGCGGCGTTCAATGCGGCGATGGCGCGCCAGAAGGAGCAGGCGCGCGCCGCCGGCAAGTTCAAGATGGCCGCGAACCTCGAATACTGCGGCCCGGCGACGACCTTCCACGGCTACGACACGCTGGAACACAAGGGCAACATCCTCGCGCTGTACAAGGATGGCGTCGAAGTGAACGAACTGAACGAAGGCGACATGGGCGTGGTGGTGCTGGACGACACTCCGTTCTACGCCGAATCCGGCGGCCAGGTCGGCGACTGCGGCGAGCTGCGCAGCGTGCACGGCATCTTCGCCGTGGAAGATACGCAGAAGATACAGGCCGCGGTGTTCGGCCATCACGGGACGGTGACGACCGGCAAGCTGACCGTGGGCAACGGTGTTACCGCCAAGGTGGATGTCGCGGCGCGCAACCGCACCGTGCGCAACCACAGTGCCACGCACCTGATGCACAAGGCATTGCGCGAGGTGCTCGGCCCCCACGTGCAGCAGAAGGGCTCGCAGGTCGACGCGGACAAGACGCGCTTCGACTTTGTGCAGACCCAGCCGCTGACCGATGCGGAGATACGCCGCGTCGAGGCCATCGTGAACGCCGAGATCCTTGCGAATGCGGAGACGCAGGCGCGCGTGATGTCCATCGAGGATGCGCAGAAGACCGGCGCGATGATGCTGTTCGGCGAGAAGTACGGCGATGAAGTGCGCGTGCTGGACATCGGTTCCTCGCGCGAACTGTGCGGCGGAACGCACGTGAAGCGTACCGGCGACATCGGCCTGTTCAAGATCGTGGCCGAGAGCGGCGTGGCCGCGGGCGTGCGCCGTATCGAGGCGGTGACCGGCGAAGGCGCACTGGCGCTGGTGCAGCAGCAGGAACAACAGTTGCAGCAAGTGGCCGATGCCGTGAAGGCGCAGCCGCAGGAAGCCGCGGCACGCATCGCCCAGATCATGGACAACGTGAAGTCGCTGGAGAAAGAACTCGCCGCGCTGAAGTCGAAACTCGCTTCTGCTCAGGGCGACGAACTGGTCGTACAGGCGCAGGACATCAACGGCGTGAAAGTGCTGGCCGCCAAGCTGGACGGCGCGGACGCAGCGGTGCTGCGCGAGACGCTGGACAAGCTGAAGGACAAGCTCAAATCGGCCGCGATCGTGCTGGCCGCAGAGAATGACGGCAAGGTCAGCCTGATCGCGGGCGTGACGGCGGATGCGACTGCCAAAGTGAAGGCGGGCGAGTTGGTCAACTTCGTCGCGCAACAGGTGGGCGGCAAAGGCGGCGGCAGGCCGGACATGGCGCAGGCAGGCGGCACGCAACCGGAGCATCTGGCGAAGGCGCTGGCCTCTGTTCCAGATTGGGTGAAGGCGAAGCTATAGTCTGATACCGGAACATCGGGCATCGGCACGTCTTCAGGGGCAGGGCTCGGTGAAAAGCTGACTGCCCTGGTTGCATATACCGGCAAGCCTGTAGTATTGTGCGAAAAAACAATAAGATGAAACAGCAGGAGGGTGCGTTTTCTTTGGCAGCCGACGGTTGCCTCCTTTTCGGGAGATAGATAACGATGCTCAGACAATCGAACGCTACGATACTGCTGCTGGAAGACGACGAAGCCGAGGTGCTCCTGGTGCAGCAAGGTGTGGCGAGCTGCCCGGGCGGTCTGCATCTTGCTGTGGTGCGCGACACCGTCGAGGCGCGGGAATGGCTGGCCGACACGGCAAAACGCGGTTATCCCATGCCTCGTCTGATCCTGCTGGATCTGAAACTCCCAAAGTTGGCTGGACTCGGAATACTGCGTACCTTGCGCATGGATGCGCGCTTGCACGACGTGCCCATCGTGGTGTTCTCAGAATCGCATGAGCCTTCCGACGTGGTATTGAGTTATCAGATCGGGGCGAACAGCTTCGTCGGCAAACCGGCGAACCTTGCCGAGTTCGTCCAGCTCATGCAGGAAATGTCGGATCGCGGATGGTTGAGCGGCAGGAACGCGATCAGGCCTTACGCCGGGCAGTCACTCTGAATCTCGCGGAAATAACCTAGAACGGCAAAGTCAGATCCGGTGCTGCTTTCAGCAACACGCGGCGGAAATCGTCCTGGATGCGTTTCAGCGCGGCGGCATCGTCAGCCTCGAAGCGCAGCACGATCACCGGCGTGGTGTTGGAGGGGCGCATCAGGCCGAAGCCGTCGGCATATTCGACGCGCAGACCGTCTATCGTGATGATGTCCCTGGCTTCCGTGAAGCGGGCTTCCTTCTGCAGCTGCGCGATCAGGGAGTGGTTCACGCCTTCTGCAGTGTGAATGTGCAGCTCCGGTGTGCACACCGCATCCGGAAGCGCGTTCAGCGTGGCGCTCGGGTCGCTCACCTTGCTCAATATCTCCAGCAGCCGTGCGCCGGCATAGAGGCCGTCGTCGAAGCCGTACCAGCGTTCCTTGAAGAACACATGGCCGCTCATCTCGCCCGCCAGCAGGGCGCCGGTCTCGCGCATCTTGGCTTTCACCAGCGAATGGCCGGTCTTCCACAGCGTCGGCTTGCCGCCGTGCTCGCGTATCCACGCGAACAGGTTGCGCGTGGACTTCACGTCGAAGATGATCTCGGCCCCCGCATTGCGGCTCAATACATCGGCGGCGAACAGCATCAGCTGGCGATCCGGGAAGATGATCTTGCCGTCCTTGGTGACCACGCCCAGGCGGTCGCCGTCGCCGTCGAAAGCCAGTCCCAGTTCGCTGTCGTTGTCGCGCAAGGCGGCGATCAGGTCCTGCAGGTTGTGCGGGTCGGACGGATCTGGATGGTGGTTGGGGAAATTGCCGTCCACTTCGCAGAACATCTCGGTCACGCTGCAGCCGATGCCGCGATAGAGCTTGGCGGCGAAATCGCCCGCCACGCCGTTGCCGCAATCCACTGTGATGCTGAGCGGCCGTGCCAGTTTGATGTCGCCGACGATGCGCGCCAGGTATTCCGGAGCGATGTCATATTGCGAGTAACTGCCGGCACCGTGCGTGAGGTCGTTCTGTTCGATGCGCTGACGCAATTTTTGTATCGTCTCGCCGGACAAGGTCTCGCCCGCGAGCACCATCTTCAGGCCGTTGTAGTCGGGCGGGTTGTGGCTGCCGGTGATCATCACCGCGCAATCGGTCTTGAGCTGGATAGGCGGCGAAGTAGGTCATCGGCGTGGCAACCATGCCGACGTCGATAACGTTGATGCCGCTCTTCTGGATGCCGCGCGCCAGCGCCTGGGCGAACTCGGGGCCGGACAAGCGGCCGTCGCGCCCGATGGCGATGCTGTGCTGTTTGCGTGCGACCGCTTCCGAGCCGATGGCGTGTCCGATGGCTTCCACGATCTCGGAGGTGAGTGTCTTGCCGACGATGCCGCGGATGTCGTAGGCCTTGAATATCTCTTTGGGTGCGTTTGCCATGATTATCTCTTCGGGTGTACGGGGATGTGCCTTGCGACTTCCTGCGGCGGCAGCTTGATCATGCAGTTGAAATGTCCGAGCGGGCATTCGCGCTTGAAACAGGGGCTGCACGGCAGGTCGAGCTTGAGCACCTGCGCCTTGTCGGACAGCGGCGGAGTGAACTGCGGACTGCTGGAGCCGAAGATCGCGATCATCGGCCGGTCCAGCGCGGCGGCGATGTGCATCAGGCCGGAATCGTTGCTGACCACCAGGTCGGCGCAGGACAGCAGCGCGATGGCTTCGGCCAGGTCGGTCACGCCGCACAGGTTGCGGCACGGTTCGTTGCCCAGCGCGACGATGGTGTCGGCGACATCCTTGTCCTTGGGCGAACCGATCAGCCATACCGCGTAGCCCTGGGTGCGCAGGTGCTGTGCGAGTTCGGCGTAGTAATGCGGTGGCCAGCGCTTCGCGGGGCCGTATTCCGCGCCGGGGCAGAACACCGCGACCGGCTTATCCAGCGTCAAGCCGAATTTGGCGAGCGTTTGTGAACGTTGTGCATTGCCCACGTGCAATTGCGGTGAAGGCAGCGGGCGTGATATCTCATCCAGCGGATCTTCGGCGAGTTGCGCGAAGCGTTCCACCATCAGCGGCAGTTTCTTCTTGTCCAGTTTGCGTGCATCGTTGAGCAGGCCGTAACGCGCCTCGCCGATGAAGCCGGTGCGTAGCGGGATGGCCGCAAAAAAGGGAACCAGCGCCGATTTCCACGAGTTGGGCAACACGATGGCCTGATCGTACTGCGTGTCGCGCAAACTGGCGGCCCACCTGTCTGCGGGACTGCAGCTGCAATGCGCCATGCGGAAAGGGGTTGGTGATGACCTCGTTTATCTCCCGCATCTGGTGAAACAGCTTCTCCGTCCACGGCGGAGCCAACACATCGATGCGCACGCCGGGGTGGCGCTGATGCAAACGATGCAACATGGGCTGCATCAACATGCAGTCGCCAACCCAACTTGGCGCGATGACAAGAATTTTATTGATCAATGCTGGATAACCGAGTTAGTGGTGTCCGTGCGGCAACTCGCCCTTGAACTTGTACAGCGTGCCGCAATACGGGCAACGCGCTTCACCCAGTTTTTCCACCGGGATGGCGACGCGCGGATGTGAGTTCCACAGGCTGACCGCCGGGGTCGGGCAGAACAGAGGCAAGGCTTCTGCGGTGACTTCGACGTAACGCTGCGTGTTGTTCTCGTTGGACATGCTCTTCCCTCGTTATTCAGGCGTTATACGTGCGCCAGCCAGTTGGCATATTTTGCATTTTTGCCGGCGACGATGTCGAAGAACGCCGCTTGCAGCTTGGTGGTGATCGGCCCGCGGCTGCCAGAGCCGATGGTGCGGTTGTCCAGCTCGCGGATCGGCGTCACTTCAGCCGCCGTGCCGGTGAAGAACGCCTCTTCGGCGCAATACACTTCGTCGCGGGTGATGCGCTTCTCGATCAGTTCGAGCCCCAGGTCCTTCGCCAGCGTGACGATGGAGTCGCGCGTGATGCCTTCCAGGCAGGAGGTCAGGTCGGGCGTATAGAGCTTGCCCTTCTTCACGATGAAGATGTTCTCGCCCGCGCCTTCGGCGACGTAGCCGTCCACGTCCAGCAGCAATGCCTCGTCGTAGCCGTCGTGCGCCACTTCCTGGTGCGCCAGGATGGAATTGGTATAGGTGCCCACCGATTTGGAGCGGCACATGTTGATGTTGACGTGGTGGCGGGTGAAGCTGGAGGTCTTCACGCGGATGCCCTTCGCCATGCCTTCCTCGCCCAGGTATGCGCCCCATGGCCAGGCGGCGACGGCGACGTGCACGCTGATGGCGGTGGCGGCGATGCCCATCGCCTCGGAACCGTAGAACACGATGGGGCGGATGTAGCAGGATTCCAGCTTGTTGGAGCGCACCACTTCCTTTTGCGCTTCCATCAGGGTGTCCTTGTCGAACGGCATCTTCATCTTGAAGATGTAGGCCGAGTTGAACAGGCGGTCGGTATGTTCCTGCAGGCGGAAGATCGCGGTGCCTTGTGTGGTCTTGTATGCCCGCACCCCCTCGAACACGCCCATGCCGTAATGCAGGGTATGGGTGAGCACGTGGGTGGTGGCTTCGCGCCAGGGTACGAGCTTGCCGTCGTACCAGATGAAGCCGTCGCGGTCGGACATGGACATGGTGATATTCCTCAAAGTTTGGGTGTCGCAAAGGCGCTGATTCTAGCCCTTTCCGGATGTTTTATGAAGCGTCGGATCAAGTGTGCGGCATAACACCATGGACTCTATGGCCCGACATGCAGGCCGTCGGAAATGTTTTCTTTGTGCGCGGTTCGTGCAATCATTCGCACGTGACTGATTTCTGAAGAGTTGTGTTTCCAGGAGGCGGTATGGGGGATGCGGGAGGAATGCCGGAGATCGGGGCCGAGGTCACGGATACGCAGGAAGACAAGCTGCGCAAGAACCTGCTGATCTTCGCCAGCGCGTTCATGACGTTCGCGGTCATGCTGTGGCTGGCCATCTACTGGATGCTGGGGGTCAATTTCTCCAGCAACGTGTCGCTCGGTTATCAGGCCATCTCCGTCGCTTCGCTGGTCTATTACATGAAGACCCGCAATTTCGAGGTGCTCCGCTTCGTTCAGCTCACGCTGTTCCTGTTTGCGCCTTTCGTCATGCAGTGGAGCTTGGGCAGTTCGGTCACTTCCAGCGGCGTGACGTTATGGGCACTGCTGGCCCCGATCGGTGCGCTGGTGGTGTCGGGCTGGCGTGAATCCATCCCCTGGTTCTTCGCCTACATCGTCCTGACGGCGGTGTCCGGTTTCTTCGACTATGTCCTCGGCAGCGGCGGCAGCGGCGGCATCCCGATGAACACCATCGGCGTGTTCTTCGCGCTCAACTTCGCGGCGATGTCCTCGCTGCTGTATTTCCTGGTGCGCTATTTCGTGATCGAGACCGAAAAGATCAAGCGCCAACTGGACCAGCAGCATGCCCTGCTGGCGGAGGAGCAGAAGAAATCCGAGCGTGTCCTGTTCAACGTGCTGCCAACGAACATCGCCGAGCGCCTGAAAAACAACCAAGGCTTGATCGCCGACGGTTACGCCGACGTCACCGTGATGTTCGCCGACCTGGTGAACTTTACCCAGCTCACCGAGCAGATGTCGCCGGAGCAGATGGTGGGACTGTTGAATACCGTGTTCTCCGGTTTCGACGAGCTTTCCGAGAAATACGGCCTGGAGAAGATCAAGACCATCGGCGATGCCTACATGGTGGTGGGCGGTTTGACGCGCGACCGAACGGACTACGTGGCAGACATGGCGAACATGGCGATCGAAATGAACGAGTTCGTCGCCAGGCACCCGGCCCTGGTCAAGCGCAATCTAGGTATCCACATCGGCATCGCCACCGGCCCGGTGGTGGCAGGCGTGATCGGCACCAAGCGCTTCATCTACGATCTTTGGGGCGATACGGTGAACGTTGCCAGCCGGCTCACCGACGATGCCAGGCAGGGCTACATCCTGACCGACAAACTGACTTACAACCGCCTGCGCCAGGATTTCCTGTTCGAGCCACCCAGTGTGCTCAACGTCAAGGGCAAGGGCGAGATGGCGTCATATCGTCTGGTCGGGCGCATCGGACAAGCCAGCGGCAACAGCTCACCTCTGCCGGCCTCCGGCGCACCAGGCGCCAATTAAGGTCGTCCCAGCAAATTCTTCCATAGCGACAGCACGGGTGCGCTGTCGAACCGGCCCTGTTCGATACGGCATGGCGTCTGGTTGTTCAGGCGCATGCTGTGCTGCACGCGGCGCAGTTCCCGATATAGCTCGCGTATCGAACTGCTGATCCCGGCATCGATCAGCTGCAGTCTTGCGGCGGTTTCCAGCAGCGCGAGATTGCCGCTGTTGGCGGTGAGTTCGGGGTGGGCGGCTGAATGGGCCAGTACCAGGAACTGCACCAGGAACTCGATATCCACCATGCCGCCGCTGTCGTGCTTGATGTCGAACAGCGCTGTCCGGTTCGGATGGCCGTCGTGCATCTTCTGGCGCATCTCGACGACTTCCTTTCTGAGACGGGCCATGTCGCGCGGCTGACGCAGCACCTCGTTGCGGATGCGCTCGAACTGCGCGCCGACCGATTCGTCGCCGGCGCAGAAACGGGCGCGCGTCAGTGCCTGATGTTCCCATACCCAGGCATGCTGGCGCTGATATTCCTCGAATGCGGAGATCGAGCTGACCAGCAGCCCGCTCTCGCCGTTGGGGCGCAGGCGCAGGTCGACTTCGTACAGGCGGCCGGATGAGGTGTGGCTGGAAAGCATGGTGTTGATGCGTTGCGCCAGGCGCGCGTAGATCTCGCCCGCATCCGGGTGGTCGTCGTCGTAGAGGAACACCAGATCGAGGTCGGAGGCATAGCCCAGTTCGCGCCCCCCCAGCTTGCCGTAGGCGATGATTGCGAACCGCGCGTGCTCGCGATGTTTCTTGCGCGCGTCGCGCCAGCACAGATGCAATACATGGCGCAGGATGAGGTCGGCAAGATCGCTCAAGTGGTCGCTCAGTTTCTCCAGGGGCAACAGCCCCTGCAGATCCATCGCCAGCAGATGAAAGGTCTGCGCCTGCTGGAACTGGCGCAGCGTATCCATCTCGCGCTCGATGTCGCCGGCATGTGCCTGCAGTTGCGCGCCGAGTTGTGCATCCAGCACCGGCCAGTCCGGCGCGACATACAGCTCGCGCGTATCCAGCAATTCGTCGAGCAGGATGGGGTGCTGCGTCAGATAGTCGCCGGCCCAGGCGCTGGCGGCGAGCAGGCGCACCAGGCGCGGCAGTGCCTGCGGGTATTCGGCCAGAAAGGCGAGATAGGAGGCGCGGCGGGCGATGGCTTCGAGCAGGGCAAGCGTGCGGCGCAGTGCATCGTCGCGGTTGGCAGTCTCCGCACACAGTTCTGCAAGACGGGGCAGCAGCATATCCAGCCGCTGCCGGCTGGTCTCCGGCAGTTGGCGATAACGGCTGCCGCTGCGAAGCTGCAGCAGGGTTGCGGCCAGGCCGGCCGCATCCTGGTAGCCGAGCGCGGCGAGTGCGCCGGCAAATTCCTCCTCCGTCGCCTCGTCATGCCACCATTCGTTCGCACCGGTTTCCTGCTTCGGCCCGAATACCGTGTCGAACTGCTGGCTGACGAATTCTCTTAGCGGGGTCAGTGCGGCGAGCAACGCGTCATAGTCGGCAAAGCCCATGGTCTCGGCGATGATGGCTTGCTGTTCGGTGATTCTCGGGAAGTTCCTGGGTCTGCTGGTCGTCGAGGTATTGCAGGCGATGCTCCAGGTTGCGCAGGAAGACATAGCTGCTGTCCAGCCGCGCCACCACTTCGGCGCCAAGTTCGCCGTCGCGAGCCAGCTGCTGCAATACCTCTTGCGTGGGGCGGATGCGCAGGCGTGCATCGCGCCCGCCGCGTATCAGCTGGAACACCTGTGCGATGAACTCGATCTCGCGGATGCCGCCGGGGCCGAGCTTGATGTTGTGATGGCGCTCGCGGCGAGCCACTTCGGCGCGGATCTGCGCATGCAGTTTGCGCATGGAATCGAAGGCGCCGAAATCCAGATATTTGCGGAACACGAAAGGCTGCGCGAGCTTCTCCAGTTCGGCAGTCCGGGCGCAGTCCGCCGGCGCGATGACGCGCGCCTTGATCCAGGCATAGCGTTCCCATTCGCGGCCCTGGCTGACCAGATACTCTTCCAGTGCGGCGAAGCTCATGGTCAGCGGGCCGCTGTCGCCGTAAGGGCGCAGGCGCATATCCACGCGGAACACATAACCGTCGGCGGTTAGGTCGTTGATAAGCTGGATGATCTTGCGCCCGAGGCGGTTGAAGAATTCGTGGTTGGACAGGCTGCGTGTGCCGTCTGTCTCGCCGTCTTCGGGATAGACGAAGATCAGGTCGATGTCGGAAGAGACATTCAGCTCGCCGCCGCCCAGCTTGCCCATGCCGATCACCAGCAGTTCCTGCGGCGTCCTGCTCTCCGCGCCGACGGGTTGCCCGTATTGGGCGACCAACGCCTGCATGGCGAACCGCTCGGCGCGGCGCACCGCGATCTCGGCGAGCGCCGTCATGCTGCGCATCACTTCGTCGAGATCGGCAAGACCGTTCAGGTCGCGCGTCAGCACGTGCAGCATCACGCGCTTGCGCAGGCTGCGCAATGCGCGTGACAACTGGGTCTCGTCTGCGGCAGGAAGGGCGTCAGACCACATCTGCATGACCTTGCCGTCGCAGGGGGTGCGGTGATGCTCCTGCAACCAGTTCAGCAGTTCCGGTTCGGCATCCACCACGCGGGCGAAGTAGCGGCTGCAGTGTCTGGCATGCCGCACCAGTTCGTCGAAATCGGCGGATAAACGAGGGTTCGCGGTATTCATGGCGGGGGCTTCAGGTTAAAATGCATGCACTATTCTTCTGCTCCGCATTATAGGTTCTCCATGCCCTGCATGCCCTGTTTCTTCATGCTGTCACTCCGCCCTCTCGCACGATGCTGAAGGGTTCCTTGCTTCGTGCCTGGCGCGGATTGGGACGAGTGTCCCGCTTCTCGCTCGAGCTTGCGCTACTGCTGGCGATCGCCGGCGCGGTGCTGCTGCTGACCTTACGCTACCGGATATTGCCCGACATCGAGCGCTACCACGACCAGATCACCGCTGCGGCCAGCGTGGCCCTCGGCCAGCCGCTGACCATCGGCAAGATCGATGCCGACTGGGACGGCTTGCGTCCGCGCCTGTCGTTCACCGATGTGCAAATATTGGACAAACAGGGAAATGTCGCGTTGAGCCTCCCGCGCCTGGAGAATACGGTGGCGTGGACCAGTCTGCCCACGGCGGAGCTGCGCTTCCATAGCCTCGCGATAGACCACCCCGATCTGCTGGTGCGGCGCGACGCGCAAGGACACTGGTATGTGGCGGGGATCGCGCTGGAACCCCAGGCTGCGGAAGCGCAGGATAACTCGGACTGGCTGTTGCATCAGGCGAGCGTCGTCATCCGTAACGGGCGCATCACCTGGCAGGACGATCTGCGCGCTGCGCCGCCCCTGGTGCTGGAACAGGTCGACCTGAGCATCGAGAACCGCCATGGACGCCATCGCTTCGCAGTGCTGGCGACGCCGCCCGACAGACTGGCCTCGCGACTGGATGTGCGCGGCAATTTCCGCGGCGACAGTTTCTCCGATATGAGCGACTGGCGCGGGCAGCTCTATACCCAGCTTGAATATGCCGATGTCCCCGCATGGAGGCCATGGGTGACGCTGCCGAAGATTTTCAGGCGCGGCAAGGGGGCGTTGCGGATGTGGCTGGGCTTCGAGCAGGGGCAGGTGCGCAGCGTGGACGCCGACGTGGCACTGGCGGGGGTGCAGGCGCGTCTGGCGGAAGAGCTGCCGCAACTCGATCTGCGCGAACTGCGCGGACGCATCGGCTGGCACGAACTGGAGCGCGGCTTCGAGATCAATACGCAACACCTGGCATTGCAGATGCGCGACGGTTTCAAATTGAAACCGACCGATTTCTATCTGCGTCTGGCAGGCGGGGATGACGCGAAATCCGGTTCCGGAGAGGTACGTGCCAATGCGCTGGACCTGGCCGATCTTGGCAACCTGGCCTCATATCTGCCGCTGGGCGACGAGTTGAAGCAGCAGCTCTCCGAGGCGTCGCCGCAAGGCCGTATCACCGATCTGCATGCGCAGTGGCAAGGCGGTGCCGAGCGGTATCGAGCGCTACGAGGTGGCAGCACGTTTCGACAGGCTGTCCATGCGTCGTGTCGGCGACCGCCCCGGCTTCTCTCGCCTGACCGGAGAGGTGGAGGGTGACGACAGCGGCGGTACGCTCACGCTCAAGAGCCGCAAATTCATGCTCGACGCGCCGCAAATGTTTGCCGAAGCGGTGGAGTTCGATACGCTCAACGCCCGCATCGGCTGGCAGCGCAATTCGCGCGGCCTGGAGTTCAAGCTGAGCAACGTGGAGCTTGCGAACGCCGATCTTGCGGGCACGATCTACGGCAGTTATCAGGCCGAGTCCGAGGGTCCCGGTTCGGTGGATGCCACGGTCGACATGTCGCGTGTCGCAGTTCGTCGCACCGGGCGCTACACCCCCTTGCGGTCGGTCAACAAGGCGACCCATGACTGGCTGCAAGCCGCCTTGCAAGGCGGCCAGGCGGACAGCTTCCGCGTGCGCTTGCGCGGCGATCTGCGCGATTTTCCCTTCGTCGGCAACGAGCGCGGCATCTTCCGCCTCGAGGCGCGAGCCAAGGGCGTGGTGATGGAGTTCGTCAAGGGATGGCCGCGTATCGAGAACGCGCAGACCCATCTGCTGATACAGGGCAACAAGCTGGACATTGATGCCGTGAGTGCCACGACGGCGGGAGCGCGCTTGCAGAACGTCAAGGTCGGCATCCCCGACCTGTTGGATAGAAGCCTGGTGCTGAAAGTGCGCGGTGAAGCCGTGGACGCGACACAGCGTTGTCTGGATTACATCGGCAAGAGCCCGGTGAACGGCTATCTTCATGGGTTCACCGAAGAGATCAGGGCGAGCGGCGACGGCAAGCTGAATCTGCAACTCGATATCCCGCTGAAAGGCGATGCGCCGGTCAGGGTGCTCGGCGATTACCGCTTCGTGAACAACGACGTGGAGTTCGGAAAGAACGTCCCGCTGTTGCGCAAGGTGAACGGTGTGCTGTTGTTCACCGAATCGTCGGTGAATGCGGGCGACATCGGCGCGCAAATCCTCGGCGGTCCGGCGCAACTGACGATCCAGAGCGAGAAGGGCGCATTGCTGACCAGGGCGCACGGCAAGCTCGATCTGGACAATCTGAACGCACTGACGCCCCATCCCTTGCTGCGTCGCGTGCGCGGGGAAGCGGACTGGAGCGCCGATATACGCGTGCAGGACAAACTGGTCGATGTGGCGGTTGATTCCGAACTGCAAGGCATCGTCTCTGATCTTCCGGCTCCTTTTGCCAAGCGTGCCAGCGACAGCATCCCGTTGCATTTCGAACAGAAGAGCATCAGCCTGCGCCAGCAGAGGCTGGGCTTGCATTACGGGAAGCTGCTCGATGCCCAGTTGACACGCCTTCAGGATGCGAATGGCGCATGGGATATCCGTAGCGGCCGTATCGCTTTCGGTGGAAATGGCGCACAAGGGGGCAAGGAAGGGATATGGGTCGTCGGCAAGCTGCCGCAGGTGTCGCTCGAGGGCTGGAGCGGTCTTGGCCTGACCTCGGAAGAAGGCGGCGTACTGCCTAACGTCGCCGCTATCGATGTGACGGTGGACAAGCTGACCGGTTACGGCAACACCGTGAATGCGCTGGACATCAAGGGCAGCGGGCGCAACGGCTTGCTCAGTTTGCGGCTGGCCTCCAGGGAATTGAACGGTGACCTGATCTGGCAGCCGCAGGGTAACGGCAAATTGCTGGGGCGTTTCAGGAACGCGATGCTGGGCGAAGGACATGTCGAAGCCGTGCAGACGCAGCCTGCCGTCGAGGGCAAGCGCGAGCCGGTCGACAACAGCGCATTCCCGTCAGTGGATGTGACGGTGGAGAAGCTGGCTTACAAGGGGCGCCAGCTTGGCAAGCTGGAGATGGAATTGAACGCGGCCGATGGCGACGTGCTACTGGACAAGCTTCTGCTTACCAACCCGGACGGGGTGATGAACATGACCGGCAAATGGCAGGCCGTCCCCGAGCAGACGCAGATCAACGTGCGCCTGGATATCAGCGATGCCGGCAAGATATTGTCGCGTTCCGGTTACCCGGACGGTCTCAAGGACGGCAGCGGCACCCTGGAGAGCAACCTGTACTGGTCGGGTGCGCCGGGTACGTTCAACTATTCCAAGCTGAACGGGAGGGTGAACCTGAAAGTCGGCAAGGGGCGCTTCCTCAAGGTCGATGCCGGGGCGGCAAAGCTGCTCGGCGTGTTGAGCCTGCAGTCCATTCCCAAGCGCATCTCGCTGGACTTCACCGATGTCTTTAGCGAGGGTTTCCAGTTCGACAGCATCACCGGCAACGCCCAGATCGTGAACGGCCTGTTGCTGACCAACGACCTGCTGCTCAGCGGCGCGGCGGCCAAGGTCACGCTGTCTGGGCAGGTCGACATGAACCGCGAGACGCAGGATCTGAAGGTGCGCGTCTTTCCGGCCATCGGCGACAACGTGTCGCTGCTGTCGTTCGCTGCCGGACCGGTCGTCGGGGTGGGGGTGTTGCTGACGAACAAGTTGTTGCGCGATCCGCTCGATAAGCTGGTGTCGTTTGAATACAATGTCAGCGGAAGCTGGGCGGACCCGAAAGTGGAAAAAGTCGGTCAACCGCAGCCCAAGCCCATTCCGGGCGGAGCCGGCGAATGATTTGCATCAAGTACGTAGTACCCGAATAACCGAAACCAGGAAAGCTGTCGACCCATGTCCCCTATCGATACCACACAGAAACGCATCGCTGCACAACTCAATGCATTCAAGGTCGCCGCCATCCAGATGGCTTCCGGCCCCAATATCGAAGGCAATCTGAGCGAGGCGCGACGGCTGGTCGCCAAGGCGGCGGAGCAGGGGGCGAAGCTGGTGGTGCTGCCGGAGTTCTTCGCCATCATGGGCATGAACGAACAGGACAAGGTGAAAGTGCGCGAACAGGCCGGGCAGGGGCCGATCCAGCAGTTCATGAGCGAAACGGCGCGCAAGCACAAGATATGGCTGATGGGTTCGCTGCCGTTGGCGGCGAACGCGCCGGACAAGGTGCGCAACAGCCTGCTGGTGTTCGACGAGACCGGCGCGCAGGTCGCGCGCTACGACAAGATCCATCTGTTCAACCTGACGCTGGGCAACGAGAGCTACAACGAGGCGCAGACCATCGAGCCGGGCGACAAGGTCGTGGTGGTGGACAGCCCGTTCGGCCGCATCGGCCTGGCGGTCTGCTACGACCTGCGCTTCCCCGAGCTGTTCCGCGCCATGAAGGACGTGGACATCCTGGTGCTGCCCTCCGCCTTTACCGCGACCACCGGCAAGGTGCACTGGGAGCCGCTGATCCGCGCGCGCGCCATCGAGAATCTGTCCTACGTCATCGCCGCGGCGCAGGGCGGCTACCACGTGAGCGGGCGCGAGACGCACGGCCACAGCATGATCGTCGATCCCTGGGGGCGCGTCATGGATGAGCTGCAGCGCGGTTCCGGCGTGGTCATCGCCGACGTGAACCCGAGCTATCAGGCCAGTCTGCGCAAGAGCCTGCCCGCGCTGACGCACCGCACCATCGCCTGCACTTGCTGCAACAAAGCATGAGCGACGCCTCGATGCAGTTGGCCAAGCAGGCGCTGCTCACCGCGCACGGTCTGGAGGCGCGCCAGCTGGAACAGGTGTTCGGCAAGATGCTGACGCATCGCGTCGATTATGCCGATCTCTATTTCCAGTACAGCCGCGCCGAGAGCTGGTCGCTGGAAGAGGGCATCGTCAAGTCCGGCAGCTTCAGCATCGACCAGGGCGTCGGCGTGCGCGCGGTGAGCGGCGAGAAGACCGCCTTCGCCTATTCCGACGACATCAGCCTGAGCGCGCTGGAAGACGCGGCGCAGGCCACGCGCGCCATCGCGCGCCAGGGCGGCAAGCAGAAGGCGGTCCATCTGCATGCCGGCAGGACGCACGAACTCTATTTGCCGCACGATCCCATCGCGACGCTCAAGGCGGACGAGAAGGTCGCTTTGCTGGAGCGTCTGGAGCGCCACGCGCGCGCGCTCGATCCGCGCGTCATCCAGGTGATGGCGAACCTGGCCGGGGAATACGATGTGGTGCTGGTGGCGCGCAATGACGGCTTGCTCAATGCCGACATCCGTCCGCTGGTGCGCCTCTCGCTGCAGGTGATCGTCGAGAGCAACGGACGCCGCGAGCAGGGCTCGGCCGGCGGCGGCGGGCGTTGCGGTTACGACTATTTCAGCGACGAGATGCTAGAGCGCTATGCCAGGGAAGCGGTGCACCAGGCGACCGTGGCGCTGGACGCGCGCCCCGCGCCGGCGGGCAACATGACCGTGGTGCTGGGTTCGGGCTGGCCCGGCATCCTGCTGCACGAGGCGGTGGGGCACGGGCTGGAAGGCGACTTCAACCGCAAGGGCAGCTCGGCCTTCTCCGGCCGTGTCGGCGAGCAGGTCGCGGCCAAGGGCGTCACCGTGGTGGACGACGGCACCATCAAGGACCGGCGCGGTTCGCTCAACATGGACGACGAGGGCAACCCCACCCAGCGCACCGTGCTGATCGAGGACGGCATCCTGCGCGGCTACCTGCAGGACACGCTGAACGCGCGCCTGATGGGCGTGCCGGTGACCGGCAACGCGCGGCGCGAGTCGTTCGCCCACCTGCCCATCCCGCGCATGACCAACACCATGATGCTCAACGGCGACAAGACGCGCGACGAGATCATCGCCTCGGTCAAGCACGGCCTGTATGCAGCCAACTTCGGCGGCGGCCAGGTGGACATCACCAGCGGCAAGTTCGTGTTCTCCACCACCGAGGCCTACATGATCGAGGACGGCAAGATCACCTATCCGGTGAAGGGCGCCACGCTGATCGGCAACGGCCCCGAAGCGCTCACGCGCGTCAGCATGATAGGCAACGACCTGGCGCTCGACCCCGGCGTGGGCACGTGCGGCAAGGAAGGGCAGAGCGTGCCGGTTGGGGTGGGGCAGCCGACGGTGCGGATTGATGGGTTGACGGTGGGTGGGACGGCGTAGGTTTGATGCTGATGACTTTTGCTCTAGCAACGTCAGCCTTTTTAAGTCAGTTGTCTTTTTGGTTGTTTGCCATAGGCGTGATGCTTTTGCTTATGAGGGGTATGGGGCCTCCGGGGGCAAAATCACTGGACAAGAAAAAATATTATGAAGTTAAGGCTGGTATAGAGCAAAAGTTACAAGCCGATTCTCAAATAGCATTCCTTGAAAAGCTCTTGCTGTACTGCGGAAAATATTTCTTTGTTTATCTCTATTACAGAATTGACTTGATTTTCTATTGGTTTATAGGTGGTGCGGTGATTGCGAAAGTCTTGTCTTTGTTGATTGAACAGAGCTAAGAGCCAATAGTCTGCCTAAAGGCGAAGCGGGCGCCTAGCCGGCTTGTTGTTTCATCCCGATATGCCGCGCCGTGACGAAGTCGCGGATGTTCACGTGGCTGACGAACCATTCCGCCAGTTCGTTTTCCAGATAATCCAACAGACTTTTACGGTCATGCCCTTGCTGCCACAGCGCGATGCGTTGCGCCAGCTTGTCCAGCGCGTGGTCGTGGTGTTTCTTGTGCGCCGCGGTGGCATGGAAACCCGTCGCCTGCATGGCCTGTTCCTCGGCGGCGAACTGCTGTTGCAGGTTTGCAGCAGGCGATCAAGGCGCGCGTCGATCTCCGCTTCCGGGGCGTGGTCGTCGAGCAGGTCGAGCAGCGCCGTGTGCTGTTGACGAAGGCAGTGTGGTCGAACAGGCGGGCGGTGTCGATGCGGGATGGTTCTGTCATGGTCAGCCTTTGCCCTGTGCCTTGATGAAGCGCGCGGTGATGAAATCCATGGTGCTGACGTGGCTGACGAACCAGTCCACCAGCCCCACTTCCAGCCAGTCACTCAGGGCTTTCGTATCGCGGCCCGCTTTCCAGCGCGCGACGTGGGTCTCCATGTCATCCAGCACGCGGTCGTGTTCGCCCTTGTGCATCGGGTAGGGCGGAAAGCCGGTCTCCTGCATCAGGCGATTCTCCTCTGCAAAGTGATGGCGAGTATGCACTAGCAATTCATCGAGCAGCGTATCCACTTCGGCCGCGGGAGCCTGTGCCGAGAGCAGGGCTAGCAGCCTGTCGCGCAAGGCGACGAATTCGGCATGGTCGCGGTTCATGAAGGCCAATTCGACCTGTGGGTAGTCCAGCATGGTTATTCCTTTTGGGCGGCAGGCATCAAGGGGGTATCTCACGGTATAATCCGCACTCTATGCAGATTCTACGCGGACTCTATTCTAACGATACTCAGGCGGTTGCGGTCACCATCGGTAACTTCGATGGGGTGCATCTCGGTCATCAGGCGCTGCTCAACGAGTTGCGCGCGGCAGCGCAGCCTCGTGGCCTGCAGACCGCAGTGGTGATCTTCGAGCCGCACCCGCGCGAGTTCTTCGCGCCGCAACAGGCGCCGGCGCGGCTGACCAGCCTGCGCGAGAAGCTGGAACTGTTCCGCACCATGGGCGTGGATCGTGTGCATATATGCCGCTTCGATGCGCTGTTTGCGCAGAAGACGGCAGACGATTTCATCCACGCGCTATACGAGAAGCTGAACGCGAAGTTCGTGCTGATCGGCGACGACTTCCGCTTCGGCAGCGGGCGCGCGGGCGATTTTGCGCTGGTGCAGAAGATAGGCGCCGAGCGCGGCTTCGAGGTCGCGGCGGTGCACAGCGTGCTGCACGACGGCGTGCGCATCTCCAGCACGGCGATCCGTACGGCGCTGGCGAGCGGGCAGATACGCATAGCGAAGGAATATCTGGGGCGCCCCTACAGCATCAGCGGGCGCGTGGTGCATGGCGATGCCACGGGGCGCAAGCTGGGCTATCCCACGGCGAACATCCAGATGAAACACAACCTGCCGCCGCTCAAGGGCGTGTATGTGGTGCTGGCGCATGCCGAGGCGCTGGGCGTGCTGCAAGGCGTGGCGAGCCTGGGTATCCGTCCGACGCTGAAGCACGATGCCAAGGCGGTGCTGGAAGTGCATCTGTTCGAGTTCGACCAGCAGATATACGGCAGGCATCTGCGCGTGGAATTCTTGCAGAAACTGCGCGACGAACAAAAGTTTAATGGCTTGGAAGGGCTGACGCGGCAGATCGCGTTGGATGTAGAGAATGCAAAGCAATGGTTCATAGATCATGAGTGAAGACAAAAAGAAATATCCGCTGAATCTCCCAGACACGACGTTCCCGATGCGCGGCGATCTCGCCAAGCGTGAGCCGCAGATGCTCGCGCAATGGCAGGCACAGCAGCGCTACCAGCGCATCCGCGCGGCAGCAAAAGGCCGCAAGCAGTTCATCCTGCATGACGGCCCGCCCTATGCGAACGGCGACATCCATATCGGCCATGCGGTGAACAAGGTGTTGAAGGACATCATCATCAAGAGCAAGACGCTCTCCGGCTTCGATGCGCCCTACGTGCCGGGCTGGGATTGCCACGGCCTGCCGATCGAGCTGCAGGTGGAGAAGCAACACGGCAAGGCCATCCCGCCGTCGCAGTTCCGCGAGCTGTGCCGCGAATATGCCAAGGCGCAGGTCGAGCGCCAGAAGAAGGATTTCATCCGCCTGGGCGTGCTGGGCGACTGGGATCGTCCCTACCTGACCATGGATTTCCAGACCGAGGCCGACATCATCCGCGCGCTCGGCAAGATCAACGAGCGCGGCTACCTGTACCAGGGGCGCAAGCCGGTGAACTGGTGTCTGGACTGCCAGTCGGCGCTGGCCGAAGCGGAAGTGGAATACGAAGACAAGGTCTCGCCCGCCATCGACGTCGGTTTCGAGGTGGAGGACAAGCATGCCGTGGAGAAGGCGTTCGGCGTATCCCTGCCGGGCAGCGCCAAGGTATATGCGGTGATCTGGACCACCACGCCGTGGACGCTGCCCGCCAACCAGGCGGTGAGCGTGCACCCGGAACTGGAATACGACCTCATCCGCACCGAAAAGGGCTATCTGATCCTGGCGTTCGATCTGGCGACCGATTGCCTGAAGCGTTATCAGCTGGGCGGCAGCAACGACCGCGGCGACGGCATCGCCGCCTCCTGTTACGGCCGCGCGCTGGAAGGCCTGCCCCTGCAGCATCCGTTCTACGAGCGCATCGTGCCCGTTATTTGCGGCGAGCATGTCACGCTGGAAGCGGGTACCGGTCTGGTGCACACCGCGCCGGCGCATGGCGTGGACGACTATGTGGTCGGACAGAGATACAACCTGCCGAACGACAACCCGGTGGGCGACGACGGCAAGTTCATCTCCACCACGCCGGCGGTCGGCGCCACGCCGCTGGCCGGCGTGTTCGTGTGGAAGGCCAACGATATCGTGCTGCAGGCGCTGGAAGCGAGCGGGCACTTGCTGCATCAGGAAAAAGTGAAACACAGCTACCCGCACTGCTGGCGCCACAAGACGCCGATCATCTTCCGTGCCACGCCGCAATGGTTCGTCGGCATGGAGCAGCGTCCGGCGCATGCGGGGGCGGATGCGGAGAAGCTGGTCAAGGAAGGGCGCCATACCCGTCAGGCGGAAGGCGTCGCCCTGCGCGACCTCGCCAACCAGGCCGTCGAACAGACGCAGTTCTTCCCGTCATGGGGCCGTGCGCGCCTCGAAGCGATGATCAGGAACCGCCCCGACTGGTGCGTATCGCGCCAGCGCAACTGGGGCGTGCCGATGCCGTTCTTCGTGCACAAGGAGACGATGCAGCTGCACCCGCGCACGCCCGAGTTGCTGGAGCAGGTGGCGAAGCTGGTGGAGAAGTCGGGCATCGAAGCCTGGTTCTCGCTGAACAGCGCCGAGCTGCTGGGCGAGGATGCGGCGCACTACCGCAAGCTCTCCGACACGCTCGACGTGTGGTTCGATTCCGGCGCGACGCATTACACCGTGCTGGCGAAACGCGAAGGACTGCGTGCGCCTGCCGACCTGTATCTGGAAGGTTCCGACCAGCACCGCGGCTGGTTCCAGTCCTCGCTGCTCACCGGCTGTGCCATCAACGGCCGCGCGCCTTATGATGCGCTGCTCACGCACGGCTTCGTGGTGGACGGCAGCGGCCACAAGATGTCGAAGTCCAAGGGCAACGTGGTCGTGCCGCAGAAGGTGATCGACACCTTGGGCGCGGACATCCTGCGCCTGTGGGCCGCTTCCACCGACTATTCCGGCGAACTGACCATCTCCGACGAGATCCTGAAGCGCGTGGTGGAAAGCTACCGCCGCATCCGCAACACCCTGCGTTTCCTGCTGGCGAACATCGCCGACTTCGACGCCAAGCGCGATGCCTTGCCCGTCGAACAATGGCTGGAGATCGACCGCTATGCGCTGGCATTGACCGAGAAGCTGCAGGACGAGTTGCGTGGCGATTATGAGCGTTACGAGTTCCACTTCGCGGTACAGAAACTGCTGGGTTTCTGTTCCGAAGACCTGGGCGGCTTCTACCTCGACATCCTGAAAGACCGTCTCTATACCGCGGGCGAGAATTCCACAGCGCGCCGCTCGGCGCAGAACGCGCTGTATCACATCACCCAGGCACTGGCGCGCCTGATTTCGCCTATCCTCAGCTTCACCGGAGAAGAGGTGTGGGCGACATTGAACGGCAAAGACGACGTCAGCGTGTTCGAACAGCTGTGGTACGAGTTGCCCGATCCCGGTTTGGATCGGGAGATGATTGCCGCCTGGTCGGACATCCGTAACGTGCGCGAGCAGGTCAACAAGAGGCTGGAGGAACAGCGTGCGACGGGGGCCATCGGTTCGGCGCTGCAGGCGGAAGTGGACGTGTATGCGCCCAAGCCGATCTTCGAGTTGCTGGCACGCCTGGGTGACGACCTGCGCCTGGTGTTGATCACCTCGCGCGCCAATGTGCATCTGCGCGAAGTCGGCGAGCTGGAGATCAAGGTTCAGCCTTCCGCGCACGCCAAGTGCGAGCGCTGCTGGCACTACCGCGAAGACGTGGGCAGCGATGCGGCACATCCGACGCTGTGCGGGCGCTGCGTGAGCAACCTGTTCGGCGATGGCGAGGCGCGCCGCTATGCTTAAGCGCTGGTTGGGATTGGCGGCGCTGGTCATCGTGCTCGACCAGCTGAGCAAGGCGGCGATCAACAGCCATTTCGTCTTTGGCGAGAGCGTCGCCATGACGTCGTTCTTCAATCTGGTGCTGGCGCACAACACCGGCGCGGCGTTCAGCTTCCTGAGCGACGCGGGCGGCATGCAGCGCTGGCTGTTCAGCGCCATCGCTGTTGTCGCCTCGGTGTGGATCGTCTGGCTGCTGCGCAGGCATCAGACAGAAAAGCTGTTTTGCTTCGCGCTGGCGTTCATTCTTGGCGGGGCCTTGGGCAACCTGATCGACCGCATCGCTTACGGCTATGTGGTGGATTTTCTCGATTTCCATTGGAGCGGCTACCACTTCGCCGCATTCAATCTGGCCGACTCTGCCATCACCTGTGGTGCGGCATTGTTGATCTGGGATAGTTTCAAGGGCAAAGAACATGGAACTGCTACTCGCTAACCCGCGCGGCTTCTGCGCCGGCGTGGACCGCGCCATCGAGATCGTCGAGCGCGCACTGGCCATTGCACGGCGCGCCGATCTACGTGCGGCACGAAGTGGTGCACAACAAATTCGTGGTGGAAGGGCTGAAGGCCAAGGGCGCGATCTTCATCGAGAACCTGTCCGACGTGCCGCCCGGCAGCATCCTCATTTTCAGCGCGCACGGCGTGCCGCAATCGGTGCGGCGCGAAGCCGAGGCGCGCGGATTGACCGTGTTCGACGCCACCTGCCCGCTGGTCACCAAGGTGCACATCGAAGTCTCGCGCATGCGCCAGCAGGGCAAAGAGATCGTCATGATCGGCCACAAGGGTCACCCGGAAGTAGAAGGCACGATGGGGCAAAGCGATAACGGCATGTATCTGGTCGAGTCGCCGGAAGATGTGCAGAAGCTGCAGGTGAAAGACGAACAGAACCTGTCTTATGTGACGCAGACCACGCTGTCGGTGGACGACGCCAGCGCGATCATCGCCGCGCTCAAGGCGCGCTTCCCGCTGATCACCGGACCGAGGAAGGACGACATCTGCTATGCCACGCAGAACCGCCAGGACGCGGTGAAATTGCTCGCCAAACAGTGCGACCTCGTCATCGTGGTCGGCTCGCCGAACAGTTCCAATTCCAACCGCCTGCGCGAAGTGGCACGCAACCTCAATGTGCCCGCCTATCTCGTCGACAACGCCAGCGAACTCAAGCCGGAATGGCTGGAGGGCAAGCAACGGGTAGGCATCACCGCCGGTGCTTCCGCGCCTGAGGTGCTGGTGCAGCAAGTCATCGCGCGTTTGCAGGAACTCGGTGCCGACCAGTGTGCGCGAAGCGGAAGGCATTCAGGAGAACGTCGTGTTCCCGTTGCCTAAAGCACTGACCGAACAGGCGCGTACCGGCTGACCGAACGTGAAGTGCGGAAAACGATAACGGCGTCCGAGGACGCCGTTATCGTTTCTTCTTGCTGAAGACTAATGCTTACTCCACCAGCAGTTCTCTCCAGGAAACTCGACGCCCGATCCCGTCGCTATTGTCGTTTGGTATCACGGTAGTATTGCTCGGAGTGGTGCCGCCGGAGCCTTGAACGTAAGCCTCGCAAGTACCATCGGCCAAACAGGCGACGACCGGGCGCGAAGCCAGTTCGTTGCCCAGTTTCGTGGCAGTAACAAGCGTTGTGGATGAGGTCACTGCGCCGCCGGTGCGGTAATCGATCTGATACAGATAGCTGTCACCGCCGACCGAGCATGAACTCGAACTCGGGATGTTGGTCGTCAGCAACAGAGTCCCTTTCATGATGTCAGGGTCGGTGTTGTTGCGTTCTCCCGAGCGAGGGAAGTCGAAATACCATCCGCTTTGGCTGGAGAAGTCCACAGCATTGGGGCTGGTGGCAGTTACCACACTTTCTCCGGAGCCGCAGATGGAGGCTGGAGTGTTCGCCGGACATGTGGTCGCGGTGTACGTTTGCTGGACGAATGTCCCCGCGGTGCGCGGGTTACCGTAGATTGCGACACTTGGCGTTGTCCCAGTCGAGAAAAGATCCTTAATGGCGTAGAAAGACTGCTGGCTGGTATCGGACTGGTCGCCTGACCCCAGGTAACGACCAGTACCCACGTACACCACCAGCGTGGTACCGACCATCGAGATGAGAGGCTTTGCGGTGATAGATTGCGGGTTTCCGGCACCGTCGCGCAGAGTTGCGAGCAACTGTGCGTCGAAACCGGTCGAAGCGAGGTCGGTCCATCTTGGCGTCGCTTCTGTATCCGCCCCGTTGATGTCGAAACGCCACAGGTTGCCCTCCAGGTCGCCGCCATAGACTGCCATGGCGGTTGCATCGAGACCAGGACTGGTGACGGGGATGTCGATGCGTGCCAGGCCGCTAGGACTGGTCGTGCTACCCACTCCGGTGGAAATATCGTTGATAAGCGCGCCGGTATAGGCGTCCAGCACGTAAAGGTGGCCTAGTCCATCACCGGAGGGGGCATCGGGCGGTACGTTGTTGTACCCGGAAGTGACGACGGCCACCCACGTGCCGTTCCGCAGCTTGACTACCTCTGGATTGCCGTAGGTATAGCCCATATTGGCATCGGTGAATTCCCACAGCGCCTTGGGGTTGGCTGGGTCGGTGATATCCAGTGCGTAATAGCCTCTGCCGCCGCGATTAAAGCCGCCCACCAAGATGGTCTTCCACACTGCGCTAACGGAATCGCAGCTGCTGATACATATGTCCGCCGGAACAGGGGTGCCGTCCACATAGAACTGGTGTTTCAGACTGTAGCCTTTGTCGCCAAGCTTGTAGAGGTTGGGCATAACCTGTGTGGGGATGTAGGCCCAGTCTTCCTGTCCGCCCTCATTGACGGAGGGTGTCGCCGTGTCGTCCGCTGCGCGGAAGGCATGCAGCATGCCGTCGTTCACTCCGACATAGACCATGGCCTTGCGCCCAGTGACCGTGGTGGAGGCCGAGAAGGCGGAGTAACCGGGATCGGTGAACGATGCCAGCGCGCTCTTGATATAGACGGACTCCGAGCCCACGATGTCGCCCAGGAGATGTATGCGTTGGCGGTAATACTTGGTGTTATCTGCCAGCGCACCCTCGTTGGTGCGGTCGCCCCGAATGTAGTTCAGCAAATTCGCGCCTGCAGCGGAAGTCTGGTCGGCTGTGCTGAGGCAAGTGGCGCCGGATGCGCACGCTTGGTCGAACGTGCTGATGTTGTTGAAATATGCCTGCTGTGCTGCGTTGAGGTTGCTCCACAGGAAGGAAGAGAGCTTCGTTGTGGTGCTGGAATTGTAAAAATAGATATTACGGCTTGCCTGTGCGTCGAGCTTGGTTTGTGCCGACCAGTCTATCGTGGGCAGCACTGCGCCTGTGTCTACGTTCAGTTGTTGACGCATCAGTTCGCCGGTCCATTCCTGCGAAACGAAGGACGAGCGGAACAGGAAGTTGTCGCCCTGCGTGATGAAGGCGGTACTGGTGGTGGCTGCCGCGGAAGAGCCGAGTCGTGCCGACACGCCGCCCAGCGCTTCGCTCAGGCCGATGGCAAGGTCGGAAGGGTTCGCGGCGCTGAAATAGGTGCCGCGTCCGTTCACCGCCGCATGCCACAAGTCGTCGATGTTCTCGGGGCTGTCCGAGCCGGGGGTCGGCCAGTTGCAGTATCCGCTGGTTTGCCAGGAACATATACCCGGGGCAGCCGTAAGTTTCGCTTTTATGGAAAAGTAGTCACCCGAGGTGGTGCTCTGGTAGCTGGGGTCGAACACCATCCTGCCGCGCGCGCCAAGACCCAGGGTGAAGGTGGTCATGTGCTGGTGTGCTGCTTTGTCGCACTCGGCGCAAGTGCCGCCGGCCGGGACGTTGTTCAAAGGATCCGGGCTGCCGTCTACCGGATTCGAGCAGATGGTCGTGTTCAACGCGCTGTTGCAGTTGCCAAGGGCGACGGTGCGCAGGTCCGTCACGTAGTAATACTCCGCCACGTCGGCCAGCGTATCGAAGGTGCCGCCGGAAGAAGAGCTGCTCGTGGTTGTCACGGGCGTGGAAGTGGTGGTGGAGAGCACCGTGATGGTGGCGGCCGGTCCGGTGGAGGTGGGCGTTCCGGCGCTTGCAGCCGTGGCGCCTGCTGCGGGGGGCGTCGCCTGACAGGTGGTTGCGGCGCCACCGCTGTTGCTCCAGATCGTGCCGGCACCCGGTGCGCCAGTGTCGCTGCTGGTGACAGTGTTACTGCTGACGACTGACGGCGTACCATTGGTGGTGCTGGTGCTTGTCGTCGTAACGCTATTGGTGGTTACAACGGTCACGGTCGTCGTCGAGGGATAGTCGGCGACGGTGGTGGTGGTGCCGGTGGCTGTCTGGGTATAGGTTTGCGGCTGGGTGGTGACGTAGGTGCCGCTCACCGCTGCGCTACCGGGGCATGCGCCCATGGCATCGCTGTAGCTGTTGCCAAACACCGACTTGTCGGTGGTGCATCCAGTGTTCCCCGTTATGTCGTCCACCAGATACCAGATCGTACCGTTCGAGTCGGTGACTCGCGAATCACTTGCCGGGTTGTTGTCGCCGCGGCACAGCCAGGCATCATTGGTGCCGCTTCCCGTCAGGTTATAGCAGCGGCCCTCATGGGAAGGGAATGGATTGCTGTCGGATATCGTCAGGGCGATGTCCTTTCTGTTATCCCTCAAGGAGGATGTCGTGTTGGAGGGAGTGACAGCAGGGGCAGAGCATGCCCCGCCGTGAGTGCTGAGGGTGCGTGTCCAGATCGTGCTGGTGGTGGCGTCCTGCACGCTTTGCTTGCGTACTACCGTGGTGGTGGTGGTCACCTCCTCCGTGGTGCCCGAGGCGCCGTCATACATCGGGCGCTGTTCCGTTCCGTCCTGATTACCGACCGCGGTGGTGCCGTTGACCTTATACCCGGCATTGCCGTTCCAGAAGCCGTCGGTGGTCAGCAGGGTGAAGTTCTGCTGGCAGGAATACTCGATGGGATCGGTCACGCTGACGCCGTTAAAGGTGGTTAGCTGGTCCGCATACATCCGCCCTACCTTGGCTAGCGCTTCGCGCAACGGCGTGCTGCTGCCCGTGGTGGCGGCATACAGTTTGCCATACCAAGCGGTCTTCTGTGTGGCGTCGAATTTGCTCAAGTTAAGGAAATCCGAACCGGTGTTGTTGTTGAGGCTGCCGTAACCGACGCGGAAATTGTCGCCGATGCTCTTGAAGGCGTGGCCGGCCGCCGTCTTCATGGTCAGCATGCGGGTGCGGTAATAGCTGTACCAGTTGGCGAAGTTCCGGCTTTCTTCTGCGAATGTGCAGGTGTAGGGTGAGGTCGTGTCGGCCACACAATCGGTGCGTCCGATCGCCTTGTCGTAGGCGGTGGTCGCGGCACTGACGACTACTTTAGTGAACAGTGTGTTGACTGCATTGACGCCATCGTGCTTGGTGGTCGAACCGACGATGCTGTTACATTCCTTGTAGAACACGCTGCTGGTGCTGTAATAGTTCTTTTCGGCCTCAGTGTCCTGGCGGCCGGTGTATTTGTAATAGAAGGCGGGTTGTGACGAATCGCCGCCGGGAGACACAAAACTGGTGCTCAGATTGACGGGGCTGCTTGTACTGTCGTATCCATTCGTCGGGGCAGCGTAGAAATCGGCATCCGCATAGTAATCGCCGTTTGCATACACGGGCGGGCGGTAGCGGATAGCAGGGTTGTAAGCTACGCCATTACACTGGCTGGAGGCGGCGCCGTATTCTCCGCTCCTGAAATCATTCGCATCATCCGGCATAGTCCCACCCCATGCTGCCCGAATCATCCAGCATCAGGAAAACGTTGGGCAATACAGTTGTGGTCGGCGTGGTCACCAGCGGTGACGTGGCGAGGTCGGTCGTGGCGGCCGCTGCGTCAAGTGCGAACACCAGCAGCGCTGCGGTGAGCGCTGCCTTTTTGGCGGTGATGTATTTGTTGGGAAGGGCGCGAGCATTCATGACAGTCTCCTTGGGTTACATCGCGACGATAGTCTGGACATAGCTCACGGTATTGCGCGGACCTTGTACCCGTGAGGTGATTCGGTAGTAGTTCCGGCCCCCGTCGGGGCATCCCTGATTGGAACTGCCCTTGTTGCTGCCGGCACAACTGGCAATAGCGCCGGGGGGGGGGTGGGCGCATGAGCCAATCTGGCCGTTCTGGTCACACATGGCTTCCACGATGTACTGGATGGTGCTGCCGAGCGCGACTATATTGTTTGCCGCGTCCACCGTGTTACCGTTGGCATCCTTCTGCATCGTGTGCGGGCAGCTTCCGAGCGAGTTCCAGAAAGCCTCCCAACTTCGTGCAGTGGGCGGATCGAGATTGGGCTCATAGAAGGATTTATAGCCGAATCCGGCGGGGCAGTTCAGGGCAGTCAGTTGAGCGGAGTTGACCAGGAACGGCAACAGGTTGTTTATGGCATCTTCGATGCCCGCGTCGGCAGAGTGGGTGGCGGATTGCCGGAAAGCAAGGTTGCCGGCGATGATGTTGGTGGTATCTACCGAGCGCATCAGCGAGATTACCGCGATAGTCATTGCAACCAGCACGATCAGTGTGATGACAAGCACCGCGCCGGACTGCCGGGCGCGAGCGGAATTGGGCGTATGGTTAGCGGTTAGCATCCTGCGACTCCTGACCAGATGGCGTTGCGGATCGGGGTGACGGTCTCGAAAGTCTTGTAGCGATAATGGTCCCATGCCTGAGTCGAGTTCCAGTCGGTGGGTGAGGCAGTGACAGGCGCTGATACACCATTTGGATTCCACCCTGGTGTGCTGGTAGTGACCACCGTCGGGTCAACTTGGGGGCTTCGGGTGACCAATGCAACGCGCAGGCTGTTCCCTGCTTCGCACCTTGCGCGCATGCTGACGATGCCGCCGGAGAGTTGCGTCCAGGCTGCCGGATCTGCGTCACAGTCATTATTCATATAGTTGCAGACGCTGAGGAAGCCATTCACGATCGCGTAGGCAAGTATCGAGGGCGTTGGCCCGAGATTGAACAATAGCGCCGGGTAAGGTTGGGTGTCGTCCCCGACCAGTCCGGGGGCGGCTCCGCTGACAGCGACATTGAGCGACGAGACAGGGCCGGTTACCTGAAACAGCTGGTGTGTCGTGGATACCATCCCGCTTTGTGCATCCGTGACGCCGCTTTGACTGGGGATGACCCATTCGCCTATGGCGAACCTTTTCCCTCCCTCCGCGGTGCTTCGCTGTCCCGTGCCATCCGTTACCTCGTAAGGGAGGGTGGCGGTCTTGTTGTTGATCTGCGCACCTTCGGTGGTGAAGTTGCTGTTCCCATAGACCACCAGAAAAGTGTCGGTGCCCGCATCGCCAATAGCGGCAAGGTCGGCGTGATTGACGATGACGGGACGCAAGGGGTTGAGGGTGATGTTCGCTGTGGTCAACGATTTGCCTATGAGGTTCGGTGAGCTGATGCCGTAGCCGGCTTGGGCGATGTCATGCTGTACGCTGTAAAGCGCGATGGCGCCGCTGTTCTGTGCGTCATCGCCCCCCGTCGTGGTGCGCTTGCGGCCTTCGAAGACTGAGGTCACCTGCATCATGATAATGATGCCCAGCATGCCGATGACCATGCCGACCATGATTTCGACCAGGCTGAAGCCCTTCTGGCGGCAGTTTTCGGAAGTGAAGGTCATGCTCACGGTATTCTCCTAGAGTAGCTTCTGCGCGCTGATCAACGCGTTGGTGGAATAAGTATGCGCGCCTCCGTTGGGCAGTTGCCAACGGATGGTGATGGAGACATCGGTGCGGGTGTTTTGTTGTACGCCGAAAGGGTTCATCGGGCAGGCCACATTGCCGCAGGTCAGGACGGTGTTGGCAGTGACGGTGGCGGTAGCGTTAGGCAAAGACGTGGCTACCTGGTTGTTTTTCCAGGTGTTGAAGTTCGCGCCGCCAGTGGTGTAACTGGCGAATTCAGCCGGATCGAATGCGTTGGGTATCCCGCCAGTATTTGCCGTGACTGCCGCGCCAACGTCGGCCCACATCGCTGCCAGATACTGGTTGGCGAGCAGACTGGCCTGGGAGCGATATTTCGCGTCGGTGGACATTTTGATGGAATTCGCTTGCAGTCCCACGATACCGAGGATGCCCATGGAAAAGATCAGGATGGAGATGAGCGCCTCCAGCATCATCGAACCTTGTTGCGAGCGTGAACCGGGGAGAGCATCCATGATCAGCATCCTTGAGGGTTGGTGCTTGGTAAAGCCGGGTCGCACATGCGAATTCGCCCTCCAAGCACGACAGTGACGCGCAGGCAACGCATCGTGCCACCGTTCGCCACACATTGACCGCCGGCCGGATTGGTGATGTTGATTGTCATGACATTGCTCGCACGCCCAAGCCCGTTAAAGGTGACTGCGGTGTTATCTGCTACGACTGCGGCGTTGGCGGTGCCTTCGGTAGCGGAACGCGATTGCACGTCGGTGGGGCAATCCGCCATTCCATCCGCGTCTAGATCCGCCACATAAACGGCACACCCGACCGACCAGCTGGAATGAGTGCCCGAAAGTATGAATTGAATGCTGGTATTGCGGCGCACCGCTTCTGTGCGCGCGAGCTGGAGACCGTCAGAGATGGACTCGGCGGCTGCACGCAACTGAGTGTTCTGCGTCCAGGACTTGAAACTCGGGGCCGCTATGCCGGCCAGGATGGCGACGATCGTTACTCCGACCAGCAACTCGGCCAGAGAAACACCGTGCTGATAGCGGCCAATGTTCAGCATGCGCCTGCCTTCCTGGTGATCCAGCAGGATACAGGCATGACTTCGGCTTGCCACTCGGTGGGAGCTGCAGCAGTTGTTTTATTGTTGCTCTGGTCGATGGTATAGGTGAATCCGGCCATCGAATTCGAAATTTTCCCGGCGGCGATCAAGGTGTAAGCCGCGGCGGTTTGTACGGTGCAGGTGAAGTCAAAATTTTTGCTCGTGCTGGTATCTGGCTCACAAGCTGTTGCGCCGACATAAGTGCGGTTATCTTGATAAAATTGCTCAAGCTGCACGCGCTTGCTGGCGAGCCCTGCAGTTGCCTCGGGAATATTGCCACGCATGACGTACTCCACGTAGGCGGGCAAGGCTACGGATGCTAGTATGCCAATGATCGCGACGACGATTATCAGTTCAATCAAGGTGAAGCCTTTTTGCAGTTTTCATGTGTTTCTCCCAAATTGTGTGATACGAAAGTTAAATGAAGACATACCGATGCAGGTAGTGAAAACCGATGAATGGCAATCTTGCCTGACTAACGGCAATGCGGGAAAGTGACATTTTGCGACGTGAATTCATAGTAATAGGCGCTGGCGCGCTTGGCCTGGCGACGGCGGAGGCGTTGCTGCGGCAGGGGGCTTCCGTGACCGTGCTCGAGCGCGGTTCGGTCGGGCGCGAATCCTCCTGGGCGGGCGGCGGGATCCTGTCGCCGCTGTGTCCGTGGGATTACCCGGACGAGGTGACGCGTCTGGCGTTGCGCGGGATGTCCCTGTTCGGCGGCTTGGCCGAAACTCTGCACCAGACCACGGGCATCGATCCCGAGTATCGGCGCTGCGGCATGTTGGTGTTGCCGCCGTTTGATGTGCAGTCCGCACTGCAATGGTGTGCCGCGCACGGGATGCGGGCGGAAGAGCGCGGCGACGGCCTGTTCCTGCCGGAAGTCGCCCAGGCACGCAATCCGCGTCTGCTGCAGGCCCTGCGTGCGCGGGTCGAGCAGTTGGGCGGGCGCATCGTCGAGCAATGCGAGGTCAAGGAGATCGTTGCAGAGGCGGGCAGAGTGAAGCATTTGGTGACGACGCAGGGCGACTTCAGTGCAGACGCCTACATCGTGACTGCCGGCGCGTGGAGCAAGACCCTGCTGGGCGCGCATGCCTTGCAGGTCGACATCAAGCCGATACGCGGGCAGATGCTGCTGTTCAAGTTCGATACGCCACCGCTGCCGCATATCGTGCTGCAGAACGACCTGTACCTGATCCCGCGCCGCGACGGCCATCTGCTGGTGGGCAGCACGCGCGAGGATGTCGGTTTCGACAAGAGCACCACCGAGGAAGCGCGCGCGATGCTGCTGCAACGCGCGGCAGTGCTGTTGCCGGCCCTGCGCGACATGCCCGTCATCAAACACTGGGCCGGTTTGCGTCCCGGCTCGCCCGGCAACATCCCCACCATCGGGCGTCATCCGCATCTGGCCAACCTGTACATCAACAGTGGGCATTTCCGCTACGGCGTGACCATGACGCCGGCGAGCGTGGAAGTGCTGCTGAACACGATCAATTCGACACCGCAACCGTTCGACGTTTCACCCTATCTTTGGCGTTAAGCGTTGCCGCGATGCGGACTCTCCGCGTATAATCCGCGCCGGAAGGCCGATGTAGCTCAGTCGGTAGAGCAACGCACTCGTAACGCGTAGGTCACCAGTTCGATTCCGGTCATCGGCACCACCTTCCAGCCTCATCTTTCGCAGCGAACCGTCAGGAGCGTCAATGACTTTCCCGCAACTCGGCAAGCTTCCTTCCAGATACAAAAAGATCGCAGTCTTCGTTATCGTCGCCATCGCGCTCGTGCTCGGCATCGGCTACCTCACGCGCAGCAAGCCGATCGCCGTGGTGCTGCAGACAGTGGAGCGCGGCATGGTGGAGGCATCGGTGAGCAACACCCGCGCGGGCACGGTGAATGCCTGCCGCCGCGCCAAGATGTCGCCGGCGGCGGGCGGCCAGATCGCCAAGTTGCAGGTGAAGAAGGGCCAGCGCGTGAAGAAGGGCGAGGTGTTGCTGGAGCTGTGGGACAACGACCTGCATGCGCAGGAGCGGCTGGCGCAGGAACAACTCAAGGTCTCGCAGTCGCGGGTGCAGGAGGTCTGCACGCTGGCCGATGCCGCGCAGCGCGATGCGGTACGTTCGCAGGAGCTGCGCGACAAGGGTTTCATCTCCGCGCAGCAGCTTGACCGCGCGCTCACCGATGCTTCGGCGCGCCAGTCTGCCTGCGCTTCGGCCAAGGGCGACATTGAGCAGAGCAAGTCGCGCATCGCGCTGGCACGCGCCGGACTGGAGCGCATGGTGTTGCGCGCGCCGTTCGACGGCGTGGTGGCGGACATCAGCGGCGAGCTGGGCGAATATGCCACGCCGTCGCCGCCCGGCATCCCCACCTTGCCGGCCATCGACCTGATCGACGACAGTTGCCTGTATGTGAGTGCGCCCATCGACGAGGTGGATGCGGCCAAGCTCCGGATCGGCCAGCCTGCACGCATCACGCTGGACGCGATCAGGGGACGCAGCTTCGCGGGCAAGGTGCGGCGCATCGCGCCGTATGTGCTCGACCTGGAGAAGCAGGCGCGCACGGTGGAGGTGGAAGTCGGGTTCGACAAGCCGGCAACGGACGACAACCTGCTGGTGGGCTATAGCGCCGATGTCGAGATCATCCACGAGGTGCGCGAGCGGGTGTTGCGCATCTCCACCCGCACGCTGCTGGAAGGCAATCGCGTGCTGCTGTACGGCGGCAAGGGCGTGCTGGAAGAGCGCAAGGTGACGACCGGCCTGTCCAACTGGGAATATGCCGAAGTGGTCTCGGGATTGGTCGAGGGCGACCGCATCGTGTCTTCGCTGGATCGCGAGGGCGTAAAAGCGGGCGTGCGCGTCGTGCCGGAAGAAGCACCGCCCGCGAAATGATCGAGCTACAGAACGTCTGCCGCACCTTCATCGTCGGCGACCAGCAAGTCGCCGCGCTGCGCGACATCGACCTGCGCCTCGACGCGGGCGAATACATCTCCATCATGGGGCCGTCCGGCTCCGGCAAATCCACCATGCTCAACATGCTCGGCCTGCTCGACCGGCCGAGCTCCGGCACCTACCTGCTGGACGGCGGCAATGTCACCGACCTGAACGACGAGCAGCAGGCGCGCGTGCGCCGCGAGAAGATCGGCTTCGTGTTCCAGTCGTTCCATCTGGTGCCGCGCCTCACCGCCGCCCAGAACGTCGAGCTGCCGATGATCCTCGCCGGCATCCCCGCCGAGGAACGCAAGGCGCGGGTGCAGGTGCTGATGCAGAACTACGGCCTGTCGGATCGCGCCGACCACAAGCCGGACCAGCTCTCCGGCGGCCAGCGCCAGCGCGTGGCCATCGCCCGCGCCACGGTGATGAATCCCACTGTGCTGCTGGCCGACGAGCCCACCGGCAACCTGGATCGCAACACCGGCTGGGAAGTGCTGAAGCTGCTGGAGGGGCTGCTGGAGCAGGGCATCACATTGGTGGTGGTGACGCATGATGCCGAGATCGGTGCGCGCGCCCGGCGCCGCATCCACATGCTGGACGGGCGCATCATCTCCGACGAACGTCAGGCAAAATGAGACTCGCCGACACCCTGCAGTTCGCGTCCGGCAGCCTGCGCGGCAGCCCGACGCGCACGCTGCTGATGATGTTGGCGATGTCCATCGGTGTCGCGGCGGTGGTGGTGCTCACCGCGCTGGGCGAGGGCGCGCGCCGCTATGTGGTGGATCAGTTCTCGTCCCTGGGCACCAATCTGGTCATCGTGCTGCCGGGACGCACCGAGACCGCGGGCGTCGGTCCCGGCCTGCTGTCGGGGCAGACGCCGCGCGACATCACGCTGGATGATGCGCAGGCGCTACTGCGCAGCCGTGCCGTCAAGCGCATTGCGCCGCTGACCGTTGGTTCTGCAACATTGTCGCGTGATGCCTTGAACCGCGAGGTAGTGGTGGCTGGTTCCTCTGCCGACCTGCTCGGGATACGACACATGAGCGTGGCAATCGGTCGTTTCCTCCCCGAAGGCGATATCCACGACAGTTCCTCTGTGTGCGTACTGGGCAACCAGATCAAGCGCGAGTTGTTCGGCAACGAGCAGGCGGTGGGTCAATGGGTGCGGCTTGGCGACCGGCGCTTCCGCGTCATCGGCGTGCTGGCTTCGCAGGGCGAATCCATGGGCATGCGCACGGACGATCTGGTCATCATCCCGGTCGCTTCTTCGCATCAGTTGTTCAACACGACCGGCCTGTTTCGTGTCCTCATCGAGGCCAGCAGCCGCGATTACATCGAGCAGGCCAAGCGCGAAGCCGAAGAGATCATGACCGAGCGCCACGGTGGCGAACGCGATGTGACCGTGATCACGCAGGATGCCGTGCTCGCGACTTTCGATCGCATCCTGACCACGCTGACCATGGCCGTCGGCGGCATCGCTGCGATCAGCCTGGCGGTGGCTGGCGTGCTCATCATGAACGTGATGCTGATCGCCGTGGCGCAGCGCGTGAAGGAGATCGGCCTGCTCAAGGCGCTCGGAGCGCCGGGCCGCCAGATACGCCTGCTGTTCTTCGCCGAGGCGGCCCTGCTCTCCGGTGTCGGCAGCGTGGCCGGGCTGGCGCTGGGCTACGCGGCCAGTACCGTCATCGGGCAAATATATCCGGTACTGCCGGTGTCGCCGCCCTGGTGGGCGGTGATCGCCGCCTGCGCCACGGCGCTGGGGACCGGCATCCTGTTCAGCGTGATGCCGGCCAGGCGCGCGGCAAGGCTCGATCCGGTGGCGGCGTTGGCCGGGAAGTGACGGTCATGTACCTGCGCGACCTCATTGCACTTACCTCATCCAGCTTCCTCACCTACCGGATGCGCAGCTTCCTCACCGGGCTGGGCATCGCCATCGGCATCGCCGCGGTCATTCTGCTCACCTCCATCGGCGAGGGCCTGCACCAGTTCATGCTTTCCGAGTTTTCGCAGTTCGGCACCAACATCATCAGCGTGCAACCGGGCAAGACCCAGACGCAGGGCGGCAACGTCGGCATCTTCGGCTCGGTCCGGCAGCTGACGCTGGAGGATGCCGATGCCTTGCGCCGCCTGCCCTACGTGGAGCATGTCATCCCCGGTCTGGTGGGCAATGCGGAGGTGCGCGCCAATGGCCTGACGCGGCGCACCATGGTGCTGGGCGAGGGGCGCGATTTCGGCAAGGCGTTCACCATGAAGGTGCAGAGCGGCGGTTTCTGGACCGATGCGGACGACGAACAGGCGCGCGCGCAGGCGGTGATCGGCGCCAAGATCCGGCAGGAATTGTTCTCCGGGCGCAACCCGCTGGGACAATACATTCGCATCGGCGGTCAACGCTACCGCGTGGTGGGCGTGATGGAATCGAAGGGGCAGATCCTCGGCATGGACATGGATGATACGGTGTTCATCCCGGTGGCGCGGGCGATGGAGTTGTTCAACCGCCCCGGGCTGATGGAGGTCAATGTCAGCTATCGCGCCGATGTGGATGCGGACATCATGATCCGCCTCATCACCGAGCGCATGATTGAGCGGCACGGGCGCGAGGACTTCACCATCATCTCGCAGGAGCAGGCGCTGGAAGTGCTGAGTTCGGTGCTCAACATCCTCACTTTCGCGGTCGGCGCCATCGGCGGCATCTCGCTGCTGGTTGGAGCGGTCGGCATCCTTACCATCATGACCATGGCGGTCACCGAACGCACTGCCGAGATTGGTCTGCTGCGCGCGCTCGGGGCGCGCAAACAGCAGGTGCTGGTGCTGTTCCTCAGCGAGGCGATGTTTCTGTCCGCGCTCGGCGGCATCCTCGGGCTGCTCATCGGCGTCGGCATCGCACAGGGATTGCACCTGCTGTTCCCGGATCTGCCGGTGCATACGCCCTGGCTGTATGCCGTGCTGGCCGAGTTGACGGCGGTCAGCATCGGCCTTGGGGCTGGAGTTGCGCCGGCCATGCGTGCGGCGCGGCTCGATCCGGTGGAGGCGCTGCATGCGGAATGAATCGTGCGACATCTTCTGCAACGTCGTCGACAATTACGGCGACATCGGCGTGTGCTGGCGGCTGGCGCGGCAGTTGGCGCACGAGCATGGCTTGAGCGTGCGCTTGTGGGTGGATGACTTGCGCAGTTTCGCCAAACTTTGCCCCGAGGCCGAGGCGACGCTCGATACGCAGCTATGCCGCGAGGTGGAGGTGCGGCGCTGGTCACGCCATTTCCCTGTGGTCGAGCCCGCCGATCTGGTGATCGGGGCGTTCGCGTGCAAGTTGCCGGAAACCTATGTCGCAGCGATGGCGGCAAGAAAACGCAAGCCGGTGTGGCTGAACCTTGAATATCTCTCGGCCGAAGACTGGGTCGAGACGCATCATAAGTTGCCGTCGCCGCATCCGAGCCTGCCGCTGACCAAGTATTTCTTCTTCCCCGGATTCACCGATAAGACCGGCGGTCTGTTGCTGGAGCACGACCTGCTGGCGCGGCGCGATGCTTTCCTGTCCGATACCGGGGCGCAGAGGCGCTACTGGCAAGGTCTGGGCGTGCCGGAGCGCGTGGCGGGCGAGGTGCGCGTGTCGTTGTTCGGTTACGAGAATGCAGCGATGGAAGGTTTGCTGCGAAGCTGGGAGCAGGGCGCGCAGCCTGTCACCTGCCTGCTGCCGGAAGGGCGCTCGCTGCCGCAAGTGGCTGAGTTCTTTGGTCAACAAACGGGGACGGCGGGCGAAATCTGGCAGCGCGGCCGGCTGCGCGTGCACGTGCTGCCTTTCGTCGAGCAGGAGCGTTATGACGAGTTGCTGTGGGCCTGCGATGTCAATTTCGTGCGCGGCGAGGATTCCTGCGTGCGGGCGCAATGGGCGGGCAAGCCCTTCATTTGGCAGATATATCCCCAGCACGACGGGGTGCACCTGGAGAAATTGCAGGCCTTCATGAACTTGTATTGCCAGGGCTTGTCAGATCGCGCGTCGCAGGCGGTACAGGCTTTGTGGTTGAACTGGAATTGCGGCGAACCGGCGGGACAGGCGTGGCTTGACTTCCTGTCCTGCCGGGAAGAACTGCAAGAACGGGCGCGGGTTTGGGCGCAGCGTCTGTCCGGCAATAATCTTGCATTGAATTTGCTGGATTTTTACCGCCAATTTGCATAGAATCCGCGCCTTGAATTTTGAGGGGCAGTAAACATGAAAACAGCACAAGAACTCCGCGCCGGTAACGTGATCAATGTTGGCGGCGAGCCGATGGTTATCCTGAAGGCCGAATACAGCCGCTCCGGCCGTAACGGTTCTGTGGTCAAGATGAAGATGAAGAACCTGTTGACCGATTCCGCCAAGGAATGGGTCTATGCAGCGGACGACAAGTTCGACCAGATCATCCTCGACAAGAAAGAATGCACCTACACCTACTTCGCCGACCCGATGTATGTGTTCATGGACACCGAATACAACCAGTACGAAGTCGAGAAGGAAAACGTCGGCGACGTGGTGAACTATCTGGCCGACGGCATGGAAGACATCTGCGAAGTGGTGTTCTACGACGGCAAGGCCATCTCGGTGGAGTTGCCCAACACCATCGTGCGCGAGATCGAGTACACCGAACCCGCCGTGCGCGGCGACACTTCCGGCAAGGTGATGAAGCCTGCCAAGTTGAAGGGTTCCGGCTTCGAGTTGCCCGTGGCAGCGTTCATCGAGATCGGCGACAAGATCGAGATCGATACCCGCACCAACGAGTACAAGAAACGCGCGAACTGATCGTTTTTTCAGTTCAAACAAAAAGAGCCGCTGCGAAGCGGCTCTTTTCATTTCACTGCGGTGTTTTGCGGTGTTGCTGCGTTACAGCTTCTCGACGCTGTACACCGCCACCAAGCGATGTGTCTCGCCCGGTGCGAGAGTGACGACGTTCTCCAGAGCGTTGCCGCTCTCCACGCACACCATGTCGCGATGCAATTGCGGGCCGAAGTCGCCCATCTTCTCCGCCTTCTCCGTCCATGGATTCCACACCACGGTGGATTGGCTGCCCTGCTTGGCGATGCGGATGGCGCGCTTCAGGCCCTTGTCCTCGATCACGCAATCGGCGCTGGTGTTCACATATACGCGGTCAACTTCGCTTTCGATGACGATGCCGTTCTTCTGGGTGAGGCGCGCGAAGTCCTGCACCTTGTCCAGGTATTCGCAGTTCTCCAGCCCGCGGATGGTCATGTTGGCGACATCGCTGATCTGGAAGTAGGTGTGCAGCGCTTCGCCGAGTTCGAATGCCGCTTTGCCGGTATTGGTGGTGACGAGTTCGACTCGTAGCGCCTTGCCCACGGTGACTTCGAGTTGCACGGTGGAAGCATGCGGCCATTGCGCACGGGTGGCGTCGCTCTCGATGAGGCCGAAGCGCAGGAAGGTCGAGCCGTCCGGCAATGCTTTGGTTTCCAGCACATCCCACGGCACGGTGCGGGCATAGCCATGGCCCGGCAATTTGCTGTCGTTCTTGTGCGGACCGAACCAGGGCCAGCAGATCGGCACGCCGCCGCGGATGGATTTGCCCGGTGCGAACTTGGCCTTGGGCGACAGCCAGATCACCGGCTCTTCGCCGCGCGGCTGGAAGGTGGCGATATGCGCGCCCTGTAACGCGATGTTGGCGAGCGCGTGCTGGTTGGCGACTTCGGCGATGATCATGCCCTCGGCGATCTCCTTGAATTGCACGTGGTTGCCGATGGCGTAGCGCTGGTTGAGGTCTTTCAGTGTCATGTTGATTCCTGTCGAACGGTTGGGTGATAAAAAATGAGGCTCAGACTTTGTCTGCCGGCGGCGATGTCTTAAGTACTTCATCGAGCGTGGTCAGCCCGGCAGCCACTTTGAGTGCGCCGGAGATGCGTAGCGGTTTCATGCCTTCGCGGTTGGCCTGTTCGCGCAGGGCGGCGATGTCGGTCTCGGCGGTGATGAGTTTGCGCAGTTCCGGCGACATGAGCAGTATCTCGTAGATGCCGATGCGCCCGGAGTACCCCGTCATGCGGCATTCCAGGCAGCCTTGCGGGCGTTGCAGCTGTGTCGGGCGAGGGGCTTTCCACGGCGCGACCAGCCCGTTCCACAGTTCGATGTCGTCTTCCCGCATGGGGGTCGGTTGTTTGCAGTGCGGGCACAGCGTGCGCACCAGACGTTGCGCCATGATGCCCAGCAACGTGGCATTGAGCAGATAGGACGGCACGCCCAGATCGAGCAGGCGCGTGATGGCGGAAGGCGCATCATTGGTGTGCAGCGTCGAGAGCACCAGGTGGCCGGTGAGGGCCGCCTGGATCGCCATGTCGGCCGTCTCCAGATCGCGTATCTCCCCCACCATGATGATGTCCGGGTCCTGCCGCATCAGCGCGCGCACACCATCGGCGAAGGTCAGATCAAGACCTTGTTGTATCTGCATCTGGTTGAATGCGGGTTCCACCATCTCGATGGGATCTTCCAGCGTACAGACATTCACTTCCGGCGTTGCCAGGCTCTTGAGCGTGGAATAGAGCGTGGTGGTCTTGCCGGACCCGGTGGGGCCGGTGACGAGGATGATGCCGTTCGGCTGCGAAGTCATCTGCAGCCAGCGCGCGCGGTCGTCGTCGGAGAAGCCGAGCTCGGAGAAATCGCGCACCAGCACTTCCGGATCGAAGATGCGCATCACCAGCTTTTCGCCGAAGGCGGTGGGCAGCGTGGAAAGACGCAACTCGATCTCCTGGCCTTCCTGAGTGCGGGTCTTGATGCGCCCGTCCTGCGGGCGGCGCTTCTCCATCAGGTCCATGCGCCCGAGCAGCTTGATGCGGCTGGTCATCGCGGTGACCACCGACATCGGCAATTGATGCACCTGATGCAGCACTCCGTCGATGCGGAAGCGCACGATGCCGAACTCGCGGCGCGGCTCGATGTGGATATCCGATGCGCGCTGGTCGAAGGCGTATTGCCACAGCCAGTCCACGATGTGGACGATGTGCTGGTCGTTGGCATCGAACTGCTTGTTGGTCTTGCCCAGTTCGACCAGTTGCTCGAACGAGGCGAGATTGGGCGATTCCGCGTTGGGTTTGGTGGCACTCTTCACCGAGCGCGCCAGGTTGTAGAACTCGACCAGATAGCGGTTGATGTCGGTGGGCGAAGAAACGACGCGGCGGATGTTCTTGCGCGAGGTCTGCTTGACCACGGTCTCCCAGTCGCGCAGGAAAGGTTCTGCGGTCGCCACCACCAGTTCATTGCCTTCGAGGCGGATCGGCATGATGGAGAAACGGTTGGCATAATCGATCGACATCAGATCGACCAGGTTGGTGAAATCGATCTTCAGCGGATCGATGTGCAGATATTCCAGGCCGACTTTCTTGGCCAGCCATTCAGTCAGAGTGTCCAGTGTCAGGATGCGCTGCGGCGGAAGCTGTGAGCGCCAGGCTTTGGCTGCAATGACCACCAGAGGATGATCGTCGTGCCGGCGGGTATGCCTTTCGTTGAAGAGTGCGTCGGCATCTTCCTTTTCGACCATGCCGTCAGCCACCAGCATATCCAGTACTTCAGCCAGCTTCAGTTTATGTTCTGCGACTACTTTGGAAGCCATATTCGCGCCTTGATTGGAGGTTGGCGGACTATACCGATATCGGGCGGGGGGTTCAATCAACTTGCGGGCAAGACATCACGACCCAAAACAAAAAGCCCACCCTTACGGATGAGCTTTTTGTTTTGTTGGTGGAGGCGGGGGGAATTGAACCCCCGTCCGCGAGCCCTCTACAGACAGTTCTACATACTTAGTCTAGTTATTTGATTTTATCCGGCAGACGCCAACCGACAGGCTGCTACTGGACGAGTCACCTTGGTTTTAGCTTCGTACAAAGTAACCCTGCACGACACGATTCCGTGTAAATGACCTCACTCATCTCAACCTTGCGGTATCGAGCCCCTCCACGGACAGCAGGGTGTGAGGTCTAACCGGTTAAGCGGCTAGAGCGTACTTTTCGTCGTTTGCGACTATTGGTTTTCCAGCTGATTTACGAGGTGGCGGGTCCTCGGTATGCCCTGCACTGCTTTGCAACCCACGTCGAAGCCAGGTCGCCCCCGGTTCGGTTTGCTGCTACAGCACGACGAATTATAACAAACACTCAGAGTGGAGGCGTGCCTGTTAGTTCCTGTCCGGCGTCTTTTTTTCGATGCTTTGCAGGTAACGCACCAAGTGCCGGTCGGTCTTCGCGATGTGGCCGGTGAACCAGTCGAACAGCAGCAGCTGGGTGCGGAAGGAAAGGTAGGGCAGGTCGCATTTGCCTTCATCGGCCTCTTCCTTGAGAGCCACGAAGTTGTCGATAAAGCGCTTGTGCTCCTGCAGATGGCTGTCGAGGAAGGGGTAGTTATGCCGGCGCATCAGGTCTTCTTCATCGCTCTCGCTTTCCATGTGGTGGCTCGCCAGGTAGGCGAGCGTTTCGCGAATCGCGTGGCTGTCGCGGCTGGCGAGGGCCGAGATGAGTTCGTTGACCTTGCCGAACAGGCGTTTGTGCGACTCGTCGATCTCTTCGATGTCGAGGTGGAATTCTTCCCGCCATTCCAGGTGCTTGTTCAGCTCGCCGGTAGAGAAGTGCTGGCCGGTGGCCAGATATTCCTCGCAGCGCGCCAGATAGATGCGGGCAGGGATATCCTTGGGCGTAGCCTCGATGCATTGGGCGAGCAACTCCATGGCGCGCGGGATTTCCTTGAAGTGATAGTAGGCGATCGCCTCCTCGAACATGACTTTGGTGGCACGCTTGCCGTCCCTGAGCTTGACCGGGTCGTTGTCGAAGACTTCATAGATGGAGAATGGCTGCGCCTTGCCCTTCACGCGGATGCGATCCAGGAAGCGGATGTCGTATTTGGACGGGTTCGCAAGGTCATACAGCGTGTTCTGGCTGATCAGCAGGGGGGCGTGATAGACCTTGGTGGCTTCTTCGATGCGGGAAGTCAGGTTGACCGCATCGCCGATGACGGTGCTTTCCATGCGATTCGTCCCGCCGACGGTGCCGATCATGACCAGGCCGGTGTTGAGGCCGAAGCCGATATGGACGGGCTCATAGCCGGCACGCGCGCGCCCGCTGTTGTATTCGCCCAGTTTTTCGAGCATGTGTATCGCGCCGCTTACCGCATCGTCGGCACCTTGCGTGAACAGCGCCAGGATGGCATCGCCCACATATTTGTCGATGATGCCGCGATGCATGCCGATGACCGGTTCCATCTGCTCGAAATAGGAGTTGAGGAAGTTGAAAGTTTCCTGCGGAGTCATGGTCTCGGACAGCGTGGTGAAATAGCGGATATCCGAGAACATGACGGTCAGCTTGCGTTCGATCTGGTCGCCCAGCTTGACGTCGACGATGCTGTCTCTTTCCAGCAAAGTGAGCAACTGGTGCGGGATCAGGCGGGCGAAAGATTGCTCCGTCTGTTTGAGCTTCAAGAGGGCTTGTTCGTTGCTGGCGATGGCATTGTTGCGGAGCTGGGTTTCCTGTTCCAGCTTGTTCTTCATGGCGGTCAACTGCGATGTGCGGCGCGTGATGATCCATTCCGCGCGCGATGCCCGGCTGACCATGGCGATTATCGATGCGACCAGGATGCCCGTCAGGAACGTGATCCACTGCAGGCCGAGCTCGGTGAAGTAGATCGCGAAAACGAGCAGCCCGATGACGATAAGGACCGCAACGGCTGTGATGTAGGGGCGCACACCTTGAAACAACTTGCGGGTGTTCATTATTATTCCTTGTGTATTGCAGGCCGGTTCGGGTTGTTTTCCGTGCCTTTGGCCTCCTCCCTTTTTGCCACTCTAACAGACAAATGTTTCCTGTTTCATCTTAAATATCTCAATAGCTGAAATGGCGTATCGATGCCGCCATGTGCCGGCCAATCAGCCGTTTCCTTCAGGGAGCCGATGTAACCGTAGCGCGCGATGATCCCCGTCATGCCTGCCGCCTGCGCCGCCTCCATGTCGCGCAGGTCGTCGCCCAGGTAGATGCAATCTTCCGGCGCGATGTGCATCAACCCGGCGGCATGCAACAGCGGCATCGGGTGCGGTTTGGAGCGCGCGCAGGTGTCGCCGCTCACCAGGCAGGCTGCGCGTTTGGCGTAGCCGAGCCTTTCCATCAGTGGCACGGTATAACGGTGCGGTTTGTTGGTGACGATGCACCACGGGAGCTCGTGCTGTTCCAGCTCGGCGACCAGGGCAGCCATGCCTGGGAACAGTACGGTGTGGTCGCAGATGTGCGCCTCATAGTGCTGCAGGAAGGCATCGCGCAGTTCGTTGTAGTTCGGGGCCTCCGGCTCGACGTTCATGCCCAGTTTCAGAAGTCCTTGCGAACCGTGCGACGCCTGCAGGCGGATGATCTCGATAGGCAGCGGCGGCTGGTCGTGCAGTGCGCGCACATGATTGAGTGCCGCACCCAGATCGGGCGCGGTATCGGCGAAGGTGCCGTCGAGGTCGAACAGGACTGCCTGGGTCATGTCAGTCTTTGCGGCAAGCGACCAGATAGTTGACGCTGGTGTCGCTCGCCAGAGAATAGACCTTGTTCAAGGGGTTGTAGCTCATGCCTGCGATGTCCGTCACGGTCAGCCCGCCGTTGCGGCACCACTGCGCCAGCTCGGAAGGTTTGATGAACTTGGCGTAGTCGTGTGTGCCGCGCGGCAACAGGTTGAGTGCGTATTCGGCGCCGATAATGGCGAACAGATACGATTTCGGATTGCGGTTGAGGGTGGAAAAGAACACCTGCCCATCCGGTTTTGCGAGCTTGGCGCAGGCTGTGACCACGGCTGCGGGATCGGGCACGTGTTCCAGCATCTCCATGCAGGTCACCACGTCGTACTGTCCAGGACGCTCGGAAGCCAGTTCTTCCACTGCAATCTTGCGGTATTCCACCTGCTTGCCGCTTTCCAGCAGATGTAACTTGGCTACCTGCAGCGATTTGTCGGCCAAGTCGATGCCCGTCACCTTTGCGCCTAGTCCTGCCATACCCTCAGTCAGGATGCCGCCGCCGCAGCCCACATCAAGCACTGTCTTGCCGGAAAGCGAGGCGATGCGGTTTATGTAGTCCAAGCGTAAGGGATTGATTTCATGCAGAGGTTTGAATTCGCTGTTCGGGTCCCACCACTTGTGGGCGAGTTGCGAGAATTTTTCCAGTTCGATGGGATCGACGTTTGGCATGATGTTGGACCGTGGTGGAATGAAAGACTGCCCAGAATGTACCAAAACCACGTGCAACTAAAAAGGGTAATAGCGCCAAGCATGCGTTTGGAGTGTTTCCGGAGACGAAGTCTGGGGTGACGTGTGGCTTGTGGCGCGAACCAACAGTCCAACATCGCGTTGAGGCCAGTGTTCGTTTAATTGCGTATCTCCCGTGCCTTTGCATCCTTGTCCAGTCAGTCCGGGTGAGTAGTCGGCGCAGAAGGGGGCTGTGCTAGAATGTGCTCTTCGTTCTAATCCCCGCCGGCTTGTTTGCAGGGGCTCATTTATAGGTCGCACATGGAACAACAATTCGCCAAAGAAACCCTGCCAGTCAGCCTTGAAGAGGAGATGCGCAAGTCCTACCTGGACTATGCGATGAGCGTGATCGTGGGCCGAGCGTTGCCCGATGTGCGCGACGGCCTGAAGCCGGTGCATCGCCGCGTGCTGTTCGCGATGCATGAGCTGTCCAACGACTGGAACCGTGCTTACAAGAAATCGGCGCGTATCGTCGGCGACGTGATCGGTAAATACCACCCGCACGGCGACACGGCGGTGTACGACACCATCGTGCGCATGGCGCAGGACTTCTCGTTGCGCTACACGCTGGTGGACGGCCAGGGCAACTTCGGCTCGGTGGACGGCGATAACGCGGCGGCGATGCGTTATACCGAGATCCGCATGGCGAAGATCGCGCATGAGCTGCTGGCCGACCTGGACAAGGAGACCGTGGATTTCGGGCCGAACTACGACGGTTCCGAGCATGAGCCGCTGGTGTTCCCGGCGCGTTTCCCCAACCTGCTGGTGAACGGTTCTTCCGGTATCGCCGTGGGCATGGCGACCAACATCCCGCCGCACAACATGAGCGAAGTGGTGGATGCCTGCCTGGCGCTGCTGCGCGAACCCGACATGGACATCGAGCGCCTGATCGAACTGGTGCCGGCCCCTGATTTCCCGACTGCCGCTTACATCTACGGCCTGGCCGGGGTGAAGGAAGGCTACCGCACCGGCCGCGGCCGCGTGGTGATGCGCGCCCGCACCCATTTCGAGGACATCGGCAAGGGCGATCGCCAGGCCATCATCATCGACGAGCTACCCTATCAGGTGAACAAGGCCAACCTGCTGATGAAGATCGGCGAGATGGTGCGCGAGAAACGCATCGAAGGCATCTCCGAGATCCGCGACGAATCGGACAAGTCCGGCATGCGCGCGGTGATCGAGCTGAAGCGCGGCGAGAACGCCGACGTGATCCTGAACCAGCTCTACAAAGACACCCAGATGCAGGACAGCTTCGGCATCAACATGGTCGCGATCGTCGATGGCCAGCCCAAGCTGTGCAACCTGAAGGATGTCATCGAGGCCTTCCTGCGCCACCGCCGCGAAGTCATTACCCGCCGCACCATATTCGAACTGCGCAAGGCACGCGAGCGCGGCCATATTCTCGAAGGCTTGGCCGTGGCGCTCTCCAATGTGGATGAGATCATCGCGCTGATCAAAGCCGCGCCGACCCCGCCGGATGCCAAGCGCGAGCTGATGGCGCGCGGCTGGCATTCGTCGCTGGTGGAAGACATGCTTTCGCGCGTCAGCGATGCATCGCGTCCCGATGGTCTGGCGCCCGAATTCGGCTTGGTGAAAGGCTCCGGCTATTTCCTCTCCGATGCGCAGGCGCAGGCGATCCTGGAATTGCGCCTGCAACGCCTGACCGGACTGGAGCAGGACAAGATCGTCGGCGAATACCGCGAAGTGATGGACAAGATCACCGACCTGCTCGACATCCTGGCCAAGCCGGCGCGCGTGACGCAGATCATCGGCGACGAGCTGATCACGATCCGCTCGCAGTTCGGCGACAAGCGCCGCAGCGAGATCATCACCCATACGCAAGACATGAGCATGGAAGACCTGATCGCGCCGGAAGACGTGGTGGTCACCATGTCGCACGGCGGCTACATGAAGGCGCAGAAGCTGGACGAGTATCGCGCGCAGAAGCGCGGCGGGCGCGGCAAGCAGGCCACGGCGACCAAGGAAGACGATTTCATCGACAACCTGTTCATCGCCAACACGCACGATTACATCCTGTGCTTCTCCAACCGCGGCCGCGTGTACTGGCTCAAGGTATATGACGTGCCGCAGGGCACGCGCATCAGCCGCGGCAAGCCTATCGTGAACCTGCTGCCGCTGGAAGCGGGCGAGAAGATCAATGCCATCCTGCCGGTGAAACAGTTCACCGAAGACCAGTTCATCTTCTTTGCGACCAGCGAAGGCACGGTGAAGAAGACGCCGCTGTCCGATTTCGCCAATCCGCGCAAGGCCGGCATCATCGCCATCAGCCTGGACGAAGGCGACTTCCTCATCGGCGTGGCGATCACCGACGGCAAGCACGACGTGATGCTGTTCTCGGATGAGGGCAGGGCGGTGCGCTTCGACGAGGGCGACGTGCGCGGCATGGGCGCGTAACGCGCGCGGCGTGCGCGGCATGAATCTGGCCAAGGGAGGCAAGGTCATCGCCCTGCTGGTGGCCGAGAACGAGGAGCAGTCGGTGCTGACCGCGACCGAGAACGGCTACGGCAAGCGTACACCGATCACCGAATACACCCGCCACGGGCGCGGCACGCAGGGCATGATCGCGATCCAGACCTCCGAGCGCAACGGCAAGGTGGTGGCGGCGACGCTGGTCAGGCCGGAAGACGAGATCATGCTGATCGGCACCAACGGCGTGCTGATCCGCACCCGCGTCAACGAGATCCGCGAGATGAGCCGCGCCACCCAAGGCGTGACGCTGATGAATCTGGAAGATGGCGAGAAGCTGGCCGGTCTGAGCCGCATCGCCGAAACGGAAGAAGAGGCAGAGGGACAGTAAGCAAAGAAGGGGGAAGAGGGAAGGGATAAGGGTAAAGGCAGGAGGCGGCGCTCCGCATTGGTTTTACCCTTCCCCCTTCTCCCTTTTACCCTTCCCTAATAGAAGATTTTTCAGGAATAGAACGAAATGACCATCTACAACTTCAGCGCGGGCCCGGCGGTATTGCCGAAGGAAGTGTTGCAGCAGGCTCAGGCGGAACTCCTCGACTGGCACGGCAGCGGCATGTCGGTGATGGAGATGTCGCACCGCGGCAAGGAATACATGGGCATCCACGCCCAGGCCGAGGCCGACCTGCGCGAGCTGATGGGCATCCCCTCCAACTACAAGGTGCTGTTCCTGCAGGGCGGCGGACACCTGCAGTTTTCGATGATCCCGTTGAACCTGTTGCGCGGAAAACTCTCCGCCGATTACGTCAACACCGGCGAATGGTCGAAGAAGGCTATCGCCGAGGCGAAGAAGTTCAGCCACGTGAACGTGGTGGCGGACAACGCCGACAAGAACTGCACTTACGTGCCTGCATTCGATACCTGGAAGCTCGATCCCAAGGCGGCTTACGTGCACTACTGCCCGAACGAGACCATCGGCGGCGTGGAATTCAACTGGGTGCCGGACACGGGCAAGGTGCCGCTGGTGGCGGACATGTCCTCCAACATCCTGTCGCGTCCCTATGACGTTTCGCAGTTCGGCCTGATCTATGCCGGCGCGCAGAAGAACATCGGCCCGGCCGGGCTGACGCTGGTCATCGTGCGCGAAGACCTGGTCGGTCATGCCGACCCGCGCCTGCCGACCATGCTGGACTACAAGATCCACGCCGACGCCGATTCCATGTACAACACGCCGCCCACCTACGCCATCTACATGGCGGGGCTGGTGTTCCAGTGGCTGAAGAAGAACGGCGGCGTCGCCGCGATGGAAAAGACCAACATCGCCAAGGCGAACCTGCTGTATGCGGCGATCGATGCCAGCAATGGTTTCTACAACTGCCCGGTGAACAAGGCCGACCGTTCGCGCATGAACGTGCCGTTCACGCTGCAGGATGCGAATCTGGACGGCGACTTCCTGAAACAGGCGGATGCACGCGGCCTGCTGCAACTGAAAGGTCATCGCTCCGTCGGCGGCATGCGCGCTTCGATCTATAACGCCATGCCGTTGGCAGGCGTGCAGGCATTGGCGGACTTCATGAACGAGTTCGCCAGGAAGAATGGCTAGGGTCTTCCAGGTGCTCACGCTGAACAAGATCTCGCCTGTGGGCCTGAAGCATCTGCCTGCGGGGCGTTATCAGGTGGGCGACAAGGTCGCGCAGCCCGATGCGATCCTGGTGCGTTCGCAGAACATGCTGGACATGGATATCCCGCCCAATGTGCTGGCCATCGCGCGCGCGGGGACGGGGACGAACAACATCCCGGTAAAGAAGATGAGCGAGCGCGGCGTGCCGGTGTTCAATGCGCCGGGCGCCAATGCCAACGCGGTGAAAGAACTGGTCATCACCGGCATGCTGCTGGCCTCGCGCAACATCGTGGAGGCGCTGCATTTCACCGCAGGCCTGAAGGGCGACGCTGCGGCCATGCACAAGCTGGTCGAGGATGGAAAGAAAGCTTACGCCGGAACCGAGTTGCGCGGACGCACGCTGGGTGTCGTAGGCTTGGGGGCGGTCGGACGTCAGGTGGCGGATGCGGCCATCGGTCTTGGCATGCAGGTGATCGGCTACGACCCCAACATCTCCGTGGATGCGGCGTGGAGTATCTCCGCGCAGGTAAAGAAGGCGCACAGCATCGAAGAGCTGCTCAAACACAGCGATTTCGTCACCCTGCATGTGCCGCTGCTGGAGGCGACCCGCAACCTGATCGACGCCAGGCACGTGGCGGCGATGAAATCCGGGGCGGTGCTGCTGAATTTCGCGCGCGACGCCATCGTTAACGAAGATGCGGTGCTGGCAGGGCTGGCGAGCAAACACCTGCGCTGCTACGTGTGCGACTTTCCGACGCACAGGACGCAGGGCAACCCGGGCGTGATCGCGCTGCCGCATCTTGGCGCCTCCACGCAGGAGGCGGAAGAGAACTGTGCGGTGATGGCAGTGGAGCAATTGCGCGATTACCTTGAGCACGGCAACGTGGTCAACACGGTGAATTTCCCCAACCTCACCATGCCGCGCGAATCGTCGTTCCGCGCAGCGATCGCGAACGCCAACGTGCCGAACATGCTGGGGCAGATTTCCACCGCGCTGGCAAAAGCGGGCATCAATATCCATAACATGACCAACAAATCGCGGGGCGAGGTGGCCTATACCCTGGTGGATACCGACAGCGCGCTGCCGGATTCCCTGATTGCGCAGATCGCCGCCATTCCCGGCGTGCTGATGGTGCGTGCGTTGCCGCTGGAGGCGGATGAATGAGTGACGAATTGAAGAAATATCGCGAGCAGATCGACCGTATCGACGACGAGTTGCTCAAGTTGTTCAACCAGCGTGCCGCGCTGGCGCAGCAGATCGGCCGCGTCAAAGGCAACGGTGCCGTGCTGCGCCCCGAGCGCGAGGCGCAGGTGCTGCAACGCATGGTGCAGGCGAACGCCGGGCCGCTGTCCAATCAGGGCGTGTCGCAGTTGTTCACCGAGATCATGTCGCAATGCCGTGCGCTGGAGGCTCCACTCAGTGTTGCCTATCTGGGGCCGCACGGCACCTTCAGCGAGGCGGCGGTGTTTCAGCGTTTCGGCCAGGCGACCGTGGGCCTGCCGGCCGATTCCATCGACGGCGTGTTCGCCGCCGTGGAGAGCGGTTCGGCGAACTACGGCTTGGTGCCGGTGGAGAACTCCACGGAGGGCGCGGTGGGGCGCACGCTCGATCTGCTGCTCAACAGCAATCTCAGGATATGCGGCGAGGTGCTGCTGCAGGTGCACCAGTGCGTGCTATCGAACGAGAACGACCTGTCGCTCATCCGCAAGGTCTATTCGCATCCGCAATCGTTCGGCCAATGCCAGGGCTGGCTGCATGCGCACCTGCCGCAGGCTGAGCGCGTCACAGCCTCCAGTAATGCTGATGCGGCACGTCTGGCGGCGGCAGAGTCGTTCGCGGCAGCGATCGCCGGCGAGCAGGCGGCAGGACATTTCAAGCTGAAGGTGCTGGCACAGAATATCGAGGACGATGCGCGCAACACCACGCGTTTCCTGGTCATCGGCAAACAGGATGTGGCGCCAAGCGGCAAGGACAAGACTTCCCTGGCCATGTCGGCACCCAACCGGCCGGGTGCGATGCACGACCTGCTTGCGCCGTTTGCGAGCAACGGCGTTTCGATGACCAAGCTGGAATCGCGTCCGTCGCGTACCGGTCTGTGGGAATATGTGTTCTACGTCGATATCGAAGGTCACCAATCCGATACCAAGGTCGCCGCTGCGTTGACCCAGCTCAAGCAGATCGCGGCCTTCGTCAAGGTGCTGGGCTCTTACCCGGTCGCCGTTTGAATAATGATTATTAAATAATCGCAGCGGTGCGGAAAAGAGCAAAACGAAAGTAGAATCCGTTCTTTCGCTCTTGCCTGTCCCCTGTGTCTCCTGGCTTTTGTAGTGGATTTTGAATTTATGAATTACGCAGAACTGGCACCTCCTTACATCCGCGCCATCGCGCCGTACCAACCGGGGAAGCCGATCTCCGAGCTGGAGCGCGAACTGGGCATTACCGGCATCGTCAAGCTGGCTTCCAACGAGAACCCGCTGGGCACGAGCCCGGCTGCCGTCGCCGCGATGCAGGAGGCGATCAAGACCATCGCGCTGTATCCCGACGGCAACGGTTTCGACCTCAAAGATGCGCTGGTCAAACGCTACGGCGTGGCGCACGCCAATGTGACCCTGGGCAACGGCTCCAACGACCTGCTGGAACTCGCGGCGCGCGCTTTCCTCGCGCCCGGCGACAAGGTGGTGTACTCGGCGCATGCTTTTGCGGTGTATGCGCTGGCAACACAGGCAGTGGGAGCGAAGGGTATCAGCGTGCCGGCGACCAAGGGTTACGGCCACGATTTGTCCGCGATGCTGAAGGCCTCGAAGGACAACAAGGTCAAGATGGTGTTTATCGCCAACCCGAACAATCCGACCGGCACATTCCTGAGCCCCGACGAGTTGCAGGTTTTCCTGCGCGGCCTGCCGCCCGAGATCCTGGTGGTACTGGACGAGGCATACAACGAATATCTGCCGGAAGACAAACGCTACGACAGCGTTAGCTGGCTGAAGGAATTTCCCAATCTCATCATCTCGCGCACTTTCTCCAAGGCCTACGGTCTGGCCGGCCTGCGTGTCGGCTATGCGCTGGCACACGAGCAGGTGACCGACATGATGAATCGCGTGCGCCAGCCATTCAACGTGAACAGCGTGGCGCAGGCGGCCGCCGTGGCGGCATTGCGCGATGTGTCTTTCGTCAGGAAGACCTTCGAGCTGAACCAGCGCGGCATGCTGCAGATCACCGAAGGTCTGACCAAACTGGGACTGGAATACATCCCGTCGTTCGGCAACTTCGTGGCGTTCCGCATCGGCAACGCAACGGCGATGTACCGACGCTTGCTCGAACTGGGCGTGATCGTGCGCCCGATCGCAAACTACGATATGCCGGACTGGCTGCGCGTGAGCATCGGTCTGGAAAGCGAGAACGCAAAATTTTTGTCTGCACTGGAAAAATGCGTCAGTCAGCAAGCTAATGGAGAAATAAAATGATCATCGTTATGGGCAGTGAAATCACCGACGCGCAAGTCAACGCGGTGGTAAAAAAGATCGAGGCAGCAGGCCTCAAGGCCAACATCTCGCGCGGAGTCGAGCGCACCGTCATCGGCGCCATCGGCGACGAACGCAAGCTGGACGCCGACATGTTTACGTCGCTGCCGGGCGTGGAATCGGCGATGCACATCGCCAAGCAATACAAGATCGTGTCGCGCGAGTCGCACAAGCAGAACACCGTCATCGACATCGCCGGCGTCCCGCTAGGCGGCAACCAGATCCAGATCATCGGCGGCCCTTGCTCGGTGGAGACACAGGAGCAGATGGACCTGTCGGCGAAGTTCGTGAAGGAAGCGGGTTGTCGCCTGATGCGCGGCGGCGCGTTCAAGCCGCGTACCAGTCCTTATGCGTTCCAGGGCCACGGCGTGGAAGGCCTGGACATGTTCCGCAAGGCGGCTGCCAAATACAATCTGCCCATCGTCACCGAACTGATGGATGCGCGCCAGCTCGATGCATTCCTCGAATACGATGTGGACGTGATCCAGATCGGCACGCGCAACATGCAGAACTTCGACCTGCTCAAGGAAGTCGGGCGCGTCAACAAACCGGTCATCCTCAAGCGCGGCATGTCGGCGACCATCAGCGAATGGCTGATGGCGGCGGAATACATCGCCGCCGGCGGCAACCACAACATCATCTTCTGCGAACGCGGCATCCGCACTTTCGAGACCGCCTATCGCAACGTGCTGGACGTGACCGCCATCGCCGTGCTGAAGAAAGAGACTCACTTGCCGGTGATCGTCGACCCGTCGCATGCGGGCGGCAAGGCGTGGATGGTGCCGGCACTGTCGCAGGCCGCCATCGCTGCCGGCGCGGACGGCCTGCTGGTCGAGATGCACCCCAGCCCGTGCGACGCATGGTGCGACGCAGACCAGGCGCTCACGCCGGACGAACTGAAGAAGCTGATGGGCACGCTGGGCGCCATCGCCGGGGCGATCGGCCGCACGCTGTAAATAATATGTAGGGTGCGCAAACGTGCCCCTACCTATCCTCTACCGTCACCACTCAACCGTCACAGTGATGGAGTCGCTGTAGCTGCCGGGAACCGCAGCGGTCTGGCTGACCGGGATGCGTCCGTATGTCGTAAAGTTGTTATCTGCTCTTCAACGGCGGCGGCGCTGTTATCCAGGTCGGTCTGGTAAGGAGTGCCCTTATTGCATGTGATCGTGATGCTGCTGGTCTGATCATGCTCTCCCATGCATGAAAGTGGGAAAACTCAGTCGCTGTGGATGAGGGGGCTGCCCGCGGCCAAGGTTGGCGCCATGCAGCGGAGCAGCCTATCTGGCAGCTTGTTCCAGCTTGACTCTTGTTTCGACCAAGCCATCTTCGGTGCCGGCCACCAACCTCACATCCCTGCCCTGCCAGTCAGTTGGCAGCGACAAGGAGAACTGGCGGGTCTGTTCCGCGAGCAGGGAGGGAAGAGGCTGCTGCAATTCGGCGAGTTGCCGGCCATTGTCGGGGTCGCGTACTTCGAGGCTGACCAGGCGCAGATGATGGTTGCCACCGTTGCGCAGGGTCAGTTGCAGGTCTCCTTTTTGATTGCGCGCGGCCTTCCAGTCCAGCTTGTCGGTCAGCTTGGCTCTGGAGGGGACGAACACGGCAAGACCCAGACGCAAGGCGATGCGCAAGCCGGTGAAGCCTTCCTTGGGCGGCGGCGGGACCTCGCTGATGTAGAGGCGGTAGGCCAGTTCCTGTACCTTGTCGGCCTTCCGGTTCAGGCCGACACGGATGATCTGGGTCTGTCCGGGTTGCAGTGTGGCGATGGGCGGGTTGACCAGGATATCGCGGCTGGGGGCATGGACGTTTTCGCCATCCTTCTGGGTCCAGCGCAGCAGTTCGGTCTGGATGACTCGTGATTCACTGCCCTCGTTTTTGAGGGTAATCGCGGCCGTACGGTTTTTTTCGTCCAGCTTCACGACAACCGGGCTGATGGATAGCGAGGCAGCCAGTGTTGAAGCCGATACTCCGGAGAGCAACAGGCCGGCAAGCAGTTTGCGCAATGCAATTAAACTCGAAGGCATATCTGTCTCCCTTGGTCTGGCGCTTGTCAGTAGGTCACTGTCACGGAGATTGTGTCAGTGTAATCAGTAGCAGGCGGGTTCTGATTGGCGGGGATCCGGCCATATACGGGATGTGGCTGTGGCGAAGCATTGCCCGTGTCTGATATTGTGGTGGCGTCTTGCCAAAGGACTGTTCTGCCTGTGGTGGTATACAGGTCGTAGTTCAAGTAATCGGTGCCGGCGCTCTTCATGCGGCGCTGGCCTCCGGAGGCATACAGCCCATTGTCGAGGGTGATGTTATATCCGGTGCCGGTTGTGCAGGTGACGGTCATTGTGTTCTCGGCATCCAGCTGATCGCCGACGTAACTGCCAAAAGCCAAGGTACCTGCCGATACCGAGCAAGTTTCCGCTACGGTTGCGGTGACTTGAAAGCTGGTGTCTGTGGTGGCCGCCTGCGCTGTGGGGAAGTATGCCAGCAAGGCGAGGAATGGAAGTGCGGTCAGGCGAGTGGGGATGCATGTCTTCATGATTACTCCCAAGTTGACTGAAGCAGGCGGTTTAAAATCTACACCATTTCAAACAAATTGTGTGCTCTTCCTCACTTAAACTTATTCATGTGAAACAAGATTCGTGGGGAGAGGCTTAGGGGATGCCGGCAGCTTGGGTATAATCCCGACTTTTACAGGTGGCGGTTCGTGGCGCAATCGTTCAAAAAAATAGTGATCTTCGGCGTCGGCCTGATCGGCGGCTCATTTGCGCTCGCTTTGCGCCGTGCAGGAGTTGTCTCGGAAGTGGTCGGTTTCGGGCGCGGCGCAGCGACGCTGGAACAAGCCAGGCAGCTTGGCATCCTCGACCGCATCGGCGACGACGTGGCGCGTGAAGTGCATGATGCCGATCTGGTTCTGCTCGCCACGCCGGTGGCGCAGATGGCGGATATCTTCGCGCGCATCGCGCCGCACCTCGGCGCGCAAACGCTGGTCACCGACGGCGGCAGCACCAAGAGCGACGTGGTCGCTGCGGCGCGCGCGAATCTCGGCGCCAGGATCGAACAATTCATTCCCGCACACCCCATCGCAGGTGCCGAGAAGAGCGGCGCCGCAGCAGCACAGGCCGATCTGTTCCAAGGCAAGAAAGTGGTGCTCACCCCGCTGCCGGAGAATTCGAAAGTTGCCGTGGCGCGCGTGCGCAGTGCCTGGGAATGGTGCGGCGCCAATGTGAGCGAGTTGACCGCGCAGCAGCACGATGAGGTCTTCGCCGCCGTGAGCCATCTGCCGCATCTGCTGTCGTTCGCGCTGGTGCACGATCTGGCGCAACGCGACAACCGCGATCAGTTGCTGGCATTCGCGGCCAGCGGTTTCCGCGACTTCACCCGCATCGCTGCGAGTAGCCCGGAAATGTGGCGCGACATCTGCCTCGCCAACCGCGAGGCTCTGATGCGCGAGTTGCAGCAATATGCCGCCGAACTTCACACTCTGCACCAAGCGCTGGAAAACAACGACGCCGCCAAACTGGAAGAGATATTCAGCCTGGCGCGCGAAGTGCGAAGCGCCTGGACACAACAATAACCAATCTTTTTCTCCGCATGTCACAGCACGAATTTATCGACCTCCCTCCCTTGATGTCCGCGCACGGCACAGTGCGCCTGCCCGGCTCCAAGAGCATCTCCAATCGCGTGTTGCTGCTGGCGGCGCTGGCCGAGGGCGTGACTGACGTGTGCGACCTGCTGCATTCGGACGATACCGAGCGCATGCTGGATGCCTGGAAAAGCTGGGGGTCGGGATCAAATATCCCGGCAAGACCGATCTTCCCAACACGCATCGAATTACGGGCTGCGGTGGCAACTTTCCAAACAAGCAGGCTGAGTTGTTCCTCGGAAATGCCGGTACGGCATTTCGTCCCTTGGTTGCCGCACTGGCATTGTCGGGCGGGAATTATGAATTGTTCGGGGGATCAGTGGTTCTCCGGGCGGGCGCATGCATGAACGCCCCATCGGCGACCTGGTGGATGCGTTGCGCCAGTTGGGCGCCGACATCCGTTATCTCGGCAATCAGGGCTTCCCACCATTGCGGATTTCACCGGCGAACCTGGCAGGCGACACGGTGCAGGTGCGTGGAGATGTATCGAGCCAATTCCTGACCGGTTTGCTGATGGCGCTGCCGCTGACCGGCCAGACGGTCAAGGTCGAGGTAGTCGGAGAGTTGATTTCGAAACCGTATATCGAAATTACCTTGGCGATGATGGCGCGCTTTGGCGTGCTCGTGGAGCGCAAGGACTGGCAGAGCTTCGTTGTGCTCGGCGGTCAGTGCTACAAGAGTCCGGGCGTGATTTTTGTTGAAGGCGATGCTTCGTCAGCATCCTATTTCCTGGCCGCCGGTGCCATTGGTGGCGGGCCGGTACGTGTGGAAGGCGTAGGCAAGGATAGCGTGCAGGGCGATGTGCTCTTTGCTGAAGAACTGCGGAAGATGGGCGCGGTCATCACCATGGGGCCGAACTGGATGGAGGCGACCGGCCCCAAGAGCGGCAAATTGAAAGCCATCGACCTCGACTGCAACCACATTCCCGATGCCGCGATGACACTGGCCGTGGCAGCCCTGTTCGCCGACGGCACGACCACGCTGCGCAACATCGCCAGCTGGCGCGTGAAGGAGACCGACCGCATTGCGGCGATGGCGACCGAACTGCGCAAGGTCGGTGCGACCGTGGAAGAGGGGGCGGATTACATCCGCATCACGCCCCCTGCGCAGGTCAGGCATGCAGCCATCGATACCTATGACGACCACCGCATGGCGATGTGCTTCTCGCTGGCCGCCTTCGGCGGGGCGGGCGTGCGCATCAACGATCCAAAATGTGTGGCAAAAACCTTTCCGGATTATTTCAATATGTTTGAAAAAGTTACTGCAGCAGTTCCAGTGATCGCCATCGATGGCCCATCCGCCTCAGGCAAGGGTACGGTGGCGCAGCGCGTCGCCAAAACGCTGGGATTCCATTTTCTCGACAGTGGTGCGCTGTACCGCCTGCTAGGACTGGCGGCGCAGCGGCGCGGTGTTGCTCTCGACGATGAGATGCGTCTCGCCGCATTGGCAGGGGAGGTCGATATCCGCTTCGAAGGCGCGGATATCTGGCTGGATGGCGCGCTGGTCGGCGACGAGTTGCGCACCGAAGAAACGGGTTCGGCGGCCTCGAAGATCGCGGCCCTGCCCAAGGTGCGCGCGGCCCTGCTCGATAAACAGCGGGCTTTCCGCAAGGCGCCCGGACTGGTGGCGGACGGGCGCGACATGGCGTCGGTGGTGTTCCCGGATGCGGTGCTGAAGATATTCCTGACCGCCAGTGCCGAGGCTCGCGCCGAGCGCCGATATAAGCAGTTGAAAGAAAAAGGGATGAGTGCTAATATAACGGCCCTTTTGCAGGATATCAGGGCGCGCGACGAACGGGATACTCAACGTAGCGTGGCTCCGCTGCAACAGGCGCAAGGTGCGAGCTTGCTGGATACGACCCCTCTGAACATCGAGCAGGCAGTTCAGGAAGTGCTAAGCCGCTACCGTGCGTTGGAGTCCAGATAGAAGCCATTCTGTCTGGGTTTTATAACTAACCCCCGCTTATCACGGGATTTGTCCTCAAGGTATACCAACATGACCGCAGTAGCTGAAATGGAAAGTTTTGCTTCCCTGTTTGAAGAAAGCCTGAACCGCAAAGAAATGCGCGCAGGCGAATTGATCACCGCACAAGTCGTTCGCGTCGAGCAGAACGTGGTGGTGGTGAATGCCGGACTGAAGTCCGAAAGTTTTATCCCCGTTGAAGAATTCAAAGACGCAACGGGCGCGATCGAAGTGAAGGCTGGCGATTTCGTCACCGTCGCGATCGAGTCGCTGGAGAACGGCTATGGCGAAACGCGCCTGTCGCGCGAAAAGGCCAAGCGCCTGGCTGCCTGGATCGACCTGGAGCAGGCGATGGAAGAAGGCCGCATCGTCGAAGGTTACGTCAGCGGCAAGGTCAAGGGCGGTCTGACTGCCATGGTGAACGGCATCCGTGCATTCCTGCCCGGTTCGCTGGTGGATACACGTCCCGTCAAGGACACCACACCGTACGAAAACAAGACCATGGAACTCAAGGTCATCAAGCTGGATCGCAAGCGCAACAACGTGGTGGTTTCCCGCCGCGCCGTGCTGGAAGCGACCCAGGGTGCCGACCGCGAGTCCCTGCTGGAAAACCTGAAAGAAGGCGCGATCGTCAAGGGTATCGTCAAGAACATCACCGACTACGGTGCGTTCGTTGACCTGGGCGGTATCGACGGCCTGCTGCACATCACCGATCTGGCATGGCGCCGCGTGAAGCACCCGTCCGAAGTGCTGACGGTCGGCGACGAAGTCGAAGCCAAGATCCTGAAGTTCGACCAGGAGAAGAACCGCGTCTCCCTGGGCATCAAGCAGATGGGCGACGATCCGTGGAATGGTCTGGCACGTCGCTACCCGCAAGGCACACGCCTGTTCGGCAAGGTGACCAACCTGACCGACTACGGTGCATTCGTCGAGATCGAGCAAGGCATCGAAGGTCTGGTACACGTTTCCGAAATGGACTGGACCAACAAGAACGTGCATCCGTCCAAGGTTGTAGCGCTGGGCGACGAAGTGGAAGTCATGATCCTCGAGATCGACGAGCAACGCCGCCGTATCTCCCTGGGCATGAAGCAGTGCAAGTCCAATCCCTGGGACGACTTCGCGCTCAACCACAAGAAGGGCGACAAGGTTAAGGGCGCGATCAAGTCCATCACCGACTTCGGCGTGTTCATCGGCCTGGATGGCGGCATCGACGGTCTGGTGCACCTGTCCGACCTGTCCTGGAATATCCCCGGCGAAGAAGCCGTGCGCAACTACAAGAAGGGCGACGAACTGGAAGCCGTGGTTTTGGCCATCGACGTCGAGCGCGAGCGCATCTCTCTGGGCGTGAAGCAACTGGAAGGTGATCCCTTCGGCGGTTTCGTTTCCTCCGGCCATGACAAGGGCGCCGTCGTTACCGGCACCGTGAAGTCGCTGGACGCCAAGGGCGCAGTGGTCGAACTGGATGGCGGCGTGGAAGCCTACCTGAAGGCCTCCGAAGTCTCCGCCGACCGCGTGGAAGACATCCGCAACCACCTGAAGGAAGGCGACACCGTCAAGGCCGTCATCATCAACGTGGACCGCAAGAATCGCGGCATCAACCTGTCGATCAAGGCGCTGGACAAGGCCGACACGGCAGCTGCGATGCAGAAGTTCGCTGCGGAAAACACCAGCTCTGCCGGCACCACCAATCTGGGTGCGCTGCTGAAGGCGAAACTGGATTCCAGCAAGGCTGAATCGCAGTAAGGAGAAGCGATGACCCGTTCTGATCTTATCGCCAAGCTTGCGGAGCGTTATACGCAGCTGCTTGGCAAGGACGCCGAGCTGGCGGTCAAGGTGATCCTGGATAGCATGTCGGCGACCTTGTCGCGCGGCGGGCGTATCGAGATCCGTGGCTTTGGCAGCTTTGCCTTGAACTACCGTCCGCCGCGCTTGGGGCGTAACCCCAAGTCCGGCGACAAGGTTCAAGTACCTGCCAAATACGTACCGCATTTCAAGGCAGGAAAAGAACTGCGTGAACGGGTGGATTATCCTTCAGCCTGATTCGGCTCGGAAGTGAACTGATTGGCGGCGTGTCGCGAGATGTGCCGCCAATTTTTTATTTGTGCGGGTTCCCTCTAAAGATCCAAGGTTCTGAGCAGTGCAGTATCGCGACGAAAACGTAGTTTGGTGAAGACTGACCTTCAGGTTATGTCGTGACCAAATTTGGATTTATAGAGGTAACCTTCGTGTTATCGTTACACACTGTTTTGTTAGCGACAAAGTCATCATGAGCTACCTGATCTGGTCACTGCGCGCCGTGCTGTTCCTGCTGTTGCTGGGCTTCGCGGTGAAGAACGACCAACCCGTCGTGTTGCGCTATTTCTTCGGCTATGAATGGCAGACCTCGCTGGTCGTCGTGCTGCTGTGTTTCTTTGCCCTTGGCGTCGTCATCGGCCTGCTGGCCATGCTGGGCAGCATGTTCCGGCAGCGCCGCGAACTTGCCGCAGTCCAACGCGAACTCAAGTTGAAGAACAAGCTGGCCGAGATCGATTCCCGGCGTTCCCCTGCACAACCCTCCTGAGATATTGCACTAATGGATTTTGAACCATGGATGTTGCTGGTCTTCCCGCTCTTTTTCGGCATGGGCTGGCTGGCGGCACGCATCGACATCAAAGAGTTGCTCAGCGAATCCAGCGCGCTGCCGCGCTCGTACTTCCAGGGGCTGAACTTCCTGCTCAATGAACAGCAGGACCAGGCCATCGAAGCGTTCATCGAAGTGGTCAAGGTCGATCCGCAGACGGTCGAGTTGCACTTCGCGCTGGGCAGCCTGTTCCGCCGCCGCGGCGAAGTGGACAGGGCCATACGCATGCACCTCAACCTGGTCGAGCGCGCAGACCTGGCTGAGGAAAAGAAACAGCAGGCCCTGTTCGAATTGGCGCAGGACTATCTTAAGGCGGGCATCCTGGACCGGGCCGAGAGCGCCTTCCATGAATTGCACGGCACCCCATACGAAAAAGAGTCGCTGGATTTCCTGCTGGAGATATACCAAAAGGAAAAAGACTGGCTCAAGGCGATCGACATCAGCCAGCGTCTCACCGCGCTGACCGGAAAGTCGCATGGCAAAGAAGCAGCGTTCTTCTTCTGCGAGCTGGCCGCTGGCGAGCTCGCGGTCAAGCAGACTGAGGCGGCCGTGGTGCATCTGGGGCAGGCGCTGGCAGCGAATCCGCAAGGTGTGCGCGCCAGCATCATGCTGGGCGACATCGAGCTGGCGGCAGGGTATGTGCCGCGCGCCATCGAGATATGGAAGCAGGTCGAGCAGCAGGATGCGCAATATCTGCCGCTGGTGGCCGAGCGCCTGTTGCAGGCCTATCGCCAGAGCGGCGACGAAGCGACCGGGGTAGCTTTGCTGCAAACCTGGATGCAGAAATATCCCTCGCTCGACCTCATGAACGTGCTGTTCAGCGCCCTGGTGCAGGGCGAGGGCGCCGAAGCGGCCTACGTCATGGTGCGCAACGAACTGAAGCGCAACCCGACGCTGCTCGGCCTGGACAAGTTGCTGGAAGCGCAGCTGCTGAAGATGAGCGGCGATCGCCGTGCCGACATCGAAATGGTGAAGAGCCTGATCCACAACCGCACGCGCGGTCTGGCGATGTACCGCTGCAGCCATTGCGGCTTCAAGGCGCGCCAGTTCTACTGGCATTGCCCGGCTTGCCACAGTTGGGAGAGCTATTCGCCGAAGCGCAGCGAAGAAAATGGGGTCGCGATATGACCGATCAAAGAATCATCGTTGCACTCGACTACTCGCAAGCCGCACCTGCGTTGGCGCTGGCGCAGCGTCTGGAACCGTCGCTTTGCCGTCTCAAGGTCGGCAAGGAACTGTTCACCGCCGCCGGACCGCAGCTGGTCGAGCAGTTGCAGAAACGCGGTTTCGACGTGTTCCTCGATCTCAAATTCCACGATATCCCCAACACCACAGCGCAAGCGTGCAAAGCGGCTGCAGCGCTCGGTGTATGGATGGTGAACGTGCACGCCTCCGGCGGCAGGCGCATGATGGAAGCCGCACGCGAGGGGCTGGCCAATTTTGCCAAGCCACCGAAGCTGATCGCCGTAACGGTGCTGACCAGCATGGCGCAGGCCGACCTGGTGGAGTTGGGCATCACCGTGACGCCGGCAGAGCAGGTGTCTCGCTTGGCGGGATTGGCGCAAGCCAGCGGCATGGACGGCGTGGTCTGTTCCGCGCAGGAAGCGCGGATTGTTGCGCAAGCAGGCCGGCGCCGGATTTCTGTCTGGTCACGCCCGGGTATCCGTCCCGCCAACGCCGCGGCAGACGACCAGTCGCGCATCATGACACCGCGTGCCGCACTGGAGGCGGGTTCCAGCTATCTGGTGATCGGCCGGCCGATCACGCAGGCGCCCGACCCTTTGCAGGCATTGCACGATATTTTGAAAGACATAGGAGACATGGCATGAGACTGCCATCGTTCGATACAGCACGGGTATTGGTCGTCGGCGACGTGATGCTGGACCGCTACTGGTTCGGCGACGTGACACGCATCTCGCCGGAGGCGCCGGTGCCGGTGCTGAAAGTAAGCAAAGTGGAAGAACGTCCCGGCGGCGCTGCCAATGTGGCGCGCAACATCGCCTCGCTGGGCGCGCACTGCACCCTGCTGTCGGTGGTCGGCATGGACGAGGCGGGCGACTGCCTGCAACGCCTGCTGACCGAGCAGGGCGGGGTGGATGCCATGCTGCACCGCGACGACAGCATCTCCACCATCGTCAAGCTGCGCGCCATCGCCCGCCACCAGCAACTGCTGCGCATCGATTTCGAGACACCGCCCAGCCACGAGGTGTTGAACGCCAAGCTGGCGGATTTCCATGCCAAGCTGCCGCACGCCGATGTGGTGGTGCTGTCGGACTACGGCAAGGGCGGGTTGGCGCATATCGCCGAGATGATCAGGGCGGCGCGCGCGGCCGGCAAGCCGGTGCTGGTCGACCCCAAGGGCGACGACTACGCGCGCTATCAGGGCGCGACCCTGCTCACGCCCAACCGCAGCGAATTCCGCGAAGTGGCGGGAAGCTGGAAGAACGAAGCGGAACTGACCGCCAAGGCGCAGAAGCTGCGCGCCGAACTGAAGCTGGATGCGTTGATGGTCACGCGCAGCGAAGAAGGCATGTCGCTGTTCCGCGAGCACGACGTGCTGCACGAGCCGACGCAGGCGCGCGAAGTGTTCGACGTCAGCGGCGCGGGCGACACCGTCATCGCCACGCTGGCGGTGATGCTGGCGAGCGGCGCGGAGATGGCGGACGCGGTGCGCATCGCCAACCGCGCGGCCGGCATCGTGGTGGGCAAGCTGGGCACCGCCGTGGTGTCGCGCGAAGAGATACTTGAGGACATGAGGAGCTGATATGTACTACGTCGTAACTGGAGCCGCTGGCTTTATCGGATCGAACCTGGTCAAGGCGCTGAACGAGCGCGGCGAGACCAACATCATCGCGGTCGACAACATGAAGAAGGCCGACAAGTTCAAGAACCTGGTCGATTGCGAGATCGCCGACTACATGGACAAGGAAGACTTCATCGGACTGCTGCAAGGCGGCGATTTCGACGGCATCCTTGCTGCGGTGCTGCACGAAGGCGCGTGTTCCGACACCATGGAGACCGACGGCCACTACATGATGGAGAACAACTACCGCTACTCGCTGGAGATACTGAACCACTGCCAGAACGAGGAAGTGCCGTTCCTGTATGCCTCCTCCGCCTCGGTATATGGCGGTGGCGGGGTGTTCAAGGAGAGCCGCGAATTCGAATCGCCGCTCAACGTCTACGCCTATTCCAAGTTCCTGTTCGACCAGGTGGTGCGCCGCCGCTGGGCCAACCGCACCTCGCAGATCGTCGGTTTCCGTTACTTCAACGTGTACGGCCAGCGCGAGCAGCACAAGGGACGCATGGCCTCGGTGGCCTACCACTTCTTCAACCAGTATCGCGCGGACGGCTACGTGAAACTGTTCGAGGGCTGCGACGGCTACGCCAACGGCGGGCAACTGCGCGATTTCGTTTCGGTGGAAGACGTGGTCAAGGTCAACATGTACTTCCTCGACCATCCGGGCAAGTCCGGCATCTTCAATCTCGGCACCGGCAGTGCCCAGAGTTTCAACGACGTGGCGGTGGCGACCATCAACACCCTGCGCGCGGCCAAGGGCGAGGGCAGTACTGACGCTGGAGCAGATGCAGCAGCAACAGCTCATCCGCTACATCCCGTTCCCGGACGCGCTGCGCGGCAAATACCAGAGCTACACGCAGGCCGACATGAGCGCCATGCGCGAGATCGGTTATGCCGAGCCGTTCCTGACCGTCGAGCAGGGCACGGCGCGTTACGTCAACTACATGCTGGAGAAGTCGAAATAGGAGGGAGTGTGCGATCCGCGACGTGAGTCGCATGACCTCAGGAAAGGGAAGTGTGATGAAGAAATTACTGCTGTCCTTGTTCATGTCGTTAGCATCCTCCGGCATCACCTACGCAGCGGTCGACCTGAACGCTGCGAGCAAAGAAGAGCTGGAAACCGTCAAAGGCATCGGCCCGGTCAAGGCGGGTGCCGTCGTCCAATACCGCAAGCACAACGGGCCGTACAGGAAGGTGGACGACCTGAAAGAGACCAAGGGCTTCGGCGACAAATCCGTGGACAAGATGCGCCCCGAAGTAGCGGTCAGTCCGGACCCCGCCGATAAGGCCAAGAAGAAATAGGCCATTTGCTGCCGCCCGACCTGTTCGGGCGGTTTTCATTCTTGCGCACAATAACAGGCCCGTTCGGTGTGAGCCGAACGGGCTCGGCGTTTCTGCATATTCAAAAAAGTGCTAAGCAATCGAAAACTAATTGGTTCTCGCACATAAAGCGATTTCCTAAGATGCGTCCCATCGTGACTTCACACACACGATCACCATAACTTAGGAGAAGACATCATGAAACGTTCCACTTTGGCGTCGCTGGCAGTGTTGGCGTTGCTGTTCACGGGCACCTTGCATGCGGCCGAGATCAAGCTGCTCAACGTATCCTACGACCCTACACGCGAGTTGTATCAGGAGTACAACACGGCTTTCGCCAAGTACTGGAAGGCACGGAGCGGCGACGAAGTGAGCATCAGCGCATCGCACGGTGGCTCCGGCAAGCAGGCGCGTGCCATCATCGACGGGCTGGAAGCGGACGTGGCGACACTTGCGCTGGCGGCCGACATCGACGCGCTGGCAAGCAAGAGCGACCTCATTCCCGCCAACTGGCAATCGCGCCTCAAGCACAACAGCTCGCCTTACACGTCCACCATCGTGTTCCTGGTGCGTGCGGGCAACCCCAAAGGCATCAAGGACTGGAGCGATCTGGCCAGGCCGGGCGTGGCCGTCATCACGCCTAACCCAAAGACTTCCGGCGGTGCGCGCTGGAACTACCTGGCCGCGTGGGGCTACGGCCTGAAACACAACGGCAACGACCACGTCAAGGCGCAAGCCTTCGTCGCCCAGCTGTTCGCCAACGTCCCGGTTCTTGATTCCGGCGCGCGCGGTTCCACCACCACCTTCACCGAGCGCGGCATAGGCGACGTGCTGATCACTTGGGAGAACGAAGCGTTCCTCGCACTCAAGGAACTAGGCGCGGACAAATACCAGATCGTCGTCCCCAGCCTGAGCATCCTGGCCGAGCCGCCCGTCACCGTGGTGGACAAGAACGCGGACAAGCATGGCACGCGCAAAGTGGCAGAGGCATACCTGGACTACCTGTATTCCGCAGAGGGACAGGAGATCGCCGCGAAGAACTACTATCGTCCGACCGACGAAAAGATCGCGAAGAAATATGCGAAGCAGTTCCCCAAGCTCAACCTGATCACCATCGACAAGGACTTCGGCGGCTGGACCAAAGTGCAGAAGGAACACTTCGGCGATGGCGGCGTGTTCGACCAGATCTACGCCAAGAAATAGGAGCCACCATGTCACACCAATACCTGTACCTGAAACTGCTGTTGCGCAACAACCTGCTGCTCGACCTCGACGAGTATGCGTTGATCGACACGAAAGAATACGGATTGGTGTGCAATTTCATGGGCATGAAACTGGCCAGCGCCTTCCAGCCAGTGCTGCGGCCGGACGGAAAAGTGGTGGGGCGCGAGGCATTTTTGCGTGCCGGATTGCTTGAGCATGGAGAAGTGACTCCGGACGGCGCGTTCGAAGAAGCCGTGCAAGTGAACCGCGTCGTGCAGTTTGACCGCCTCGTGCGCATCATTCACCTGATGAACCATGCGCGAAGCTTCACCGAGCACGAACTGCTGTTCCTCAACGTGCATCCCCGCCTGCTCAGCAGCGTCATTAATCACGGACGCACTTTTGAACAGATACTGCATTACTACTCCGTGCCTACTTCGCGTGTCGTCATCGAGATCAAGGAAGCGGCGAACGTGGGCGAGGCCGTGCTGACCGATGCGGTGAACAACTACCGCAGCCTCGGCTACCGCATTGCGGTGGACAATTTCGGTGCGGCGCACTCCAGCCTGGAACACGTGCTCAAACTGCATCCGGACATCGTCAAGCTGGATGGTGCATTGATACAGACGACGGAGCATTCTCGTAGCGCGACCACGTCGTTCAATCGACTGGTGGAGAGGTTCCGCAGCGCAGGTATACAGGTCACCGTCGAAGGCATCGAAACCGCCACGCAGCTGGAGATCGCCAGAAAGTCGGGTGCCGACCTGCTGCAAGGCTATTACCTCGCAAGTCCGGAGTTTTTGGCGGACGTGCGGAGGCGGCTTTGCCGAGATGAGCAACTAGCTGCCTAAATACCTCTCTCCTCCTGGATGCAAATGCCAGGTTCACAGGGGCAGGTGACTGCCCCTGTTTTTTTTACGCCATATTTTCTTGGCGATTCCCATCTGGTTGCGGCTGGTTTGTGAAACCCCGGTTATCGAATAATCGGATAACGAAGTGAAAAGTAATTGGTTCACTCGTCTGGGCGGAATTACTAAAGTGAGAACCGTCGCATCGCACATACGCTTCGCATGAATGAAGTCAGTCGAAGCGGCACTAAATTCAAACTCATGCGGGAAGAAAATAATGTCAATTCTATTGATTGGTGGCAGTCCTTCGGTCAACTCCAGGACGGGGCGCTTGCTTGCGGAAATCGGCTCGCGGCTGGAGCAGGAAGGGCTGGCAGTAGACAACCTGCAGGTGCGCGATCTGCCTGCGCAAGCTTTGCTGCATGCCGATTTCAGAAATCCTGAAATCGTTGCCGCATTGCGCCGGGTGGAAAACGCGGCAGGCATCATCATCGGGACACCTGTTTACAAGGCCGCCTACAGCGGTGTCCTTAAATCATTCATCGATCTGCTTCCGCAGTTCGGTTTGCGCGGCAAGGTGATCTTGCCGCTGGCCATCGGCGGCAGCGCGGCTCATACCCTGATCCTGGACTACGCATTGCGCCCGGTGCTGGCTTCGCTCGCACCCAGGCAGGTTCTGGACAGCATCTACGCCGTCGAGCAGCAGATCGTCTGGTCGGAATCGGATGGACTCACGCTCGACCCCGCCATCGAGCAGCGCGTGCAGCTCGGGGTGGCCGGTTTGCTCGACGCTTTGCATCCGGCACATGAGGCGCTGCCGTACACCGAGCGGCATGCCTTGACAGCCTAGTTACTTCACGAAAGGAAACTCTATGAAATCCCTGCATCGCCTGTTGTTCATCCTGCTCGTCGGCGCCATCGCAGCAAGCTTTTCCGGAACAGCCTCTGCCGCCGAAGACGTGTTGCGCATCGGTTACCAGAAATACGGCACGCTGATCCTGCTCAAAGCGCGCGGCACGCTGGAGCAGCGTCTGGCGCCGCTCGGCGTGAGCGTCAACTGGACCGAATTCCCGGCCGGCCCTCAATTGCTGGAGGGCCTGAACGTCGGCAGCATCGACTTCGGCACAGTCGGAGAGACTCCACCCATCTTCGCGCAAGCAGCCAATGCTCAGATCACCTATATCGGCTACGAGCCGCCAGCACCGGGCGGCGAGGCCATCGTCGTGCCCAAGGACTCTCCGCTCAAATCGGTGTCAGGCCTGAAAGGCAAGAAAGTCGTACTGAACAAGGGTTCCAATGTGCACTACCTGCTGGTGCGAGCTTTGGAACAGGCAGGGCTGAAATACAGCGATGTCGAGGTCGTGTTCCTTCCGCCTGCCGATGCGCGCGCGGCCTTTGAGCGCGGCAGCGTGGATGCCTGGGTGATCTGGGATCCGTTCCTGGCTGCAGCCGAGACCTCCATCGGCGCACGCGTGCTGAAAGACGGCAGATCGACAGTGAACAACCACCAGTTCTATCTTGCGGAAAGAACCTATGCCGCTCGCAGCCCGGATGTGATCGCCATCGTCTTCGACGAATTGAAGAAGGTGGACAAATGGGTGCAGACCAAACCGAAGGAGGTTGCCGCTGCCTTGGCACCTCTGACCGGATTGAATGCACCGACTCTGGAACTGGCAGTGACGCGCGGCGGCTACGGCGTGAGCTACCTGAACGACAAGGTGATAGGTGAGCAGCAGAAGATCGCCGACACCTTCTACAACCTGAAACTGATACCGAAGCCGCTGAGCATCCGAGAGGTGGTCTGGCTGCCGCAAGAAACAAGGAAGATTGCAAAGAGGTAACGACATTTTTTTTTAATCACTGGAGAAATTGAAATGACACTGAATATATTCTGGTTCATCCCCACCTTCGGCGACAGCCGCCACTTGGGCAGTTCGCAAGGTACACGCCCGCTCGATCCCGATTACCTGAAACAGATCGGCGTTGCCGCGGATACGCTGGGGTACGACGGCGTGCTGATTCCCACCGGGCGTTCCTGCGAAGACCCGTGGATCGTCGCCTCCTATCTGGCCGCGGTCACGCGCAAACTGAAATTGCTGGTAGCACTGCGCCCCGGCCTGCTGCATCCATCGGTGGCGGCGCGCCAGGCGGCCACGCTGGATCGCCTGTCAGGCGGGCGCGTGGCATTCAACCTGGTGGCGGGAGGAGACAGCGCCGAGCTGGAAGGCGATGGCCTGTTCCAGGACTCGAAAGAACGCTACGACTCGGCGCGCGAATTCGTCACGCTGTGGCGCGAGATCATCGCCGCCAGCCATGAAGACAAGTCGGTCGATTTCGACGGCGAGCACTACAAGGCAAAAAACGCCAAGCTGCTGTTCCCGACCGTGCAGCGCCCGTACCCGCCGCTGTTCTTCGGTGGCTCTTCCGAGGCGGCGCATGATCTGGCTGCCGAGAAGGTCGACCTGTACATCACCTGGGGCGAAACGCCCAAGGCCGTGGCCGAGAAGATCGCCGATGTGCGCAAGCGCGCCGCCAAGCATGGTCGCACCGTGCGATTCGGCATCCGTCTGCACGTCATCGTGCGCGAGACCGAGGAGCAGGCCTGGGCTGCCGCGGAAGACCTGATCAGCAAGCTCGACGACCAGACTATAGCTACCGCACAAAGCGCGCTTACCAAGCTTGACTCCGAGGGCCAGCGCCGCATGTCCGCGCTGCACAAGGGCGGCAAGGCGCGCACCCGCGCCGAACTGGAGATCAGCCCCAACCTGTGGGCGGGTGTCGGACTGGTGCGCGGCGGCGCGGGCACCGCGCTGGTGGGCGATCCGCAAACGGTTGCCGCACGCATCAAGGAATACGCCGACCTCGGCATCGACACCTTCGTGCTCTCCGGCTATCCGCATCTGGAAGAGTCGTACCGCGTGGCTGAACTCTTGTTCCCGCTGCTGCCGGGCAAGGCCAAGCCGCACCTGACCGGCCATGTGTTGAGCGGCCCGTTCGGCAGCGTCGTGTCGGAAAAACCCGAGTTGCGCGTGGCGTAAAGCTGAACATGAGCAATCGCGTTCAATCGTTCCGTGCAGGCTGGCTGCTGCCCTGGTTGTTGCCGCTGTCCATCGTGGTCGTGTGGCAGGCGGCGGCGCAGTCGGGCTGGCTGTCCACGCGCATCCTGCCCGCGCCGCTGGACGTGCTGCAGGTCGGGGTGCGGCTCGCTGCCAGCGGTGAGCTGTACCACCACTTCTTGGCCAGCTTCAAGCGCGCGGTCTCGGGCTTGCTCATCGGCGGCGGCATCGGCTTTGTGCTGGGCATGCTCACCGGGCTCTCGCGCACGGCACAGCACGCGCTCGATTCCACGATACAGATGGTGCGCAACGTGCCGCTGCTTGCCCTGATCCCGCTGGTGATCCTGTGGTTCGGTATCGGCGAGGAAGGCAAGGTGTTCCTTGTTGCGTTGGCCGTGTTCTTCCCTGTCTACCTGAACACCTTTCACGGCCTGCGTTCGGTGGACAAGGACCTGATCGAGATGGGCCGAATATATGGCTTGGGGCGCGTCGCGCTGTTTCGGGAAGTGATCCTGCCCGGCGCCTTGCCTTCCATCCTGGTCGGGTTGCGCCTGTCGCTCGGCTACATGTGGCTGTTTCTCGTGGTGGCGGAGACCATCTCTTCCAGCGAAGGCATCGGCTACATGACGATGAACGCACGCGAGTTTCTGCAGACCGACGTGATGGTGCTGGGCATCGCCTTCTATGCGCTGCTGGGCAAGAGTTCGGATGTGCTGGCCGGACAGCTGGAACGCCGCTGGCTCAAATGGCACACGGGTTATCGGGATTGATTGGAAATGAAAATGGACGCCCAAGTCATTGAGGCCGTGGTGAGCAAAACAACCGGCATCGCGATCAACACTAGCTTGCTCGTCAAACGTTTCGGCGAGCGCGAGGTGTTGCACGGGCTGAATCTTGCTGTTGCGCCGGGCGAGTTCGTCGCCATCGTTGGCCGCAGCGGTTGCGGCAAAAGCACCTTCCTGCGCCTGTTGGCTGGGCTGGAGCAGGCGACAGCAGGCGCGATCAGTCTGGATGGAAGGCGCGCAGCCGGCATCCACGCTCATGCGCGCATCATGTTTCAGGATGCGCGCCTGCTGCCCTGGCGCACGGTGATCCAGAACGTCGCGCTCGGTTTGCCGGATGAGAGCAGGGCGGCTGCGCTTGACGCCTTACGTGAAGTCGGCCTGGCCGACCGTGCCGATGAGTGGCCCGCCAACCTGTCCGGCGGCCAGCGCCAGCGCGTGGCACTAGCAAGGGCGCTGGTGCACCAGCCGCGTTTGCTGCTGCTGGATGAACCGCTGGGCGCGCTTGACGCGCTGACGCGCATCGAGATGCAGTGCCTGATCGAACGTCTGTGGCAGCAGCACAACTTCACGGTGCTGCTGGTGACGCATGATGTGGCGGAAGCTGTCACGCTGGGCGACCGGGTGGTGTTGATCGAAGATGGCAGCATCACACTGGACCTGGACATCGGCCTTCCGCGCCGCCGCGAACGCGGAACGGTCGGATTCGCCGCACTGGAAGGTCAGATCTTGAACAAGGTATTGGGTGGACAACTCTGCCCGAGCTGAAACCCAAAAGGATTTTCCATGAGCAACACCAGAAAGATCATCGACCTGCGCAGCAGGCCGTCGTTCCTGCACGACTTCTACGGCGCGACGCGGGGCACGCAGGAATATGAAGTCGCCAAATGGCTGAACCGCCGCGTCGGTTCCAGACACGACGAACACTTCGTGCGTTCGCACACACTGGAAGGCTTCGTCGCCGAAGTGCGCGAAAGCGGCATCACCTCCGCGGTCGTGGTGGGGCGAGAGACGCCTGCAATCAGCATCTCCAATGATCGCATCCATGAGATCACCGCACCGCACAAGGAATTGATCGGCATCGCCTCGGTGGATCCGCAAACCAGCGGCGTGAAAGCCGCCGTGGCCGAAGCGGAACGCGCCGTCAAACATCTGGGCTTGCGCGGCATCAATGTCGAGCCTGGCTTCGGCAGTCCGCCGGTTGCCGCGGACGATGCGCAATTCCTGCCCGTGTATGACGCCTGCGCCCAAATGGGGGCGCCGTTGTTCATCATGTCCGGGCCGACCACGCCGAATCTCGAACACACCAACCCGGCAGCCATTGGCCGCATTGCGTGCCAGTTCCCATCTTTGCCCATCGTCGTTTATCACGGTTGCTATCCGTACGTGAACGAAATGATCGGCATTGCCTTCCGTTACGAAAACGTCAACGTCGTGCCGGACATGTACATCTTCCAGCCCGGCGGCAGCCTGTATGTCGAAGCGGCGAATGGCTTCTTGCGCGACCAGCTGTTGTTTGGCTCTTCCTATCCGTTCCGCGCCATGCGCCAGACGGTGGATGATTATCTGAATCTGGGATTCAAGGATGAAGTGCTGGATGGGGTGATGTATCGGAATGCGGAACGGGTGTTGAAGTTGGGAAGGTAGGCAATTGAATGATGTGCTGTCAGGGCAGCATTCAGTGGAACTTTACGCCTGCCACACCCCAAACCCGGCCCCACGCAGATCAATCCCCACTTCCACTTCCTTGTCGCGCGCCTCGTCATACGACATCGGATTGAATGCCTCGTACAGGTCGGGCAATAGGTGCAGTCCGTATTCCTTGACGTAGCGGTTGGACTGGATGCCTGCCTTGTGTTTGTCGAAGCGCACGTCGGGGTCGAGCCCTGTCATGCCGACATAGACGCAGGGTTTGCCGGGGAGGTAGCCCGGGTTGCAGCGTTTGAAGCGGGCTTCATGCAGGACGTCTTTGGACAGTTCGATTACATAGACGTGGTAATGCTTGCGGCGTGCCATGGGGAATGCAGGTAGCGGTGCAGGGTCAGGATATCTTCAACTGCGCTTTTGATTTTCGCCCCGGTGCTGCGGGCGGGATGTATCCGGCCAAGCGGCATTTCATGCCTTCGATCTGCTTGCCGTTTTCGTGGCGGATCGAATAACACGCCATGATTTCCCGTTTGGCGGCAAGTTCGGTAAGTTGCGTGCGCACGGTGGCAAGTGGGAGTCCCACCGCTTCGGCGATCTCGGTGTCGAGTCGCTCGCCATGCGTTTTGAGGTATTGCAGAATGGCTTTCAAGATATTCCCCGTGCTTGGTGTTTTCAGGCGATGCCCGACAGGATATACCCAACGCGCACAAGCAACGCACAATCTCTTTCTGCGCCGCCCAGCCTGCCGGCCTGACATGCGTATCACATCAACATCCGGCGCAGCGTCAAGAAAGAAGCCAAGCGCCCGGGGCTCCCGTTGATTTATAGTAGCAACTTGCGCCACAACCCCGCCTGGCGCCTTGATTACATGACTGATTCACTATGACTATCGCCCAACTTTCTCCCACCTATACCGATCCCTCCCACCTTGCCGATGCCCTGGAGAGCCAGGGTTTTGGCGTGCTGAGCCCGTCCGGGGTGGCTACCTTCCTGGATATGCCGCTGTCGGCGCTGGATGCGCTGAAACCGGACTGGGACGATCTGCCGCCGGACAACTTCCTCAAGGACGGCGGGCGCTATCGCCGCCGCCGCCATTCCAGTTTCATCGTGGACGGCAAGGAGATAAAACAGGTCGCCCACCGCGCGCATTACCAGCCGCTGGAATACAACGCGCTGCACGGCGGCATGCTGCGCATGTTCGAACCGATGAAGCCGGAGATCGTGGCGCAACCCGTGATCAGGAAACTGCTGCAGTCCATCGCGCAAGTCTGCTCCACCGTCAAAGGCATACAGCCCTGGTATGTGGAAGCGCACCAGTTCCGCATCGACACCAGTACCGGCATAGGCCGGCCGACACCGGAGGGCGCACACCGCGACGGCACTGATTTCGTCGCCATCCTGTTCGCGGGGCGCGAGAACATCCGCGGCGGCGAGAGCCGCATCTTCGAATTCAACGGCCGCCACGGCCAGCGTTTCACCCTGACCGACAAATGGACGCTGCTGCTGCTCGACGACCAGCGCGTCATCCACGAGTCCACCCCCATCCAGCCAGCGGGCGAGAACGGACATCGCGATACGCTGGTGCTGACGTTCCGTGCGGGCGGATTCCTCGAACCGCGGGGCGGTCAGGACGTGGCCTGATACACGCAGTAATTTAGCCAATTGGCGAACAGCAGGTTGGCATGGCTGCGCCAGCGCACCAGCACAGGCTGCTGCGGGTCGTTATCGATGAAGTAGTTCTCCGCGTTGTTTCTATATAAGATATCGGCATAAGTAAATCATTCGATATTCTTTTTGGTTATTGCTGGGTTTGGCTAGAGTGCTCTCCACACAAGCGCGGCCTGCGCGCTTGATTCCCAACCAATGGAGAGCGCAATGAAGAAGAGTCTGTTGAAGTCTATCCTGGCGCTGGCTGTCGCGGCCACGCTACCCGTCGCGGCATCTGCCGCTGAAGTGACCATCCTGAACGCGTCCTACGATGTGGCGCGCGAGTTCTACAAGAACTACAACCCGCTGTTCATCAAGCAGTGGAAGCAGCAGAGCGGCGACGACCTCACCGTCAACCAGTCGCACGGCGGTTCCAGCAAACAGGCGCGCGCGGTGGTGGACGGTCTGGAGGCCGATGTGGTGACCATGAACCAGTCCATCGACGTGGACATCCTCGCCGAGAAACAGTTGATCCCCGGTGACTGGGCCAAGCGCCTGCCGAACGGCAGTGCGCCGTTCAGCTCGACTTCCGTGTTCCTGGTGCGCAAAGGTAATCCCAAGGGCATCAAGAGCTGGAGCGATCTGGCCAAGCCGGGTGTGGCGGCGATCATCGCCAATCCCAAGACCTCCGGTAATGGCCGCTATGCCTATCTCGCGGCATGGGGCTCGGTGATCAAGCAGGGCGGCAAGCCGGAACAGGCCAAAGAGCTAGTCGCAAAGATATTCGCCAACGTGCCGGTGCTGGAAACGGGCGGACGCGGCGCGACGACGACCTTCGTGCAGCGCGAGATCGGCGACGTGCTGGTGACCTTCGAGAACGAAGTCGGACTGATCAAGCAGGAGTACGGCGCGGACAAGTTCGACCTCGTGTATCCGCCGATCAGCATCGTGGCAGATCTGCCGGTGAGCGTGGTGGACAAGGTGGTGGAAAAACGCGGCACCCGCAAAGTCGCCGAGGCGTATCTGCAATACCTGTATTCGCCGGAAGCACAGGAACTGGCCGCCCAATTCGAGCTGCGCCCACGCGACGCAAAGATCGCCGGGAAATATGCCAAGTCTTTGCCGCCGCTCAAGCTGTTCACCGTGGATGAGGTGTTCGGCAGCCTGAAAAAGGCTCAGGCCGAACACTTCAAGGACGGTGGCGTGTTCGACCAGTTCTATACCAGAAAGTAATCCTGTAATGCTCAACTCGCCGGGGCGGGCAACCGCCCCGTTTGTTTTCCATATTCGATTTTCAGCTAAGCAAATCAGTTTTTATTATTTTTATATGCAATAACGTGTCGATAGACTGCGTCCTTATCCGATAACAGGAATAAGCGATGTCGCAATTCAAGGCTCACAGCGTACTGCCCGGCTTTAATCTGGCGCTGGGTTTCACGCTGCTCTATCTCTCGCTGATCGTGCTGATCCCGCTGTCTGCGCTGTTCTTCAAGACGGCGACGCTGGGCTGGGGCGGTTTCTGGGACGTCGTCACCAGTGACCGAGTGGTGGCTTCGCTGCGCGTGACCTTTGTCACTTCATTCGCCGCTGCCGTCATCAACGCGTTCTTCGGCTTGATCGTGGCCTGGGTGCTGGTGCGCTACACCTTCGCCGGCAAGCGCATCATCGATGCGCTGGTCGATCTGCCGTTCGCCCTGCCGACGGCGGTGGCAGGCATCACGCTGGCCACGCTGTACGCGCCGAACGGCTGGCTCGGCCAATACTTCGCAGCGTACGGCATCAAGGTGGCGTACACCCCGCTGGGCATCGTGGTCGCACTCACCTTCATCGGCCTGCCCTTTGTCGTGCGCACGGTGCAACCGGTGCTGGCCGATGTCGAGGCCGAAGTGGAAGAAGCTGCGGCCAGTCTGGGCGCAGGGCGCTGGGATGTGTTCCGTCGCGTGATCTTTCCCGCGGTCTTCCCGGCCCTGCTCACCGGTTTCGCGCTGGCCTTTGCGCGCGCCATCGGCGAATACGGCTCGGTGATCTTCATCGCCGGCAACATGCCCTACATCTCCGAGATAGCGCCCCTGCTCATCATTTCAAAGCTGGAGCAATACGACTATGCGGGTGCCACCGCGATTGCGGTCGCAATGCTGCTGATCTCGTTTGCGTTGCTGCTGGCGATCAATGTGCTGCAATGGTGGACCAGTAGAAGGGGAACCAGATAATGATGTCCGGCAATAAAGTACAAAGAAGAATCTCCACGCGCGAATCGGCCGGCGTGACGCTGCTGCTGGTCGGCATAGCGCTGACTTACCTGCTGTTGTTCCTCGGCTTGCCGCTCGTCACCGTGTTCATCGAGGCGTTCAGCAAAGGCTGGGAGCTGTTCCTGTCCGCCCTGAAAGAGCCGGACGCGTGGTCGGCGATCAACCTGACTTTCATCGCTGCCGCCATCGCCGTCCCCGCCAACCTGGTGTTCGGTGTTGCGGCGTCCTGGGCCATCGCCAAGTTCGAGTTCAAGGGCAAGAGCCTGCTCATCACGCTGATCGACCTGCCGTTCGCGGTGAGCCCGGTGGTGTCCGGTCTGGTCTATGTATTGCTGTTCGGCGCGCAGGGCTGGATCGGTCCATGGTTGCAGGCGCACGACATCAAGCTGATGTTCGCCGTGCCCGGCATCGTGCTCGCCACCATCTTCGTCACCTTCCCGTTCATCGCGCGTGAGCTCATCCCGCTGATGCAGGCGCAGGGCAAGGAGGAAGAGGAGGCGGCGGTGTCGCTCGGCGCATCCGGCTGGCAGACCTTCCTGCGCGTGACGCTGCCCAACATCAAATGGGGCCTGCTGTACGGCGTGATCCTGTGCAACGCGCGGGCGATGGGCGAATTCGGCGCGGTGTCGGTGGTGTCCGGCCACATCCGCGGCCAGACCAACACCATGCCGCTCCATGTCGAGATCCTCTACAACGAATACAACTTCGTCGCGGCCTTTGCCGTGGCGTCGCTGCTGGCTTTGCTGGCGCTGGTCACCCTGGTAATCAAGTCGCTGGTCGAGTTGCAGGCGAAGCGCAGCGGCGAACCTTTGCACTAGACAAAAAGCGTAGGTCGGGTTAGCGGGTCCATCGCGTAACCCGACATGATCTAAAAATGCTGTTGGGTTACGGCCTATCGGCCTAACCCAACCTACGAAGATCGGAGAAAGTAATGAGCATCACGATTGAAAACCTGAACAAGCATTTCGGCGCGTACAAGGCGCTGGACGACATCAACCTCGAAGTGGACAGCGGCGAGTTGGTTGCGCTGCTCGGCCCGTCGGGTTGCGGCAAGACTTCGCTGCTGCGCATCATCGGCGGGCTGGAAGTGGCGGATTCCGGCAGGCTGCTGTTCCACGGCGAGGACGTCGAGCAGCGCGATGCGCGCGAACGCAACGTCGGCTTCGTGTTCCAGCATTACGCGCTGTTCCGCCACATGACAGTGTTCGAGAACGTGGCGTTCGGCCTGCGCGTGAAGCCGAAGAAGCAGCGCCCCGCCGAGGCCGAAATCAAGCGCAGCGTGCATGAATTATTGAACCTCGTGCAGCTCGACTGGCTGCATGATCGTTACCCGGCGCAGCTTTCCGGTGGGCAGCGCCAGCGCATCGCGCTGGCGCGCGCACTCGCCGTGGAGCCGAAAATACTGCTGCTGGACGAGCCGTTCGGTGCACTCGACGCGCAGGTGCGCAAGGAATTGCGTCGCTGGTTGCGCCGTCTGCACGACGAGCTGCACATCACCAGCATCTTCGTCACGCACGATCAGGAAGAGGCGCTGGAGGTGGCAGATCGCGTGGTGGTGATGAACAAGGGAAAAGTCGAACAGATCGGCACGCCGGACGAAGTGTATGCCGCGCCCGCCACGCCGTTCGTGTACCGGTTCATCGGCAACGTGAACCTGTTCCACAGCCGCGACCATGCACCGTGGACGAACGAGCACGGCGATGCGGTGGCTTATGTGCGCCCGCACGACATCGACATCAGCCGCGCGCCGCAGGACCATGCCGCCTTGCCGGTGGAAGTGAAGCTGGTGCGCGCCATCGGCTCAATCGTGCGCGTGGAAGTGGCGGCGGACGGCAGCAGCGAGTTCATCGAGATCGAGCTGAGCCGCGAGCGTTTCGACGGGGATCCGCTGGCGAACGGCGACAAGGTGTTCATCCGCCCGCGCCAGTTCCGGGTATTCGAAGCGGGAGTGCAAGAATGAATTTCCAGCAACTCAGGATCATCCGCGAAGCCGCGCGCCGCGACTTCAACCTCACCGAGGTAGGCAATGCGTTGTTTACCTCGCAGTCCGGGGTGTCCAAGCACATCAAGGATCTGGAAGACGAACTGGGCGTGGAGCTGTTCGTGCGCAAGGGCAAGCGCCTGCTCGGCCTGACCGATCCGGGCGGCGAACTGCTGGAGATCGTCGAGCGGATATTGCTGGATGCGAACAACATCAAGAACCTGGTGGAGCAATACAGCAAGCGCGACGAAGGCCAGCTCACCGTGATCGCCACGCACACGCAGGCGCGCTATTCGCTGCCCAAGGTCATCACCGATTTCAAAAAAGCGTTTCCCAAGGTGCATCTCAAGCTGCAGCAGGCCGGGCCGAACGAGATCGTGAGCATGTTGCTGAACGGCGAGGCGGACATCGGCGTGGCGACCGAGGCGTTGTACGATGTCACCCGGCTGGATTCTTTCCCGTACTACTCCTGGCATCACGCGGTGATCGTGCCGGCCGGACATCCGCTGGAGCAAGTGCAGCCGCTGACCTTGCAGGCGCTGGCCGAATATCCCATCGTCACCTATCACGAAGGGCTGACCGGACGCGCCAAGATCGACCAGTCGTTCGCCGAGGCGGGCATCAAGCCGGACATCGTGATGTCCGCGCTGGACGCGGACGTGATCAAGACCTATGTCGAGCTGGGCATGGGCATCGGCATCATCGCCTCGATGGCGTTCAACCCGGCCAAGGACAGCGACCTGCGCCTGCTGAAAGGCGAACACCTGTTCGGCGCGAACACGACCTACATTGCGCTGCGGCGCGGGCATTACCTGCGTAGTTTTGCTTATCGCTTTATCGAGCTGTGTTCGCCAAAATTGGACGAGGCGACCATACGCGCCGGGTTGATGTCCTTGCAGACGCAGGAATTCGGCCAATAGGAGTCGCGGTTCTAAACATATAACAATTGACCAGTTCATAAAGCGGCGGCGGTTGGTTAGACTTGCATCATCGTGAATCCAACCCAAGGAGAGAATCATGTCGAACACGTTTGCAGATAACGCGCTGTCCATCGGGCGCACGCCGCTCATCAGGCTGAACCGCGTCGGCGACGGCGCCAAGGCGACCATCCTGGCCAAGATCGAGGGGCGCAATCCGGCGTACTCGGTGAAGGACCGCATCGGCGTGGCCATGATTGACGACGCGCAGAAGCGCGGTCTGCTGAGGCCGGGCAAGGAGATCGTCGAGCCCACCAGCGGCAACACCGGCATCGCGCTGGCCTTCGTCGCGGCGGCGCGCGGCATTCCGCTCACGCTGACCATGCCCGAGACCATGAGCATTGAGCGGCGCAAGCTGCTGGTCGCCTACGGTGCGAAACTGGTGCTGACCGAAGGTGCGAAGGGCATGAGTGGCGCGATAGCCAAGGCCAGGGAGATCGCCGAGTCAGACCCCAAGTATGTGCTGCTGCAACAGTTCGAGAATCCGGCCAACCCGGCCATCCACGAAGCGACCACCGGGCCGGAGATCTGGAACGACACCGACGGCAAGGTCGACATCTTCGTCGCCGGCGTGGGCACGGGCGGCACCATCACCGGCGTGTCGCGCTACATCAAAAAAGCCAAAGGCAAGGCGATCCGCTCGGTCGCGGTAGAGCCCGCCGCCAGTCCGATCCTGACGCAGAAGCGCGCCGGTTTCGACCTCAAACCCGCGCCGCACAAGATACAGGGCATCGGCGCAGGCTTCGTGCCCGGCGTGCTGGATCTGTCGCTGGTGGACGACGTCGAGCAGGTGACCAACGAGGATGCGATGCTGTACGCACTTCGTCTGGCACGCGAGGAGGGCATCATCTCGGGCATCTCCAGCGGCGCGGCGGTGGCGGTCGCGGTGCGCCTGGCGCAGAAGCCGGAGAACGCGGGCAAGACCATCGTCGTGATCCTGCCGGATTCGGGCGAGCGTTACCTGAGTTCCGTCCTGTTTGAAGGACTGTTCGACCCATCCGGCATCGCGATCTGACGAAGCTGTCATTCCCGCGAAAGCGGGAATCCAGCAGTCTTGATTACCCGCCTAGCGGGATCTCTATGTGGTGGCTTTGTCCGCTTCGCGAGTCTGTATTAACCATCTGGATTCCCGCTTTCGCGGGAATGACTATGCTGTAAATTTGCCTGCAAAAGCCAACGCCAGCATTTATCATGCTGGCGTTTTCTTTTCGCGGAACGGCACATGTACAAGACGCTGGACGACTATGTCGGCAACACGCCGCTGGTAAGGCTCAAACGCATTCCGGGCAACACCTCCAATGTCATCCTGGCCAAGCTGGAAGGGAACAACCCGGCCGGTTCGGTGAAGGACAGGCCGGCGCTTTCCATGATCCGGCATGCCGAGGAACGCGGCGACATCAAGCCGGGCGACACGCTGATCGAAGCGACCAGCGGCAACACCGGCATCGCGCTGGCGATGGCAGCGGCGATGCGCGGCTACAAGATGATCCTGGTGATGCCCGAGAACCAGAGCGTGGAGCGCCGCCAGACCATGCGCGCGTTCGGTGCGGAACTGGTGCTCACGCCGAAAGAAGGCAGCATGGAACTGGCGCGCGACACGGCAGAGAAGCTGCGCGACGCAGGACGCGGCATCATCCTCGACCAGTTCGCCAATCCCGACAATCCGCTCGCGCATTACGAGGGCACCGCGCCGGAGATCTGGCGCGACACGCAGGGCAAGCTCACGCATTTCGTGAGCAGCATGGGCACCACCGGCACCATCATGGGCTGCTCGCGTTACTTCAAGGAAAAGAATCCCGACATCCAGATCATCGGCGCGCAGCCGGAAGAGGGCGCCCAGATACCCGGCATCCGCAAATGGCCGGAGGCCTATCTGCCCCGGATCTACCAGCCCGGAAACGTGGACCGGCTGGAGAACGTCGGGCAGAAGGATGCCGAGGAGATGACGCGCCGCCTCGCGCGCGAAGAAGGCATCTTCTGCGGCATCTCGTCCGGCGGCGCACTCACGGTAGCGCTGCGCATATCGCAGCAGGTGCAGAACGCCACCATCGTGTTCATCGTGTGCGACCGCGGCGACCGCTATCTTTCCACCGGGGTGTTCCCCGCCTGAGGCGCATGACGTTCCGGCTCGCACAGACCATCAAGACCGCGGCCTGCCTGTCACTGGCCGTTGCGCTGGCGATTCCATTGAGGGCGATGGGGGAAGTGGCGGTCACACCGCAGCCGCAATCGGCAGAGCGGCAGGCGGCGCAGAAACAGGCGGCACAGAAGAAGCCGGTCAAGAAAAAAACGACAAAAAAGCGCTCGCCAAAGAAGCAGCCGCCTCCTCCGGCTCCCCCGCCTCCGGAGGAGGAGCCGATACCCATGCTCAGCGTGGCCGATGCGCCGCGCGACTATGTGTCGGAGCAGTTCGTTGCCCTGGTCAGCAGCATCGACGGTTTTTTTGGCGACGACCGCAACTTTCAGGAAGCCAACGACAGTGTGCTGCAGTTGGATCTGACCCGCGCGATGGGTTACGGCGGTGAGCGCAGGTTCATCGCGTCGGGCAGGGCGAAGGTGCATCTGCCCATCGCAGAGAAGCGCCTGCACCTCTTGATCGAGACGGACCCGGACAAGAATGCCGGTGTGGATTCGACCCAGAAGCAGACGCCGCCACTCAAGACGCCAACGGCGCCGGATAGCTACGCTGCGGCGTTGCGTATCGAGCGGGAGCGCGAAGAGCGCTGGCACTTGAGTGCGGACGGCGGGCTGCAATTCCAGGGCCTGAGCACCACGCCCTTCGTGCGCACGCGGGGCAGGGTAACGGTTCCGCTGGAAAAATGGCACATGAGACTGGCGGAGTCGGTGTTTTGGTTCAATACCATCGGCGTGGGCGAAACCACGCAGCTCGACTTCGAACGTCCCATCAGCGAAGACCTGCTGTTCCGCTCCTCCAGCAATGCGAGTTGGCTGCGCGACACGACGAACTTCGACCTGCGTCAGGACCTGTCGTTCTTCCACAAGCTGGATAGCCGCAACGCCTTGCTGTACCAAGCGAGCGTGCTCGGCGTGACGCGTCCGCAGACGCAGGTGATGGACTATGTCGTCTTGCTGCTGTACCGCTATCGCCTGCATCGCGAATGGATATTCTTCGAACTCAGCCCGCAGCTGCATTTCCCGAAAGAGCGGGATTTCCAGCCAAGCGGCGTGCTCAGCATGCGCCTGGAGTTCCTGTTCGATAAATCGAAGTCATCCGCACGATAACGGCGCCCCGCGAGGCGCCGTTATCGTTCCGATGCAGATCAGAAACGGTGATTGATGCCGACGGTGAACGACTTGCTGGCGGTGAGTTGTTCGCCGTTCACGTACTGGTACAGCGGCACTTGCACCAGACCGTACAGGTTGGTGCCGGGAACGACAGCGAAGCTCACGCCCGGGCTCAGGTAAAGGAACCTGCCGCCGGTGGAAGTGCCCGGCACGCCGGATGCATCGGCAGGCGCGGCAAGGCCGCTGTCGCGCGCGTTGTCCTGATAGTTGAGTTGCAGCAGGGCGCTGGTGCTGCTGCCCAATGCGTAACGCAGCCCGGCATCGAGGTTGGCCTGGTTGCCTGGTTTGAACGACTCCAGGTGCCGAATCGAGGCCTGCAGCATGGCCTGCGCGAAATAGCTCATGGCATCGCCACGTGCGCCATGCTGCCAGAAGGCGCCGACGATGAGGTCGGTGCTGCCGTTGCCCGGCTGCAATGACACTTCACCCGGAACGACACCCTGGTCGTTGGTCACGTTCCTTGCGACCGGTCGCCAGTTTCAACCCGGCCTTGATGCCTATGCCGCTGCTGTCGTCGGCAGCGATGCGATAACGTCCCACGACCCTGATGTCGCCCAGCGCCCTGGCGTCGAAAGTCTCCACCGTCGGTTGCACCGGATCCGCGATGGTGTGTTTGTGCGTGCGCATCACATAGGGCAACTGCACCGAGAAACCGGCCCTGTCGTCCAGTGTGTAATCCACAGTCGCAGTGAGCAGGCGGTTGTCGGTGTAAAGGTTCTCCACTTCCTCGCCCGCGATGGCCGGGTCGGTCGGGTCTTCGGTTGCGATCTTGTTGCTGCCGGAGCGCAGTTGATCCAGCCTGGCGCTGCTGTAGCGCAGGTCTATGCTCAAGCCGGGTTTGCCCGGGCTGTGTTCGTCCCAGTTGGTGTTGACCGAACATGCTGTGCTGCCGCAACTGGCATGGGCGCCGGGGGCAGAAAGGATACCGAGACAGAGGGCAATGGAGCGCAGGCGATGGTGGCACATTGTTTATCCTCCCTTGAGTGGAAACTGGATTGTAGTACTCGGGAATAGGGCGGGGGTGCGACAAATTGTCGCAGGGCGGTAACCTTGCCCTCTTGCAGAAGCCGATGCTCAAGGTTGCCGACAATACCCTGCGAGTACAGTCAGGAAAACGCGCGTTTCCTATCACACGGTTTTCGAAAAATGAAGAAGAAAAAGTATATAGACCGTCAAACCACTTTTCCGAGAGTGTCATTCGCACTACTATCGCGACTGTAGCGCAAATAAAGAAATGACAAGATAGTCACTGATGGGGAGCAAGACAATCAGGTTGTGCAGTTCCAGCCGTCGCCTGATCTCGTACGAAATCCCGGGTTATATCAGTAAACATCAGGCACAGCCGCATTGCGTTGCTGTGCCGTGGGAAGATTTGTTGCACGCGTCATCCATTAATAACTATATAGGGGAACACTCATGAAGCGAAGTACACGCCTGTCCATGCTGATAGCGCTTTCCGCGCTGCTTCTTTCCGCTTGTGGCGGTGGCGGCGGTGGCGGGTCGAGCGCTCCTGTTCCCACTTCGCACACGGTGACCATTTCCTGGGCAGCGAATCGGGAAGCAGCGGTCAATACCACAGGCGGCGGCTACACGGTTGCGATCAGCGGACAGCCGACGATCCATGTGCCTTATGTGTCCGGTCCCGCAACTCCCACGTCGACCACAGCCACGTTGATGTCGGGCAGCTACTCGGTCACGGTCACGGCCTACTCGGCGCTGAAACCGACCGGAAGTGTTTCCGCCGCGTATTCCTTCACAGTGCCATATTGAAATTGGAGCAATTAGCATGAATAAAATCAAATTTGCTTCGCTGTTGACCGGCTTCGGTCTGCTGCTTGCACAAACGCCATCGTTTGCTGGCGCGA
>CAWCNZ010000011.1:0-11410 GCA_963797045.1 uncultured beta proteobacterium | reverse complement strand
ATTTCATCAACCTGCCTGGACCGCCGTCGCGATGGTCAGGCAAGCAGTTCTTTCCGCAACGCCCCGGTGTAATCCTTCAGCGGATGCATCCCGTCCTGCGTCAAGCTGGCTGCAACCTTGCTGATGCGCAAACCGTATCCCGCCAGCACCAGATCGGGCGCCAACTCGAAAAGCGGAATGGCGAGGAATGGCCGCTCCAGTATTTCCGGATCGGGGAGCTTGATGCCATCCGCATCAAGCACCAGGTCGCCATAGACGATCAGGTCGAGGTCTATCGTGCGTGCCGCGTATTTGTCCTGCGTTCGCAGGCGCCCGAGGCTGTTCTCGATGTTGCGCAACAGGTCGTATTTGATCTCAGCGGGCGGCGCCTGCGTTTCGATTTCCACAACACAGTTGTAGTAAGGCGGCTGATCCGGTCGGCCAAGCGCTTGGGTAAGATAGACCGTGGAAATGTCGGCGAGGCGCGTTTTTCGGGAAAGGCTGCGGATCGCGGCACGTACGTTCGCAGCAGTTCGATGTTCGAGCCGATGCCGATGAAGGCGCGCGCCATGGCCTGCTCAGCGCTTACGGGTGATTTCTACCGCCACGCTCCTGGCAAAGCGTAGCGCATGAGGTTTATCCACGCGCACACCTACCTGCCGCACTTCCGGATAATCGAGGCACAGTTCCGCGACAGCTTCGGCCAGTGCCTCCAGCAGCAGGAATTGGGAGCTTTCCACCATGGCGAGAATGCGCTTCTTGAGCGCCCGGTAATCCACGGTGTCTTCGATGCGGTCGCTTTTCCCGGCCTTGCGCAGGTCGGCGTAGATGTCCAGGTTGATCACTACGTCCTGCTTTTCGCGACGCTCGCTTTCGTTGATGCCCAGAATGCAGCGGGCAAAAAGGTCGCAGATGCGGATGCGGTCCATCATGTCTTCCATATATCCTCCCTGGCAGCCAACCCCGGACGACGGAACACGACTTTTGTTGCGAAAATCCTACCACTTATCGTGAAATTCCATGCCGCAATTTGAGCCTTGCAGAGCCCTGCCGAATGCCGGCATCGGCCGGCAACGTAGGCAATCACTACCGAGGGCGTGTATGCTCTCGCCCGGAAATTGACCAAGGTGATCGAACCAGCGAATGAATTACGAGATTTCCGGCTTCGCCGATCATTAATCTCATGGTTGAGAACAAACCGATTTGACGGTTAACCTTATGGAAATTTGAACCGACTCCACCAACTGAACAGTAATCATGAGCACCACACATCGCTACACCCTCACCATCTCCTGCCCCGACCGTTCCGGCATCATCGCCGCGGTCACCGGCTTCATCGCGCAGCACGGCGGCTTCATCGTCGAGGCGAGCTACCACACCGAGCAGGAGGCGCAGCGCTTCTTCATGCGCCAGGAGATACGCGCCGATTCGCTGCCGTTCGATGCGGCGGAGTTCCGCCGCCGTTTCTCGGCTCTGGCGGACGAGTTCGAGATGACCTGGCAACTGGCCGATTCCGCCATCAAGAAGCGCCTGGTGGTGCTGGTGAGCAAGCAGGACCATTGCCTGGACGACCTGCTGCACCGCTGGCGCAGCGGCGAGCTGCAGGTGGACATCCCCTGCGTGATCTCCAACCACGAGGACCTGCGCAGCTTCGTCGAGTGGCACGGCATTCCCGTTCGTCCATGTGGATATGACAGGACAAGGACGCGGCGTTCCAGCACATCGCGGCGCTGTTCGACAAACATCGCGGCGACGCGATGGTGCTGGCGCGCTTCATGCAGATCCTGCCGCCGTGGCTGTGCCAGCGTTATCCGGGGCGCGTCATCAACATCCACCACAGCTTCCTGCCCTCCTTCGTCGGCGCGAAGCCCTATCACCAGGCCTACCAGCGCGGGGTGAAGCTGATCGGCGCGACCTGCCATTACGTCACCGACGAACTGGATGCGGGCCCGATCATCGAGCAGGACACGGTGCGCATCGACCACGGCGACACCGTGGACGACCTGGTGCGCTACGGGCGCGACATCGAAAAAACGGTGCTGTCGCGCGGCCTGCGCTACCATGTGGAAGACCGCGTGCTGGTGTGCGGCAACAAGACCATCGTGTTCCGCTGATCCATCCGGATTTTTTGACCATCGCTTTATACAGGAGACACTCTATGAAACGTGCTTTAGGTTTTGCCGTTGCAGCATTGCTGGCAGGGAATGCGCTGGCGTTCGAGCTGGCCAGTCCGGACCCGGAAGTGAAGAACGGCCGCCTGATGACCAAGGTGCAGGAATACAAGGGTTTCGGCTGCAACGGCGACAATCTTTCGCCCGCGCTGGAATGGAAGAACGTGCCCGCCGGCACCAAGAGTTTCGCCGTGACGGTGTTCGATCCCGACGCCCCCACGGGCAGCGGCTGGTGGCACTGGGTCGTGTATGACATTCCCGCCTCCGCGACCGGCCTTCCTGCCGGCGCAGTGGTCCTGGCGCCTTTGCCTGCCGGCGCCAAGCAAGGGCGCAACGATTACGGCGAGCGCAATTACGGCGGCGCCTGCCCGCCGGCGGGCGACCGTGCGCACCACTACATCTTCACCGTCCATGCGCTCAAGGTGGACAAGCTCAACGTGCCGGAAGATGCCAGCGCCGCCCTGATCGGCTTCAATATCCAGGCCAACCGTCTCGGCCTGGCCAAGATGACCACGACCTATTCGCGCTAAAGACACGCAGCACCGCCGACCGCGACAGCCCAGGCGCAATCGGGTCGAATCGCTCCCGAAAGCTTCCACCTTGCCGGCAATTCGGAACTAATTCTTCCCGATTCCGGCACTCATATGCAGCGTGAGAACCTTATCCGATTATCCTCGCCTTCCGCATGACGCCATTACCGCCGTTACGCATCGGCAACTATTCCATCGTGCGCCAACTCGGCGAGGGCGCCACATCCAATGTCTACCTGGGCATGCATGAGCAGACGCTTGCCCTGGTGCGCTCAAGCAGTTCCGCAAGGTGTTCCAGTCCGACGTGCACAAGAAGATGTTCCTCACCGAGGTCGAGCTGGGGAAGACGCTTGATCACAAGAACATCGTGCATGTGCTGGGCGCGGACCTGAACGAGAAGAGCGGCCCCTATCTGCTGATGGAATATGCCAAGGGCGTCTCGCTGGACCAGCACGAACACAGCGCGACAACCTGCTGCCGCTGCTGACGGTGCTCTCGGTCATCGAACAGATCGCCGGCGCGTTGCGATATGCGGCGAGCCTCGGCATCGTGCACCGCGATGTGAAACCGGCCAACATCATCCTGATGCACGACGGCACGGCCAAACTCACCGATTTCGGCTGCGCCGTGCCGAGCAAGGAACTGGGCTCGACCATCGCGGGCAGCCTGGCCTACATGTCGCCCGAACAACTCGAAGGCGAAGCGCTCGATCAGCGCGCCGACATCTATGCGCTAGGTGCGGTGATGTACCGCTTGCTGTGCGGCAAGAACACCTTCGAGGCAGACAACCCTTTCGATGCGCGCATCGCCGTGCTGAACTTCCCCATCACCCCCATCGAGAACTACCGCAAGGAACTGCCGCGCAACCTGATCGCCGTCATCGAACGGGCCATGAAGAAAAACGCCGCCGAACGCTACGCCAACTGGGACGAATTCATCCGCGACTTCGGCGAGGCCGCGCACGCCATCCGCATGTACGACTACGACGTCGACTTGTATCGCGGCTTCAGTATGTCCACGCAGTCGGTGCTGTCGGACTACATGTCGGCATCGCGCGAGTTCTCGCGCAGCGGGTTTTCGAGGAGCGTGATGGGGGATTCGGGTGGGGCGTGAGGGCGAGCGTTTGAAAACTATTTCGATGCTGCCCCGTTTAGTCCGCATCGATGCGTTTCACCTCATGGCATCACGGATAACCCCCACATGGAAACTCAGCTTTGCAGCATATAGGTATAACTCCACGATAAGACTTTGAGGATCAGCATCTTCTGAAGCTTGGCCTGACCCATCGCTTTTAGGTTAGGATGGGCTCGGCATAAAGCAACTGCTTTGCACGTATGCATCCGAGCCCTTGCGATTGTTTGAGTATCGTCGGTCAAGAACAGCTCACTTTGGACGCTTAATCCGGCAGATAGATGTGCTAATCAATCGAGTTTCCTGATGCATCTCCATGGTCAATACATTTGTCGGGATCTCCCATATCTGCCCATCGTTACCTGAGAGCGGCTGCAGCATCCTTACGATGAAAGGTGCCGCTTATGACCACTCATTACACTGGCATAGACTAAAGTTTCCAAAGACCGGTGGATTTGAGAGCAATTCGAACATGACCCGCGCCTCAAAATGCGCATTGAGTTGGTAGATGCAAGTTGTCGAGAGACTGCTTCGGCTTTCAGCGAAACTCGATAGTGTGTCAGCGTTCCAAAGTTAATCACGCTTCTTCTAATGGTAATGATTTGTACGGGAGGCAATTCGCCCGTGAATCGAAATCGTTGCCGCTCCTCGAGGTTCGACGCAATCACACGATCGGCATCAGTGCGGTGATAACGAAACTGCAGCGTTTCGGGCAACGAATCGGCCCAAACAGCGGAGAAAAGCTCAGACCAAGCATACAATTGTAAAACATTTCGGCCCTGCCAAGTTAGTCATCATATCGGTGATATCCGGAAGTCGCGGTGTAAAATCTGGAAAGCATTAATCAAACCGATTGATGTGCGTATTTGCCATCGCTATGTCACAGCGATGCCGCTCGATGTGAATCAAATACATACCGTGCTGTCCTGAATTACCCGAAATGTTCACTCACGCTCTATTTGAACGCATCCTGCCCAACAATTTTTTGGGAGGCAATATGCCAAATGGCCTATACCTTTCCCTATACCTTTCCCGTTCATCCAATAAAAAGGGGCGCTTCCGCGCCCCTGAGTGTTACGAACCAGCCGGAAAGATCAACGCAAAGTCGTCATGTATTTCGATTCCGCCGTCGCGGGGATGTGTTCGGCGACATGTTCCGTGCGCAGAAATTTCGGATGCACCTGCTCCACCCGCTCGGCCAGTTTGTGCAACTCGTCGGAATCGACGGTGCGCGCCAGCTTGATGACTTCCTTCGCATACGCGGCATCGGCGCACATCCATTCGACGTCGATGATGCGGTTGATCTCGCGCCGCAACAACACGTGCATCCGCCCGGCCAACGAAAACAGTATCTCCATCTCTCCAGACATTTTGGTTCTCCTAACTTGTGTCTCGAATGAAAAGGGCATCCGAAGATGCCCCTTTCTCAGCCTGCCTGTGGTGCTTTACAGGTTGTAGGCCTTTTCGCCGTGAGACGTTGTATCCAGACCTTCGCGTTCCGCATCTTCAGCCACACGCAGACCGATGGTCAGGTCGACGATCTTGTAGCAGACGAAGGCGACCACGCCGGACCAGACCACGGTCGTCAGCACAGCCTGAGCCTGGATCCACACTTGCGGGCCGATCTCGGTGGTGACGATGGTGTTGTTCACGTAGTCGATGATGCCGGTGCCGCCCATGTCGAAGCCGTTGAACACGCCGGTCAGCAGCGCGCCCAGGATGCCGCCGATGCCGTGGATGCCGAACACGTCCAGCGCATCATCCGCACCCAGCAGCTTCTTCAGACCGGTCACGCCCCAGAAGCAGACCACACCAGCCAGTGCGCCGATGATCAGGCCGCCGCCGATGCCGACCCAGCCGCAGGCCGGAGTGATGGCAACCAGACCGGCAACCGCACCGGATGCTGCACCCAACAGGCTGGGCTTGCCCTTCAGCAGCCATTCCGCGCCCATCCAGGTCAGCACTGCAGCAGCAGTGGCGATCAGGGTGTTGGCGAAAGCCAGGGTAGCCGTACCGCCCGCTTCCAGCGCGGAACCTGCGTTGAAACCGAACCAGCCCACCCACAGCAGGGAAGCGCCGATCATGGTCATCACCAGATTGTGCGGAGCCATCGGCTCTTTGCCGTAACCGACGCGCTTGCCGACCAGGAAGGCGCCGACCAGACCGGCGATAGCGGCGTTGATGTGCACCACGGTGCCGCCGGCGAAGTCGAGCGCGCCCTTCTGGAACAGCCAGCCTGCAGTCGCAGTTGCAGCAGCGGCAGCGTCGGCATCGGTGTAGGCATCGGGACCCGCCCAGAACCAGACCATGTGAGCGATCGGCAGGTAAGCGAAGGTGAACCACAGTGCCGAGAACAGCATTACCGCACCGAACTTCATGCGCTCTGCGAACGCACCGACGATCAGTGCCACGGTGATGGCCGCGAACGTGGCCTGGAAGGCGACGAAGGCGAACTCGGGGATGTACACGCCCTTGCTGAAGGTGGCGGCATTGGCGACAGCGCCCGATACCGGATCAAAGACACCCTTCAGGAACAGACGGTCGAAGCCGCCAATGAACGCGTTGCCCGTGGTGAACGCCAGCGAATAGCCGTAGACCGCCCACAGCACGGTGATCAGTGCAAAGATGGCGAACACCTGCATGAGCATGGACAGCATGTTTTTGCTGCGCACCAGGCCGCCGTAGAACAAGGCCAGTCCGGGGATGGACATCATGATCACCAGCAAAGTGGCGGTCAGCATCCAGGCCGTGTCCCCCTTGTTGGGGGACGGGGCGGCGACGGGAGCAGCCTCGGTAGCCGGGGCCACCTCGGTAGTCGCTACCGCTGCGGCGGGGGCCGCTTCGTCTGCGAACGCCGGCGCGGACAGACCGCACAGCACGGCGAGCAGCGTGAATAGTGCTATAAATTTCTTCATCTCATCGCTCCTTATAAGGCTTCCGGGCCGGTCTCGCCGGTACGGATGCGGATCACTTGCTCGAGGTCTTGCACGAAGATCTTGCCGTCGCCGATCTTGCCGGTCTGGGCGGATTTTTCGATGGCCTCGATCACTTGGTCCAGCATGTCGGTCTTGATCGCCGCTTCCAGTTTGATCTTGGGCAGGAAATCCACTACGTATTCCGCACCGCGATACAACTCGGTGTGGCCCTTTTGCCGGCCGAAGCCTTTGACTTCGGTGACGGTGATGCCTTGCACGCCGATGGCGGACAATGCTTCACGCACTTCGTCGAGCTTGAACGGCTTGATGATTGCTGTGACCATTTTCATCTTCAGTTCTCCTTTAGATTTGCATGCCGCCCCCTGCGGGAGACGGCGCACCGCCCCCAGTGATTACATCGCGCGGCTCAGAGACAATACGACGGTGCTCTTGCCCAGGTCCTTGCCCAGAACGTGGTAGTAGTTGCCAGTGCCCTTGGCGGCATTGGTGCTGCTGTAAGCCAGGCCCAGAACATAGCCGCTGAAGTCCTTGGTGACGCTCAGTTTGTAGTCGGCGTAAGTCGGGTCTGCGCCACCGGCTTTCAAGGCATCAGCAGAGCTGCCCTTGTAAGTCTGCTTACCGTAGTGTGCGCCGACAGTAACGCCCGTGTCGGGGATCGCGTAGCTCGCGTTCAGCTCCGCATAAGTGGAGCCTTTCGCGTTAGAAACTGCAAACAAGTCGCCCAGCGCATACGACAACTTGGCGGTTACGATGGAGTAAGTCACGGCTGCATAGACTTCGTTGGTATCTGCCTTAGCAAAGTTGGCGGGAATTGGATCGACGTATGTTCCTGTCGGATAGTTGTAGCGCAGGAAACCCACGTCGTAAGCAACATCACCGGCAGCGCCTTTGTAGCCTGCATAGGTATCAAGCTCCAAACCTGCGTTGGTTGCAAGACCGCCATCGCTGATCCAGCTGATGCTGGAACCCCACATACCGATGTAGGCACCGCTGGAGTGAGCCAGATCGAAACCGCCTTGGATAGCGGGTTTGGCACCCGACTGGGAGATGCCGCGGTACAGGTAGTCGCTCACCAGGCTCACGTTAGAGCTGGGTGTGAATTCAGCCATGGCGGGCATTGCAAAAGCGGAGGCCAGCGCGGCAACAAGCAGTTTGTTCTTAAGCATGGTGTTTCCTTTCTTGGTAAGTTGAAGTGGGATAAAAGCATCCACGCCAACCTATCAGCAGAAACTGTGCCAGCCGCTGAAAGGCTTGACAGTATTGGGTTTGCAACAAGGCGCGCTCCGATCCATGAGCACTGGCGCACCAAGTCCATGCACGAAAATGGTGCGGCGCACCCGAGCAGTGCGCCGGTATTTGTTACACTAACCGTATATTCATTTAAGGAGCAACGGCATGCTGAACGCAAAATTCTTCGAAGAGATGTCATCCAAACTGAACGAGGCCGTCGCCAACAGTCCTGCCAAGGATTTCGAGAAGAACGCCCGCGCGCTGCTGGCACAGGGTTTCGCCAAACTCGATCTGGTCACGCGCGAGGAATACGACGTGCTGGCGCAGCGCCTGGAAAAGCTGGAAGCGCGACTCGCTGCACTGGAAAACAACAAGTAGTCCATCATGGGGCTGGCTGTTCTATACAGTCGTGGCCTTGCAGGCATGGAGGCGGCACTGGTCACCGTCGAGGTGCACCTCGCCAACGGCCTGCCCCAGTTCACCATCGTCGGGCTCCCCGAAGCGGAAGTGAAAGAAAGCAAGGACCGCGTGCGCGCGGCCTTGCAGAATTGCCAGTTCGAATTCCCCGCGCGCCGCATCACCGTCAACCTCGCGCCCGCCGACCTGCCGAAAGAAAGCGGGCGCTTCGACCTGCCCATCGCGCTCGGCATCCTCGCCGCATCCGGGCAGATACCTGCCGACCGGCTCAACGACTACGAGTTTGCCGGAGAGCTGGCATTGACCGGCGAACTGCGCGCGATACGCGGCGCGCTGGCGATGACCTATCGCGCCGCCAACAGCGGACGCGCGTTCATATTGCCCGCGGTGAATGCGCCGGAAGCCGCGCTGGTGGAAGACGCCGTGGTCTATCCCGCGCAGTCGCTGCTGCAGGTCGCAGCACATCTGGCCGGGCGCGATGCGCTGACGCGCCACATCCCGGACACGCAATCTGTTGCACCGCACTATCCAGACATGCGCGAGGTGAAAGGGCAGGCGCAATCCAAGCGCGCGCTGGAGATCGCCGCCGCCGGGTCGCACAGCGTGCTGATGAGCGGCCCGCCCGGCACCGGCAAGAGCATGCTGGCCGCGCGTTTCCCCGGCATCCTGCCGCAGATGACGCAACAGGAAGCGCTGGAATCAGCCGCCATGCAATCGCTGGGCGGCATGTTCGAAGTGGAGAACTGGAAGCGGCGTCCGTACAGGTCGCCCCACCATACCGCTTCCGCCGTGGCGCTGGTCGGCGGCGGCAGCAATCCGCGTCCCGGCGAGATCTCGGTCGCCATGCACGGCGTGTTGTTCCTGGATGAACTGCCGGAATTCGACCGCGGCGTGCTGGAAGTGCTGCGCGAGCCGCTGGAGAGCGGGCGCATCACCATCTCGCGTGCGGCACGCCGTGCCGATTTCAAGGCACAGTTCCAGTTGGTCGCGGCGATGAACCCCTGCCCCTGCGGCTATCTCGGCCATTACAACGGCAAGTGCCGCTGCACGCCGGATCAGGTGGCGCGCTATCGCGGCAAGATATCCGGCCCCTTGCTCGATCGCATCGACATCCAGATCGAAGTGCCCGCTGTGCCGCAGGAAGACTTGCTCAAGCAGTCCGACGGCGAAAGCAGCGCCACGATCCAGACCAGGGTGGAGGCTGCGCGGCAGCGCCAACTCGCGCGACAAGGCAAGCCGAACGCGTTACTCTCCGTCACCGAGATCGACTCCTGGTGTGCGCCGGATGCGCAAGGCGAAGCGCTGCTGCGGCAGGCGATTACCCGCCTGAATCTTTCGGCACGCGCCTATCATCGCGTGCTCAAGGTGGCGCGCACCATCGCCGATCTGGCGGCGAGCGAAAATATCCACACCGCACATATCGCCGAGGCGGTGCAATATCGCAGGATGGACAGGCAGGTATAACAAGACGTTTTCAGGCGGCTGCTATTTCGGGAGAGATCACATGGAGTCATTCCACTGGGACCAGCATTTCGTCACCGGCCTTGAGAAGGTCGATGAACAGCATCACCATCTGGTGGACGTGATCAACCAGTTCGGCGAACTGCTGACGCGACCGGAAGAGGTGGCGTTCGAAGACATCGAAACGGTGTTCGGGGAACTGGCGGCCTATGCCCAGTATCATTTCAGGGAAGAAGAGTCGCTCATGAATGACGCGGGGGTGGACCCGCGCCATCAGGAGCATCACCGCCAGGAGCACTTCAATTTCCTGCAGGAAGTGACGCAACTGCACAGCACGTTCGCGCCGGAAAGCCCGGACAAAGCCAAACCGCTGCTGAAGTTCCTCGTCTATTGGCTGGCCTACCACATCCTCGGCTCCGACCAGTCCATGGCCAAGCAGATCTACGCCATCAGGTCCGGGCAGACCGCTGCCGACGCGTTCATCGCCGAGGAGCGCATGAAAGAGGGGGCGGTGGAACCCTTGCTGCACGCGCTGACCGGCCTGTTCCGGCAAGTCTCGGAGCGCAACCGCGAACTGCAGCACTTGAACGAAACGCTGGAAACCAGAGTGGCGGAGCGCACCGGGGAACTGGCCCAAGCCAACCGGAAACTGGAAGAGATCGCATTGACCGATGTGCTCACCGGCCTGCCCAACCGCCGCCATGCCTTGTACTGCCTGGAGCGGGCATGGAATGAATCCGTCAGTAAAGGCACCCCGTTGGCCTGCATGATGATAGACGCCGACGGTTTCAAGCCGATCAACGATAACTACGGGCACGACGCCGGGGACGAGGTGCTGCGCCAGTTGGCCCGGGAATTGCGCCATGCCCTGCGCACCGACGACGTCGTGAGCAGGCTGGGAGGGGACGAGTTCTTTGTCATCTGCACCCACACGCCGCAGGAAGGCGCGGCGCGCCTTGCCGAAAAGATGCGCCAGGCGGTCGCCGCGCTGCGCGTGCCCGCGGGCAGTGGGGAATGGCGCGGCAGCGTCAGCATAGGCGTGGCGGTGCGCAAGGAAGGGATGCGCAATTTCGAAGCGCTGATCAAGGCGGCGGATGAAGGCGTCTATACCGCCAAGAAAAACGGCCGCAATTGCGTCGCCATTGCTCCCGCCGGAAGTCCGAAGTCTGCCGTTCGTTAGCCGAACAGGCGGGCAAACATTCCCTTCTTTCTTTCTACAACGTCATGTCCCTGCTGCAGATGGCGTTTCACTGACTCGGCGTAGTCCTCATCATCCCCCTTGATGTGACTGAACAGCCAGGAGACCAGCAGGCCATTCAGCTCTTCGGCGATCTCTTCGCCCTTGTCGAAACGATCCTGGAATTCGGACACGCGCCTGGTAAACAGTTCATGTACTCTCTTGTGGGCCTTGAGAAAGGGATATCCCGCTTCTTCCTGCAAGCTTTCCTCAAACCCGAAGTGGGAAACCGTATAGTCCACCAGATCGTGGATCAGCTTGCCAAGCTCTTGTCGCGAAACAATGGCGCTGCGCGCATCTTCCAGGTGATTGATATAT